>NZ_JAGOLP010000048.1 GCF_017994015.1 Ferrovibrio sp. | reverse complement strand
GTAAAACGCGGCCACTATGGCGTTGCGCCCGGGCCGGAACAAGGCACGATCTGGTGAAGTGGGATTGCCTCAGCGGTTGCGCAGTTCGCGCCGCCGATCCTTGGTTGCCGCAATCACGTCCTGCGCCCGCAGCCAGCCCGGGGTGCCTTCCTTGAGCAACCGGCTGGCGCGCTCGGCCTGGCCCTGGGCATCATGCAAGGCACCCTGCACCAGATAGCGCTCGGCGCTGGCCAGCGATGCCATGCCGATATCGCCGCTGCGGCCATAGGCGATGGCCAATTGCTGCCAGGCGCCGGAATTCTCCGGCTCGCGCTGCACCACAGCCTTAAGGATGGTGGTGGCCTCGGGCAGCAAAGCCGGGGCTTCCAGCGCCACCAGCACGCGGGCAAAACCATAAGCCAGCAACGGCTCGCGCGGGCCAAGCTCATAGGCGCGGCGCTGCGGCGGCAAGGCATCCTGCACCCGGCCCATATCGATCAGGATATCGCCCTTCAATTCATGGAAATACGGATCGTTGGGGAATTCAGCGATCAGGCTGTCCACCTCGGCCAGCGCACGCGGAAAATCCAGCGCGCGGAAATAGGCAAAAGCGCGTGCATAGCGGGCATAATGGCTGGTGTCGGTTTCCGGGTATTTGCGCAAGGTGGCGCCCAGGCCATCAAGATAGCCCATCAGCTTGGCCTGCATGCGCTTGAAACGCTCAAGATTTTCCGGCGAATCCGGCACCGAACTGAATTGTGACTGCTCGGCCCGTGCGGTCAGTGCCGAGACACGTTCAACCGAGAGCGGATGGGTGCGCACATAAGGGTCCTGGCGCTCCACCGCCAGGGCTTCCTGGTTGGCGAGGATTTTCATGAATTCCACCAGCCCCAGGGTGCTCTGCTGCGTCGCCTCCAGGAAATTGGCGCCGGCCTGGTCGGCGGCGGCTTCCTGGCCCCGGGTGAAGGAGAGGAAATTACGCTCGGCGATATGCTGCCCGGCCATGATGCCGGCCACCGCCGCATCCGGATTGCCCGAAGCAACGCCGGCTGCCACACCCAGCAGCATCGAGGCGATCATCAGCGCCGAGGCATTGCCGAGTGAATCCTCCAGCCGGGCCAGATGGCCGCCGGCGATATGGCCGATTTCATGCGCCAGCACGCCGATCACCTGGGCCGGGCGCTCGGCGCGCTGCAACAGGCCGGTATGCACAAAGATGCGCTGGCCGCCGGCCACGAAGGCATTCAGCGAGCGGTCATTGACCAGATGCACCTGGGTGGAATCGGCGCTTAATCCGGCCGCCTCCAATAGTGGCACGCTATACGCCCGGATGGTATTTTCAATCTCGGCGTCGCGCACCAGTGCAACGCCGCCACGCCGCTGCGCCAGCGCTTCCCCCGGCTTGAGAGCCGTCAGGAAAGGCAGGCAGGCAGCAAAAGCGATGGCAAGGGCGCAACCGGCCGCAACGGGCCGGCGCAGAGAGGACCAGCGTAAAGCCATGACAAATTCGAGTCCCAACGAGCCGAGCAGTTTGCGTCAGCCCCTTGAAGGTAGGCATCGGGCCGGATGGCGTCAATGTGCGGCACTGGTTGTAACAGTGTTGCTGGTGGCCGGCTGCGGCGCAAATAAAGCTGAAATCAGCGAACCAGACCCGGCTTCGGCAAAAGGCTTCAGTGGTGGCGTAGCTGCCGACGAGCCACGGGCCGCGCTGGTGGCACGCAACATCCTCGCCTCTGGCGGGAATGCCGCCGATGCCGTGGTGGCCGGCGCACTGGCCCTCACCGTCACCTATCCCGGCGCGGCCGCTTTGGGCGCCGGCGGCATCTGCATCGCGCTCGACCCGGTCAACCGCAAGGCCGACAGTATCGACTTCCTGCCGCAATTGCCGCCCGGCGGCGGCGGCGTGCCGATCCCGGGCATGTTGCGCGGCCTGGCCTTGCTGCAAGGCACCCATGGCCAGTTGCGCTGGGAAGCCGTGGTCTCGCCGGCCGAGGCGCTGGCCCGCTTTGGCGAGCGCACCAGCCGCGCCTTTGTGCAATCGGCGGCAGAGGCCAACCCGCCGGTGGCGCGTGAAGCCGGCCTGGCCCGCCTGCTGCTGAATCGCAGCGGCGCACCGCGCAGCGAAGGCGAGCAGGTCAGCCAGAATGAACTGGCCGCCACGCTGGGCCGCATCCGCAGCGCCGGGGCCGGCGATTTTTACCAGGGCATGCTGGCACGCCAAGTGCTGGCCGATGCCGCCCGTATCGGCGGCGCCATCCGGCCCGAGGATCTGCGCGGCTATACTGCCCAGATTGGCAAGCCGATTGAGGTGCCGTTCCAGTTCGGCAGCATTGTCTATGCCAGCCCCAATGCCCAGGGCGGCGCCATCGCCGCCTGGCTGCTGGAACAGGGTTTTGAGCCGGCCGGTCGGCTCAGCCTGCAAAATGTTGGCAAGACCAAGCCGCGTGAATTTGTTACCGCTATCGGCCAGGCCTATCGCGGCACCGGCGGCAATGCCCCGCTTTTTGAACAGGGCAGCACCAGCCTCTCCGCCATCGACAAGACCGGCCGCGCCGTGGCGTGCAGCTTCAGCATGGGCCGAGCCTTTGGTGCCCGCCGCATCGGCAGCGAAACCGGCATCCTGTTTGCCGCCGCACCGGGCGGCCCAGGCGATGAAACCGCCTATCTCGCCGCCCTGGCGGTGGGCAATTACACCGCCAAGCAGAGTTTTGCTGCCGGCGCGGTGAGTGGCGGTGCGCCGGGCGCCGCCGCGCTGGCCCAGGTGCTGCTCGACAGCCTGGGCAGCAATGGCGGCCGGCTTGGCGTCGCGATGGCCAAGCCACGCCTGTTCCAGCCAGCCCCCGATGCGCCGGTGCTGCATGAACCGGGCTACGATGCCGCCCTGCTTGGCGCCATCACCGAACGTGGCGTGCCCAAGGTTGAAGTGCGCCGGCTGGGCCGTGTCACCATGGCGGTGTGCGGCAACGGCGTGCCACGCAGCCCGGAAAGCTGCCGCGTGGCCGCCGATCCACGCGGTTTCGGCCTGGCTGCCGGCGACGAATTTTAAGTCTGTTTTTCCAGGAGTATTGTAACGATGTCCCTCACCCCGTCGCGCCGTGGCGCCATCGATCCGTTTTTTGTCATGGAAGTGATGAAGGCCGCCGCCGCACGCGCAGCTGCCGGCGGCGATGTGATCCATATGGAAGTGGGCCAGCCGGCCACGGCGGCGCCGCAGGCGGCGATCCAGGCCGCCGTGGCCGCAGCGCAGCGTGAACCGCTGGGCTACACCCTGGCGCTTGGCATCCCGGAATTACGCGCCGCGATCTCGGGCCATTACCGGCAGTATTATGGCCTCGACGTGCCGGCTGAGCGTATCGTGGTCACCACCGGTTCCTCGGCCGGCTTCCAGCTTGCCTTCCTGGCCGCCTTTGATGCCGGCGATGAAGTGGCCCTGGGCGAGCCGGCCTATCCGGCCTACCGCAATATCCTCAAGGCGGTGGATCTGGTGCCGCAGATGATCCTGACCGAGGCCGAGACCCGCTTTCAGCCGACGCCGGAAAGCATCCAGGCCACGGCGCCCAATGCCAAAGGTGTGTTGGTGGCCAGCCCGGCCAATCCCACCGGCTGCATGCTGGATGGCGCCGCCATGGCGGCTTTGGTGCAGGATTGCGCAGCACATGACCGCTGGCTGATCGTGGATGAAATTTATCACGGCATCACCTATGGCGGCCGGGCGCAATCGGTGCTGGCGCTGACCGACCAGGCCATCGTGATCAACAGCTTCTCAAAATACTTCTCGATGACCGGCTGGCGCCTGGGCTGGATGGTGCTGCCGCCGCAATTGCTTCGCGCCGTGGAATGCCTGACACAGAATTTCTACATCTCCGCCCCCGGCATCAGCCAGGTGGCCGGCGTGGCCGCGCTCGGCGCCTATGACGAGTTGGAGCGCAATGTGGCGCGCTATGCCCGCAACCGCGAAATCCTGCTCAACGAACTGCCCGCAGCCGGCTTCGACAAGCTGGCGCCGGCCGATGGCGCTTTCTACATCTATGCTGATATTTCGCGCTTCACCAATGACGCGCAGGGTTTCTGCACCCGGCTGCTGAATGATACCGGCATTGCCGCCACGCCCGGCTTTGATTTTGACCGCCGGCGCGGCCATTACTTCATGCGCTTCTCATTTGCCGGCGCCGAAGCCGAGATGGTGGAAGCAGCACGCCGCCTCAAGGCCTGGGGTAAGTAGGCAGAACGGAGGGGAGCCGATGTATCGCCTGTTGTCTCTGCTGGCAGCCTTGATGCTGATCGGCGTCGAGCCGGTTTTGGCGCAGGAACCTGGCCGCCCAGGCCCACAATGTGGCCGCGATGCCGAGCAGCTTTGTGCCGGCAGGCAGGGGCCGGCGGTGCTGGAATGCCTGAAAGGGAATACGGCCAAGCTGAGCCAGGCCTGCAAATCGGCAATTGACGCCATGCCGCCACCGCCCGCGCCGCGCGGTAAAAGCCAAGGCCCAGGACCAAGAGACCCCGATGGTGGCCGGCCAGTGGAAGCCATTGCCCGCGAACTGGGCGTGACGCCGGAACAATTTCGCGAGGCTTTCAGGAAAGTGACGCCGGCGCCGCGCGGCGAGCAGCCCAGCGAAGCGCAGCGCGAGCAGAACCGCAAGCTGCTGTCGGAAGCGCTCAACGTGTCGCCGGAAAAGCTCGACGCGGTGATGGATAAATATCGCCCGGAAGGGCCTCCACCCGACCGACCACCGCCTGGCCGGCCGCCAGCGCAGCGTTAAGCAGTGCGCGGCCCGGGCCATTCCGGGCGCGGCGCCGGATCAACCACGCTCATATCGGCGCCGCTGGCCTGGCGCAGCGGAATGGCGCTGGCATCGAAGCCATCCAGGCATTGGATATTCACGCCATAATGATCCGGCGCGGCGCGTTTGCGGTGAAATGTGTAGATGCCGCAGCGTGAGCAGAAATAATGCTTCGCCCGCCGTGTGTTCCATTGATACAGCGTCAGCACATCCTCACCCGACAGGATGGTGAGTGCGCTTTCATGCACCTTGGTCATCAGTGCATTTTTCTTGCGGCACAGCGAGCAGTCGCAGGTGGTCAGCTCGGTGATCTCGGCTGTGATGCGGAATGTCACCGCGCCGCAATGGCATGAGCCGTTATGCACGCCCATGGCCGCCCCGTCTCACTTCTTGTCGGGATCGAACGGGTTCTTGCTTTTGCGCAGCATGATGCGGATCGGGATGCCGGCCAGGTCGAAGGCATCGCGATAGCCATTAATCAGATAGCGCTGATAGGTTTCCGGGATTGTCTCGGCGCGGCCGGCAAACAGCGACATGGTGGGCGGCCGGGTTTTCACCTGGGTGCCATAGCGGATGCGCACGCTGCGGCCATCGGCCATCGGCGGTGCATTCTTGGCCAGCATATGCTCGAGCCAGCGGTTAAACGCCGCCGTGCCGATGCGAGTGTTCCAGCGCTCATACTGCTTCATCACCGCCGGCAGCAGGCGATCCAGATGGCGCCCGGTCAGGGCCGAGAAAGTGACCACCGGGATGCCGCGCGCCTGCGGCAGCGAGGTTTGCAGGCGATCATCGATCTCTTTCAGCGCCTTGGCACGATCTTCGACCAGATCCCACTTGTTGACCGCGATCACCAGGGCGCGGCCCTCGCGCAGCACATGGTCGGCGATGGTCAGATCCTGCTTGTCAAAGCCGAGATGGCCATCCAGCACCAGCACCACCACCTGGGCCATGCGGATCGAATAGAGCGAATCGGCCACCGAAAGCTTTTCCAGCTTGTGTTCCACCCGCGCCTTACGCCGCATGCCGGCGGTATCCACCAGGCGGATGCGGCGGCCCTGATATTCCCAGGCAATGGCGATGCTGTCGCGGGTCAGGCCCGGCTCCGGGCCGGTCAGCAGGCGGTCGGAACCGATCAATGCATTGATCAGTGTCGACTTGCCGGCATTCGGGCGCCCCACCACGGCAAGCTGGATCGGCCGCAACGGATCGTCGGGCGTATCCACGTCGATATCGGTTTCCACCGGCAGCAAGGCGCCGTCATCCGGCACTTCAGTTGCCTCGGGCTCACCAACATGCGGCAGCAGGGCCTCATGCAGTTCCATCAGCCCTTCGCCATGCTCGGCGGAAAACGGCAGCGGCTCGCCAAGGCCCAGGCCATGCGCTTCGGCCAGGCCGATCATGCCGCCGCGGCCTTCGCATTTATTGGCCAGCAATACCACCGGCTTGCGCTGGCGCCGCAGCCAACGGGCAAAATGTGCGTCCAGCGGCGTGATGCCGGCGCGGGCATCGATCACAAACAGCACCAGGTCGGCTTCCTGCACCGCCACCTCGGTTTGCAGCCGCATGCGGCCGGCCATGGTTTCATCCTCGGCATCCTCCAGACCGGCGGTGTCGATGATGATGAATTCCAGGTCCGACAGCCGCCCCAGCCCTTCGCGGCGATCGCGGGTCACGCCGGGGGTATCATCCACCAGCGCCAGCTTCTTGCCGATCAGGCGATTGAACAGGGTCGATTTGCCGACATTGGGCCGACCGACGATGGCGACTTTGCGTTGCATTTTAAACCGATCTACCGGAAGGCGGTGAGGCGGGCATCCTCGGTGAGGATGTAGGCCGTCTGCCCGGCCACAACCGGCGGCACGGCCGCCGGGCCGGAAAGTTTGATGGCGCCAATCAGGTCGCCATTATAGGGCGACAGCGCATAGGCGCGTTCGTCGCTGGAGGCCACGATCAGCCGGTCGCCGGCCAGTACCGGGCCATACCAGGTGATGACGCCCTTGCGCACTGGCGCAGTGGGATCTTTGTAGCGTTGCAGCTGGCGAATCCACTTCACCTTGCCGTCGCGCCGGCTGAGGCAGAGAATTTCCGCGTCCACTGTCACCACATAGATAAAATCGCCGGCCACCCAGGGGGTCTGCGTGGCGCCGATAGCGCGTTCCCAAACCCGCTCGCCGGTACGCTGGTCGATGGCAACAAAGCGGCCCGACTGGCTGACGGCATAAACCCGGCCGCGATCAATCACCGGCAGCGCATTGATATCGTTGAGTGCGCCGATGGCGTTGACACGGCCGGCGGTGCGCACAAGCTGCTCCGACCAGCCGACGGTGCCGCTTTCGGCGCGCAGCGACACGACTTCGCCAGACGAGAACGGCGCCACCACTGTGCTGCCTTCCACTGCCGGCGCCGCAGCGCCCAGCAGGCCGGCGGCTTCCACTAGGCCGGCATGGGTCCAGAGCTGGCGCCCGCTATCGCCATCCAGAGCAAAAAGCTGGTTATCCTGGGTGATGACAAATACCCGACCGGCATCCACGCCGGGTGCGCCACGCACCGGCAGCTTGAGCGCCACATGCCAGTAGATCAGCCCGGTATTGGGCTGCAAGGCCACCACATCGCCATAGGCCGTGGCCACAAACAGCTTGCCATCGGCATAGGCCAGGCCACCGCCCAGCGCACCTTCGGTTTCGCCCTTCGGCGTCAGGTCAACGCGCCACAGCCGGCGGCCAGTATTCACGTCATAGGCGCTGATCTTCGATTCGGCATCCTTGGTAAAGATGCGGCCTTCGGCCACCACCGGCTGGCCCAGAATCTTGGTCTGGTCATCGCCGGCTGAACCGATATCGGCATTCCAGGCTTCGCGCAGGGTTTCGCCCAAGGCCAGATGCTGCATGGCATGGCTGGGATAGCCGCCGGCTTGCGGCCAATCGGCATTGGCCCAGGGTTTGGGCAGCAGCACCGGGGTTTGCGCCAATTGCGGATCGGGATCGAGCTGCGAATCAAAGGCCAGCACCGAGATGCGCTCGCCAACCACCTTCGGCCCGCGATCCGGCTGCGAGAAAAAGTCGCTCACCGTGTCGCAGCCGCCCAGCAGCAAGGCCGGCAACAGCAGCGCCCAGTGATACCGCCGCGCCAGATGCCAGCCCTTTTCCTTCGCCATCTTGCTTCGTCCCGTCACGGATTAAGTGGCCCGCCCAGCGCGGCGAGCAATTCGCTGGCCCGGCCGCGGGCGCCCGGCGAGGCGGCAGCGTCGTCAGCCAGCTCGGTCAGCAGCTTGCGCGCCTGATTGCGATCACCAGCCTTCAGTTCGGCCAGCGCCAGCAATTCGCGCGCATTGGAATTCCACGGGCTGGTGGTGGGAATGCTGCCCAGGCGGCGGCGGATTTCCTCAGCCGGCAGGCTTTCCAGCCCGTTTAGCGCCGCATAATAGCGTGCCAGGTCGCGGAAATTGGCATCATAGGCGCTGTTACCGGCAATTGCGTCATAGGCCGCGACGGCGCCGGTCACATCCTTGGCGCGTAGTAGCTGCCCGGCCCGCTGGAACGCCGCGAGCAGGCCATAGCCGTCATGCCCGCCAGAAGCCAGGCTGGCGAAAGCCTGCGCCGCCTCGGCGTGTTTGCCTTCCTGGCCCAATGTCTGGGCAGCAACAAAAGCCCGGGCGGCGGCCTCGGATTGCTCAATCTTGTGAGCGTGCCAAATCTGGTAGCCGGCCACGCCGCCGAGCAGCGCAACCAAGGCGGCAATCAGCGGGATGCGGAAACGCTGCCACTGCTTCAGCATCTGGTCGCGACGAAAATCCTCGTCGACTTCCTGGATGAAGGTATCTTTCTCGGCCAACGCACTGCTCCTTAGACGCCACTGCTGCCCGCTTCTGCGCGGGGCGGCGTACCATACCCGGAACCCGCGTCCTTGGCAAAGCCCGGGCGGCGCCGCGACTCCGTAGTAACGCTTTGATAACACATAGACTCTTGGCAAAGCCGAAAAACCTGTCTAATCTCCCGGCTGTTTCCGGTCGGTGATTTGGTCAGGAAACGCGGATTTGGTGCTTACGCAGGAGCAAACGGCATGCGGGCAAATACCAGCAAACTAAGCGCGGCGGCGTTGTTTGGCGCTATGCTGTGCGGCATTGCAGGCATTGCCCCGTCCACAGCCCTGGCCCAGAAAGGCCCCAAACATCCCACCGCCCCGATTCCCTTTGAGCAGGAGCGCGCGCGTGAGCGCGGCGACCGCGCCGTACTGCTTTTGAACGAGGATGCCTCGCGTATTCCCGGTCATCGCATCATGGAATTGCCGATCATCAACGGCAAGATGGGCGAACATGCGCGGCTTGACGACAATGTGGAAATCTTCTTTCCCTTCGGTCGCATCCTGACTGCCACAACCGAATTCCATAAATACAAGCCGGTGGCTGCCGCCACCGATGGCATGGGGCCGGATTACCTGCCCGATCCGCGTTTTGACCGGGTGAAGAATTTTGACCGTGCACTCGGCTCGGTCTGCGCCAGCGAACGGATCGACGGCACCCCGTTCAAGGTTGAGTTGCGCCGTGGCAGCAATAACAGCCTGTCGCTGGTGCGCAGCATGCCCACCGACCAGAAGCCGGCCAGCGACCAGGATGCGATGTCATATCGCGTCGTCAGTTCGATGGATATCCGCTATCTGGCGCGCGAGGAGCCGCAGGCCGACCGGCTGTATCGCCGCTGCATGCAGAATGCCTCGGCGCAGCGTGTCAGCCAGAAGGATTAGGCCGGCAGCGCCGGCCTGAGCATCCCTCCGATGTCTTGGCAAAGCTGGGCTCAGTTGCTGGGCCTGCTGATGGCGGCATTGCTGATTCTGCCTGCCGCCCTGCGGCTGCCCTGGCGCAGCCGCCGCATCCTCACCTATATCGCCATCTGGCTGGCAATCTTTGCCGCCGTTGGCCTGCTGATTCAGTTACTTCAGTAACGAAATCTTGAGCGGCAAAGATTGCGTTTAACGCTACTTTCGCGGTCGGCTATCAATGCCGCTGGCCGATATCCGCGCCAGCCATAAGGAGGAACAAATCCATGAATGAAATGTTGAGCCTGGCGCCTAAGGTGGATTTCTCCCGGCGTGGCTTTGTCGCCACCGGTCTGATTTCCGGCTTTTCGCTGGCCGCAGCGCCGGTGATGGCGCAAAGCGTGATCACCACCGATACCAAGGGCCTGACCGCCGGCGAAGTGAAAATCCCGGTGCCGGGTGGCCTGCAGATGGCCGCCTATCGCGCCATGCCGGAAAAGGGCGCCCCCTACCCCACCATCATGGTGATCCAGGAAATCTTCGGTGTGCATGAGCATATCAAGGATGTGTGCCGCCGTCTGGCCAAGATGGGCTATCTGGCGATTGCGCCGGATCTTTATGCCCGCCAGGCCGATATGAGCAAGGTGACCGAGATGCAGGCCGCCGTTGCCGTGGCTGGCCAGGTGCCGGACGCGCAGGTGATGGCTGATCTCGATGCCACTGCTGCCTGGGCCAAGAAGAATGGCGGCGACAAGGCCAAGCTGGGCATCACCGGCTTCTGCTGGGGCGGCCGCATCACCTGGCTCTATGCCGCGCATAATCCGAACCTGACGGCCGGCGTGGCCTGGTATGGCCGCGTTGTTGGCCAGTCCAATCCGCGCCAGCCGAAGAACCCGGTGGAGCTTGCCGGCGCGATCAAGGCGCCGGTGCTGGGCCTGTATGGCGGTGCCGATCAGGGCATCCCGAACGACACCGTGGATCAGATGCGCGCCGCCCTGCGCGGCGCCGGCAAGACCTTTGATATCGTGACCTATCCCGACACGCCGCATGCCTTCAATGCGGATTACCGCGCCACCTATCGCAAGCCGCAGGCCGAAGATGCCTGGGGCAAGATGCATGCCTGGTTCGTGCGCCACGGCGTTGGCTGAGGCATAAGCCCAATCCGGAAAACAAGGCGGCGGCCGGGCTACTCGGCCGCCGTTTTTTTTGTCCCGAAGCCATTTAGAAAAATGCTCACCGCCTGGTCGGCCAGGGCTTCCGGCGTCACCGCGCCGGCGGGGTCATACCAAGTGTAGGTGAAATTCAGCATGCCATAGAACAGCATGGCATTCGGCCAGCGCTCGGCAACATTGGCAGAGGGCCGCAACCGCTCCAGCAGATCGGCCACACGCTGCACCAGCGCCCGCTGCGCTGCCACCACTTGGCGCCGCTCGGCCGGCGCCAGGCTGGCGGTTTCATTCACCAGCAGGCGGTGCTTCCAGCGCGCCGTGGCATAGGCCCGCATGGTGGCGCGGGCAAAGCGGCGCAATTGCTGCTCGGGCGGCAAGGCAACATCCATGGCCGTATCGGCAATGGCAGTCAATTCGGCCAGATGCGCCTGCATCGCCTGATACAGGATCGCCTGCTTGTCGCCGAAATAGTGATACAGCGATGATTTGGAATAGCCGCTGGCCTCGGCCAGATCGGCCAGGGACGCACCGGCAAAGCCGCGCCGGGCAAACAGCTCGGCCGCCATGTCGAGAATCGCTTCGCGCTTGTCGGCATAATCCGCCGCCTGTGGCCGCGCCATCGTCAGCCGCCTCGGCGCCGGCTGCTACACATGATCAAAATCCAGCACCAGCCGGGCTGATTTGGGCCGCGCCTGGCAGGCCAGCACAAAGCCGGCGGCAATCTCCCAGGGTTGCAGCGAATAATTCAGCGCCATCTCGGCCTCGCCCTCCACCAGCTTGGCGCGGCAGGTGCAACACATGCCGCCCTTGCAGGAATAGGGCAGCTCCAGCCCCTGGCGCAAGGCGGCATCAACAATACCGGCATCGTCCGCTGCAAAGCCAAAACGCAGGCGCTGGCCATCCAGCACCGCCTCAATCTCGGCGGCGGCCTGCGCCCGCGGCGCTGGCGCGGCCGTGGCGGGTTGATCCGGCGCCAGAAACAATTCGGTGCTGATCCGCTCGGGCGCCAGGCCCAGCGCCTGCAAGCTGGCGCGGGCCATGTTGGTCAGCCCGGCAGGGCCGCAAATAAAGGCCTGGTCGATGCCGCCAAGCTGGGCGGCAAAGATGCGGATGGTTTCAGCCGAAATGCGGCCATGGCGCAATGGCACATCCTGCGCTTCGCGTGACAACACATGCAGCAAGGTGAAGCGGCCCAGATAGCGATTCTTCAAATCCTCCAGGGCTTCAAGAAACAGGATATCGCCGCTCTGCCGGTTGCCATAGAGCAACGCTACCTGGCAATGCGGTTGCTGCTGCAACGCCGCCTTGATGATCGACAGCACCGGCGTGATGCCCGAGCCGGCAGCGATGGCGAGAAAACGGCCCGCCTGCGGCATCTCGGCCGGCAGGGTGAAATTACCTTCCGGCGGCGCCACATCCAGGCGCATGCCGGCGCGCAGTTGCGTATTGGCGAAACCGGAAAAGGCACCGCCCGGCACCTGCTTCACGGCAATGCGCAATTCATCATCCTCCGGCGCAGCACAGATTGAATAGCAGCGCCGCCCGGCATCACTCTGCACCGTCAGATATTGCCCGGGGCGAAACACAAATGTTGGCGCCAACGCTGCCGGCAGGTCAAAGCGGATCGACACGGCATCGGCGGTTTCGCGCCGCACCTCGGCTACTTCCAGGCTGAAGAGTTTGCTCATGTCAGTGACACTTGAAATGATCAAAGGGTTCGCGGCAGGCCGTGCAGCGCCACAACGCCTTGCAGGCCGTGGAGCCGAAAGCTGCCAGCAATTCGGTATCAGCAGCGCCGCAGCGCGGGCAATTGGGCCGGCTGGCTGTGGGCGGCGCGATGCCATAGGCTTGCAGCTTGGCGCGCCCGGCCTCGCTCAGCCAGTCGCTGCTCCAGGCCGGCGCCAGCACAATACGCAATTCCGCATCCTGGCAGCCCAAAGCCGCCAGTGCAGCGCGGATATCGGCTTCGATAACCCGCATCGCCGGGCAGCCGCTGTAGCTTGGCGTGATGGTGATAACCGGGCGGCCATCGGCGCCCAAGGCCACATCGCGCAGCATGCCCAGATCGGCGATGGTAAGCACCGGAATTTCCGGATCGGCCACGGCACTTACGGCCTGCTGCAAAGCCGCCAGCGTCACCATGACGCCCCCGGATAGGCGCGCGGCAGGAATTGCATCCCGGCCAGCATGTGGCCGAGATATTCGCTATGGCGCCCGCTGCGCCCACCGCTCTGCATCCAGGTGGCCGGCGGCAGGTCCAGCCCGGCCTGGCGCAAGGTTTCGCCCACGCCATCGCGCCATGCCGCCGTGAGCCGCGCCGGATGAACCACAATGCCGCGCGCGCTTAAATCCTGCTCAACATGATCGGCTTCAAACATCTCGCCGGTGAAGGGCCATAATTCCTGCAAGGCTGCCGCCAGCCGCCGGTGGCTTTCCTCGGTGCCATCGCCCAGGCGCAAAACCCAGTCGCCGGCATGGCGGCGGTGGTAACGCATTTCCTTCTCGGACTTGGCGGCGATTTCGGCCAGGCGCGCATCGGCCGAGCCGCTCAGGTCGCGATACAGCGGCTCGGCATAACTGGCAAAAAAGAACTGCCGTAGCATGGTGGCGGCAAAATCGCCATTCGGCTGTTCGCAGAGCAGCAGATTGCGCCAGGCTGGTGCATCACGCAGGTAGGCCAGCTGATCCTCATCGCGGCCCTCGGCATCATGCTCGCCGGCATAGGCATAAAACAGCCGCGCCTGGCCGATCAGGTCCAGCCCCATATTGGCCAGGGCCAGTTCCTCTTCCAGCATCGGCGCATGGCCGCACCATTCCGACAAGCGGTGCCCCAGCAGCAGCGCGCTATCGGCCTGCCGCAGCAGATATTCAAACAGGGCGGCATCGCGTGCCATCACATATGCCCCACATCGTCCGGGATGTCGTAGAAGGTCGGGTGGCGGTAGATTTTTGAAGCGGTTGGCTCAAACAATTCGGCCTTGTCGGCTGGATCGGAAGCGATGATCGCAGCCGAAGGCACCACCCACAGGCTAACGCCCTCGCCGCGCCGCGTGTAAACATCGCGCGCTGCGTGCAAGGCCAGGGCGGCATCGGCGGCATGCACACTGCCGGCATGTTTATGTGCCAGGCCGTTGCGCGGCCGGATGAAGACTTCCCAAAGCGGCGTTGTGTTGCTCATGCTGCGCTCCGTTGACGCTGCTTGGCGGCATGGGCCAGGGCAGCAGCACGCACCCATTCGCCATTTTCAGCCGCGGCACGGCGCTGCTTGATGCGCTGGCGGTTGCACGGGCCATCGCCGGCCAACACCCGCTTGAATTCGCTCCAGTCAATCACGCCGATGCGCCAATGGCCGCTGGCGGCATCAAAACGCAAGTCAGGATCGGGAATTTCCAGGCCGAGGAAATGCGCCTGCGGCACAGTGGCATCGATGAATTGCTGGCGCAGCTCATCATTCGAGAAGCGCTTGATCTTCCAGCGCATCGACTGGTCGGAATGCTGGCTCTCGGCATCATGCGGGCCGAACATCATCACGCTGGGCCACCACCAGCGGTTCAGCGCATCCTGCGCCATCGCCTTTTGCGCCGCGCTGCCGCGACACAAGCTGAGCATCAGTTCATAACCCTGGCGCTGGTGGAAACTTTCTTCCTTGCAGATACGGATCATGGCGCGGGCATAGGGGCCGTAGGAGCAGCGGCAGAGCGGAATCTGGTTCATGATCGCAGCGCCATCCACCAGCCAGCCGATGGCGCCGATATCGGCCCAGGTCAGTGTTGGGTAATTGAAGATCGAGGAATATTTGGCGCGGCCATCGAGCAATTGCTGCTCCAATTCCTCGCGGCTGACGCCCAGGGTTTCGGCGGCAGCATAAAGATACAGGCCATGGCCGCCCTCATCCTGCACCTTGGCCAGCAAAGCCGCCTTGCGCCGCAGGCTGGGCGCCCGGGTGATCCAGTTGCCTTCCGGCAGCATGCCGATAATCTCGGAATGGGCATGCTGCGAAATCTGCCGGATCAGCGTGCGGCGATACGCTTCCGGCATCCAGTCATTCGGCTCGATCTTTTCCTCGGCATCAATGCGAGCCTGGAAACGCGCCAGAAGCCGCGCATCCTCGGCTTGCTGATCCGAAGCCGCCGCCTGCTGGTCTAATGCTTGGGCATACATGGCCGCCTCCCGAATTATCCGACCGATTGGTCGAATAATTATCACGGCACTGCCGCCTCGGCAAGATGGCATGTTATTCTGACGCCATCAGCCCATGCGGAGCCTTTTGTCCATGCTGCTCGTTCCAACCTACACCGCCGCCAGCACCATCCAGGGTGTGGGCCTGTTTGCCGCCGCGCCGATCGCTGCCGGTAGCCTGATCTGGCGCTTCGAACCGGCCTTTGATCGCATCATCCCGGAAGACGTGTTTGCCGGCCTGCCCGAGCCGGCGCGCGCCTTTGTTGAACGCTATGGCTATATCACGCCGCAGATTCCCGGTGGTTGGGTAGTCAGCCTCGATAATACCCGCTTCATCAACCATGCCAGCGATGCCAATACCGACAACACCACGCCGCTGACCTATGCCCGCCGCGCCATCGCCGAGGGCGAGGAAATCACCTGCGATTACGGCGAATTCTGCGTTGATTATACTTTGGACTGAGCATTGCTCCGTCAACGCACTTTTTTGATCTACATCAAAGCCCAGTGCATTCGCCCCGGCTAGGTTGCTGCCTGTCAACGTCAGCAACGAGTAGCGTCATGGACAAATTGGAAATGCTGTATCTCGGCGGTGTGATTGCTGCCTTTTTGATTTTTGGTGCTGTGCTGGCTTTTGCCAGCATCACTTCGGGCAAGCGCCCGTAATCCAGCCGGTTTTCCCTTTCCGGCCACAGGGCCTTCACCCGGTGGTCGTGAGGCGAGCGGCGCGCGCAGTTCCACCCCCTGCCGCGCCGCGAGTCCCGCCGCTTCTCTCTCCATCCCTGCATATCCGAAGCTGCTGCTGGCGCCTTCTGCGACAGGCCGCCGCCTATTTTACGGTCAACCCGCCTGTCCTGTCGGCAGCGCGGCAGATTCTGCCCGGTCAACTTGTATATACATGATTATTAGACTTGCCGGGCTTCTTCGGGCTGCATTAGCATGGTGGCAGGTTCCTGGCCGCAGCGGCCAGGAGCGGCAAGCCATTCAGCAGGGGGATTGCAATTATGAAATCGACGTTTCTCGCCGTGACCACGGCGCTTGTGCTCACCGCCGCCGCGCCGGCCATGGCGCAGGACATGCCGAAAGTTGTGCTGGGCATGAGCGGCTGGACCGGCTTCGCGCCGCTGTCGCTGGCCGCTGAAACCGGCCTGTTCAAGAAGCATGGCGTGGATGTGGAGATCAAGTTCATCCCGCAGAAGGAACGCCACCTCACCGTTGCCGCCGGCGCCACCCAGGCGGTGGCCACCACGGTGGATACCTTCATCTCCTATTCCGCTGCCGGCATCCCGCTGGCCCAGGTGCTGCTGCTCGACAAGTCAAAGGGCGGCGACGGCCTGGCGGTGCGCAATGACATCAACAAGATCACCGACCTGAAGGGCAAGACCATTGCCGTGGATGGCGCCGGCACCACGCCGTATTTCACCCTGATCGCGTTCATGAAGCGCAACGGCATGAGCCCCAAGGATGTGAAATTCGCCACGCTGGGGCCGAATCCGGCAGCGCAGGCCTTTATCGCCGGCCAGTATGATGCGGCGCTGACCTACGAACCGTATCTCTCCAGCGTGCGTGAAGCGCCCAATGCCGGCAAAATCCTGCTCACCACGCTGGATTACCCGGTGGTGGTGGACATGGTGGCGTTCCAGCCCGACTACATCAAGAAGAACCCCAAAGTGGTGCAGGGTGTGGTCAACGGCTTCTTCGATGCGCTTGACATGATCAAGAAGGAACCGGCCAAGTCGAACGAGATCATGGGCGGCAAGGTGAAGCAGACCGGCGAGCAATTCGCCAAGTCGGCTTCCTACATTTCCTGGCAGGACAAGGCCGCCAACCAGGCCTATTTCAAGGGTGAATTGCAGGCCTTCATGAAGGAAGCTGCCGATATTCAGCTTGAGGCTGGCGTGATCCGCGCCATCCCCGATCTGAAGCCGATGGTCGACGACAGCTTCATCAAGTAAACGGAGTCAAATCCGGTGTTTGAACCGCTCAAGCCGGTAGCCCCGGGGCGTCGCATCGCCCTGGGGATTTCCTTCTTCGTCGCTTTCTTCCTGCTCTGGGGCGGCGTTACCTTGGGCGGGCTGGTGCCGCCGCTATTCCTGGCCGATCCGGTCAAGACGGCGCGCGCCGGCATCGACCTGTTCATGAAATACGGCTTCCTGGCCGATATCGGCGTCACCGTCTGGCGTGTTGTCGGCGGCTTCCTGATCGCCGCCATCATTGCCGTGCCGCTTGGCATCGCCATGGGCGCATTCAAAAGCGTTGAAGCCTTTTTTGAGCCCTTTGTTTCCTTCGCCCGCTACCTACCCGCCTCGGCTTTCATTCCGCTGCTGATCCTGTGGGCCGGCGTTGGCGAGGCGCAGAAACTCAGCGTCATCTTCATCGGCTGTGTGTTCCAGATTGTGCTGATGGTGGCGGTCACCGTCGGCGGCTCGCGGGTTGATCTGGTGGAAGCCGCCTACACGCTGGGCGCCAAGCGCGGCGGCATTGTGCGCCGTGTACTGCTGCCCGGCGCGGCGCCACAGATCGCCGAAACCCTGCGCCTGGTGCTAGGCTGGGCCTGGACCTATGTGATCGTGGCCGAACTGATCGGTGCTTCCAGCGGCATCGGCCACATGATCATGGACAGCCAGCGCCTGCTCGATACCGGGCAGATGATATTCGGCATCGTGGTGATCGGCCTGATCGGCCTGATTTCCGATTTCCTGTTCAAGCTGGCCAATCAGCGCCTGTTTCCCTGGTATTTCCTCAAATGAGCAAATTGCGCATCGACTCCGTCAGCCGGGTTTTCCCGGGCGTGCGCGGTGGCACCCCCACCCGGGCGCTGGAACCGACCTCGCTCAGTGTTGAGGATAACGACTTCATCACCATCCTCGGCCCATCCGGCTGCGGCAAGAGCACATTGCTGCGCATTGTGGCTGGGCTGGACCAGCCCACTACCGGGCAGGTTCTGCTGGATGGCCAACGTGTCACCCAGCCCGGCCCGGATCGCGGCATGGTGTTCCAGTCCTACACGCTGTTTCCCTGGCTCAGCGTGCGCGAGAATATCTGCTTCGGCCTGCGCGAGAAGCAGGTGCCGGAGCCGGAACAGCAGCAGATCGTGGCGCATTTCATCGACAAGGTGGGCCTGCGCGGCTTCGAGAATCATTATCCGAAGCAGCTTTCCGGCGGCATGCAGCAGCGCACGGCTTTGGCCCGCGCACTCGCCAACGACCCGAAGATATTGCTGCTTGATGAGCCTTTTGGCGCGCTCGACAACCAGACCCGGGCGCTGATGCAGGAATTGCTGCTCGGCATCTGGGAAGCTGACCGCAAGACCGTGCTGTTCGTGACGCATGATATCGACGAAGCCATTTTCATGGCCAATCGTGTGCTGGTGATGACGGCGCGGCCCGGCCGGGTGAAAAGCGATATCGCCATCGACCTGCCGCATCCGCGCCATTACACGGTGAAGACCACGCCGGAATTCGCCGCCTACAAGGCGCGGCTGACCGAGGAAATCCGCGTCGAATCCTTGCGCGCCGCCGCGGACGAGCATTGATGTTTATCCGCCCGTTTCAGGCAGCCGACCGCGCCGCCGTGATCGCGCTGTGGCAGGTTTGCGGCCTGACCCGGCCGTGGAACGATCCGGCCAGCGATATCGATTTCTGCCTTGCCTCGCAGGAAGCCACGTTGCTGGTGGCCGAAGCCGACGGCGCCGTGATCGGCAGCGCCATGGTGGGGCATGATGGCCATCGCGGCTGGGTTTACTATCTGGCCGCAAGCCCGGCGCAGCAGGGCAAGGGCCTCGGCCGCGCCCTGATGGCGGCGGCCGAGGATTGGGCACGGGCACGCGGCGTGCCCAAGCTGATGCTGATGGTGCGGCCGGAAAATGCCGGTGTGCGCGCCTTCTACGAAGCGCTGGGCTACATCGAGGAACCGCGCATCATCTTCACGCGGCGCCTCGACGGGGCATAGCCTCAGCGCGTGCCGAGAAAATCCATCTTGCCGAGTGGCACGCCCTTGTGGCGCAGGATGCCGTAGGCGGTCGTGACATGGAAATAGAAATTCGGGATGGCGAAGCCGAGCAGATAATCGGCGCCGCTGAATTCCAGCTCCTTCACCCGCGTCGGCACCACCACGCGGCGCGTCTCGGCGCCCTCGAATTGCGCCGGCAACAAGCTGTTGAGGAAATCCACCGTCTTGGCGACCCGCGCCTGCAATTCGGGGAAAGTGGTCTCGGTATCCGGCATGCTCGGCGGCGCGATACCGGCCAGCCGGGCGCCGCCGCCCTTGGCGGCATCGCTGGCCGACTGAATCTGCCGGATCAGCGGATACATGTCGGGTGCCAGCCGTGCTTCGGCCAGTTCACTGAGCGCAATGCCCTGCGCAGCGGCAAATTCCTCGCCCTTGGTGAGAAACACTGCAAGGCGATCCAGGCCACGCAGAAACACCGGCACCGAAGCCTGATAAATCGAAAAAGCCATAACACGCATCTCCCTGTTGGCGGTGCCGGCCAGATAGGGTCAGCACCGCACAAGGTCAAGCCGATTGCAGTGCGGTCATTTCACTTCGCCAATTGCACGGCATGCAGCCGGAAGCCAAGCGCCTGCATCACCTTAAGGATGGTGGCAAATTCTGGATTGCTGTCAGGCGCCAGCGCCTTGTAAAGACTTTCCCGACCAAGGCCGGCGGCACGAGCAATCTGCGTCATGCCCCTGGCCTTGGCGATATCGCCCAAAGCGGCGGCGATTACACGTGGATCGCCATCTTCAAAGGCGGCATCCAGATAAGCCTGCTGATCTGCTTCAGAGAGCAGATACGCTGCTGCATCATAGCGTGTGGTACTCAGTTTGCGGCTTGGCATCTCAACCATCCTCAAGCTGGCGGGCCAATTCCAGCGCCTGTTCGATATCTCGCTGCTGGCGTCGCTTGTCGCCGCCGCAGAGCAGGAAAATCAGGGCATTGCCCTGGCGCATAAAATACACGCGGTAGCCAGGCCCATAGTCGATACGCAATTCACTTACGCCCTGCCCCACTGGCTTGGCATCGCCTACCAGGCCAAGACCGAGCCGCTTGATCCGCACCTGGATGCGAGCACGGGCCTCTCGGTCGCGCAAGGCTGCGAGCCAAGCAGCAAAGATAGTGGTTTGGCGTATCTCAACCACGCCCTATCGTATCTCATGGGATACGATAGGGCAATAGCCGTATTCAGCCCGCATAAGCCTTCACGTTCTGGCGCTGCTCGCCCAGGCCGGCGATGCCGAGATGCACCTTGTCGCCGGCTTTGAGATAAAGCGGCGGCTTCTGGCCCATGCCGACGCCGGGCGGGGTGCCGGTGGAGATGATGTCGCCCGGTTGCAGGCTCATGAACTGGCTGAGATAGCTGATCAGATAGCGCACACCATAAACCATGGTCTTGGTGGAGCCATTCTGGAAACGATGGCCGTTCACATCGCAGAACATCGCCAGGTTCTGCGGATCGGCCACTTCATCCGCCGTCACCAGCCAGGGGCCGATCGGGCCGAAAGTGTCGCAGCTCTTGCCCTTGGTCCATTGCCCGTGGCGCTCGATCTGGAAGGCGCGTTCCGACACGTCGTTGATGGTGCAATAGCCAGCAACATGATCCATGGCGCTGGCTTCATCGACATAGCGCGCCACCTTGCCGATCACCACGCCGAGTTCCACTTCCCAATCGGTCTTCTGCGAATTCTTCGGAATGATCAGATCGTCATCCGGCCCCATGATTGCCGAAGTGGCCTTCATGAAGATGATCGGTTCCGGCGGCACGGTGGCGCCGGTTTCCGCCGCATGATCGGAATAATTCAGGCCGATGCAGATGAACTTGCCCACGCCGGCAACACAGGCGCCGATGCGCGGCTGGCCGCTCACCACAGCCAGGCTGTTCACATCCACGCCGCGCAGTTTGGCCAATGCCTCGGGCTGCAAGGTGGCGCCGTTGATATCGCCCACCACACCGCTCAGATCGCGGATATTGCCCTGGGCATCCAGGATGCCGGGCTTTTCCTGGCCCAACGGGCCGTAACGCAGCAATTTCATCACTTGTCTCCGTTGCTAAAATAAAAACTCAGAGCGTCCAGCCGCCATCCACCATATGCACCGCGCCGGTGGTGAAGGCGCTTTCATCCGAAGCCAGATACACCACCAGGGCGGCCACTTCATCCGCCGTGCCGAGGCGGCCGAGCGGTTGACGCGCCACAAAGGCTTCGCGGGCCTTTTCCACGCTGCCCATGCTCTCGCCCAGAGCGGCGATGCGATCATCCAGCGACGGCGACTGGATGGTGCCGGGGCAGATGGCGTTGCAGCGAATGCCCTGGCGGATAAAATCCAGCGCAATGGATTTGGTCAAGCCGATCACCGCCGCCTTGGTGGCGCCGTAGACAAAGCGGTTGGCCGCTGCCTTCACCGACGAGGCGCCGGAGGAAATATTGATGATCGAGGCGCCCTTGCCGCTGGCCAGCATCGCCGGCAACAGCGCCTTGGTGAGCCGGAACATCGACCGCACATTGAGATCAAAGGCGAAATCCCACTGTTCCTCGGTGCAATCCAGGATCGTGCCGTGATGCACAAAGCCGGCGCAGTTGAACAGGATGTCCACCGCTCCCACTTCGGCCGCAAAGGCCTTGATCGCCTCGGGGTCCAGCACGTCCAGCTTCTGGGTGTGAATGCCGGGCAGGCTGCGCAATTCCGCCAGCTTGTCTGGATTCACATCGGTGGCGATGACCTGCGCCCCCTCCTGCACAAAAGCCAGCGCCGTGGCGCGGCCAATACCCTGCGCGGCGGCTGTGATAACCGCCTTCTTGCCCTGCAACCGCATATTCTGCGTCTCCTTGCCCTGACCCGACCACGCCACGGATAGCGGCGCGTTGTCTCCCATCTGATATATCAGTTTGGCAACTCTATCCAGCCTCATGGCAACTAGCAACAGCCCACCGCCCTGGGTTAGGCTGGCGTTAAATATCAACCTGCCGGAGAAATGGACCATGACTGCCGAAATCGCCGCCTATTGGCCCCAAGTGCTGAAAATGCTGACCGCCGCTGGCGGTGCGTTGCTGGTCTTTGTCGGCTTCTGGATTGCCGGCGGGATCGCCCGCGCCGTAATCGCCCGCGTTGCCGAACGCGACAAGGCACGCCGCGACGTGCTGGAGCTGCTGGGCAATGCGGCTCGCTGGGGCATTGTCGGCTTCGGTGCCGTCACCGCGTTGGGCACGCTCGGCGCCGATGTCACCGGCCTGATCGCCGGCCTGGGCCTGACCGGCTTTGCGCTCGGCTTTGCGCTCAAGGATATTGTTTCCAGCCTGATGGCCGGTTTGCTCATCCTGCTCAACCGCCCGTTTGTCAGCGGCGACCGCGTGATTGTTACCGGCATCGAGGGTTTGGTGGCCAAGATCGACCTGCGCTACACCGAAGTGGTGTCGGATGACGGCAAGCGCCACCTGATCCCGAATGCCAATGTGCTGGGCAATGTGGTGACCGTGCTGCCGGCCCAGACTGCCGCCTGATCACAGCCTTTCAGCAAAGGAGCAAAGCCATGATCAAGAAAGTAGCCTTGGCGCTGGCCGTCATCATCCTGCTGGTCGCCGGCGGGGTCTATTACCTGTTCTCCAATCTCGACAGCCTGATCAAAGTGGCCATCGAAACCTATGGCACCGAGGCGACCCAGGCGCGCGTCAGCGTTGGCAAGGTCAGTATCGGGCTGAAGGATGGCAGCGGCGCCATCAGCGACATGAAAGTGGCCAATCCGAAGGGCTTCAACACGCCGGAAGCACTGTCACTGGGCGAAATCTCGCTCAAGCTGGATGTGGCGACGCTGCAACAGAACCCGATTGTGATCAAGGAAGTGGTGATCAACCGCCCACAGATAACCTACGAATTCGCCCAGGGCGGCAGCAATCTTGAAACCATCCAGAAAAACACCCAGGCCTATGCGCAGAAGATGGGGCCGGGTGGCAGCAAGCCGGATGGCGCCGCCACGCCGGCCAAGGATGGCAAGGCCGAAACCAAGGTGATCATCGAAAACCTGTATGTGCGCAGCGGCCAGATCGGCATGAGCCATGCCGCCTTGCAGGGCCGCGCCGTGAACACCCCGTTGCCCACGATTCACCTGACCGATATCGGCAAGAGCAAGGGCGGCGCCACCCCGGCCGAAGTGGCCGAGCGCGTGCTGGGCAGCATCAGCCAGCAGGCGGCCCGTGTCGGCGGCGCCGAATTGCAGAAGCAGCTCGGCGACCAGCTCAAGGGCGCGGTGGGCGGTGTCACCGGCGGTGCCGGGTCCGCCAGCGACAAGCTAAAGGGCCTGATCGGCAAGTAAGCCAGGCGCCAGAGTGGCGGCAAGGCCAGGAGGGGCGTAGACTGCGCCGCAACGACAAGCCCCTCCCCCCCCCCCGCCCCGCTCCGTTGCTGACCCCATGACATTCTCGCGTTTTATGCTCGCCGCCCTGCCGGGTACGGCAGCCCTGCTGATCGGCATCGGCCTGGCCCGCTTTGGCTACACCCCGCTG
>NZ_JAGOLP010000008.1 GCF_017994015.1 Ferrovibrio sp. | reverse complement strand
GGCCCCGGCCGTGCTGATCCTGCATGGCTCGCATGGCCTGGGCGACGGCTCGCTCTTCTATCCGCAGGCCAAGGCGCTGGCGGATCGTGGCATCTCCGCCTTTGTGGTGCATTATTTCGACGGCCTGGGCGCCGCCCGCAAGGCTGCGCCCTCGCTGCATGACGAGCGGGAGAAGGTGATTGCCGATGCAATCTCCTATGTCTCGCGGCTTGGTTATGTCGATGCCGAGAAGATTGGCGTGTTTGGCCTGTCGCTCGGCGGCTTCCACGCCCTCAGCCTGGGCAGCCGGGATCAGCGGGTGCAGGCGGTGGTGAACATGTTTGGCGCCATGCCGGCGGAAGTGCAGCGCCGCGGCGTTGACCGCATGCCGCCCACCCTGGTGCTGCATGGCGACCGCGATCGCATCGTGCCGGTGCGCAAGGCGCATGAACTGGCCAGCCTGCTCAAGGATGTTGGCGCCGAATATGAAGTGAAGATTTATAACGGCGAGGGCCATGCCTTCAGGGGCGCCGCCAAGGAAGACAGTATTTCGCGCACCACCGATTTCTTTGAGCGCCATCTCGGCAATGACCGCGGCCTGCTCGACAAGCCGATTGAACTGGATATCGCCCTGGCGCCGATGGTGCCGGATACCGACACATTGCCGATCCGCTCCTTCACCCTGGGTGATGAAGCCAGCCTGGGCAATCTGGCATTGGCGAGCCTGAATCTGGGCAATCTGGCCTCGGAACAGCAGGTTCTGGCCCGCGCCACGGCGGCCGATGATGCCGACGACACCCTGCGTGAATTGACGCCGGAAGAGATCAAGGCGGAAGCCGCCATGCTCGACCTGCCGCCGATGGCGGAAGACGTTCCGATCAACTGACCCGGCCCGATCATCTGATCCGGCCAATCAACTGATATCGACGCTTTGCCGCCGCGCTTACAGCAGCGCGTTCTGCCTCGGCGGCTCGAAATAGCGCAGCAGCACCGCCAGTTCACGCCCCCGGCGCAATATGCGCCCGCCCTGGCCCAGAATGGCGAAAGCACCCTGGCGGCGTGCCAGTTTTGGGGTTTTCACGATCCGGTAGAGAGCCCCGTCGGCACTGCGCCGGAACACTGCGAAGCTACAGCTTTCCTTATCATGGCCGATGGCATAGTCACGCCACTCGCCGCGCCCGACCATGCGCGAATACAGGTTTAGGATCAGGGAGAATTCGCGCCGGTCGAAAAAAATCGCCCGATCTGCCGGCAGCACCTTGTCGGCACCGGGCGACTTGTCGGTCCCTGGCGCCTTGGCCGCAGCCCGTTTGTCTGCGGCGTGGCGAAACTGATTTAGGGCGATGACTTCGCTCATGCCGCGACAGCCCACCTCCATGACGAATACATGACGCAAGCTTGGCCCGACAATGCCGGCCCGTCAACCCATCAAACAGCGCCGGCAGCCGGCTCAAAGTTCCTTGAGCAATTCCTCGACCGAATTTTCGTCCATCACCTGGTCGCCCTTGGCCAGCAAATCCTTGCGGCGTTCTTCGCCGGTGTAATTGGATACACGATGCCGACGACGATCTGGGCCGAAGAAATCATCCGTGCGCACGAATGTGCGCGGACTTTCGATCACCACAGTAATGCGCTTGGCCATGGTAGAGGCGGAAAACGGCTTGACCAGGAATTCGGTGACGCCAGCATCGCGGGCTTTCATCACTTTCCATTCCTCAGACTGCGCCGTCACCATCACGATCGGTACAAACACATTCTTGGAAGCCGGGTTTTTGCGGACCCATTGCACGAAGCCGATGCCATCCATCTCTCCGTCCATGTGCCATTCGGAAAAGATGATGTCGACCACGTTGTTTTCGAGATAGGCCAGAGCATCCTTGGCATTGATCGCCTCGGCCACCTTGGAAATGCCAAGCGGACGCAGCACTTCCTTGATCAATTGCATATGGTTGTTATTGCTCTCGACCACCAGGCAGGCAACATTGTTGAGCTTGTAAGCCATTGGGGCGGCCGCTAGTCGAACAGCTCGATGCTGCCAGCGGTATTCTGCACGGCGGTGATCTTCTTCGCCGTTTCGCGCTGGAACACTGCCTTGGCATTGGCATCCTCGATCTGCTTCATGCGCACCACCCCGGTCTCGGGGAAATACTGCACCTTGCGCGGCAGATTGCCGCGCAGGTCGGCGCCCAATATCCTGAATCCTTCTGCCTTGAGATACCGCTCGACAAAATCGGCATTCTGGTGGCCGATGCCGCGCAGGCCGGAAAGTACATTGGCGCCACCGAAGATTTTCACCTCCAGCCGCTCGCGCCGGCCACCCACAGCCAGAATGCCGTTGATCAACTGCTCCATCGAATAGCTGCCGTAACGCAAGCTGGCCGAGAAGGGCAGGTCAGGGTTATTGTCGCCGCCTTTATCCGGCAGCAGGAAATGATTCATGCCGCCCTTGCCTGCGATGGGATCGCGGATACAGGCGGCGATGCATGAGCCCAGCACCGTGGCCAGCATCTCGCCAGGCTGGGTGCTGACATAAAAATCACCCTGAAACACCTGCACCACATGCACCTTGAGCACAGGGTCATAGTAGCGGCGGCGCTCGCTCATGGGGGCGACGCCGAAGCCAGCTTCGTTGCGCTGTAATTTTATGACGGGCGTGCTCATGCTTTTTGCATCATGGACCGTTCACCGCCTCGGGTTCAAGGCCGGTGACATCATTGCGCACAGCATCATTCCATTGCACCCCGTCGAGCCGAGCGCCGCCCAGATTGGCGCCGCTCAGATCACAGCGCATGCGCCGTCCGGTGCGTTCGCCTTGGGCCGAGAGAATTTCAGCACTGCCAAACACCGCCTCGCCGAGATCGGCAAAGCGAAAATCGGCACCCGTCAGGCTGGAACCAAGAATAGTGACACCCGCTGCGCGTGCATCACGTGCATCAATCCCGGAAAGATCGGCGAAACGGAACACCGCACGCTCCAGCCGCGCCTCACGCAGCTTGGCGCCGCGCATTCTGATCCCGGACAAATCCTGCCCGCGCAGATCAAAGCCCGACAAATCAGCGCCGCGCAGGTTGGCTGGCTGGCCCCGGCCAGTCTGTACCCAGCGGCGATGCTCCTCCAGCGCCGCCATGATTTCCTCCGGGCTGAGCGGCTTGGGTGGTGCCAGCGGTTCGGGGGCCAGATTGGCCATCACCAGATTGGCGCCGTAGGTTTCCACCCCGGTCAGATCAACACCATGCAGATGTGCGTCGGTCAGGTTGGCGCCCTGCAGCGTGGCGCCGGCCAGCTTGGCACCACTCAACTCAGCACCCATCAGATTGGCGCCGACCAGGCTGGCACCGCCAAGATTGGCATTCGACAGATCAACCTGGGCCAATTGGCAATCGGTCAGCGCGGAATTCTCCAGATTGGCACCGGCCAGATTGCTACCGGTAAAATCAGCACCCAGAGCATCTACGCCAGCGAGATTTGCCCCAGCAAAATTGCTACCGGTGATATTCTGCCTTAGCACAGCAATGCCAGAGCCGGGCCCTGTAGCCGCAGCCGCCTCCGGCGGCGGGCCGAGCTCCAGGCCACGGCGGAAATTGACCCCCGCCATCACTGCATTGGAAAAGTTGGTCGCCTCCAGCACGGCGCCTCGCATATCGGCTCGGGTCAGGTCAGCGCCGCTGCAATCCGCCCCGCTTAGGTCGGCCTTAAAAAAGCTGCATTGCATCAGGCTGCTGCCCTGGAACTGGCAATTCCGCAACACTGCCTGGGTGAAATTTGCACGCCGCAAATCTGCTTTTGAGAGATCGGCGCCGCTCAGGTCCTTGCCCGTAAAATCGGCCGCCTTGCCCGTCGGCAAGCCCTTCAGCCAAAGCTGATGGTGATGCAGCATTTCCTTGATATCAAGCGCATCCATCGGCGGCTGTCATCCTCAAGACCGCAAGCGGCCGGCACATTTGTTACGGCCCGGGCCAAGCTGAAAAGTATCAGGAAACGGCCGGCAAACGATTGCCGGCCGCCTCCGCCACCGGAAGAATATGGGCCGACGCCGGCTCGCCTGCAATCGCTTAGATACGAGGCAATGCAGGGAAATCCGACGCCGGCATTAGAAGTTGGTAATTCCGGTTGCGGATTATTCGTAATTGCCGAACGGCAGATGCTTTTTGCCTCGGCTTGTGGCTAAATGGGCAATAAGGACGTTAACAATAAAACAACAGGGGATTCGCGTGGCGCGCAAAAACGGCGTGACACAGCCGCAGCGACAACCGGACCAGCGGGAAGTCGATGCCCGGAAAAAACAGCCGGCGGCAGATAAGCCGGCCGGAATCCGGAATCATGCGCCGCCAACCGCCGCAGAGCGTGAATTACTCGATTTCATTGCCCTGGTGATGCTGGCGATCAAGGAAGAGATTGAGGACCTGCGTAACGCCCAAGGCAAATCGGCCCAGGCTTTCAGCGCGCAGTTGATGGAAATCGGCAGCCAGTTGCCCGGCTCGCCGGCCATGGCGGCCATCGTTGGCCTGATGCAGGGCGACGACCTGCGCAACCAGCGCCAGCAACATGTGGTGAATGCACTGCGTTATGTGGAAGACCTGATTCGTGAACGCTGCGGTCGTGAATGGGAGCCAACCCTGACCGAACGCGCCACCGGCTGGGGCGAAGGCCTGCTGGCTGGCCAGAATCTTGAGCAGGTGCGGGCGCATTTTCATCACTATCTGCTTGGTTCCAGCGACATGCCGCCGCAGCAGCAAGCCAAGCCGGCAAAACAGCCGGCCCCTGACGAGGAAGTGGAACTTTTCTGAGGCTGGATGGCTTGCCGATTGCTTGTCTCGTTCGAAAGGATTAGCCTCAAGGCATACAACCGCCACAATGAATGATCGGGCCGCTTAGCTCGACCGCCTGAGGGTATTCCAACGCTATGTCGGATGAGAGCCAGAAAAAAGGCGAATTCATCGAACCGCCGAACTTTCTTAAAATGAAGGTTGGCGCTGGTGGTTTTGATAAGCAGGCAATCAAGGAAGCGGAAACGGCGGTCCAGGCGCTGGGCCAGAGGATGTATGAGCAATGGGCCGACAAAGACCTCGGCCGTATGCGCGAAGCTTTTGATGAATTGCGCAAAACCAACCTGGATGATCCGCAGGGCGTCCAGGCAATGCTGCGCATCTGCTGGGATATGAAGGGCCTGGGCGGCACTTTCGGCTTTCCGCTGGTCAGCGAAATCACGCATTTCCTCAGCAATTACCTGGAGCATTGCCTGAACAATCAGGATGCCAGGATCAGCAGCGCCGTGGTGCAGCCGCATATCGACGCGCTCTATGTGGTGCTGAGCCAGAAGATCGGCGGCGATGGCGGCGCCATCGGACGCGAACTGGTGCGAGGGCTGGAAACTGTGGTGCTGAAAACCGGCGCGCGTATCGGCGGGCGTGGCTGAAGCAACCTCACGCAACTTCTGATTCAAAATATTGTGTTGGCTTGTTGACAGAACCACTGCATGCAGCGGTTCTGCCTTGACCCTGCGACTCGGCAAGATTAAGGTCAAACCGAATCGGACAGAGCGCCGATTCGGTTGAGCCGAATCAAACCCTTATCGCAGGATTCCGCCTTGGACAGCGCGCGTTGGTCGCAGCAGCAGGAAGACGAGCGATTTGCCTTCGACGCCGAGGCGGTGATCGATGTGGAGGTGGAGGATTTGCCACCCCGCGACGAGCCGCGCCGCGACACCGCGCTACCCAGGCTAGCCGACCACTTTAATCCGGAGACGGAAATTCACGGCCAGAGCCTATCGCAACTTGCGGTCCATTCGCTTTGGATTGTTGACTACCTGCGCGGCTTGGGTCGCACTGAAATGGCCGATGGCGACCTGGATAGCCTGGTACGTTGCGCCGATGACCTGGAAAGCTCGATCATGCTGATGTTTCAGCTTGCAGGCGGCACCCGCCAGGAACTGCATCAGCGTTATGCCGAATTGAAGCTTGCCACTTTGGCGCGTCAGGCCGCCACCTTTACCATGTCGCGGCGGCAATAACCGCCCAGCAAAAGCCGGCCGATCAATTTCCGGCCCACCTGCGGCGATTTTAACCTTTGCATATGCTCAATTTAACAACGTAACCCCTTTGCCCGCGCCACCGGCTCGGCTAGGCTGCCTTCCAGCGGCGGAAAGCCGGTGTAAACTGTCTCGCCGCGAAGGGGGCAAAACATGCAGCCGTTCGGCATCGTCAAAACCGACGACGCAATCCAGCTCAAACTGGCGGCGACAATGGATTTGCGCGCCGCAGAGCCTTTGTTGCAATCCGTGCAGGAAGGCCTTGGTATGGGTGGCGGCAAGATGGTGGTGGATGCCTCCGCCGTCGACCGCCTGTCCACGCCCTGCGTTCAGGTTCTCATCGCCGCGCTCCAGCATATGGAGCAGAATGGCACACCTTTTGTCATCAAGTCGCCGAGCGATGCTTTCGTCTCCGCCTTCGATGACCTGGGGTTATTTTCGTATCTCATGAAATGGCCGGTAGAAACATGACTAAAACCGTCCTCACGGTCGACGATTCCAAGACCATGCTGCAAATGCTTCAGTTTGCACTGAAGCAGGGTGGCTATACTGTCATCCAAGGCGAAAACGGCCAGGAAGGCCTGGATTTGCTGGAACAGCATGACGTGGATGTCATCATCAGCGACATCAACATGCCTGTGATGGATGGCATCACCTTCATCAAGGAATTGCGCAAGTTGCCGAAATGCAAGGCGACGCCGGTGCTGATCCTGACCACCGAGAGCAGCCAGGCAAAAAAGGCCGAAGGCCGTGCCGCCGGCGCCACCGGCTGGATCGTCAAACCGTTCGACCCCGCCAAGCTGCTGGAAGTGATCCGCAAGGTCAGCCCATGATTATGCCTGGGCGCCAGAATGTGCGCCCCTGAGCCGAAGGACCAGTCCGATGGATGAACTGCAACAGTTCAAGCAGACTTTCTTCCAGGAATGCGAGGAGTTGCTCGGCGATCTGGAAGGCCATCTCATGGCCTTGCAGGCCGGCGAAGGCGACAGCAACACGCTGAACGCCGTTTTCCGCGCCATCCACTCGATCAAGGGCGGCGCTGGTGCTTTCGGCTTCGACCGATTGGTGAATTTCGCTCATATTTTCGAGACCGTGCTCGATCTGATGCGCGATGGCCGGCTGGAACCAAACCCGGATTCCGTGCTGCTGGTGCTGCGTTGCGCCGATATCCTGTCTGATCTGGTGCGCGCCGCGCAAACCGGTGGCGACCTGCCGCCCGAACATGAGAATGACGGCCGCCGTTCACTGATTGCGCTGGCAGCCACCGTGGGCGTGAATGCCGATCCGCATGCCGCAGATGCCGAACTGGCGGCGCTGGACGCCGAACTGGGCCTCAACAACATCGCCGCCGAGCCGGAACCGGAACCCGAACCGGCCAAGGTGCCCCAGCTTAAATATCTGGTCAAATTCGCGCCGCACGATGCGCTCTACCAGCGCGCCAACGAACCGCTGATCCTGATCCGGGAATTGCGCAATCTCGGCGGCTTCCTGGCCCGCGCCGATGCCAGCGCCCTGCCCAGCCTGGACCAGCTCAATCCCGAAGGCGCCTATATCCGCTGGGAATTTGATATCGAGACCGACCAGGGCGAAGACGCCATCCGCGATGTCTTCGAATTTGTGCTCGATGATTGCGACCTGGAAATCACCTGCCTCAATCCGCCGGCCGCATCCGCCATCGCGGCGCAAGCCGAAAGCCCGGCCGCCAGCCAGCCGGCCCCGGCGGCCATGGCCGTGTCGGCCACTGCTGACGCGGCCTCACAGGCGGTAGCGGAGTCCCATCCGGCAGCGTCGCAGCCACAAACGCCGGCTCATCCCGCCGACCATGATACGCATGGCGATACCCACAAGGCGGATCCTCATAAGGCCGATCCGCATGCCACCACCGCCAAGCCAAAGGCCGAAGGCGGCGGCGGCGGCGGTGAAACCAAGGCGGTGCGTTCGATCCGCGTTGATCTCGACCGTGTCGACAAGCTGGTCAACATGGTGGGCGAGCTGGTTATCACCCATGCCATGATCGCGCAGCAGACCGAGCATCTGCATGCCGATCAGCATCCTGAACTGGCCAATGGCCTGGCCGAATTGTCGCATCACATCCGCGATTTGCAGGAAAGTGTGATGGCGATGCGGGCCCAGCCAGTGAAAAGCGTGTTCGCGCGCCTGCCCCGCCTGGTGCGCGAACTGGCGCAGCTCACCAACAAGAAGATCCGGCTCGACATGAGTGGCGAGAATACCGAGATCGACAAGACGGTGATTGAGCAGCTTGGCGACCCGCTGACCCACATGATCCGCAATTCCTGCGACCACGGCATTGAAAGCCCGGAAGACCGCGTGGCGGTGGGTAAGCCGCCGGAGGGTGTGATCCATGTTTCGGCCGATCAGCGCGGCGGCCGGATCGTGATCGAAATCTCCGACGATGGCCGCGGTATCAACCGCGACAAGGTGATGAAGAAGGCGATCGAGAAGAAGCTGGTCGCCCCCGATGCAGTGCTGAGCAACGAGGAAATCGACAACCTGATTTTCCTGCCCGGCTTCTCCACCGCCGACCAGGTGTCGAATATTTCCGGCCGCGGCGTCGGCATGGATGTGGTGCGCCAGAATATCCAGTCGCTCGGCGGTCGCGTGCATATCCAGTCGCGGCCGAGCCAGGGCTCGTCTTTCATCCTCACCCTGCCCCTCACCCTGGCGGTGCTGGATGGCATGGTGTTGAAAGTTGGCGTGCAGAGCTACATCCTGCCGCTGGCCAATATCGTGGAAAGCCTGCGGCCGGAAGCCGATCAGATCAATGTGGTGGCCAATGCCAGCCAGTTGCTGCGCATCCGTGGCGAATATGTGCCGCTGGTCTATCTGCATCGTATTTTCAAGGTGCCGGACGGCATCGACGATCCAACCAAGGCGCTGGTTATCATTGTAGAACTGGAAGACAGCACCAAGATGGGCTTGGTGGTGGACGAAATCATTGGCCAGCAGCAGGTGGTTATCAAAAGCCTGGAAGAGAATTTTGACCCGATCCGGGGTGTTGGCGCCGCCACCATTCTCGGCAACGGCCGCGTGTCGCTGATTCTGGACGTTGCCGGCATCAAGTATATCGCTGAACGCGAAACGCAGCGGCCGGCGCTGCGCACAGTGGGCGGCAACGTGACGGCGCTCAGCGCCGCCGCGGCATCGTGACGTAACAGGAGGTCAGGACATGTCAGGCACAGCACAGGCCGGCACCGCCCAAGCCGCAGCAGAAGCGGCTAACCGCTCCAGCCGTACCATCCAGTTGATCTCCTTCACCGTGGGTAACGAAGAATACGGCGTTGACATCATGGCGGTGCGCGAAATTCGCGCCTGGTCGGAAACCACGCCGCTGCCCAATACGCCGGAAGTGGTGCGTGGCGTGATCAACATGCGCGGCGCCATTGTGCCGATCTTCGACCTGCGCGCCCGCTTCGGCATGCAGCGCACTGAACCGACCAAATACAATGTGGTGATCATCGTTTCCGTCGCCTCGCGCATCGTCGGCATCCTGGTGGATGCGGTATCCGACATCATCACCATCAATGAAGATGAAATCCGCTCGATGCCGGAGATGGAGCAGGTTTCCGGTATCGGTTTCATGGAAGGGCTGATCACGGTGGGCGAACGCATGGTGGGCCTGATCGGGCTGGACCGCATGTTCTCCGGCCGGATGCTGGAAGCTGCCGAAGGCATGCCGAAGCCGACCATGCTGGCCGGGCCGGCCGAAAATGCCGGCGCGGCCTGATCCGAGCTTAATGGAATGATCAGCAAGGCCTCAACTTCTGCCGACCCGGTGGCCGATGATCGTGAATTCACCTTCTCGACCGATGACTATGCTTTTCTGGCACGGCTGCTGAAGGAAAAGACCGGCATCGATCTCGGGCCATCGAAGCAGAACATGGTTTATGCACGCCTGGCCAAGCGCCTGCGCAAGCTGCATATCCCCAGTTTCCGCGCCTATTGCGATTTTATCGCCAGCCCGGAAGGTATCGACGAACTGGGCGCGACGCTGAACGCGCTGACCACCAACCTGACCAAGTTCTTTCGCGAGAATCATCATTTTGAACATCTCGCCGATCAGGGCCTGAGCGAAATCCGCAGTCGTGCCGCCACTGCCGGCAAGAAACTGCGCATCTGGTCGGCCGGCTGCTCATCCGGCGAGGAACCCTATTCCATTGCCATCACCCTGCGCCGCGCCATGCCCGATATCGGCCAGTGGGATGCCAAGATTCTGGCCACTGACATTGACACCGAGATGGTGCGGCGTGGCAACGAAGGCATCTACAATGCCGAGGCGCTGGAAGGCATGGCGCCCGATCTGCGCGAGAAATATTTTGAGCAGCACGGCCCCGGTAAGGTGCAGGTGAAGCCTGAAGTGCGCCAGATGATCAGCTTCAAACACCTCAATCTGATGGCGCAATGGCCGATGAAGGGGCCATTCGATGTCATCTTCTGCCGCAATGTGGTGATCTACTTCGACAAGGACACCCAGCGCGTGCTGTTCGACCGCTATGCCAATCTGCTAGTGCCGGGCGGCTTTCTCTATATCGGCCACTCGGAGAATCTGTTCGGTATTACCGAAAGGTTCAAACTGCTGGGCCGCAATATCCATCGCAAGATCGCTTAAGCGATCACAGACCGGGCATCGTCATGGCCAAGAAGATAAAAGTACTGATCGTCGACGATTCAGCTCTTATCCGGCAGTTGCTGACCTCTGCCCTGAGCAGCGACCCGGAAATTGAGGTGGTGGGCGCGGCGCCTGATCCATTGGTGGCGCGCACCATGATTAAGGAACTGAATCCAGATGTGCTGACCCTGGATGTGGAAATGCCGAATATGGACGGCATCTCCTTCCTGGAAAAAATCATGCGGCTGCGGCCGATGCCGGTGGTGATGGTTTCCACCCTGACCCAGAAGGGCGCCAGCATCACCATGCAGGCGCTTGAAATGGGCGCGGTGGATTTTGTGCCCAAGCCGACGCTGGATATCAAACACGCGCTGGAAGAGATCAAGGGCGATCTGCTGGCCAAGGTTAAGATGGCGGCCGGCGCCCGGGTCACGGCGCGCAGCCGACCGGTTGAAGGCGCGGTGCCGAAACGCCTCACCCCCGGCCCCGGCTTCACCTCCACCGACATCATCGTGGCCATCGGCTCATCCACTGGCGGCGTTGAGGCGTTGAAGGAAGTCATCACCGTGCTGCCGCCAGACAGCCCGCCGGTGCTGATCACCCAGCATATGCCGCCACGCTTCACCGGCAGCTTTGCCGCCCGGCTCGACTCGCTGTCGGCGGTCGCGGTTTCGGAGGCCAAGGACGGCGTGCGGGTGTTTCCCGGTCATGTCTATATCGCGCCGGGCGATTTTCATCTCACCCTGCACCGCTCGGGCGGACATTACTACACCAAGCTGAACAAGGAGCCGCCAGTTTCGGGCCATCGCCCCTCGGTGGATGTCTTGTTCACCTCGGTTGCCGAACATGCCGGCCATAACGCCATCGGCGTGATTCTGACCGGCATGGGCAAGGATGGCGCGGCGGGACTGAAAAAGATGCTGGAAGCCGGCGCCCAGACCATTGGCCAGGACGAGGCGACCAGCCTGGTCTATGGCATGCCGAAAGCAGCCAAGATCGTCGGCGCGGTGCAGCAGGAAGCACCAATCGGACAGATTGCGGCCGAGATACTCAACCGCTGCAAACAGCGCTGAGATGTTGCGATGCCGGGCTTCCGGCATTGAGATGATTGGGTTTTTGGGTTATTCATCGCGCAGTAACCGCTGCCACGGGTGGATTGGCGGCAGGGGTGACTGGTAAAGGGAAGGAGCGGGAACCGACATGCCGGCGGCCAGCCAACTTCGAGTTCTCATTGTCGACGATCAGATGAGCATGCGCGGCATTGCCCGCTATTGCTTGCAGGAAATCGGCATCAAAAATGTAGTCGAGGCCAAAAGCGGCAATGAAGCGCTGCTGGCCATGAATTCCAACAAGTTCGATCTCATCATTTCCGACTGGAACATGGATGGGATGGACGGCCTCACTTTGCTCAAGACCATTCGCGCCAATCCGCTGACCAAACGGATGCCCTTCATCATGGCGACCGGCCAGCGTGATACCGAATTGGTGAAAACCGCGATTACTGCCGGCGTGAACAATTACATGGTCAAGCCGTTCAACGCCGCCACGATGAAGCAGAAAATCGAAGCCGTGTTGGGCAAGCTCGGCTAAACCGGATCGTGACGCCGCTTGGCCTGGATGCTTTTCTTCCCTATCTGATCAATCGGACTGGCGTGCGTCTGGTGGCGCGCTTCACTGTGGTGTTGCGCCGCGAAGGCCTCAGCATCCAGGATTGGCGCGTTCTGGCCGCGCTGAACGAGCAGGATGGCCAGCGTCTGTCCGATCTGGCCGAGCGCACCTCGATCGAAATATCCACCTTGTCGCGCATCATCGGCAGCATGGAGAAGCAGCATCTGCTGAACCGCAGCCGCGCCAGCGGCGATGCCCGCGCCGTTGCCATCCGCTTGGCGCCGCGCGGCACCGAGATGGTGGCGCGACTGATCCCGGCGGCCCAGGCTTTGGAGCGCACTGCGCTGGCCGGCCTGGATGCCGAAGCGGAAGCGCAGCTCAAGGCCTTGCTGCGCCGGGTATATGCCAATCTGAGTTAAAGACAACGATCCAGGAAGCCGATCACATCGGCGGTCACAGCATCGCGGTTGAGATCATTGAGCAATTCATGCCGCGCCTGATCGTAGAAGATATGCTCCACGCGGCTGAGGCCCGCAGCCTTGTAGGCATCCAGCAACTGCACCAGGCCGCGCGTGCCGGCGGAAACCGGATCATGCCGGCCGGCTACCAGCAGCAAGGGCAGATCCTTCGGGATGCGCGCCTGTTCAACCGACGCACTCAATTGCGACAGGCCATCCAGGAAATCGATCCAGAATTGCGTTGTCATCTGGTGGCCGCAGAAGGGATCGGCGATATAGGCATCCACCTCGGCGGCATCGCGCGACAGCCAGTCGAATTCGGTCCGCGCCGGCTCGAAGCGTTTGTTGAAAGCGCCGAAGCTCATCTTGTGAATCAGCGCGCTATTGCCGCGCCGGCCCAGCCGCAGCCGCTCCAGCCGCGCAATCAGCTTGCCTAGGGCGGCGATCGGCGGCGGTTTGCCATTGGAGGCACACAACACCGCACCCCGGATGCTGCCGCCATGCAGCTGCACATAACGCTGCGCCATGAACGAGCCCATCGAATGGCCGAATAGCAAAACCGGCAGATCGCCCTCGGCGGCGGCACAGAAGCGATTGATCTGCGCCAGATCGGCAATGGCGTGGTTCCAGCCATCAGCATCGGCCATATGGCCCAGCATGCCGCCCTCGCCCTGGGCGCTGCGGCCATGGCCACGATGATCGAAGGCATAAACCGCATAACCGGCAGCATTCAGCGCCGCAGCAAAGCGGGCATAGCGCCCGGCATGTTCGGCCATGCCATGGGCAATCTGCACCACGGCTTTGGGCCTGGGCGCGGCGGCAGTGGGATCGGGGCGCCAGGCATCACCACGCAGGATCAGGCCATCGGCATCGGAGCGGAGTTCAAGTGCGGCATGGGTCATGGGCCCAGTTTAACCCGGCTCTGGACCCATTGTAAGGCGACATCTGCACCCTTGCCCCGGGCCGCTTTCCCAAGTCTAATTATTGTCACCGGAGGAATTCGACATGACCCATCTGCCTAATTCGCTGCAAGCCCGCGACATCGCCCATGTGCTGCACCCCTATACCAATCTGGTGAAACATGAGAAGGCCGGGCCGCTGGTGATCGAGCGTGGCAAGGGCATCTATGTCTATGACGACAGCGGCAAGGAATATATCGAGGGCATGGCCGGGCTGTGGTGCGCCGGGCTGGGCTTCGACGAGCCTGCCCTGGTGGATGCCGCCGTGGAGCAGATGCGCAAGCTGCCCTTCTACCATACTTTCGGCCACAAGAGCGCCGGGCCGGTGATTGACCTGGCCGAGAAGCTGAAAAGCCTGTCGCCGGTGCCGGTCTCCAAGGTGTTTTTTGTCAATTCCGGCTCGGAAGCCAACGACACCCAGATGAAATTTATCTGGTATTACAACAATGCCATCGGCCGGCCGAAGAAAAAGACCATCCTGTCGCGCCAGCGCGGCTATCACGGCGTCACCATCGCTTCCGGCAGCCTGACCGGCCTGCCGGCCAACCACCGCGCCTTCGATCTGCCGATTGCCGGCGTGAAGCATGTTGATTGCCCGCATTACTACCGCAACGCCGAACCGGGCGAGAGCGAGGCCGAATACACCGCCCGCCTGGCCCGCAATCTGGATGAGTTCATCCAGCGCGAAGGGCCGGATACCGTGGCCGCGTTTTTTGCCGAACCTGTACTGGGCGCCGGCGGCGTGATCGTGCCACCGGCGGGCTATTACCCGGCAATGCAAGCGGTGTTGCGCAAATACGATATCCTCAGCGTATCCGACGAAGTGATCTGCGGTTTTGGCCGCACCGGCAATGTGTGGGGCAGCCAGACACTGGATTACCAGCCCGACCTGATCTCCTGTGCCAAGCAGCTTTCCTCGGCCTATCTGCCGATTGCCGCCTGCCTGATCTCGGAGCCGGTTTACGAGGCGATCCGCGACCAATCCGGCACCATCGGCACCTTTGGCCATGGCTTCACCTATGGCGGCCATCCGGTTTCGGCGGCGGTGGCCTTGCGCACCCTGCAAATCTATGAGGAACGTAACATCTACGCCCATGTCGCGGCAGTTGCGCCGCATTTCCAGGCCCGCTTGCGCCGCCTGGCCGATCATCCTCTGGTGGGTGAGGCACGCGGCGTCGGCCTGATCGGCGCGGTGGAATTGGTGGCCAACAAAACCACCCGGCAGAATTTTGATCCGGCCAAGGCAGTGGGCGCCACCTGCGCCGCCTTTGCCCAGGAAGAAGGCCTGATCCAGCGCTCCCTGGCTGGTGATGCGCTGGCTTTCTGCCCGCCAATGATCATCACCGAAAGCGAAATCGACGAAATGTTTGACCGTTTTGAGCGCGCCCTGGCCCGCACCGAAGCCTGGATATCCGCCGAGGGGCTGCGCCCCGCTGCCTGAAATAGTGGCAGCATATAAATGTCATGTGATGGCTTGGGGCGGCGAAAACCCCATGCTATCCTTGGCTGTAGAACACAGCCCATAGATTGCCAGAACGCATAATCTCAGCATGATGATCGATCAGCATACCCAGGAAGGGAACGAGCTCGTTTCGCGCATTGAGGCGCGGGCGATGCAGATTTTCAAATTCACGGAAAATCCGGCCGAACGGCGCGACAATGTGATGGGATTCCGTCGTTTCAGCGCCATGATCGACGACTTCCATCAATCCGCCGAGGTGGCCGAAGGCCGGCTGACCCTGCTGAAATCCGACCGGCGCGACGAATTGCGCCGCTATGTGACCCAGATCCGCGCCAAAATCCTGAAAATGGAAATCGACATTACCCAGAGTTATCTGGAGGGGCTGATTGAGGCCCAGGCGCCGCTGCCCTATGGGGCGCGCGAATTCTTTTCGGCCCGCCTGCGGCGGCTTGGCGAACTGGCTCAGATGCTGTCAGACGGCCCGAATGCCGATGGTTCGGCCGACGAGCTGATGCAGCATATGCGCGCCATGTTGCAGATGCTGCTTGATCGCTCGCCGGAACTGGAAGTGTTTGAGCGCGACCCCAATCAGCGCCCGCTCGCCCGCAGCCGCCCGCCCACACCGACCACTGCCAAAGTGCGCGGCGGCGCCGTGGCCCCCGCCGCGCCGCCACCGCCCAAGCAGGTGCCATTGCCGGCCGTGGTGAAGCTGGAACACCGCGACGAATGGGGCCGCCTGTTCCTGTCAAAAGGCAGCTTCGACGTGGTGACCCAGGTTTGCCGCACCAAGGGCCTGTCGCTCGACAACATCGCCAGCAAGATGGGCGTGACCCGCATCGCCCTGACCCTGATCCTCAACGGCCAGGATCCGATCCCGCGCAACATGCTGGATGTGCTGCACCGTTCATTGAACGGCAGCCATTAAAAATCAGCCTGCGGCGGGCTTCACTTCGCCCAGTTCCACCAGCACTTCATTGGCGGCCTTGAAGGCATCCAGGCCGGCCGGAATGCCGCAATAGATCGTGGCTTGCAGCAGGATTTCGCGGATTTCGTCCACCGTCACGCCATTGGTGATGGCGCCGCGCACATGCAGCTTCAGTTCCGGCGTGCGGCCCAGCGCGGTCAGCATAGCCAGGTTCAGCATTGAGCGCGTCTTGCGCTCCAGCCCCGGCCGATCCCAGACATAGCCCCAGCAGAATTCAGTGGTGACATGCTGGAAGGTCATGGTGAAGTCGGTCGCCTTGGCCAGCGAGCCATCAACATAATCGCTGCCCAGCACCTCGCGCCGCACCTTCAAGCCGGCCTCGAACAATTCCTTGGTTTCCTTCACCGACATGTTTGCTGTTCCTCCGCTTATGATCCGCTCAGGTTAAATTCCCTGGCAAGCAATTGATAGCTTTTCAGCTTCACGGTCGGATCGTGGGTCCAGGTCAGGATCACCAATTCCTCCACCTGCAATTCAGCCGCCAGCTTGCGCAGCCGCGCGCCCAGTTCAGCCGGTGTGCCGATCAGCGCATGTTGTCGGTCGCGCTCCAGCTTGGCACGTTCGGCCGGGCTGTAGTCATAGGCCAAAGCGGCTTCCGGGGTTTGCAGCGCCAGCAATTCGCCGCGATCCCGCGCCTGGCGCCAGCGCGCCCGGGTCATGAACTGGTGCTCGGCCTCAGCCCGGGTTTCCGCCGCCAGCGCCCAGACACAAACCGAAGCCAGCGGCCGGGTCAAAGCCTGGCCCGGCTTGAAATAGCGCCGGTAGATTTCCAGTGCTTCGTCGGCGCCGCGCCCATCGGTGATGAAATAGGCAAACGAATAAGGCAGGCCAAAATGCGCCGCCAGTTGCGCGCCGTAATTCGACGAGCCGAGCATCCATAAATCCGGCCTGGTCGGGCTTTGCGGCAGGGCGCGGATGCCATGGCGCGGATCGCCTTCGGCTGGCGTATAGCCGGCCAGCCAGCCTTCCAGGTCACGCACCTGGGCCGGGAATTCATCGGCCTCGCTCATATGCGCATGCGGGTTGAGCGCATAGGCGGTGCGGCGATCAGCGCCCGGCGCGCGGCCAACACCGATATCGATACGGCCCGGCGCAAGCGCATCCAGCACGCGGAATTGCTCCGCCACTTTCAGCGCATTGTAATGCGGCAGCATCACCCCGGCGCTGCCGATGCGGATGCGGCTGGTGCGCGCTGCAATCGCCGCCATCAGGATTTCCGGCGCGGTGCCAACGATGCTGTCATGATTGTGATGCTCGGAAACCCAGAAGCGCTGATAGCCGAGCGCCTCGGCCTGTTCCGCCAGCGCCAGGGTCTCGCGAATAGCCTGGTCCTGGCCGCGTCCGGCAGCGGCGGTGGATTGATCAAGAATGGATAATTTCAGCATGCCGGCAAGATAACGCGGCAATCCGGTTTGCCCAGAGCCAGCACGGGCCTATCTTAAGCCTTGTGACCCGCCTCAGCCGCTTTCAGCTTCTGGCTTATGCCGCACCCGGCCTGCCCGGCGCCATGCTGCTTTTGCCGCTTTATGTGCATCTGCCCACCTTCTATGCCGAACAGGTTGGCCTGGGCCTCAGCGTTGTCGGCGGTGTGTTACTGGCAGCAAGGCTGTGGGATATCGCCATCGACCCCGCAATCGGCTGGCTCAGCGACCGCACCCGGAGCCGCCTTGGCCGGCGCAAGCCCTGGCTGATCGGCGCCCTGGTGCCGATCCTGCTCAGCGCCTGGATGCTGTTTATGCCGCCTGAAGGCGCCGGCTGGCAGCATCTGCTGCTATGGACCATGCTGCTTTATCTCGGCGCCGCCATGCTGCAAATCCCCTATCTTGCCTGGGGCGCCGAACTTTCATCGGATTATGCCGAACGCACCCGCATCACCGGCTGGCGCGAAGCCCTGATTGTGGCTGGCACGCTGATTGCGGTGCTGATCCCGGCGCTGCTACCGCAACATGGCCTGGCCGCCCTGGCGCTGACCATCAGCGTGCTGCTGCCGCCGGCAGTGCTGCTGGCCTGCCTGCGGCTGCGCCATGGCGATCAGACGGCTAGCGCCACTGCCCCCTTGGACCGCGCCGCGTTGCGGCAGCTTTGGCGCAACGGCCCATTCCGCAGATTATTGCTGGCCTGGCTGCTGAACGGCACCGCCAATGGCCTGCCGGCCACGCTGGTGTTGCTTTATGTCAGCCATGTGCTGCACATGCCGGAACTGGCAGGCGCCGTGCTGCTGGCCTATTTCGCCGCCGGCATTGCCGCCGTGCCGCTATGGCTGTGGCTTGCCGGCCGCTTTGGCAAACACCGGGTCTGGTGTGGCGCCATGCTGTGGACCTGCGGCTTTTTTCTGCTGGTGCCACTGCTTGGCCCCGGCGATGGCGCCTGGTTCATCGCCATTTCGGTTCTGACCGGCCTCAGCCTGGGCGCAGATCTGGCATTGCCACCGGCTATGCAGGCGGATGTGATCGATCTGGACGAAGCCCGCCATGGCCGCCAGCGCGCCGGGCTGTTTTTTGCCCTCTGGGGCATGGCCACCAAGGCAGCACTGGCGGCAGCGGTGGGCATCGCCTTCCCGCTGCTTGATCTGTTCGGCTTTTCGGCCCAGGGCAACAATAGCGCTGCGGCGCTGTTTGGCCTTACCGCGCTCTACTGCCTGGCGCCGGTCGGCTTCAAGCTGGCCGCCATACTGCTGATGCTGCGTTATCCGCTTGGCCCGGCACGCCAGGCGCGGCTGCGGCTCAGGATCGAGCGGCGCGGTTCTCGGCGCGCGGCAACAGAATGAAGTTTATCCAGTTGGCCAATTCGCGCTCGCGCTGACTGCGCTCCAGCACACTGCCGTCCAGGCCATGCGCCCAGGCCAGATCGTGGCGCGCGGGATCGGCATGCAGGGCGCGGAGATCACCAAGATAGCGCTGTAACGCCGCTGCATCGGCAAATAATCCATCTGCCAGCAGGTGCTTGCCGTAACGCTGCATCACCGCGGCAATTTCGTTGAAATCATATTCCGGGTGATACTGCACCGCCCAGGCATGCGGCCCGGCCAGGGCATCGCCATAACTGGCCGCCTGCACATCACTGATCGCATTGCCGGCCAGCACGCTCATGCCGGCTGGCACTTCCACCACTTCATCCAGATGCACGCAGATGGCATCAAACACCGCCCCCTTGCCATCCAGCAAAGGATGCGCGCCACCGGCCGCGCTACGCTGGATGCGGCGTGCAATGCCAATCTCGCGGCCTTTCGGATTTTTATGCACCCGGCCGCCAAGGGCCGTGGCGATCACCTGCAAGCCCCAGCACGAGCCGAACAGGCTGCAACCGGCATCCAAAGCCGCCTTGGCCAGATCAATCTGACGGGTGATTTCCGGCGACATGTCATAGACATTCAGCGCCGAGCCGGTGAAGGCGACACCATCGAATGCACCCAGCGCCAGCGCAGCCAGCGGCCCATCGGCAGGCTGCACGATGGCGATATCCGCCGCCGGGCAGATGCCGCGCAGCACAGCTGCATAACGCGGCCCGCTGGCCGAGCCGCCGGCGCGGCTATTGGCGGCATTGGTGGCGGCGGTGTTGCCATCCACCACAAGAATCCGGGGTGCCATGCTCTCAGCTCAGATCGCCGGCCACCGCCTTGCGGAAAATCGCCTCCAAAGCCGCCGCATCCACCGGGCAGGGATTGCCGCCGGCCGAGGGATCAGCCTCGGCCATGCGGCCGATCTCGGCCGCCCGATCCAGCGGCACCTTGATCTCGGCCAGGCTGTTGGGGATGCCCAATTCGCTGCGGAAGGCCAGCACCCAGCGGAATACCGCATCGTAATCCGCACCGGGCAGATCGAGCACACGGGCCAGCAAAGCCATACGCGCCGCAATGGCCGGCTTGTTATGCTGCATCACATAAGGCAGCAGCACGGCGTTGGTGAGGCCATGATGGGTGTCGTAAACCGCGCCGATCGGGTGCGCAAGGGCATGCACGCCGCCCAGGCCCTTCTGGAAGGCCGCAGCCCCCATCGAGGCCGCGGCCAGCATGCGCGAGCGCGCCTCGATATCCGTGCCGTCGCGATAGGCGCGCGGCAGGTAATCCTTGCACAGCCGCATGCCTTCCAGCGCGATGCCTTCGGCCATCGGATGAAAACCCGGTGCGCAATAAGCTTCGAAACAATGGATGAAGGCATCGATGCCGGTGGCTGCCGTGATATGCGGCGGCAGGCCCACGGTGAGTTCGGGGTCAGCAATCACCAATCCCGGCAGCATGCGCGGGTGGAAGATGATCTTCTTCTCATGGCTGTCTTCATTGGTGATGACCGAGGCGCGACCAACTTCCGAACCGGTGCCCGACGTGGTTGGCACCGCCACCACCGGCGCCATGCCGGCCACGTTCACGCGGTCGGCATTATCGCCAACATCCTCAAAATCCCAGAGCGGACGATCCTGGCCCACCATCAGCGCCACCGCCTTGGCCGCATCCAGCGCACTGCCGCCGCCAAAGGCGATCACGCCATCATGCTTGCCGGCCTTGAAAGCGGCCACGCCGGCATCCACGTTGGCACCGGTTGGATTGCCCTTCACGCCGGCAAACAGGCCGGTGGGCAGGCCGGCGGCCATGTTGCCGCTGATTGCGGCGCGGATCATCGCCGCATCCGCCAAGCCGGCATCGGTAATCAGCAGCGGACGCTGCATGCCGAGGCTGCGGCAGGCTTGCGGTAATTCCCTGATACGGCCGGGGCCGACCCACATCGTGGTGGGATAATTCCATTTGCCGGTGAGTGTGGGGCCGGTAAGCATGGGGCGGACTCCAGAAAATCAGGTGTGCAGACGGAGATGGAAGGATTTCGGCCGGGTCAGCGATTCGAACCCGACCGATGATAACGTACAGCCGCGGCCGGAATTCTTCACCCCGGTCCAGGCCAGTGCCGGGTCAAGATAATCGCAGCGGTTCATGAACACCGTGCCGGTCTCGATCAACTGGCCAAGCTGTTCCGCAGCCCCGGCATCGCGGGTCCAGATTGCCGCCGTGAGGCCATATTCGCTGTCATTCATCAGGCGTATAGCTTCCGCGTCAGAAGCAACCTTCATGATGCCGATGGCCGGGCCGAAGGTTTCCTCGCTCATCAGCCGCATCGAGTGATCAACGCCCACCAGCACCTGCGGCGCCAGATAGGGCGAACCTTCACGGTTGGCCGCGAACAGCGCCGGATCGATCAGGCTGCGGGCGCCACGCGCCACCGCTTCCGCCACCTGGCCACGCACAAAATCCGCAGCACTTGCGCGCACCATCGGGCCAAGATTGGTGCCGGCCTGGGTCGGATCGCCCAGCACGTATTTTTTGGTCAGATCAACGAAGCCATCAACAAAAGCATCGTAGAGTTTTTCATGCACATAGATGCGCTCTATGCCACAGCAGGATTGCCCGGAATTGAAGAAGGCGCCATCCACCAGATTTTCCACCGCATGCGCCAGATCGGCATCTTCGCGCACATAGGCCGGGTCCTTGCCGCCCAATTCCAGGCCGGCGCCGATGAAGCGGTCGGCCAGGGCATGCTGCACAGCGGCGCCGCCCGCCACCGAACCGGTGAAAGCGACAAAGCCTACGCGCGGATCACGCATCGCCACTTCGGTATCGGCATGGCTGAGATGCAGATACTGGAACACACCATCGGGCAGTCCGGCAGCGCGGAAGGCTTCGGCATAACGTTCGGCACAAAGCGGCGTCTGGTGTGAATGTTTGAGCAGCACGGTATTGCCGGCCAGCAAGGCCGGAATCACCGCATTCACCGAGGTAAGATAGGGATAATTCCAGGGCGCGATGACAAATACCACGCCATGCGCCTCACGCCGGATATAGCGGGTGAAACCGTCTTTCGCCGCTGGCACCACATCGGCCAGCGCCGCGGGCGCGATATCGATCATGTAGCTGGCGCGCTCGTTGAATCCGCGCACCTCGCCCGGCGTCTGGCCGAGCGGGCGGCCCATCTGCCAGGTCAGTTCCTCGGCAATGGCCGGGCCATTGGCGACAAAAGCCGCCACCGCCTTGCGCAATAGCTGCTGCCGCTGTTCAAGCGGCGTGGCGCGCCAAGCAGCACCGGCAGCCTCCGCCTTAGCCAAAGCGGCCTCGATGGCCGCGCCGCCGCTCAATTCCCGCTCCACATAGACCCGACCATCCACCGGGCTGATGCATTTCAACATGACAAATCTGCCTCAGATGATTTCGAAATAGCGCGCCAACTGCCAGTCAGTGATCGCCTTGCGGTATTCCCGCTCCTCCCATTCGCGGCTGGCGGCATAATGCTCCACGAAGGCATCGCCGAACAGATCGCGCGCCGGCTTGCTTTTCCTGAGCCGCCCTGCCGCTTCGAACAGCGTGCGTGGCAACTGGTATTTCGCCGGCAAGTCCACCGCATAGGCATTACCTTGCAGGGCCGGGGTCGGCTCGATCTTGTTTTCCACACCCCAGAGGCCGGCACCGATGGCGGCGGCCATGGCGATATAGGGATTGATATCGGCAGCGGCGATGCGGAATTCCACACGCTGTGACTTGGCCGAGCCGGGAATGGCGCGCAACGCTGTGGTGCGGTTCTCAACGCCCCATGAGGCTTGCGTCGGCGCCCAGAAACCCGGGATCAGCCTGGTGTAGCTGTTCACCGTGCAGGCCACCATGCTGAGCAGTTCCGGCAGCAAAGCCTGCTGGCCGCCGATGAAATGCCGCATCGTGTCGGAGATGTTATGCGGCTGCTTCGGATCGTGGAAAGCGGTCTTGCCATCCTTCTTCTTCAGCGACAGATGGATATGGCCGCTCTGGCCTGGCCAATCATGCGACCATTTCGCCATGAAGGTGGCCATGCGGCCCTGGCGTTGCAACAACGCCTTGGTGAAGGTCTTGAATAACGAAGCCTTGTCGGCCGCCTTCAGCGCTTCATCCACCGTGATCGCGGCTTCCAGCACGCCGGCGCCGGTTTCGGTATGGAGGCCCTCCAGCGGGAAATCCATCTTGATGCCGAGATCGATCAGATCGTGGTACAGCCCCGACTCGACCGAATTGCGCAGCACCGAATAGCCGAAAAAACCCGGCGTGATCGGCTTAAGGCCGCGATAGCCCTTTTCCCGAATCGAATGCGGCGTTTCGTCGAACACGAAGAATTCAAATTCACAGGCGCCCAGCACTTTGTAGCCCAGGCTGTCGGCGCGGCTCAGCACCCGACGCAGCACGGCACGCGGGCAGACAGTTTCGGCCGGCGGCGAGAATTCGCCGAGAAAGAACAGGGTATTCGGCTCCCACGGAATCTCACGGCAGGTATCCGGCAGCACCCGCACCGGCGCATCGGGATAGGCGGTGTGCCAGCCGGTATATTGCACATTGTCATAAAGCTGGTCATTGGAATCCCAGCCCAGCACCACGTCGCAGAAACCGAAGCCGCTATCCAGCGCCGAGAGGAATTTCTCGGTCGAGATATATTTGCCGCGCAGCACGCCATCAACGTCGAAGACACCAACCTTGACCCGGTCGATCTTACGCTCGGTGACGATACGGCGTGCGTCGCTCGCCGTCTTCACCTGCCTTGGTAACAACGCCATGCTCATCCCCCGTTGATCGTGCGCAACGCCCATTGATGCAATGCCGGCGAGGCCGCCGCCACCACGCGGCCATCCGAAGCAAGACCGAGCGGCTGGCCGGCCCAGTCAGTGACCACACCGCCCGCCCCTTCAATCACCGCCACCAGCGGCAGATAATCATAGGGTTGCAGGCCAACCTCGATCACCAGATCGACATGGCCGGCCGCCAGCAGGCCATAAGCGTAACAATCGCCGCCAAAACGCCGCAGCCGCACCGTCTGGCTGACCCGCTCGAAGCCGGCGCGGGACGCGCCCTCGAACATATCCGGCGAGGTGGCGTAAAGCACTGCTTCGGCCGGATCGGTGCAGCCGCTGGCGCGGCAAAGCGCATTGTTGAACCGCGTCGGCTGGCCGGCCTCGCCGATCCAGGTTTCGCTCAGCACCGGCATGTCGATCAGGCCCAGGCGCGGCACGCCGTTTTCCAGCAGAGCCACCAGGGTGCCGAATAGCGGCAGGCCGGTAACAAAACTCTTGGTGCCGTCGATCGGGTCGATCACCCAGGTGAAACGGGCGCCCAGCCGCTCGGCGCCATGCTCCTCGCCAAAAATTGCATGATCCGGGTGGCGCTCGGTCAGAATCGAGCGCATCGCCGCTTCGATGGAACGGTCTGCCACGGTTACCGGGCTGTCATCCGCCTTATGCTCAACCGCCAGTTTCTGCCTGAAATACTGCTTGGCAATCGGCCGCGCCGCCGCCGCCAGGGCTTCGGCCGTGGCACGGTGGGAATGGGGGCTGGCGGGATGGGTGGCGAGTGGCATTTTTGGTGTTTTGTGGATTTATGTGTGGTTTTTATATAGACGGCTTTCCGGTTCTCTGCAAGAATTCGTGCCAGAATTCGCTACATAACAGGGGGATTACCATGCAGCACAAAATTTTTGGCTGGGCGGCAGGTACTTTGCTGCTGGCAGCGGCCACAATCGCCAACACGGCACTGGCCGGCTCGATCACCGTGTATACCGCGCTGGAAGAAGACGAAATCGCCGATTATGTGGCCCAGGCCAAGAAAGACATTCCGGACGTGACCGTGAATGTGCTGCGCCTGTCCACCGGCGATCTCGGCGCCCGCATTCTGGCTGAAGCCGGCAATCCGCAGCATGACGTGATCTGGGGCTGGGCCGTCACCAACATGATGGACCCGCGCGTGCTGGCCCTGGTGGAACCCTATGCCGCCAAGGGCAGCGAAAAGATGGGCGCCGCCTATGTCGCCGCCGACAAGAAGTGGTTTGCCGCCACCGGCTATATCGGCGCCTTCTGCGTCAATACCGAACGCCTGAAGCAGAAGAACCTACCGATGCCGAAAAGCTGGGCCGACCTGCTTAATCCAGCCTTCAAGGGCGAAATCGCCATGCCGAACCCGGTATCGTCCGGCACCGGCTATCTACAGATCGTGTCGATCCTCCAGAATATGGGCGAGGAAAAGGGCTGGGCCTTCCTCAAGCAGCTTGATGGCAACGTCAATCAATATATCAAGTCCGGCTCGCGGCCCTGCCGCCAGGCCCGGGCCGGCGAATTCGCCATCGGCACTTCCCTGGCTTTCGCTGCGATCAAGTCGATCGAGGAAGGCTTCCCGCTGGCCATGGTGCTGCCGGCCGAAGGCGCCGGCTATGAACTGGAAGCCTCCGGCCTGATGGCTGCATCGAAGAACAAGGCTGATGCAAAGAAATTCCTCGACTGGACACTCTCGGCCAATGCCGCCGGGCTGTATGGCAAGTACAAGGAGTTGGTGACACTGCCGGGCTTCAAACCGGGCAAGGTGGCGCGCGAGGCCGGCATGCCGGAAGATCCGGGCAGCATTCTCTACAAGATGGATTTCGCGGCTTCGGCGCAACAGCGCGATGCCATCCTGGCACGCTGGAACAAGGAAATCGGCCGCTGAGGCCTGCCAGCCCCGGGCAGTTTTTTGTCCGGGGCTTTTTTCTGCATGATGGGTATCCGATGCATCTGGTTCTCGACAGCGTGCGCAAGAGTTTCGGCCCGCTTGTGGCATTGGACAATGTCTCGCTGGGTGTTGCTGCCGGCGAGTTCGTCTGCCTGCTCGGCCCCTCCGGCTGCGGCAAGACCACGCTTTTGCGCATCATCGCCGGGCTGCTGACCATGGATGCCGGCCGCCTCACCCTGGCCGGACGTGATCTGACCCAGGTGCCGGCGCGGCAGCGCGGCTTCGGCATTGTGTTTCAATCTTATTCACTGTTCCCCAACATGACCGTTGCCGACAATATCGGCTATGGCCTGAAACTGCGCGGCACGTCCAGGGAGCAGATCAACGCGCGCGTGCTTGAATTGCTGGCACTGATCAAGCTGCCGCAGATTGCCGAGCGTTTTCCCTGGGAATTGTCGGGCGGCCAGCAGCAGCGTGTGGCGCTGGCCCGCGCCATCGCCGCCGATCCGGCCTTGCTGCTGCTGGACGAACCGCTTTCGGCACTGGATGCCAAAGTGCGGGCCGAGCTGCGCGAGGAAATCCGCGATTTGCAGCGCCGCCTGCAAATCCCCACCGTGATGGTGACGCATGACCAGGAGGAGGCGCTCAGTCTGGCCGACCGCATCATCTGCATGAGCCGGGGCCGCATCGAACAGGCCGGCAGCCCGGCCGATCTGTATTTGCATCCGGCCACCCGCTTCGTGGCCGATTTCATGGGCGTGAGCAACCTGATCGCGCCTGAAAGGCTGGCGGCGGCGCGGCCCGAATTGATGCAGGGCTGCCCGGGCAACGACCATCTGCTCTGCCTGCGGCCCGAGCATGTTGGCATCGCACCCGGCAGTTTCGGCACCGTGCAGACGGTCAGCTTCCTGGGCAACATCACCCGGCTCAAGCTTGAAACCCCACTAGGCCCGTTGGTGGCGGAGCAGAATGGCCGCTCCAGCTTCAATCCCGGTGATGGCGTTGAGATCGCGGTTGATCCGGCGCGCGCTGCCTGGGTTGCGGCCTGAGCATGCCGGCGCAGCCGAGCCCGCCGCTGGCGCAGGATCGCGCCGACCGCCTGTTCAATCTGTTCTGCCTGCTGCTGCCCGGCGCTGCCCTGCTGCTGTTCTTCGCCTATCCGATCGGCATGATGGGCTATCGCAGCCTGCTGGAGCCCGATGGCGCACTTGGCCTTGGCAATTTCACGCGCATTCTTGGTTCACGCGGCTTTCTCAAGGCATTGCAGAACAGCCTTGTGATGGGCCTGGCCACCACGCTCCTCACCGTACTGCTCGGCCTGCTGGTGGCTTTTGCGCTGCATCGCTGCCGGCTCTGGCTCAAGGCCGTGCTGCTGGCCATCATCTCGCTGCCGATCATCGCACCATCACTGGTGCAGGGCCTGGGCCTGATCTTCCTGCTTGGCCGCAACGGGTTGATAAACAAGAGTTTTGGCCTGAATGTCGAAATCTATGGCTTCTGGGGCCTGCTGATCGCCAACACGCTTTATGCCCTGCCGCAGGCGGCGATGATCATCGGCGCCGCCTTGCGCCATGCCGATGCAAGATTGTTCGAGGCGGCGGAAGTGATGGGCGCCTCGGGCTGGCGCCGCTTCGTTGACCTGACCCTGCCCAACATCCGCTATGGCCTGCTCAGCGCGGTATTTGTGGTTTTCACAGTCACCATCACCGATTTTGGCAATGCCGCCGTGATCGGCGGCGATTACACCGTGCTGGCGATCGAGATCTATAATCAGGTGATCGGCCAGATGAATCTTAACCTCGGCGCCGTGGTGGGCATGCTGCTGCTGCTGCCCACCTTGCTGGCCTTCTATTTTGAACGACTGGCAACACAGCGCCAGTTCGGCACACAATCGGAAGCCGCCGTGCCCTATCGGCCGGGCCGCGATCCCTGGCGCGACGGCATCATCGGCACGCTGGCCTGGCTGCTGGCGCTGGCGCCGCTCAGTGTGGTGGGCGTGGTGGTGTATGCCAGTTTCATGCGGCTGTGGCCCTATCGGCTGGATTTCACCTTGCGGCATTACGATATCAAGCTGGCGGGCGGCTATGATCCACTCTGGATCAGCATCGGTGTATCGGCTGCGGCTGCCGGCTTCGGCACAGTGTTTCTGCTGTTGCTGGCCGTGGCCTTGAAACGCATGCAGGGGCCGCAGGGCAATATCCTGGCGCGCGTAATCTATTTCATCGCCATGCTGCCGGCCGCCGTGCCCGGCCTGGTGCTGGGCCTTGCCTATGTCTTTGCCTTCAACCAGCCCGGCACACCGCTGGTGCTGCTTTATGGCAGCGCCACCTTGCTGGCGATGTGCAATTTCTATCACTACCACACCCAGGGTTTTGCCACGATGACCACCGGCCTGCGCCAGATTCCGCCGGCGCTGGAAGAAGCCGCCACCTGCATCGGCGCGTCTACCTGGGCGGTGGTGCGGGATGTTTATGTGCCTTATATATTGCCCACGCTGGTCTCGGTGTTTTTCTTCCTGTTCATGAGTTCGATGGTGACGCTTTCCGCAGTGATCTTCCTGGTGACGCCAAAGCTGATGCTGGCTGCCGTCACCGTGATGCGGCTCGACGAGGGCGGTTACACCTCGCAGGCCGCCGCCTTCTCCACCGTGATCATGACAGTGGTGGCCGCTGCGCTGCTGCTGGCGCGCGGTACGGTCTATCTGGCACAGCGCCGCACCCGATTGCCCGAGGCGGCGTGATGATGGAACCAGCGTGATGTGGGCGCAGGAACGCCATCGCCGTATCCAGGGGCTGCTACATCAGTTCAAGCAGATATCGGCCGACGATCTGGCGCGTGACCTGGATGTCTCACGCGAGACCATCCGCCGTGACTTGCTGGAACTGGAAGCCGCCGGGCTGCTGAAGCGCGTGCATGGCGGCGCAGTGCTGCCCGAACCACCAAGCGAAGCGCCGTTTGCCGACCGCCTACAAGTAAGACGCAAGGAAAAGCAGGCCATTGCCCGCGCCGCCGCCCGTGAGGTCAAACCCGGCCAAGTCTGTTTCATTGATGCCGGCTCCACCACTGCCATCCTGGCCGCCGAACTGGGCAAGATTGCCGGCCTGACCATCATTACCAACTCCATCGACGTGGCAAACACGCTGAACGGATTGCGCCAGGATGTGACCACGCTGCTGCTGGGTGGCCGGCTGCATAGCGATGTGCCAGGCACGTATGGGGAATTGACATTGAGCGAGATTGCCCGTTTCCGCGCCGATATCGCCCTGCTTTCGCCGGTTGGCATCCATCCCGATCACGGCGCCACCGATTTTGTGTTGCATGAGGCGGAAATCGCCCGCGCCATGATCCAGCAGAGCCAGCGTGTGCTGTTCCTCGCCGACCACGCCAAGTTGGGTCATGCCAGCCGTGTTGCAATCTGCCCCTGCAATCGCATCGACCTGCTGGTGACCGATACCGGCGCCGACCGCAAGCTGCTGGCAGCCCTGCGCCGCGCCGGCCTGGGTGAAACCCTGGTGGCGGATTGAGGTCATAATAATATGGCCGGTGGAATTCTTGGGCGCCGCCGCAGAACGCGCTAGACTATCCGTGTAAGCATTTTTGTGGAGTACTCAGCGCCATGCGTTTCCAGATGCGCCACCTGCCTTTGCTCGCCTTGCCGTTGTTGCTTTCCGCACAGCCCGGTCAGGCCGCCGAACCGGCAGCCATTGTTGAAGATGTGAGCGGCGCTGTGTCCGGCATTGCCGCCTTCGATTACCTGGATGCCGGCCAGAGCATCACTTTGCCGCCCGGTGCCACGCTGGTGCTGGGATATCTGAAATCCTGCAATCGTGAGACCATCAAGGGCGGCAAGGTCAGCATCGGCGCCGAAGCCTCAAGCGTGACCGGTGGCAGCCTGAGCCGTGAGACGCTGAAATGCAGCGGCAACCTTAACCTGACCACGGCCCAGGCCGGTAAAAGCGGCGCCATGGTGTTTCGCGGCGGGCCAGGCAGCGGCAAATCCCGCCCCGGCGAGCCGGAAGCCAGCCTGACAGTGAATTCCACCATGCCGGTTTTCTCGGTGCATGCCACTGGCATGGAGCTGGTGCTGGAGCGGCTGGACAAGCCAAGCACGCCACGCGGCTTCACCGTTACCGGCCCGGTGGTGGACCTGGCCAAGGAAGGCGTGGAACTGTTCCAGGGTGGCCTGTACCGCGCCAAACTGGGCGACCATAGCGTGATTTTCCGCGTCGCCATGGATGCCACCAGCGGCGCCGGCCCGCTGCTGACCCGCCTGATCCGCTTATAGAATATGCGCTGGCGCGACCTCGGCGCGCTGGCCGCCCTGGCCCTGCTGCTGGCCTTGCTGGCGGCATCACCGCTAGCCGTCTGGCTGGCCGGGCCGTCGCTGGATACCGCCATGGCTTTGCGCCACCGCCTGCCGGGCCTGCAAGCCATGCCGGTGGAAAGTGCCGCCGTGGTGGTGGCGCTGGACGAGGAAACCTATCGGCGCCCGCCTTTTCAGGCCACCCCGCAGGCCGCCTGGACACCGCATCTGGCCAAGGTGCTGCGCGCCGTGCATGAAGCCGGCGCCGGTGTGATCGGCTTCGACTTGGTGTTTCCCACCTCGCTGGAGACCATGCAGCGCGGCTATGACCGCGATTTCCTGTTGACACTGCGCCAGGTGGCGCGTGACGGCAAGCTGGTGCTGGGCAAGGTGCAACATGCGGCACAGCCGATCCAGCCGCATCCGATGCAGCAACTGGCCGTGGGCGGCGGCGCCAATATCCGCTCGCTGAATGTGCTGGAAGATGGCGATGGCATCATCCGGCGCCTGCCGCTCAGCTTTGCCCTGCCCGATGGCGCCGGGCGCGAGCCGGCCTTTGCCGCCGAACTGGCGCAGCGCCTGAAGCCGGCTCTGGCACTGCCGGAAGCCAGCACCGGCTCGCTGCTGCTGAATTTCAGCACCAGGCCGGGCGCCATCCCGAGCTATTCCCTGGCCGACTTGCTGGCCTGTGCCGAAGCCGGCGATACGGCATATTTCGCCCGCCACTTTGCCGGCAAGGCGGTGTTGTTCGCCACTGTGCTGGATGTGGAGGATCGCCGCCTCACGTCGCTGCGTCATGCCACGGTGCCGGAAGGCAGCGCATCCCCGCCGCGCTGCAAGCTGGAGCCTTTGCTGTTGCATCGTGCCGATCTGGCGCGTGACAGCATCCCCGGCGCCTTTATCCATGCCACCGCGATCAACAACCTGCTGCATGACAATGCCTTGCGCGAGGTGCCGGTTCTGGCCTTGTTTGGCGCTGCGCTGATCCTGGCTGGCGGCATGCTGCTGGCGGCTTTTGCCTTGCCGCTAACCGCCGCCGGTGGCATCGCGGCAGCCCTGCTGGTGATTGTGCCGACCGGCGCCGCCTGGCTGCTGCACCAGGGTTATGCCCTGCCCTGGATCGGCCTGGAAGCCGCTGTGATTCTGGCTTTGGGCACCGGCACCGGCTATCGCATGGTTGTTACCGATCATGACAAGCGCCTGATTGCCAAGCTGTTTGCGCTTTATCTGCCAAGTTCAGTGATCGACGGCATGCTGCGCTCGGGCCGCCTGCCGGAACTGGGCGGCGAGGAGCGCGAGGTGACGGTGCTGTTTTCCGACATCGCCGGCTTCACCCATATTGCCGAGAATGCCCGGCCAACCCTACTGGTGCAGGCGCTGAACAATTATTTCTCCGCCATGACTGAGATCATCGAAGCGCATGGCGGCTTTGTCGACAAATTCATCGGCGATGCCATCGTGGCCGTGTTTGGTGCGCCGGCCGACGACCCGCAGCATGCCGCCCAGGCGGTGCGCGCGGCGCTGGCGATGCGCAACCGGCTGCGGCGGGCCGGCACCGCTTTCGGCATAGACGGCGCCACATTCCAGACCCGCATCGGCTTGAATAGCGGCCGGGTGCTGATCGGCAATATCGGCGCGCCGCGCCGCTTCAATTACACCGTAATCGGCGATGCGGTTAATCTGGCGGCGCGGCTGGAAGGCGCCAACAAATATTACGGCAGCAGCATACTGGCCAGCGAAACCACCAAGCAGGCGGTGGGCGACATTTGCCACTGGCGGCTTATCGATCATGCCCGGGTGCTGGGGCGCGAGCAGCCGGTGGCTTTGCTGGAACCACTGGACGACACCGAAGCCGCCCGGTCCGAGACTTTCACCGCTGCCTGGTCCGCCATTCAGCAGCGTGATTTCAGCGCCGCCGCCACTATCCTGTCAGCATTGCATCAGGATACAGCGGCGCAACAATTGCTCGCCCGGCTGCAAAGCCTGCAAGCGGCGCCGGCCAGCCCATGGCCGCCAGTGACCGACCTGACCGGCAAGTAATTAGAGCGTGATGCCATCATATTGAAGCGCTACGCCGAGGTGAATTTGGCCTTCGGGTAGGAGCGCGGCGCAGCGCGTAGTGGGGCTACGGGCAAGCCGTGCGACACACCCGAAGGCCAAATTCACCCGGCCCGCAGGGTTTCGCCTGGAGGCGGCATCCACGTCGTCGAAACGCTTGCAGGTACGAATGTACCTGCTGCGCGCTTCTCCTAGTGGGCTACCGCCTCCAGACGAAACGTAGCGTTTCAATATGGTGTCATCACGCTCTAGCTGCCATCACCCATCAGCGTGTACGGCGCCCAGAAGATCGGATGCGCATAGCTGAACAGGCTGCGGCCATCTTCCTGATAGCCCGGGCCATCCAGCAACCCCAGCATTGCCCGGCGCAGAGCCTCGGCCCGCCCCAGGCCGGCATCCTCGGCCTGGCGCCGGAACAGATCGGTGACCAGATCCTTGGCGGAAGCCGAATGCACCGACCAATTGGTCAGCAGCAAGGCGCGGGTGCCGGCGTAGAAAAAGGCGCGGCCCAGGCCGGAAGCCGCTTCGGCACCCGCCCCCGAGCCGGTGCCGGTATTACAAGCCGAGAGCACCACCCAGTCGGCATTCAGCTTGAGGCCAAGGATTTCCTCCATATCCAGCAGGCCATCGCCTTCAACACCGGCCACATCCGGCGCCGACAGCGCGAGGGCCGGCTGGGTCAGGCCATCCAGCTCACCGGGCACCAGACCATGGGTGGCAAAGGCCAGCACGCGATACTTTGTCAGATTGGTGCGCTTCACCACCGCTTCATTGGCATCCTTGCCAAAATGCAGGCTGCGGCCGGGATCGGCGCGCATCGCTGCGGCCACCGAGCGCAATTCATCGGCGGTATCAGGCAGGCGCGGCAGATCACTCAACTGGGCCGAATCAGCCGAGAAAGTGCTGGGCGCATTGCGCCGCTTCAGCCGCGCACCACGCACCTGCACCGGATCGGCCGAGGCAATGCGGCTGCCGGCACCATCGCTGAGGCCAGCTTGTTCGGCATTGAACAGCGGATCGCCGAAGCCGATCAGCGGTTCACGATTGGCATCGCCACGCCCCAGGCTGCGCAGCGTCTTGAGTGCCGAGGCTGCCGGCAATTGTGTCACCGCATGGCTGCGCGCCAGCCAGGCCACATCCTTGTATTCGGCAAATAGCGGCGCCGTGCCGACAGGCTTTGGCGCGGCAGGCGGCGCGGTGGGCAGCAGGCTAAGCGGCAATAATCCAAGCGCACCATTGCTGACAACGATCAGGCTACGCGCCGATTTCCAGCCCGCTTCCACCGGTTGCAGCAGGTCGGCGTACAGCCGGTATGCCAGTGCCAGATCAAAGGCCGGGATATCGCCCAGCGTTTCCGCCTGTGGTTCCAGCGCCAGGCGCAGCTTGGTTACCGTGGCGGCAATATCATCGCTACTGCGCGGAATGGCAGAAAATACCATGGTGCCATCATGCGGCAGCGCCCAGACAAAACTGACATCCGGCGCCAGATAGACGGAAATGAAAGCCTCACCCGGGCGCAAGCTGGCGCGGATATCGGCAGCTGTCGGTGGTCGGGGGTCAATCAGATTGACATAATCCGGGAATTGCCGCTCGATCTCGCCGCGCAGTCTGGCTCGCTCGGTGCGCTCACGATCCAGCTCAACGCGCAGATTGTTCAACACTTTCTCGTCGCGCTGTTCCGGTGGCAGGGCCAGCAATGTGCCAAGCAAGCCAAAGCCGGCACCGATCCGCTTCTGGCTATCCTGTTCACTGCGCACCAGGTCGGCCAGGCGCTGATCGCGGGTCAGGGCGCGAGCGGCAGAAGCCGCCAGGGCGCGCTGCACGGCGCGGCCGCGTGCTGCATCAGCCAGGCGGAAACTCTCCGCCGCCGCATCCAGGCCGCTAGCCAGTTCAGTGCCGCCGATTTTGGACAGCAGCACCATGTAGCCTTCGATAATCGACTGCACAAAGAAATCGCGCGTTGCCAAAGCAGAATCTTCGGTCTCAGCCTGGCGCGATGCGGAAAGCAGGATCGGCATCGCGGCCTGGAAGGCTTTCAGCGCCTCGGCATGGCGCCCCGTTTCAGAAAGTGAAATGCCATACACGCCCTGGGCAACGGCGGTGTCAAAATGCTTCTCGCCAAACCGCTCACTCTTCAACTCGATATAACGTCCGGCAAGGTCTACCGCTGCAGCGCCCTGGCCACTACGCGCCAAGGCAAGAATACGGCCTGGATCGCGCACGATCTTGTTGCTGCGGCGCTGCATCCAGCGCGAGGTCAGGGCAGCCGCCTGTTCGAACTGAGCGCTGGCAGCCGCCCAGTTGCGCTGCAACAGCAGCACATAGCCGATATCGCGCTGCGCGGTGACCATGGTTTCCGAATCTTCATCCTGGCCCACCTGCTTGAAAATCTCGAGCGCGGTGCGATACAGCTTTTCGGCTTCCGGCAGGCGGTTCTGCTCCAGCACCAGATTGCCGAGCCGCGCAACCAGAAAGCCGGTGGTGGCGTTATCTTTGCCTGAATTCTTCAACGACGACAGCAAAGCCTGCCGGATATCAACTTCAGCTTCGCGCATGCGGCCTTGCGCCAGCTTGATCTCACCCAATCGCCCCAGCATGGTGTCGGATAACATCAGCATGTTGCTATCAAAAACGCTGCTGCGCTCCATTGCCTGCATCTTGCTCTTGTTCATGCCGGCCATGGCGACGGTGAAATGACGTTCGGCCACGGCATGATTGCCGCGCCCCTCGGCCAGTATGCCTTTGGATAATTCCACTTCGGCGCGCCAGATTTCCACCAGATGCCCCGGGATGCGCGGATTGCCCTGGATTTCCTTGAGCATACCCTCGGCATAGCCGGTATATTCCTCTGCTTGGCGCATATCGCCCAGAATCACGCTGCTCTGGATGATATTGCGATAGAGCGGAAATAGCCGCCCGATCATTTGCCGGCTCTTCTCAATTTGCGCGGCGGCAACACGAAATACCCGCAACGCATCCTGTGGCCGGCCCATCAGGCGATAGGCGGCACCCAGGCTCATGCGGGCGCGGAAGGAATCATCACCAACCTTTTCCAGCAGCGGAATGGCACGCTCCAGATCGGCAATCGAGGCTTCCTGGCGGCCAATCACACCAAGCGATACGCCACGCTCCAGCAGAAATCGCCCCAGCACACGATTATCTGCTCCGGCAGGCTCGGCAGCTTCGGCAGCCTTGAGCTGCTGGGCGCGGCGCACCGGATCAGGCTGCTGTTGATCCAGGATGGCAACAATATCAGCAACACTGCGTGGTGGCGCCAGATCAGTCGACAAGGCAGCAAAGGCCGGGCTTGCCGCCAGCAAGGCAGTCATAAATACCGCCGGATAAAAGAACCGCCACGCCATTGTCATGCTTCCCCACTCGATTGAGCTGGTTATCCTAGCTCATTGCCGCCGCGACAAACAGACCGCCCCGTTACCTCAGCCTAGCGCAACAGCCTGGCCGGGCTTGTGATGGCGGCTACGAATGCCGCATATTCCCCCCGAAGCCGGAATACAAGCCAAGCGAGGAGCAAGCCCCATGCCAGCCATTGCCATTATCGGCGCCGGCCTGATCGGCGCCAGTTGGGCGGCTTTGTTCACTGCCCGGGGCCATGATGTGCTGGCCTGGGACCCGGCAGCCGCAGCGCGCGCCGATTTTGCCGTTCGCACCCGCAGCATGCAGCGCCAGTTGCGGCCTCTCGGTCTTAAGGGCAAGGGCCGCATCGGCGTAGTTGCCACGCTGGCTGAAGCTGTTCGCGATGCCATCTGGATTCAGGAAAACGGGCCTGAGTTAATTCCGCTCAAGCGCGCCCTCTATGCCGAGATCGAGGCCGCCAACAAACGCGCCATCATCGCCTCATCCACCTCCTCCTTCCAATGGTCGCAACTCAGCCAGGGCATGAAACGACCGGGCCGGCTGATTGTGGCGCATCCATTTAATCCGCCGCATCTGGTGCCGCTGGTGGAAATCTATGCCCGCAGCAAGCCTGTGGCCGACCAAGCTTTTGCCTTTTATGAAGCCATGGGCAAGGTGCCGATCCGTATTCGGCGGGAGGCCCCCGGCCATGTCGCCAACCGGCTAGCCTCGGCATTGTGGCGCGAAGCGGTGAATATCGTGGCGGAGGGCATCGCCGATGTGGCCGATGTGGACAAGGCGCTGGTGGAAGGCCCCGGCCTGCGCTGGGCGATCCAGGGCGCGCATATGACCTATCATCTTGGCGGTGGCCCCGGCGGCATCGCGCATTACCTGGAGCATCTCGGCCCAAGCCAGGAAAAGCGCTGGGCCTCGCTGGGCAACCCCAAACTGGATGCCAGCACCCGGCAGAAGCTGATCCGCGGCGTGGCCCGCGAGGCCGCCGGCCGCAGCATTGCCGACCTGGCCGCCGAACGCGACGCCATGCTGCTGGCGCTGCTGAAGCTCAAAGCCCGAAAGTGATGCGGCCCTCAGCATCCATGGCCCAGGCCGGATTCCAGGCGATTTCCCAGGCATGGCCATCCGGATCGGCGACATAGCCACAATAGCCGCCATGCGGCGGCGCCAGCGCCGCGCGCAGCAAACTGCCGCCAGCCGCGATCAGGCGCTGCATCAGCGGCTCCACCGCGTCCTGCCGGCCCAGATTATGCGCCAGCGCAAAGGCGCCGATCGAGCCTGACAGCCGGCCGGTATCGGCATCCAGCGCGGTTTTCAGCCAAGTGGCAAGCACCAGGCCATTCATCTGGTAAAATACGATTTCTTGATTCTCGAACACCGGCGACCAGCCGAAACCGGCGCCATAGAACTGCTTTGAGCGCGCCAGATCGGCGATGCCCAGGGTGATCAGGGATATCTGCTGCATGAAACACGCTGCCGCTTGGCCGGCACGGGATGCGCCGGGTTCAGGATCGCCATTTTACCCTCTGCCAGCAAGGGGGTGGTGAATATGCCATGGCCGGCATTGTCTGATTGACTCGGCTTAATGAATGACGTTCAATAAGCCCATCGCGAGGCCGGACCATAGAGAATCGGCCCATGAGGAGGAAACGGATGCGGCGCGCGGCAGGCGAGCCCATCGGCCAGGGTTTTATCTTGCCTGGCCGGCAGGGAATTGTTTTCAGAGGATTCACGTCTTGAAGCCGGCAGCAGGCATGGCGCCGGGCGAGCGCATTCTGGAATGTCGCGGCATCGAGCGTTCCTTTGGCGGCCTCAAGGCGCTGAAGGGGGTTGATCTGCATGTTGATCGCGGCGAGATATTCGGCCTGGTCGGGCCGAATGGCTCGGGCAAGACCACCATGGTTAATGTCATCACCGGCTTCTATCCGCCCAATGCTGGCAACGTGCAGCTTTTTGGCCAGGATATCACGGCGATCAAGCCGAACCGCGTGGCCGGCCTGGGCGTGGCGCGCACCTTCCAGAATCTGGCGCTGTTCCGTGGCATGAGTGTGCTCGACAACATCCTGCTTGGCCGCCATGTGCGCATGCGGCCGAGTGCGCTGGCCTCGCTGTTTTACTGGGTTTGGGCCGCACGCGAGGAAGTGGAGCATCGCCGCGCCGCCGAGGATGTGATTGATTTCATGCAGTTGCAGGATATCCGCGACGAGCCGGTGGAAACCATCCCGATGGGCCTGCAAAAGCGCGTGGAACTGGCGCGCGCCCTGGTGGCCGAGCCGCGCTTCTTGATCCTGGACGAGCCGATGGCCGGCATGAACCAGGAAGAGAAGGAATATATCGCCCGCTTCATCCTGGATGCCCGCGAGGAGCGCGGCGTCACCATCCTGCTGATCGAGCATCACATGGATGTGGTGACGGCGATCTGCGACCGCATCGTGGTGCTGAGCTATGGCGAGATCATTGCCGAAGGCGAACCCAATCAGGCGATTGCCAAGCCCGAGGTGATTTCGGCCTATCTTGGCAAACGCGCCGCCGCCCGTGTGGCAGCGGGAGGCCATTGATGAACGTGGCTCATTTAGAAGAACCGACAACACTGGTCGGCGCTCTGGCGCGCAATGCCGCCGCCTATCCGAGCCGGATTGGTTTTCGCGAGCGCGATTACGGCATCTGGCAGGAATATACCTGGCCGCAGGTGCGCGACCGGGTGCTGGCATTGGCCGCCGGCTTTGAGCAATTGGGCGTTGAGCCCGGCCATGCCGTGATTGTGGTGGGTGATAACCGCGCCAATCTGTATTTCTCCATGCTGGCGGCAAATGTGCTGCGCGCCTTCCCCTCGCCGATCTATCCCGATGTGCCGGTGGATGAGCTGGACACCTTCACCCGCTTCGGCAATCCCAAGCTGGCAGTGGCGGAAGATCAGGAACAGGTGGACAAGCTGGTTGGCCTGCGCGAGCGCATCGGCCGGCCGCAGGTGATCCTGTATGACGATCCGCGCGGCCTGGGCCATGACCGGCCGGACGGCGTGTTTGCGCTGGATGAAGTGGCCGAGCGTGGCCGGGCACGGCTGGCTGCCGATGCCAGTCTGGCCGAGAATATGCTCGCCCGCGCCCAGCCTGACGATATTACCGTATTGCTCTATTCCTCAGGCACCACCGGTTTGCCAAAGGGCATTCCGCTGCGCCATCGCAATGTGGTGGGCGGCGTGGAAAATGCGCGCCAGGGCGGCTATTTCCGCATGCATGAGGAATTGTTCGCCTATCTGCCCACGGCCTGGGTTGGCGATTTTGTCTTCACCCTCGGCGCCGGGCTGCTGCTCACTGCCACGATCAATATCCCCGAGCGCCAGGAAACCGTGCTGGCCGATATCCGCGCCGTGGCACCGACCTTCTATCTCGCCGCACCGCGCGCCTGGGACAATATGCTGACCCGGGTGCAGGTCGGCATGGCCGATTCCACGCCGCTGAAACGCCGCCTGTTTGATTATTTCATGCCGCATGCGGTTGAAGTGGAACGTAACCGCCTGGGCGGACGCGAACCCAGCCTGTGGGACCGCCTAAAACTGGCCGTTGGCGAAATCTGCGTCTACGGCCCGATCAAGGATTATCTCGGCCTGAGCCGCGCCGAACGCGCCTTCACCGGCGGCGAGGCGATGGGCGAGGATACTTTCCTGTTCTTCCGTGCGCTGGGCATCAAGCTGAAGCAATTTTACGGCCAGACCGAAACCGCTGCGCTTTCGGCGGCGCAGGTGGAAGGCTCGGTGAAATTGCAGACCGTGGGCCGGCCGATGCCGGGTGTGGATATCCGCATCGACGAAAGCGGCGAAATCCTGATCCGCTCGGCTTCGGTGATCGACGGCTATGTTGATGACCCGGAAGCCAGCGCCAAAGCCTTGCAGGATGGCTGGCTGCGCACCGGCGATGCCGGCTATCTGGACGAGGATGGCCAGCTTGCCGTGCTTGGCCGTGTCAGCGAAGTGGTGCGCACCGCGAGCGGCGAACGCTACATTCCGAATTACATCGAGAACCGGCTGAAATTCAGCCAATATGTGCGCAATGTGGCGGTGCTCGGCGCTGGCAAACCGCACCTCACCGCGATCCTGTGTATCGACCTGGAGGCTGTGGGCCATTGGGCCGAGAAACGCGCCATCACCTATACTTCCTATGCTGAATTGTCGCAGCGGCCGGAAGTGCTGGGGCTGATCGAGGGCGTGGTGGCGCATGTCAACACGCTGCAACCGGCCGGGCTGCGGATCAAACGCTTTGTCAATCTGCACAAGGATTTTGATGCGGATGACGGCGAGATCACGCGCACCCGCAAGCTGCGCCGCAATGTGATTGAGGAACGCTACGGCAAGCTGATCGATGCGCTCTACAGCGATGCCCGCGACGTGACTTTCGAGGCCGAAATATCCTACGAGGACGGCTCGAAGGGTAAACTGAGCCGTGCGCTCGCCATTCGTGAGGTACCGGCCTGATGGACTATTTGCTGATCCTCGAACTGGCTGTGAACGGCGTTTTTGTCGGCCTGATGTATGCGCTGGTGGCGCTTGGCATGGTGCTTATCTACAAGACTTCGGGCATCGCCAATCTGGCCCAGGGCGCATTGGCGATGACCGGCGCCTATATGGCCTGGATGGTCTCCGGCCCGCTTGGCATTCCGATCTGGCTTGCCGTGCCGGTGGCTGTGGCTGGCATGTTCGGCCTTGGCGCCGCCACCGAACGCCTGGCTTTGCGCCGCATGATCGGCCAGCCGGTGATCATGGCCATCATGCTCACCCTGGGCATCGAGATCATGCTGCGCGGCCTGCTGCCGGGCTTTGCCGGCTCGGCCGTGAAGCGACTGGATATCGGCATTCCCGGTACGCCGCTGTTTATCGGCGACCTGCTGATCAACCGTTCAACGATGATCGGCGGCGCGGTATCGCTGGCGATGATCGTGCTGTCGCTATTCCTGTTCAACTCGCGGCTTGGCGTGGTGATGCGCGCGGTGTCTGACGATCAGACCGCCTCCTGGGCGGTTGGCATCCGGGTGGAACGCGCCATTGCCATCTCCTGGGGCCTGGCCGCTGCCAGCGCCACCATTGCCGGTGTGATGTGGGGCGCCACCCAGGGTGTTGACTGGTCGCTATCGCTGCTGCTGATCAAGGCTCTGGCCATCGCCATCCTGGGCGGCCTGGATTCCATTCCCGGCGTGCTGATTGCCGGGCTGATTGTCGGCGTGGCCGAAAGTGTTGCCACTGGCGTGCTTGACCCGCTGGTGGGCGGCGGCACCCGCGATGTGGTGGCCTCGGTCATCATCCTGCTCACCCTGCTCTTGAAGCCGCACGGCCTGTTTGGCCGCGAGCATATCGAGAGGATTTAACACACCATGTTTTATCGCCGCGCCGGCATCCGCTTCACCCGTTATCGCGACGAGCGCCAGCTCTGGCCGCTGCCGCTTGACCGCCGCCTGGCCGGCTTCATGCTGCTGCTGGCCGTGGCGGCGCCCTTCATTGTCGACCGCCTCTATCTGGTCGGCTACCTGCTGCCCTGGATCATCTGGTCCACGGCAGCGCTTGGCCTCAACATGCTGATGGGCATGGCCGGCCAGGTGCATCTGGGTTATGGCGCGGTGATCGGCATCGGCGCCTATGCCTCGGTGCATGCGGTGCGCGCCGGCGTGCCGTTTGAACTGGCGATGCTGCTGGGCGGCCTGACCAGTGCCGGCATCGGGATTATCTTTGGCGCCGCCGCGTTGCGCGTGAAGGGCCTGTATCTCGCCATGGCCACTCTGGCGATGCAGTATATCGTCGATTTCACCATTTCGCATTTCTCAGTGATCAGCGGCGGCAACCAGGCTTCCATCACGGTGCCGCCCATCACCTTCCTCGGCATCCCGGTGCAGGGCGACAAGGCAGTGTATTATCTGGCGCTGGCGATCTGTGTCATCGTTGCCCTGTTCATGCTCAACCTGCGCCGCACCAGCCTGGGCCGCGCATTGGCCGCCGTGCGCGAGAAGGATTATGCCGCCGAAGTGATCGGGGTGGATACCTTCCGCTTCAAGCTGCTGGCCTTCTGGGTCTCGTCCTTCATCGGCGGCGTGGTCGGCGCCGTGCTGGCGGTGTGCTACCTGCGGCAGATTTCACCCGAGCAATTCCATATCGAATTGTCGATCCAGCTTGTGGCCATGGTGATCGTTGGTGGCATGGGCAGCGTGCTGGGCAGCTTCTTCGGCGCCGCGCTGATCCTGTTCGCGCCGATTGTGCTGAACAATTTCATCGGCCTGCTGGCCACCACATTCGAGTGGCAGCTCAGCGCCGATCTGCGCGCCCATGTGCCGCTGATGCTGTATGGCGCCATGATCGTCGGTTTCCTGCTCTGGGAGCCGCTCGGCCTGGCCAAGATCTACAACAACATGCGCAACTATTTCCTGGTATGGCCGTTCCGCCATGCCCAACGCTGAAGTGAACCATAAGAAACAAACACAGGAGAGAACGCCCATGACCGTCGATCGTCGCACCCTGCTTACCGGCGCCGGTGCCGCCGCTTTGCTCGCTTCGCAGCCAATCAAGCTGGCCTTCGGCCAGGACAAGACCATCCGCTTCCTGATGACGCAGGATTTCACCAAGGTTTACACCTTCGTGACCGCCGAATACAGCCAGGGCCAGCGCGACTATATCACGCTGATCAACGAGCGCGGCGGCATCGGCGGCCACAAGATCGTGGCCGAGGTGACCGACCACGGCAACGATCTGCCGCGCGCCATCGAATCCTATGAACGCGCCAAGGGCCAGGGCATGGTGCTGGTGGACCCGCTTTCCACACCGGTGGCGCGCGCCCTGGTGCCGCGCGTGCTGGCCGACAAGATCAACATGGTCACCGCCTTTTCCGGCCGCTCGGACGCCGCTGACGGCACCGTGTTCCCCTATATCTTCCCGCTATCGCCGAATTACTGGACGCAGATGGGCCTGATCCTGGATTACGCCAACAAGCAGGATGGCGGCCTGAAGGGCAAGAAGATTGCCTATGTGCATATCGACACGCCGTTTGGCAAGGAGCCGCTGCCGATCCTGGAAGCGCTGCGCGACAAGCTGGGCTTTGAATTGCAGACCTTCCCCTATACGCCGCCGGGCAACGACCAGTCGGCGATCTGGCCGCAGGTGCGGCGCGCGCGCCCGGATTGGGTGATCTTCTGGGGCGCCGGCGTGGGCCAGACCGTGGCCCTGACCGAAGCCGTGCGCAACGGCATCCGCATGGATCGCATGTGCTCCAGCGTCTGGATTTCCGAATCCGACATGGACGTGGCCGGCCGCGATGCGGTGAAGGGCGTGATGAAGGTTGATCCCTGCGTGCTCGGCCGCGAACCGAAGCCGATCCAGGACATCCTCAAGAACGTGGTGGCTGCCGGCAAGGGCGCCGGGCCGGAAAACAAGGTGGGCACGGTCTACTACAATTACGGCGTGATGATTATCGCCACCATCCTGGAAGGCGTGCGCAAGGCGTTTGAAATCGCGCCGAACGGCCCGGTTTCCGGCCCCTGGCTTAATGCCGGCCTGCAAGCGATCAAGGGCTTCACGGCGGATGGCATGATGCCCTCCACCACCGTGACCAATGCCGATCACCAGGGCGGCGGCATGGGCCGCATATCGCAATGGGATGGCAAGGGCTTCCAGGCCAAGACCGATTGGTTCTCGGCCAATCAGGATGTGGTGTGGGCGGAGATCAAGAAATACTCCTCCGAATTCGCCAAGAGCGGCAAGTAAAACTGCCGGGCGCGGCGGCAGCCTTGCTGCCGCGCCCTTTCTTTTCATTGCCCGGATAGATGGATGCCATGTCGCTGCTGGCCCTGAACAATGTTGAAGTGGTTTACGATCAGGTATTCCTGGCCGTGAAGGGCATTTCCATCGATGTGCCGGAAGGTGGCCTGGTGGCCCTGCTTGGCGCCAATGGCGCCGGCAAGAGCACGGTGCTGAAAACCGTCAGCGGCCTGCTGAAACCGGAACGCGGCGCCGTGACGCGCGGCGATGTCACCTTCAACGGCGAGGATATTCTCAAGATCGATGCGCCCGAACGGGTGCGCAAGGGTATTGTGCATTGCCTGGAAGGCCGCCGCGTCTTCGGCCATCTGACTCCGGCGGAAAACCTGATCGCCGCCACCTCCATGCATAACGACCGCGCCCGGGTGCGCGACCTGATGGAGCGCATGTTTGACCTGTTCCCGCGCCTGCGCGACCGCGCCAAGGCCAAGGCGGGCTACCTTTCCGGCGGCGAACAGCAGATGCTGGCAATTGCCCGCGCGCTGATGACCGAGCCGAAACTGATCATGCTCGACGAGCCGAGCCTGGGCCTGGCGCCCTATCTGGTGGACGAAATCTTTGACATCATCCGCCGCATCAACACTGAGCAGAAGGTGGCCGTGCTGCTGGTGGAACAGAATGCCGCTGCCGCGCTTGACGTGGCGCATACCGCCTATCTGATCGAGAATGGCCGCGTGGTGATGAACGGCACTGCCGAGGTGCTGCGCGCCAATCCCGATGTGCAGGATGCCTATCTGGGTGGCGTGGCCAAGGTGGATTATCACGCTGTGAAACATTATCGCCGCCGCAAGCGCTGGCTCGCCTGATCAACGCATAACAACCGGAGCCACCATGCCATTCTGTTTGCTCCACGCCAAATTAATGAACCGAATTCATTACGGAGGGTTTCGCGCATGAGCCTGTTTCCTGCCGTATTGGTGGCCAATCGCGGCGAGATTGCTTGCCGGGTCATCCGCAGCCTGCAACGCCTCGGTATCCGCGCCGTGGCGGTGTATCATTTTGAAGATCGCAAGGCGCCGCATTTCGCCATGGCCGATGCCGCTGTGGAACTGCTCGGCAGCGTGCCAACTGCCGCCTATCTGGATGGGGCGCAGATCATTGCCGCTGCCAAGGCGCAGCAGGCGGCAGCGATCCATCCCGGCTATGGCTTCCTCTCTGAAAATGCCGGCTTCGCCCAGGCTGTTGCTGATGCCGGGCTGGTTTTCATCGGCCCTGATCCGGCCAGCATGCATCTGATGGGCGACAAAATCCGCTCACGTGACTATGCCCGCGCCCAGGGCGTGCCGGTGGCGCCCAGCATCGATCTGAGCGGCGATGCCGCTGCCATTGCAGCGCAAGCCGCCAGCGTTGGCTTTCCGCTACTGATCAAGGCTTCCGCCGGCGGCGGCGGCAAGGGCATGAAAATTGTGCGCGGCCCGGATGAACTGGCCGAAGCGGCAACTATGGCAGCCGGCGAAGCCAAGCGCTATTTCGGCGATGGCCGTGTCTATGCCGAAAAACTGGTGGAAATGCCGCGCCATATCGAAGTGCAGGTGCTAGGCGATGGCCAGGGCAATGTGCTGCATTTCGGCGAGCGCGAATGTTCATTGCAGCGCCGCTATCAGAAGATCGTGGAGGAAGCCCCGGCACCCAATCTGCCCGAGGCGTTGCGTGATGCGATTTGCAACGCCGCCGTGAAGCTGGCCGGCGCGGCGAAATATCGCAATGCCGGCACGGTGGAATTCATTCTCGGCAAGGATGGCGCCTTCTATTTCCTGGAGATGAATACCCGGCTGCAAGTGGAGCATCCGGTAACCGAACTGGTCTATGGCGTTGACCTTGTTGAGCAGCAATTACGCATTGCCGCAGGCCTGCCGCTGCCCTGCGCACAAGGCGATTTGCGCCGCCACGGCCATGCCATCGAAGTGCGGCTTTGCGCCGAGGAGCCGGAACGCGACTTCCGCCCCGCCACCGGCCGCATCGGCCTGTTGCATATTCCGCAGGGCGACGGCCTGCGCTGGGATGGCGGTATCCTGGCCGGCCAGGCAGTGACACCGGCTTTTGATTCCATGCTGGCCAAGCTGATTGCCCATGGCGCCAATCGCGATGAAGCCGCCAGCCGCCTGCAAGCCGGGCTGGAGCAATTGGCGCTGCTGGGTGTGAACCATAACGGGGATTATCTGGCGCGCATCATGGCGCATGCCGAATTCCGCGCCGGGCGGCTGCATACCGGCTTCCTGGCCGAACAGGCCGAAAGCCTGGCTGCACCGCCCTTGCCTGCAAGCACGCAGCAAGCCGCCCTGGCCGCCGCCGCTTTGGGCCTTGTTGATATCCGGCAAAGTCTGCTGGATGTGCCCGAGCCTTTCGCCAGCATCGGCGCCTGGAGGAATTGAGCATGGCGTATCGTTTTGATCTGAACGGCCAGAGCTGCGAACTGGATGTGCTGGCACGGCGGCCTGACTTGCGCTTGGCGCTGGATGGCAGCGCCTTTAATGTCAGCGAGCAGCCCGGCACTGGTGGCGCCTTCAGCCTGCTGGTGAATGGCCAAAGCGTTCAGGGCTGGCGCCTGGTGGTGGGCGACGATATCTACCTGCGCATCGCCGGCCGCAACATCCATCTGCGCCGCCAGAGCGAAGCCGGAGACGCGGCCCAGGCCGGTGCCGCGGCGAATGAAATCCTGGCCGATATGCCGGGCACCGTGATCAGCCTGCATGCCGCCCCAGGCCAGGAGGTGGCCGAGGGCGACAAGCTGCTGGTGATCGAAAGCATGAAACTGCAAATGAGCATCCTGGCGCCTCGCGCCGGCCGCATTGCCAAACTGCATGTGACCGAGAATGCCACTTTCGACCGTGGCGCGGTGCTGATCAGCTTCGGAGATGCAGCATGAGCGTTCTGAAATCCGCTATTCGCACCAGCGATGAGGAATTCCGCCTGCGCTATGCCGCCAATAAGGCGCTGGCGCAGAGCTTGCACGAGAACCAGCGCATCGCGCGCCATGAACGGCCGCTACGCGACCTGCAACGCCTGGCCGGGCATGGCAAGCTGCTGCCGCGCCAGCGGCTGGAAAAGCTGCTCGATCCCGGCACACCCTTCCTGGAGCTTTCCACCCTGGCCGGCAACATGGCTTATGACGGCGCCTCGCCGGGCGCATCCTGCATCACCGGCATCGGCATCGTGGCCGGCCGCGAGGTGATGATCCATGCCGATGATTCCACCGTGAAAGGCGGCGCCTGGTTTCCGCTCACCATCAAGAAGATTGTGCGCTGCTTGGAAATCGCCTTGGAAAACCACCTGCCGGTGGTACATCTCTGCGATTCCGCCGGCGGCTTCCTGCAAATGCAATCCGATGTCTTTCCCGACAAGCATATGGCGGGCCGCATCTTCCGCAATCAGTCGCTGCTCAGCAAACGCGGCATCAAGCAGCTGGCGCTGGTGTTTGGCCATTGCACGGCGGGCGGTGCCTATATCCCGGCCTTGAGCGACTATAATGTGATCGTGCGCGGCACCGGCGCGGTTTTCCTGGCCGGGCCGCCCTTGGTGAAGGCTGCCACCGGCGCCATCGTTTCTGCCGATGATCTGGGCGGCGCCGACCTGCATACCCGCACCTCCGGCACCTGCGACTATCCGGCCAATAGCGAACTGGATGCCATCCGCATCGGCCGTGAGATCGTGGCGCAATGGGCGCCGACACAGAAGACCCGCATCGCCATGAACAGCGCCGACGCGCCGCTCTACGACCCGGACGAACTCTATGGCATCCTGCCCGACAGCATCAAAAAAAGCTTCGACATGCGCGAGGTGATTGCCCGCCTGGTGGATGGCAGTCGTTTCCATGAATACCAGCCGGCCTATGGCCCCACGCTGGTTTGCGGCTATGCCAGCATCTGGGGCCACCGCATCGGCATCCTGGCCAATAACGGCGTGCTATTTAATGACAGCACGCTGAAAGGCGCGCATTTCATTGAATTGTGCAATCAGAACAACACGCCGATGCTGTTTTTGCAGAACATCACCGGCTACATGGTGGGCCAGACCTACGAAGCCGCCGGCATCACCAAGGATGGCGCCAAGATGATTATGGCGCAGGCTTGCAGCCATGTGCCGAAATTCACCGTGATGTGCCATGCCTCCTTTGGCGCCGGCAATTACGGCATGTGTGGCCGTGCGTTTGATTCACGTTTCCTGTTTTCCTGGCCCAATCACCAGATCGGCGTGATGGGCGGTGAGCAGGCAGCCAATACCCTGGCCGAAGTGAAGCTGCGCCAGCTTGAACGTGACGGTATCGCTTATGGCCCGGAAGACCTGGCCCGGGTGCGCGACGAGACTTTGCAGGCCTATCAGCAGCAGCTTTCCGCCTATCATTCCACCTCGGAATTATGGGACGATGGCCTGCTTGATCCGGTGGATACGCGCAATGCGCTCGGCATCGGCATCGCCGCCGCCTTGAATGCGCCATTTGGCGAACCGGGTTATGGTGTGCTGCGCCTGTGAGGGAGGAAAACGGCATGACAGAGAAACGCATCGATTTCAGCCGCAAGGATGGTGTGGCCCGGATCACTCTGGCCAATCCGGGGCGCCGCAATGCGGTGGACCTGGCCTGGTGCAAGGCTTTTGCCGAAGCCGCCATGGCCTGCGCTGCAGATGACAGCCTGAAATGTATCTTGCTGGCAGCGGAAGGTGATTTCTTCAGCGTTGGCGGCGATATCGACGACTTCATTGCCAACCGCGACCATCTGCGCAGCCATGTGCTGGAAATGGCCAGCCTGTTCCATCTCGGCATCACCCGGCTGCATCATGGCGCCGCGCCGCTGGTGGCAGCGGTAAACGGCATGGCGGCAGGCGGTGGCTTCAGCCTGGCGCTGACCGCCGATATCGTGCTGGCGAAACGCTCGGCACGTTTTGCCAGCGCCTATACCAAATCCGGCCTCTCGCCCGATGGCGGCCTGAGCTACAATTTACCCCGCATGGCCGGTATGCGCCGGGCCTTCGAGATCATTGCGCTCAACCCGATCCTGGACGCCGAAACCGCGCTGGATTGGGGCCTGATCACCCGGGTTTATGACGATGCAGCCTTTGCCGATGCTGTGGAGCAGGTGGTGCAAACATTGGCTGCAATGCCCAGCGGGACGATGGCTGCGGTAAAACGTCTGCTGGCGAAAAGCCCGGATGCCAGCCTGCAACAACAGCTTGATGCGGAAGCCGATCAGGTGTCGCGTCTAGCGGCGTCGCCGGCCACGCTCGATGTTTTGCAGGCCTTCCTCAGTCGGCGCAGCAAGGGATAGTTTGTTGAGCTGACTCACCGCCGCATCCAGCCGCTGCAAAGCGACATCCAGCGGCTGCGGTTGCGGCGCCGGTGCGGCCAGGCCACGATAGACAACATCGGTGATGCTGTCGGCCACCGCCTCGATATCAAAATCACCCTCGCCGCGCAGAAACGCCCAGGTATGGTGTTCAACACAGCCATAGATCAGGTCGCGCACCAGGCCGGGCGACACATCATTGCGGAATTCCCCAGCCGCCACCGCATCACGGATCACTGCCGTGGCACGTGCAGTATAGCGCCGGTTCAGCGCATAGATCGTAGTTTTGCGATAATTCGGGTCCGGGCGGAATTCGAGAAACACCAGACTGGAAAGCCCGGGTTCGTCATGCAATGCCTTGAGATGATGCCAGACAATGTAGCGCAGCCGGTTGCGGATGCCGCTGACACTGGGCAGCAGATGGCTATCCTCCTCGATCATGCCGCTATACCAATCCTCGATCACCCGCACGAGCAGCGCGCGCTTGCTCTCGAAATAGCGGTAGATCGAGCCTTCCACCACGCCGGCCCGCTCTGCGATTTCCGAGATCGAGGCATTCTCGTAGCCGCGCAGGCGGAATACGGCGCGCGCGGCCGCCAGAATGTCGGCTTCACGTTTTTCGCGCGGCAGGCGGCTGGCGCGTTTGCGGGTGGCGGTCTTGGTCATGCCATGATCTAGCCCGGCATAACACTAAGCGTCAATCGCTTATGCGAACCGGGTTCATCAGCGGTTTCACCACCCTATGCTTGGTGGCATGGCATTGACAGAAATTCAGCCCGGGCATTTAATGAATTCAATTCATCAAGAAATAGGGAAGCCGGGAATGTCGAACAGCACCGCCAACAGCAACGCGCAATTCAGCCTCAGCCCGGAGCAGAATGCCGTGCTGGATGCCGCCGACCGCTATGCCAAGGCGGAATTGTATCCGCTCAGCACCCGCATGGATAACGAGGAATGGTGGCCGAGCGATGCCTTTGCCAAATTGGGCAAGGCAGGCTATTTCGGCATCACCGTGGACCCGGATTACGGCGGGGTTGGCGCCGACCTGATGACCAGCGGCCTGATCCTGCAAGCATTCTCGCGCTGGAATCATGCCCTGGCGCTAAGCTGGGTGGCGCATGAAAATCTCTGCCTCAACAACATCTACCGCAATGCCAATGATGCGCAGCGGCGCAAATACCTGCCGGGCCTGTGCGATGGCTCGCTGACCGGTGCTTTGGGCCTGACCGAACCCGGCGCCGGCTCGGATGCGCTCGGCTCAATGCGCACCACGGCACGGCGCGAGGGTGATGAATATGTGCTGAATGGCGGCAAGATTTACATCACCAACGGCCCGGTGGCCGATGTGCTGCTGGTTTATGCCAAAACCAATCCAGGCGCCGGCGCGCATGGCATTTCGGCTTTCATCGTCGAGAAGGATTATCCGGGCTTTCGCGTGGCGCAGAAGCTGGTGAAGATGGGCTTCCGCGGCAGCCAGACGGCCGAGCTGGTTTTTGACGAATGCCGCGTGCCGGCTGAAAATCTGGTTGGCGGCGAGAATCGCGGTGTTGGCGTGGTGATGAGCGGGCTGGACCTGGAGCGCGCCATGATCGCGCCGATCTGCCTCGGCATCTCCGAACGGGCGCTGGAACTGAGCATTGATTATGCGCGCACGCGCCAGCAATTCGGCAAGCCGATTGCAAGCTTCCAGATGGTGCAGAGCCGCGTGGCGGAAATGTATGTGCTGGTGGAAACCATGCGCAGCTTCACCTATCGCGTGCTGATGGAAGCAAATGAACTGGAAGTCGGCGGCGGCGGCCGCGGCTCGATCCACGCCCTCACTGCGGCGTCAGTGATGTATGCAGCCGATACCATGAATCGTGTGCTGGATCATGCGGTGCAGATCCACGGCGGTAGCGGCTATATCTGGGAAGCCGAAGTGAACCGGCTGTTCCGCGCCACCAAGCTGCTAGAGATCGGCGCCGGCACCACCGAGGTACGCAAGCTGATCATCGCCGGCGAAATCCTCAAGAGCTGAGATGACCGACGAAGCCCCCCTCGCCCTCTCGGATGCCGACCTGGCGGCGCATCCGACCAATCTTGCCGCCGGCAGCCTGGCCGGCCGTAGCCTGCTGGTAACCGGCGGCGGCGGCGGCATCGGCCGCGCCACCGCCTGGCTGGCGGCACGGCTAGGCGCCCGCGTTGCCATTGCCGGCCGCCGCCTGGAACGGCTGGCGCCGGTGGCCGAGGCGATGCGGCAGCACGACCTGGATTGCCTTGCCGTGACGGTGGACATTCGCCAGCGCGACAGCGTGGACGTGATGTTCGATACAGTGGCGCAGAACTGGGGCGGGCCGCCCGATCTGCTGGTGAATTCAGCCGGCGGGCAATTTCCGCAGCCGGCCATCGACTATACTGAAAAAGGCTGGCGTGCGGTGATCGACACCAACCTGACCGGCACATTCAACGTCATGCAGGCAGCGGCGCGGCGCTGGCGCGATGCCGGGCGTGGCGGCAGCATTGTCACCATCGTGGTCTCGCCGCGCGGCCTGCATAATGTGGCGCATACCTGCGCTGCCCGGGCCGGGGTGAAGGCATTTTCCGAAGCAGTGGCAGTGGAATGGGCGCCGCTCGGCATCCGGGTCAATTGCATCGCCCCGGGTACGATCCGCTCCGAAGGCTGGCAGGTCTATCAGCCGCATGTGCGCAAACGCTATGAAAACGTGAACCCGATGCGCATTGCCGGCAGCCCCTGGCAGGTGGCCGAAGCGGCATTGTTCATCGGCGGCCCGGCCGGTGGCTTCATCACCGGCGAAACTATGGAAATGAGCGGCGGTGGCCATCTCTGGGGTGAGACCTGGACTACCGACAAGCCGCAATGGTTCCGCGACGCCACCAAGGCCGTCGATCCAGGTGAATCGACCTAAATTCCCGGTACTAGCAGCAAAGTGGCCTTGGAGGCCGGGGCGCGCACGGCGCGCGCCTCGCGGTAGGCCTCGCCATCATAGAAAGCCTTGGCGGCGGCGATATCGGGGAATTCCAGCACCACCACGCGGCGGCCGTCATGGCTGCCTTCCAGCACTTCCACCGCACCGCCGCGCACCAGATAACGCCCGCCGCCCGCCGCAATCGCCGGCGGCGCCAGTTGCTTGTAGCGCTCGTAGGTTTCCGCGTCTGTAACATCGACGAAGGCGAGAATATAGGCAGCCATGGTTCACTCCTGTTTAGATAATCAGTCTATGTAATCGGCGGGCCGAATTGCAACGGTATCGCCGCCGGCAGCCATAGGCCGCCCGTGATGCGAAATCGCATTGCGCGACGCGCCTGCGGCAAGCGCTCCACGATCGGCCCATCCCAAAGAATCTCGGCCAAGCCATGCAATTGCAGCATGTCGCCGCTGACCGGATCAAAAAACAACAGGCCGGCGCGTGGCTCCAGCAACAGGTTGCCATAGGTGTTGAACAGATTGTTGCCGGCGTAATCCGGGATCAGCAGCGCATCATCCTGGCGCAGCACAAAGCCTGGCAGTCCACCGCGATGCGACACATCAACGCCCTGGCTTGGATCGCCCACTGCCCCTGATGCTGCTCCCTTTGCCGCGCTGGCAATGAAGAATGTATCCGAGCGTTCGATCAATGCAGCCGCTTCGGCCGATAGAATCGGGCCTTCGGCGCGCTGCGGCAATGCGGGTCGGATCACCGGCCTGGCCTGGCGTGGCTGGATGTATTGCGGGCAATTGCCGAAACTCTGCTGCACCTGCACGGTAAAGCTGCCATCGCCAGCCACGGCCACGACGCGGCCATTCATGCGGTTGCGACGCCGGGTTTCCGGCTGAATACCCAGCAAGCCCAGCACATCCCCCACGACCGGGCGCGGATGGTGCGGCAATGGCAGCGGCGCGATGCGCAGATGCCGAGGATCTGGTGATGTGGCGAAGCCCGGTTCGCCCACCAGCATGCTGGCCCAGGGCTGGCCCGCAGCATCAACATGCCCAACCAGCAGGAACGGTAGCATGGCGAAAAAATCGCGATGCTGATCCGGCATGAAATCACGGATCATGCGCTGGCCGCGTTCGGCCTGAAGGCGCACGCCGGCGCGTTCCTGCATGGCTATTTCGCCGGCATGGTAGACTGTCAGATTTTCCATGATCATCCCCGCTAGCTTGTGGCGCGCGGCATGGGGTGGAAGCGGGGCAATGCCTCCACCCGGTTTAGCCAGGCGCGAATGGCAGGAAAGTCCTCCAGCGTTACATCGCCTTCCGGTGCCCGCGCCGTGTAGCTGTAGAGCGCCAGATCGGCGATGCTTGGCATATCGCCCACCAGCCATCCATTGGCGCCAAGCTGCGCTTCCAGTCTTTGCAGCAGGCGGTGCGCAACCGCCTGAGCCTGAACCATGTCGGCGGGCCGCTTGAACAGGCGGATGATACGGGCCAGTGCTGGCCCAAAAGCCAGGTCGCCAGCCGCCACCGAAAGCCAGCGCTGAATCTGCGCCTGGCGCAGCGGATCGGCCGGTAGCCAGCGCCGCGCCGGATCATAGACCTGCGCCAGATAAACCAGGATGGCATTGCTATCGGCCAAAGTGACCGCACCATCCTCGATCACCGGCACCTGGCCAAACGGATTCAGAGGCAGGAATTTCGACTGCAAATGTTCACCGCCGGCCAGATTCACGGCAATGAACTGATAGGGCAGGCCAAGCAGGTTGAGAAACAGTTCGACGCGATGGCTGTGGCCCGAAAGCTGAAAGCCATGCAGTCGGATGGGCTGGGCGGGTTGGGTCATGATCGGGGCTCCTTGCTGCTGGCCCCACTATGATCTTTCAATTCAAGATGATAATATATCTATTCTGCAATTCACTATTTCATAAAATGGAATAATGGACCATTTCGCCTCGATCCGCGCTTTTCTGGCAGTGGCCGAAGCCAAAAGTTTCGCCGCTGCGGCCCAGAAGCTGCGCCTGTCACCGCCGGCTGTGACCCGGGCGGTGGTGGCCTTGGAGGAAAAACTCGGCGCCCGTCTGCTGCACCGTACCACACGGGTGGTGCAACCGACTGAGGCCGGGCTGCGCTTCATGGCCGATGCCCGGCGTATCCTGATGGATTTGGAAGAAGCCGAACGTTCGGCTGGCGGCCTGCATGGCGAGCCACGCGGTGTGCTGACCATGACCGCCTCGGTGCTGTTCGGCCGCCGCCATGTCGCGCCGGTGATACTGGATTTCCTGCCGCATTATCCCGGCATAGACCTGCGGCTGATGTTGGCCGACCGCGTGATCGACATGGTGCAGGAAGGTTTTGACCTGGCGGTACGGATCGCTGAACTGGCCGATTCCGGTCTGACCGCCTTGCGGCTTGGCCAAGTGCGGCGGGTGATCTGCGCTGCACCAGACTATTTGGCGCGCCATGGCCGCCCGGTCCGGCCGGCCGATCTGGCGCAGCATAGCGCGATCCTGTTTTCCGACAGCGCCGCGCCACGGCCATGGAAATTCAACACGGATAGCGTGGCGCCGCACTCACAGCTCTGCGTCAACTCGGTGGAAGTGGCTATCACGGCGGCACAGCGCGGACTAGGGCTGACCCGGGTGTTATCCTACATGATCGCGCAGGAACTACAGCGCGGTGAACTGGAAATACTGCTGCCCGAGTATGAGCCGCCCCCGCTACCGGTGCATCTGGTGCATCGCGAGGGACAATGGCCAAATGCGCGGCTACGCGCATTCATCGATTTCGCCGCGCCGCGATTGCGCGCCGATTTGGCGGCGCTGCCGGCCTGAGCTACTCTGCCGCCTCGGCCAGTTTCAGGCAACGCGCCCAATGTGCCGGACCCAGCGTCACCGGCTCGGGCTGGATCGTATCGCAGCCTTCGCCGACCCGCTTGCAGCGCGGTGCAAAAGCACAGCCCGGCGGCAATTTGCTCAGATCCGGCGGGGCGCCGGGAATCGCATCCAGCCGGGCGCCCTTCATCGCGCCATGAGCACGGAAGGTCAGCAGACCCTTGGTATAGGGATGGCTCGGATTGCGGATCACATCCCGCACCGGGCCGGTTTCCACGATGCGGCCGGCATACATCACGGCAATACGATCAGCCACTTCCACCGCGACACCGATATCATGCGTCACCAGGATCACCGACAGGCCGAGTTCACGCTGCAATTCCCTGAGCAGCAGCAGAATCTGAATCTGCACTGTGGCATCCAGCGCCGTGGTCGGCTCGTCGGCCAGCAGCACCTGCGGATTGCAGGCCAGTGCCAGGGCGATCATGGCGCGCTGGCGCATGCCACCCGACATTTCATGCGGATAGGCTTTCAACCGGCGTTCCGGTGACGGAATACGCACCCGCTTCAGCGCTTCCAGCGCCCGCTCCTCAGCCGCCGCCTTGCTCACGCCGGGCTCGTGCTTTCGGATGCCTTCGGTAATCTGCGCACCCACGGTATAGACCGGATCAAGTGCCAGCAGCGGTTCCTGAAAGATCATCGACACGGTCTTGCCGCGAAACCCGGTCAGCGCCGCACCTTTCAGCGCCATCACATCCTGCCCCAGCACCTTGATACTGCCGGCCATCTCGGTGCGCTGTTCCGGATGCAGCCGCAACAGCGAGCGCAGCGTAACACTCTTGCCCGAACCGGATTCACCCAGCAAGGCCACCACTTCGCCGCGCCCGACTTGCAGGTCGACGCCATTCACCGCATTGACCTTGCCGCGCCCGCCTTTGAAGGCCACGGTCAGATTGCGGATATCAACAACCGGTTCCTCGCTCATGCTGCCACCTCGATTGCCGGGCCGGCCTGGGGATGGCCGCTGCCGGGCTGGCGCATCAGGCAGGCGCTGTCATGCAGCTCTGCCACGCTGGCCAGCACCGGCACCTGGCTGGAGCAGATCGGCGCAACATGGCGGCAGCGAGTATGGAAGCGGCAGCCTGGCGGCGGATCAATTGGATTGGGGGGATCGCCAAATAGCGGCGCCTCCATGGTGCGGTTATCCGGGTCCATCGCCGGCATCGAATTCAGCAAGGCCGCCGTATAGGGATGGCTCGGCGCGGCAAACAGGCTTTCCGACGGGCCGATCTCCGCCACCTTGCCGAGATACATCACCATCACCCGGTCGGAGACAAAATTCACCACATTCAGATCATGCGAGATGAAAATGTAGGTCAGGCCGAACGCATCCTTGAGGTCAAGCAGCAGGTTGAGCACCTGCGCTTCCACCGATTTGTCGAGCGCCGAGACGGCCTCATCCAGGATCACCAGACGCGGCTCCAATGCCAGCGCACGGGCAATATTGATACGCTGGCGCTGGCCACCGGAAAGTTCGTGCGGATAGCGGCCAGCAAAGCGGCGCGGTTCCAGGCCGACACGGTGCAGCAGGTCATGCCCCCGCGCCAGGGCCTCCTTGCGCGGCACGCCATGCACCTGCGGCGCGAAGGCGATGGAATCTTCGATGGTCAGGCGCGGATTGAGCGAGGCGTAGCTGTCCTGAAACACCATCTGGGTCTGGCGCCGGAATTGTGTCAGGCTGATTTCCTCGCCAACGGCCTCGCCGTCAAACACGATGCGGCCGGCATCAGGTTCGATCAGATGCATCAGCAGCCGCGCGGTGGTGGATTTGCCGCAGCCGCTTTCGCCAACGATGCCGAGCGTTTCGCCCTTCATCAGATCAAAATCGACACCATCCACGGCACGCACTACGGTCTTGTTGCGCCCGAACAGGCCCTTGCTGACCGGAAAATGTTTGATCAGACCCTTAACACTGAGCAGCGGCTGACGTGGCCCACCCCGATCCTCTGGATGATGCAGGGCATCGGCAATTTGGTTTTCCGGCTGATCGGTCATGCGCGCACATCCATCGCCGAACGCAGGCTGTCGGAGAACAGATTGAAGGAGATCGAGGTGATGAAGATCATCGCGCCAGGCAAAGCCGCCACCAGCGGATTGACATAGATTGCGGTGCGCAGCGTGTTGAGCATCAGGCCCCATTCCGGCTCGGGCGGCCGCACGCCCAGGCCAAGGAAACTGAGCCCAGAGGCCAGGATCATAGCCACCGAGATCAGGCTGGTGGCATACACGAAGATCGGGCTGAGCACATTGCCGAGCACATGCACGCGCACGATGGTGAAGCCACTGGCACCGGAGGCACGGGCGGCCTCCACATAATCGCGGTTGCGCACCTGGGTGGTGACACTTTCGGCAACTCGTGCAATCGGCGGAATAAACACGATGGTGAGCGAAACCAGCGCATTGGTCAGGCCGGCACCAAGAGCACCCGACAAAGCCACTGCCAGCAGCACCGAGGGAAAGGCGTAAAATACATCGATGGTGCGCATGATCGCGGTATTAATCCGGCCGCCGACAAAGCCGGCGAAAATGCCAAGGCCGGAACCGACCACAAAGGCCATCAGCACCGGCGTCACCCCCATGAACAGCGACAGCCGGGCGCCATAGATCAGGCGCGACAGCATGTCGCGGCCCAGTTCATCGGCGCCCAGCGGGAAACCCGGCGTGCCGATCGGTCGCAGGCGGCGCAGCATCGAGCCTTTGAACGGATCAGCCGGCGCAATCAGCGGCGCGAATATCGCCATCAGCACCAGCAGCACAATCACACCCAGCGCCAGCATGGCCACCGGATCGCGGCTCAGGCGGCTGATCACGCCGCGCCAGTAGCCTTCCGATACCTCAATCGGCTGCACTTTCGCCGCTCCCGCATCCATCGTCCCGACCGCCATGGTTCAGCTCCGCTGGATACGCGGATCGAAGGCGGTTTGCAGCACATCGACCAGCAGGTTGAGCAACACAAAGAACATTGCCAGCACCAGGATGGTGCCTTGCAGCAGCGGCAGATCACGCTGAAAGATAGCCGCATTGAGCAAGAAGCCAGTGCCCGGCCATGAAAACACGGTTTCGATCAGGATCGAACCGCCAAGCAGATAACCGAGCTGCAACCCCATTACCGCCAGTGCGGTTGGTGCGGCGTTTTTCACCACATGGCGGAACACGCCACCATCGGCCAGACCCTTGGCGGCAAGGGCCGAGACAAAGTCCTGCGACAGGATATCGGCGACCAGGGCGCGGATCGTGCGCGCCACCACGCCCATGGGGATCACCGACATGGTGATGGCCGGCAGAATCAGATAGCGGAAATGCTCCCAATCCGGCTTCCAATCCCCCGATCCACCCGGACCGGCGCCGGTGGCTGGCAACCAGTTGAGCTGCACCGAGAAAATGATCACCAGCACCATGCCGAGCCAGTAATGCGGTACGCTCACGCCCAGCACAGACAGCATGGAAGCCAACCGATCCAGCGGTGAATTGCGGAAATAGCCGGCAACAAAGCCGAACAGGCAGCCGAAGAAAAAACCGATCAGGGTGGCGACAAAAGCCAGGATCAGTGTGTTGCTGACTGCGCGCATCACCTCGCTCAGCACGGGTCGACCGGAGGCAATCGAATTGCCCAGATCACCGATCAGCACCTTGCCGAGCCATATCACATACTGCACAGGCAAAGGCTTATCGAAGCCATATGCCGCGCGCATTGCCGCCTGCTGCTCGGCCGAAGCATCAATGGGCATGATAGCAGTTAAAGGATCGCCCGGCGTTATATGCACCAGCAGGAAACAAACAACGCTGACGCCGAAGGCAACCGGCAGAACATAGAGCAGGCGCTTCAAAGCATAAAACAGCATGGCATTTCCTGGCTGGGGCGGGAGTCAGGCGAAAGTCTGCCGGCAGCCGCATTTGCGGCTGCCGGCTGGGGCTTACTTGGCCATCGTGATCGGCGAGAAATCCTGGAACCAGTTCTGCGCCTGCACAAAATTCTTCACCTTGCTGCTCATGGCACGCGCATTCACATCATGCGTCACCATCAGGAACAAAGCTTCGTCAACATATTTCTCATGCACCTTGCGCATCACCTTGTCCTGCTCCACGGCATCGAAGGTATTGCGCACTTCGTTGAACAGCTTATCCATCTCGGGGTCACAGTAATGGCCCCAGTTGGTGCCATTCGGCGCCACCAGATTGCATTGCAAGTGACGGATCACGCCGGTGAACGGATCCTGGATGAAGTAGGTGAAGTTGATCGACGTGCCGCCGCGCGCCGCTTCGCTCTTGGCACCAGCACGCCAGATATTGATCAGCTGGTTCCATTCCACCACTTCGAACTCGATCTGGATGCCAATCTCGGCCAAGCTCTGCTGCACGAACTCATTCATCGGCAAGGGCAGCATCTGACCCGAGCCCGATGGCGAGATCAGTGCCTTGGTCTTCAGTGGTTTGTCGGGGCCGAAGCCAGCCTCTTTCATCAGCTTCTTGGCCTCGGCCAAATCATACTTCACCTTGAAGGTGGGGTTGCCGAACCACTGGTTACCCGGCGGGAAAAAACCCTCGGCAGGGATCATCAGGCCGCCAAGCAGTTCCTTGAGCGCCATGCGATCGATGGCAAGGTTGGCCGCCTTGCGCACCCGGACATCATTCCAGGGCGAGCCTTCGACGCGCGAAAGATGCCACGTCCAGTTATGCGGATAGGCATTGGTGACAATGCTGAAACCGGCATTCTTCAGCGACGGCACGGCATCCGGCGCCGGGGCCTCGATCCAGTCGACTTGGCCGGACCGCAGCGCCGCCACGCGCGCATTCGGTTCCGGCAGCGGCAGCAGCACCAGCTTGTCCAGCTTCGGCACCCGCGGCTTGTCCCAATAATCCGCATTGGGGGTGAGTTCAGCGCGTTCGCGTGGCACGAAGGCGGTCAACTTCCATGGCCCGGTACCAGAGGGGGTTTTGGCAAAGGCTTCCCAGCTATTGCCGAGCTTCTCGAATTGCGCCGGCGACGACATCATGATCCAGGCCAGCTGATAGGGCAGCGTGGCATCCGGGGTCTTGGTGATGATTTCCACACTGTACTTGCCAGCAGCCTTGTAGGAGGCAACAGCCGGGATGCGTGACAGGCCCTGCGCCGATTGGCGTGGATCAAATTGCGGGGCATCCTTCTTCAGCAGCTTGTCGAGATTCCAGACCACGGCATCGGCGGTGAATTCGCTGCCATCGTGGAATTTCACGCCTTCGCGCAGCGTGAAGGTCCATTTGGTCTTGTCGGTGGCATCGGCGCTCCATTTGGTGGCAAGGCCGGGGGTGAGCACCGAGGGCTTGTCAAACTTGCTCATATCCCAGTTGATCAGGCCGTCATAGACCGTGTAGCCCATGAAGCGCATGCCCTCGCCGCCCTGGTCGGTCTGGCCAGTGGTGAGCGGGATGTCGGAGGCGGTCATGCCGATACGCAGGGTTCCCTGCGCCTGGGCCGCTGCAGCGATAAAGCCGCTCAGGGCAGTGGCGGCCACAAGGCCGAGCAAACGGGTAGAGAAGGAAAGGCGGGTCATGGACATGATCCTGCAAGTGGATGGTGTTTGCTGCATCGCAAACTCCATGCCAGAGGATCATGCCTCGTGATTCCAAGCAGATACGCGGCTGCAAAAATTATCAGCACACGAACAATCTAGTTTTTGCCATTTTTATGGGCAGAAATTAGAGGGGCGCATGTATTGAATACAGAAGCGGCATCGCCCAGGATTACGACATGCGCCTTCTGCTGCTGAACGGCAATACCAGCCAAGCCATGACCAACCGCCTGATGGTGGCTGCGTGCAGCATTGCCGATGCCGGAACCGAGATCGTGCCGTTGACGGCCCGCTTCGGCGCCGAAGTCATTGCCAGCCGTGCCGCCTATGCGATTGCCAGCCATGCAGTTCTGGATGCCTTTGCCGCCTATAGCGGCGCCCAACCGGATGCCGTGGTGCTGGCCTGTTTCGGTGATCCGGGCTTGGCCGCCTTGCGTGAGGTCAGCGGCCTGCCCTGTTTCGGCATGGCGGAAGCCGGCTGCCGCGCCGCAGCGGCGCAGGCTCGCCGTTTCTCGATTGTTACCGGCGGCAAAAAATGGGGGCCAATGCTGACCGAATATGCCGCCAGCCTGGGCTTGGCAACGCAACTGGCTAGCGTGCGCGTGTTGCAGGCGGATGGCGGGCAGATCGGGGCCCAGCCGGAAGCAGCACGCGAAGCAATTTTTCAGGCTGCCCAAGCTGCCGTGAGCGAGGATGGCGCCGAATTGGTGATTCTGGGCGGTGCCGGCATGGTGGGCCAGGTGGAGCCACTGGCGGCACGGCTGAACGTGCCGGTGATTGATGGCCTGACACCAGCAATCCGCATGGCCGAGGCAGCCACCGGCGAGTTAGTGGTCGAAAAACCCAGCCCGGTGGCAAGCACCGGGCTGAGCGGCGAACTGAGCAGATTGCTGGCCAGGTAAATTAGCCCGGGACAGCCTCATGCGCCGGCACCTTGGCTTCGAAGGCACCGCCAAACCGATACAGCACTGCCTCGCCAAACGGCTTGCCGACAAGCTGGAAACCCAGCGGCATGCCATCGCGGGTGAAGCCGGCCGGCACGGTAAGGCCGGGCAGGCCGAGATAGTTGATCGGCCGCACCAGTCGGGTAAGTGAGGCAATCACCTTGGCGGCTTCCGGTTTGCCAGCCAGATCAGTCTCGGCAATGGTGGGCGTTGCGGCAGCCACAACCGGGGTGAACACCGCATCGGCACCGTTCATTGCCTTGAGCCAGCCGGCAATCGCCATGCTGCGCCAGCGCTGCGCATCGACATAATCCACGGCGCTGATCGCCAGGCCGTTTTCCAGCCGGGCGCGCAAGGCTTCGGAATAAAGCTGTGGTCGGGTTTTCAGCCAGGGACCATGGATCGCCACCGCCTCGGCCGAGACCACAATATTGGCCGCGGCCGTTATCATGTTCATATCGGGCGGCGTCATCTCGATGATCTTGGCGCCCAGCTTGGCGAAGGTGGCAATAGCCTGCTCCAGCAATTGCGCCGCCGGCTTGTTCACCTTGTCCCAGAAAAACGCCCGCGGCACCGCCAGTTTCAGGCCACGCAGACTGCCCGGCTTGGCAGCAGCAAGATAATCCGGCACGGCTTCCTTGGCCGCAGTGGGATCATTCGGATCAGCACCGGCCAGTATCTGCATCAGCAACGCATTATCGGCGACGCGGCGGGTCAGCGGCCCGATCGTATCGAGCGAATAACTCAGCGGCATGCAGCCGTAACGACTGACACGGCCCCAGGTCGGCTTCATGCCAACCAAACCACAGAGATGTGCCGGCTCGCGGATCGAACCGCCGGTATCGGAACCAAGCGCGCCATAAACCATGCGTGCTGCCACCGCTGCGGCTGAACCGCTGGACGAGCCGCCGGTGATGCGTGCCGGGTTCCACGGATTGCCGGCATGGCCGTAATGGTAGTTATGGCCAGTCGGATTGAAGGCGAATTCGGCCATGTTGAGCCGGCCGAGATCCAGCGCACCGGCAGCATCCAGCCGTTCCAGCACCGTGGCGGTGACATCGGCTTTCCAATGGCGCCGGATCGCCGAACCGCAACTGCTGATCTGGCCGCTACGATAGAACATGTCCTTATGCGCCAGCGGCAGGCCGGCCAGAGGCCCCAGCTTGGCACCGCGCTTGCGCGCACGATCTGCGGCCTTGGCAGCCTTCAAGGCGGCTTCGGCTTCCAGCTTGATATAGGCGTTGATCTTCGGCTGCCAGGCGGCGGTGCGGGCCAGCGCGGCTTCCACCAGGGCCTGCGAAGTCAGCTTGCCGGCATTCAGTGCATCAGCCGCCTCGATCAGCGACAGCAGGGCGGGATCCTGGCTCATTTGCGCGCCCTCTTCTTGGCTTGCGGCGCCGCAACCGGAAACAGGCCGGGCTCGGCTTCAAAAGGCAGTTTGGCGGCCAGCGGGCGGAAATGCGTCAGCGCCGGATACAGCGCAGCAGCAATTGCCTTGGCGCGGCCCGGGCGCAACGCTACGCCGGCCTCGTTGAACATGCCGGCCACCAGGCTGGGCGGCAGCGGGGTTTTGTTTTTTGATTTGGTGGCGCCTGTGGTCATGGTGGCGGTTCCGCTCCCTTGCGGCTGGTGATAAGCCCGTAATGCTGCGGCATACGGTGCCGGGCGAAGTTAAACGTGGTGGATTTGTAGCTCAAGCCAGCATCAAGGTCACAGCAGGCCACAATCAGCTCGTCGGCCTCGCTGCGTGCCAGCGCAACCGGCTGGCCGGATGGCGCGATGATCTGGCTGCCGCCGATCATCGGAACACCTTCCTCATTGCCGGCCTTGGCCACGCCCACCACCCAGCAGCCATTCTGGTAAGCGCCGGCCTGCATCACCAGGCCGTTATGAAACAGCGACAGCGCATCATGATCCGGTGCCGGTGGATTATGCACCGGGGTGTTATAGCCCAGCAGGATCATCTCGGCGCCCTGCAAACCCATCATGCGATAAGTTTCCGGCCAGCGCCGATCATTGCAGATCGCCATGCCAATGATGCCGCCAAAAGCCCGCCAAACCTGGAAGCCGGTATCGCTCTCATGGAAATAGCGCTTCTCCAGATGCTGGAACTGGCGCCAGGGTTCATGCTCGGCATGGCCCGGCAGATGCACCTTGCGGTATTTGCCGACAATGCTGCCGTCACGCTCCACCAGGATGGCCGTGTTGTAGCGTTTGTCGCCATCGATCTCGGCATAACCCAGATAAAAGCCGATACGCAGCCGTTTGGCTTCGTCAAACAGGGGCTGCGTCTCCGGCCCCGGCATGCTGGCCTCGAAAAACTGGTCGATCTCTGCCTGCGCGGCCATGAACCAGCGTGGGAAGAAGGTGGTGAGTGCAAGTTCTGGAAACACCACCAGCTCACAGCCCATGCGATGCGCCTCGCGCAGCAAGGCAATCAGGCGTTCCACCACCTGGGCGCGGCTATCGCTACGCTGGATCGGGCCAAGCTGGGCGGCGCCGACAGTGAGCGGCCGTGCCATCAGGCTGCCAGCCGCAACATCATGCGCAGCAGGATATTGGCGCCGGCCTCCAGATCGGCCGGCTCGGTATGCTCCTTCACATTATGGCTCAGGCCATTCACGCTCGGCACAAAGATCATGCCGGTGGGGCAGATCGCCGCCATCATCTGCGCATCGTGGCCGGCACCCGAGGTCATGCGCCGGGCGCTGTAGCCGAATTCAGCAGCAATCTCGCTCACCATGTCGATCATATGCGGCGCGAACACCACCGGCTGGGTGCGCGCCAGCGGCCGCGTGGTGATCTTCACCCCTTCTGTGGCGGCAATCTGGTCGAGAAAAGCGAACAGCCGCGCCTCGGCCTGCTGCAATACCGCTTCATCGGGATTACGGATATCCACCGTCATCACCGCGCGGTTCGGCACTACATTGGTGATGCCGGGCCTGAATTCCATCCGCCCTACGGTGCCGACCTGACTGGCGCCCAGTTCACGGGTTAATTGCCGCACGAAGACGGCGATCTCGGCCGCGGCGTAACCGGCATCTTTCCGTAGCCGCATCGGCGTGGTGCCGGCATGGGCGGAAACACCCTCGATGGTCACTTCGGTCCAGGAAATACCCTGCACACCATCAACCGCGCCGATGGTAAGCCCTTCGGCTTCCAGGATCGGGCCTTGTTCAATGTGCAATTCCACAAAGGCATGCGGCTTGAGCCAGCCCGGTTCGGCCGGGCCGAGATAACCGATACGCTGCAATTCCTCGCCGCAGACCTTGCCGTCAATGCCGATGGTTTCATAGGCATGCGGCAGGTCGAGCTTGCCGGTATAGACCATGCTGCCCATGATGTCGGGATGGAAACGGGCGCCTTCCTCGTTGCTGAAAAACGCCACGGCGAGCGGCCGGCGCGTGACGATGCCGGCTTCATTCAGCCGTTGCACCACTTCCAGGCCAGCCAGCACGCCGAGATTGCCATCATAACGTCCGCCGGTGCGCACGGTGTCGATATGCGAGCCGGTCATCACCGGGTCGCCGGCTTCCAGGCCAGCGCGCAGGCCGATGACATTGCCGATCTTGTCGATGCTGACATCCAGGCCGAGCTCGCGCATCCAGCCCACCACCAGATCGCGGCCCTGCTTGTCTTCGTCGGTGAAAGCCAGCCGGGCATTGCCGCCGCCGGGCAGGCCGCCAATCTGGCCCAGTTCCGCCAGCCGTTGCGACAGCCGCGCGCCATCGATGCGTAAATCCGTACTCATGCCGTAACCTCCAGATGCGAGCGGCCGACAATCTGGCGATACAATGCCGGATCGGTGGCGCCCTCACTACCAAAAACCAGCAGCCGCGAACCTGCATCAAGCCCGAACAGCCCCGCCGCACGTGCCGCCAGCGCGCCGGCCAGGCCGGCCACGGCGGATTCGCCGGCCACCACGCCGTCCTGTGCCAGACGGCGCATCATTTCCAGCGCGGCTTCGTCAGGAATGGTCATGAAACCATCGGCGCCCGGATCAAGGATTTCCCAGGCCAGTTCCGAAACCTCGCCGCAGGCCAGACCGGCCATCACGGTATCCAAGGCCCCGCCCACCACCACCGGATGGCCGGCGCGGGCGCTTTCATACAGGCAGGCGGCGCGATCCGGCTCCACCACCACGAAGCAGGGCCGCGCGGCACCAAACCGCTCCCACAGATAGGCCAGCATGGCTGCCGCCAGGCCGCCCACCCCGCCCTGCACAAATACATGTGTGGGATACTCCGCCGGTGCCAAATGGTCGAAAGCTTCCGCGATCATTACACCGTAGCCCTGCATCACATCGCGCGGTACATCGCGATAACCAGGATAGGAGGTATCCGACACCACGAACCAGCCACGGGCCTCGGCATCCTGCTGTGCCTGGCGCACGCTGTCGTCATAATTGCCCTCACAGCGCTGCACACGAGCACCATAGGCGGCAATGGCGTCGCAACGGCCCTGGCTGACAGTGGCATGGACATAGATTACGCAGGCGCAGCCAAAAAGCTGTGCGCCCCAGGCCACCGAACGACCATGATTGCCATCGGTGGCGCAGGTGACGGTGATACCGGCAAGCCCGTGCCGATGCCGGCCGGAAAGCAGCTCGGCGCTGCTCAACCCGGTCTGGCGCTGCAACAGGCGCAGCACGGCATAGGCGCCGCCCAGCGCCTTGAAACTGCCGAGGCCAAACCGCCCGCCTTCATCCTTGTAGCGGATATTGGCCAGACCATGCTCAGCGGCCAGGCCGGCAAGATTATGCAGCGGCGTGGCGGCAAAGCCGGGCCAAGCGGCAATCTCGGCCCGCGCCCGCGCCAGAGCGGCATGGGACTGGATCGGTGCCAGCGTGGCAGGATACGCCCCGGCCTGGCGCCGGGGATTGACCAGATACTGGATGTTCATGGTCTTAGCCTAAGCAAATTGTTTGCCAACATACAATCGTCAGCAAAACATCCCGGCGCAGCAGAGTTTGCCGATTTTTTAATCAGGCAAACCAACCTGCATCGCCAGTTCCAGCGGCACCAGTTCCTCGTCGGCGGCATCGTTATTGGCCCACATCACCACGGTGAAGCGCCCCTCCGGGCTCAGCGCGGTCATTGGGTGATGCCAGGTGCCGGCTGCATAAACCACGCCCTGGTCCGGCGCCGCGATGAAAGCCTCGGCGCGAACCGGGTCGGGCCGGCCCTGGCCATCATCCGGGCATACAGTGACCAGATAGCGGGTATTCTCCATCGGCAGGAAAGCCTGGGCCGAGAATTCATGCCGCTCGAACAAAGTCAGCCGGCAAGGCAATGCCACGCCGATCACGCGGCTACAGGACAGGCCAAGACCAACCCCGGGCCGGCGATTCTCGATCAGGTTGCCAAAATAGATGCGGTCAGGCGCCGCCGGCATGCTTACCACATGACCATAGGGGGCAAAGGTCGCCGCGCTAAGCGGCCGGGGCTTGAGCGTAATCATGCGATCAGCCTAGCAAACTCTATACCGCAGTTTCAGCCATAGAGTTTGCGCAACTCGGTCTTGAGGATCTTGCCATAATTATTCTTCGGCAGCGCCGCGACGAAATGATAGGCCTTCGGGCGCTTGAAGCGGGCGATATTATCCAGGCAGAGTTGATCCAGATCGGCCTCGCCCAAATTGTGGCCCGGCCGTGCCACCACGATGGCCACCACTTCCTCGCCCCAATCGGCATGCGGCTTGCCGATCACGCTGACTTCCAGCACGGCAGGATGAGTGAGCAAAACCTCCTCCACCTCACGCGGATAGATATTCGAACCGCCGGAAATGATCATGTCCTTGACGCGATCTTTCAACGTCAGGAAGCCATATTCGTCCAGCGAACCGACATCACCGGTATGCAGCCAGCCATTACGCAAGGTGCTGGCGCTGGCCTCCGGATTATTCCAATAACCGGCCATCACCACATCGCCGCGTGCGATCACCTCGCCGGTCTGGCCTAACGGCATATCGCGGTCCTCGGCATCCACCACGCGCATTTCCACGCCGCTGCGCGCAATGCCGGCAGATGCCAGGCGCTGCTCCAGCCGGCCATCGCCAGTATCCAGATGCAGATGCTTGGGCAGATAAGAGATTGTGCAGGGTGCTTCACCCTGGCCATAGAGCTGCCACAGGCAAGGACCGAGACGATCCAGCGCACGTTTCAGATCTTCCACATACATCGGCCCGCCGCCATAGAAGATGTGATCGAGATGCGCGGTATTGAGCTCACCGATGGCTGGCGATTCCACCAGCCGCTTCACCATGGTGGGCGCGGCAAATAGCGAGGAACCGGGGAAGCGATTCAACAGGCGGATCAGTTCCGGCGGCTCGAAACCGCCGCTTTCCGGCACCACATGCGCTGCGCCGCGCACAAAATGCGCCAGCGACAGCAGGCCGGCGCCATGCGAGATCGGCGCCGGGTAGAGCGAGGCATCACGGTCATCCACCGGATCGATATCGGCCAGGAAACTCACCGTCATGGCAAACAGGTTGCGATGTGTCAGCATGGCGCCTTTCGGCCGCCCGGTGGTGCCCGAAGTATAGAACAGCCAGGCCATGTCAGTCGGCGCCACCTCGGCCATCGGCTGCGGATCGGCCCGCAGCAGCGGCGCATATTCGGCATGGCCGGGGCGGATGACGCGAAAATCGCCACTCAGATTGCCGGCCAGATCGTCGCTGGCGAAGACCAGCCGGGCAGCGCAATTCTCCAGGATGAAAGCCACTTCCTTGGCATGCAGCTTGGCATTCACCGGCACTGCGCAGGCGCCGGCAAACCAGACCCCGAACAGGATTTCGAAATAGGCCGGCACATTGCTCATATAAAGCCCGACGCAGGCACCGGGGCCGATACCCTGCTCACGCAACCAGCCGCCAATGCTGGCCGCCCGACGATGCAATTCGGCATAGCTGCAAAGCGGGGTTTCACCCAGAAACACTGCCGGGCGGTCGGCAAAGGGCCGTGCCGCATTGCCAAGAATGGAAGCGATATTCATCTACGTTTCTCCCGGGGCCTTTTTTATTGGCACCAGGGTAATATGACCCCGGCCTCAGGCGGAAGCGGGATAAGCCGGCGCCACGGCGGTTTCGCGCATCACGGCCGCCACGCTGCGATAACGCTCGGCCATCTCGCGTTCCTCGGGCGTGCGCTGCTGCGCCTGCATGTAAGCGCCAAGATGGCGCGCATGGCCAACAATGAAACGGCCGAAAGCCACACGCTGCTGCTCATAACCGCGCAAGGCAGCCGCCACATCCGGTTCACGCGCCAGCGCCTGCACCAGCGCCAGCGCATCGGCGCCGGCCTTGGTAACGCCCATGCCACAATGCGGGCGCACCACAAAGGCGGCATCGCCCAACAAAGCCACGCGGCCAAAGGCCATATGCGGCACTTCCAGATCAAAGATCGGCTGAAAGAATGGCAGTTTCGCCTTATGCACCACTTCAGTGAATTGCGGCGCCAGCACGCGGCTGGCATCCAGCAACATCTGCTGGCGCACATCCGGCCGGATCAGGCCCGGCGGAATACCATCGGCATGGCAGCGGCCTTCCGTATCGGTCAGCATGTCACGCAACGTGGTATCGGCATCGGCGGGGCGATACCAGACATAATTGAAACGCCGCAAGCCCGGCGCCACTTCATCCTGTTCGCCGGCCACCGGATAGCCCAGCATCTGCTCGCTGGGGGGCAGGCAGAAAGCAAAGCGCTCGAATAGCGCCGCATGCGTGGCCGTGCTGAGCGCCGCTTCATCGGTCAGGCCGCGCCAGGCGACATAGCCGGCATAATCCAGCCGGCAATCCGGCAGAAACTGCGCCCGCACCGTGGAGCGGAAACCATCGGCGGCCACCAGCAACTCGGCGCGTTCGCTGCCGCCATCGGCCAACCGCACAGTAACACCCGCCGCATCCTGCTCCACCATCTGCAAGGCGGCACCCAAGCGATAACAATGCGCCGGCAAGGCATCCTTCAGCAGATGATAGAGCCGGCCCCAGGCGGTCAGAATCTGCGGCAACTCGCTGGCCTGGGCCACGCTGCCATCCTGTGCCAAAGTCACCCGGCCAGGGACTGCCACGCCGATGCTGTCGTCCACCGTAACCCCGCCCTGGCGCAGGCAATCAAACAATTCCGGATGCGTGACAATGCCGGCACCGCGCCCGGATAGCGCGCTGCCGACCCGCTCCAGCACCAGGACATCCCATCCGGCGCGATGCAGCATGTTGGCGGCGAACAGGCCGCCGAGAGAACCGCCGGCGATCAGCGCGCGCCGCATGACTAGGCCGCTTCCGCTGCCGGATAATTCAGTTCAATGGTGACACCAGACGGATCAGTGAGGAACACCTGATGCAGCCCCAGTGACGGCACGGTGCGTTCACGCACCTCCAGCTTACGCTGCGCCAGATTGCGCCGCATCTCGGCCAGGCCGGTGGCGGTGAAGGCGATGTGATCCACTGTACCGGTGCCGACCAGGCTGTCGAGCGACTTGTCGCCGAGATAGTCAATCAGACCCTGCGGATCATTGGGATCAATGCCGATGATATGCACCGTGCCGTATTCTGCCTCGTCATCGCTCATATAGAGCCAGATGCCGGGAAAATCGAAGGGCGGGCGATAGCCAACGCGGAAACCAAGCACTTCTGTGTAGAACACCCGCGAAGCTTCCAGGTTGGTGGTGCGAATGGAGTAATGCGCAAGCTTATCGATCGGCATGGCCTGTCTCCTTAAACGGCGCAGTAGCGTTCCTGCATCGCCTTGTCGGCAAGCAGGTTGGCGGCGCTGTCGTGATGCACGATAACGCCCTGGTCCATGATATAGGCGCGGTCTGACAGACCAAGCGCCAGTTCCACATTCTGCTCCACCAACAGAATCGTCGTGCCTTCCGCCTTCATGCGGCGGAACAGCTCAAACATCTCGTCCACCAGGATCGGCATGATACCCTCCGATGGCTCGTCCAGCAGGATCATCTTCGGCTTGGCCATCATGGCGCGCGCAATAGCCAGCATCTGCTGCTCACCGCCCGACATTGTGATGGCTTCCTGGCCCAGGCGCTGCTTGAGGCGCGGAAAGGTCTCGGCGATGAAATCGATCATGCGGCGCTCATCCGCCCGGTTGGCCGCGGCAATGATGCCGAGGCGCAGATTCTCCTCCACGGTCAGCCCCGGCACGATGCGGCGCTCTTCCGGCACATAGGCCAAGCCCCGATGGAACCGGGTGTGAGCCGGCTGCTGCAATATCTCGGCACCATCAAACTGCACCACGCCCTGCCGCTTCGGCACCAAGCCCATGATGGTGCGCAGGGTGGTGGTCTTGCCGGCGCCATTGCGGCCGATCAGGGTGACAATCTCACCCTTGCCCACTTCCAGGCTGACACCCTGCAAGATGTGGCTGGGGCCATACCAGGCCGATAGATTCTCAAGCCGCAGCATCGGCAGACTTCCCCTGGCCCAGATAGACGCGCTTCACATCCGCATTGTTCTGCACTTCCGCAGGAGTGCCATCGGCCAGCAATTCGCCATGATGCAGCACCACGATCCGCTCGCAGATGCCCATCACCAGCTTCATCTTGTGTTCCACCAGGATCACCGTGCGATCCTGCGCCAGGCGCTGGATCAGATCCATCATGGTGCGGGTTTCCTCCGGCGACATGCCAGCGGTCGGCTCGTCCAGCAGCAGCAGCTTCGGCTCGGCGGCCAGGGCCATGCCCATTTCCAGCGCACGTTGCTCGCCATGCGCCATATCCTGCGCTGGCCGCTCGGCATGGTGCGCCAGGCCCACCAGAGCCAGCAATTGCCGCGCCCGTTCGTTCACTGCCTCATAGGCGTGGCGCGGCCGCCATAGGCCAAAACGCGCATGCCGCGCCTGCACCGCCACGCGCACATTCTCAAATGCGCTGAGCTTGGGGAACACATTGGTGATCTGAAACGATTTGGCGATGCCGATCCGGGCGAATTCATGCTGTGCCAGCCCGGTGATATCGCGGCCCTCATAGGTCAGCCGCCCGGCACTGGGCGGGAAGGCACCGGACAGCACATTGAAATAGGTGCTCTTGCCGGCGCCGTTGGGGCCGATGATGGCGGAAAGTTTGCCACGTTCGAACGCCACCGACACATTGTTGAGCGCCAGGAATTTGCCGAACGACTTCGACACGCCATCGGTGGAGAGAATGATATCGCTCATCAGCGTTGCCCCCCGCCCTTGCTGCCCCAGGCCAGCAGCGAACCCCAGATGCCTTTCGGGAAGAACAGCACGAAGATGACAAAGATGGCGCCCAGGAAAAGTTGCCAATGCTGGGTCAGCACGGTCAACACATCCTCCAGCAGCAGGAAGGCCGCAGCGCCGACAAACGGGCCAAAGAAAGTACCCATGCCGCCAAGCAGCGCCATCATCACCACCTGGCCCGAGGTCAGGTAATGCAGCGTCTCAATCGGTACGATCGATAGATGCAGCGCCTTGAGCGCCCCGGCCAGGCCGCAGAAGGCGCCGGAAATGACGAAGGCGACAAACTTGGTGCGCGCCACATCATAGCCACAGGCGCGGGCACGGTTTTCGTTTTCGCGGATCGCTTCCAGCACAGCGCCAAAGGGCGAAGCCAGCAGCCGCGAGAACAGCCACACAGCAACCAGCACAAAGGCCAGCACGACATAATACTTCACGGTCGGATCGAGGAAATTCACCTCAAAGCCGAGAATGCCGATCTTTGAAAGATTGATACCACGCAGGCCATTCTCGCCGCCGGTAAGGCTGACCGCCTGATAAAACAGGTAATAGACGCATTGCGACAGCGCCAGCGTGACCATGGCGAAATAGATGCCGCGGGTGCGGATTGCCAGAAAACCCATCAGCACGGCGAAGAAGATCGACAGCAGCACGCCGATCAGGATGGCGCCGAACCACGGCACGCCGAAATGCACCAGGGCCACGCCGCAGCCATAGGCGCCGGAACCGAGGAAGGCGGCATGGCCGAAGGACAGCAGCCCGGTATAGCCAAACAGGATATTGAAGCCGAGGGCATAGAGGCCGAGAATCAGGATATTCACCGCCAATGCCTCATAAGGCATCAGCCAGGGGAAAATCAGCAGGCAAGCGGCGACCAGGGCAACACGGTGGCGACTGCCGATCTGGATCAGGGAGGATAAATTGGGCATGGCTTCAGCTCATCAGGCCGGGGCGGCCGAACAGGCCCTGCGGCCGCACCAGCAGCACCAATGCCATCAGCGCGAAGATCGACACCTTGGCCATCTCGGGCGCAAATAGCGACGTCATCGCCACCACGATGCCGACCAGCAGGCCGGCCACCACCGCACCAACCAGCGACCCCATGCCGCCAACCACGGTGACAACAAACGCCTCGGCCAATACCGGTATGCCCATTTCCGGCGTCACCGCCTGCAACGGCGCCGCCAGGATGCCGGACAGGCCGGCAATGCCGGTGCCAAGGCCAAAGACCAGCAGCCAGATTTTCGATACATCGATGCCGAGTACGCGGACAATTTCCGGATCGCGCGCACCGGCGCGGATGATCAGGCCGTATTTGGTCTTCTCAATGAACAACCACAGGCCCAGCACCAACACCGCCGTGGCGCCGATCAGGAACAACCGGTAGAGCGGGAAATAGCCGATGCCGATATCCACCGCCCCGCGCAAGCCGGCCGGCGTGCCAAACGGAATGCCGTTGAGGCCAAACAGAATGCGCACGGTTTCAACGAAAATGTAGCCAAGCCCGAATGTGAGCAGCAACGGATCGTCGATATTGCGGCCATAAAGCGGCCGCACCAGGAAACGCTCGACCAGCATGCCGAGCAAGCCCACGCCCAGCGGCACCAGCACCAGGCAGAACCAGAAATTCTTGGTCAGGCCATAGAGGAAAACCCCCAGATAGGCGCCGCCCATGAAAAAAGCGCCATGGGCAAAATTCACCACCGTCAACATGCCGAAAATCAGCGACAGGCCGATTGCCAGCAACACAAAAATGGAGCCGAGCGCCACACCGGTGACGATTTGCAGCAACAACAGATCGAGGGTTATACCACTCATCTCAGATCACCCCGAATGCGGCGCTCGGCATTGTCATATCAGGCCTTGTGGCCGAGATCGGCGCAGGAACGCAGATTGTTCTCGCTCGGCGCTTCAACCGAAACGATGTTGAACACGTCGTTCTTGTCCTTCTGGTCCTTGCTCTTCGATTCGATCACCAGCACCGACTGCACCGACTGATGGTCGCAGCCGCGATAATATTGCGCACCCTTGTAGAAATCGTATTTCAGGGCGCGCATCGCCTCGATCACCTTGTCGGTATCGGTGGTGCCGGCATTCTTCACCGCCGCCAGCACACTACGCACGCCGGCATAACCCAGCGCGCCGTAATCCGACGGCACCGCGCCGCCATGGGCGGCACGGAACTTGTCGTTAAACGCCTTGGCGGTCGGCACGGTATCTTCCAGGCGCCAGTAATACGAGGTGCCGCCGACCACGCCTTCGAAGCTTTCCGCACCGCCGGCCACGCGAGCAGTGTAGAGCAGCACCGGGGCGATGATCTTGATCTTTTCCTTGATGCCGAATTCGGTCGCCTGCTTGATCGAATTGACCTGGTCGCGGCCGAAATTGCAGATGCAGAGGATATCCGGGCGCAGCGACTGGATACGCGGCAGGAAGGCCGAGTAATCCGCCGCGCCGATCGGGTGGCGGATATCGGCCAGGGTCTGCACGCCCAGCGGCTTGCCGGCGGTTTCGAAACCACGCACCATTTCGTGGCCATAGGCATAATCGGCGGTGAGATAGACCACCTTCTTGCCGAATTTGTTGAAGGCATAGCGGCCCACGGCGCCGGCGGTCATATGCGGATTGAGCGCCTCATGGAAGGTATACTTGCTCCAATCCTTGGCTTCGTTGATGGCATCCGACTGGCTGATCGAATTGAAGATGACACCACGTTCCTTGGTGACGTTATTGATCGAGAGCTGCACGGCGGCGGAAAGCGAGCCGACGATATAGTTCACTTTGTCCTTCTCGATCAGTTCCAGCGTGCGGGTGGCCGCCTCGCCGGGATTGAGCTTGTCGTCGCGCACCAGCAATTCAGCCATGCGGCCCTGGAAGCCGCCGGCATCGTTGAATTCCTTGATGGCGATTTCGGCGGCGCGCACCTGATCCTGTGCTTCAGCACCAAAGGCGCCGGTCAGCGGGGTGGGAAAGCCGATCTTGATCGGGCCGCCCTGGGCGCGCGCAATGTTGAAGCGGGTCGGGCTAAACAGGCTGGGGCCGAAACCCGCCAGGGCCGCACCGCCAGCCGACGCGGCCAGCAGGCGACGACGGCTGATCCCGGATTTGTTTTTCTGCTTCTCGGACATGCTTTCCTCCTCGTGGTTTTTGTTGATTATGGTTTTGACTATTCGGCCGCCTCGGCCTGCACCCGGCCCAGTGCCCGCAGGATACGTTCGGGGGTAAAAGGCTGTGCCAGCAGCTTGGTATTAAACGGCGCCAAGGCGTCGTTGATGGCATTCATCACCACGGCAGGCGCACCAGCTGTGCCGGCTTCGCCAGCGCCCTTGGCACCAAGCTCGGATGAGCGTGTTGGTGATACGCAATGCGCCACCTGGATATCCGGCATCTCGCCCGCCATCGGCACCAGGTAGTCGATCATCGAGCCATTCACCATCTGGCCACGGTCGTCGTAGATGCATTCCTCGAACAAGGCTGCGCCCAGGCCCTGCACCACACCGCCACGCACCTGCTCGTCAACCAGCTGCGGATTGATCACAGTGCCGCAATCCTCAACGCACCAATGTTTGAGCAGCTTGACAAAGCCGGTATCCACATCCACTTCCAGATAGCTGGCCTGGATGCCGTTGGTGAAGACGAAGGGATAATCCTTCTGTACATAATGCCGCGTCACCACGAATTCCGGCTGCAAGCCTTTCGGCAAGGTGTCAGGCCGGTAATAGGCGACGCGGCCCAGTTCTTCGAGCGCCAGACGTTCGGCGCCACTGGCGGCATCGACAATCTGGCCCATGCGCAGATCCAGCGTTTCCGGCGCCGCCTGCAACATGGCGCCGGCCACGGTCAGGATATTCTGCTTCAGCGCCTTGCCGGCCTGCAATGCTGCTTCGCCGCCAATGCCGGCGCCGCGTGAGGCCCAGGTGCCGCCGCCATAGGGCGTGATCTCGGTATCGCCGGTGATGACGCGCACCTTGGCAATATCCACGCCCACCGCCGTGGCGGCTATCTGGGCAATGATCGCCTCGGTGCCCTGGCCCTGCTCAGTGACGCCGGTGGCGCAGGTAATCACGCCGGTGGGATCGAGCCGGATGGTGCAGCCATCCTGCGAGGAAATCCGCGCACCACCAACGCCGTAGAAAGCCGCCGAGGGATTGGTCACCTCAATGAAACTGGCCAGGCCGATGCCGCGATGGATGCCGCGCTTGCGCAATTCCGCCTGTTCGGCGCGCAGGCCCTGGTAGTCCATCATCGCCAGCAGCTTATCAAGGGCGGCGTGATGCGACAGGCTTTCATAGGGCAGGCCGGCCAGGCCGGTATAGGGATAGGCGTCATCCGGGATCAGGTTGCGGCGGCGGAACTCCGCCGGGTCCATGCCCAGCTTCTGCGCCGCCAAGTCAACCAGTCCCTCGGTGACGGCACAGGCAATGGGATGGCCCACGGCGCGATACTGGCACATCACGTTCTTGTTCTGAAACACCACCTCCGCCTTGGCACGGTAATTCTTGTGCTTGTAAGGGCCGCCAATCAGGTTCACCACCTGATTGGCCTCGATGGCGCTGGTGCGCGGATAGACCGAATAAGGGCCGATGCCGGTGCGGTCGTCGATCTCGAAGGCCAGAATATCGCCGTCCTTCGACACGGCGATGCGGCCCTTGATGCGATGGTCGCGGGCATGGATGTCGGTAACAAAGGATTCGAGCCGGTCGGCAATGAATTTCACCGGCCGCTTGAGCAGCTTGGCCAGGGCTGCGGTGGCCATTTCATCGGCATAGACATGCACCTTGATGCCAAACGAGCCGCCGATATCCTTGCAGATCACCCGCACATCGGCCTCGGCCATATCCAGGTGCTTGGCCAGCAGGTTCTGGATCATGTGCGGCGCCTGGGTGGCATGATAGGCCACCAGCTTGCCATCGCCCGGCTGATAATCCGCCAACATGGCGCGCGGCTCCAGGCAAACGCCGGTATGCCGCCCGGTATGGAAGGTTTCCTCCACCACCAGATGCGCCGCCGCAAAGGCGGCATCGGGATCGCCAACCAATAATTCACGGCGGAAAGCCAGATTGTCGCCCAGCTCTGGATGGATCACCACTGCATCCGGCTCCAGTGCCACTTCCATATCCACCGCAGCGGGCAGCTCCTCATAATCCACCGCCACCAGTTCGGCGGCATCCTCGGCCTGGGCGCGGCTTTCCGCCACCACGGCGGCCACTGCCTCGCCCTGCCAGCAGGCGCGGTCGATGGCAATGGCATGCTGCGGTGCTGATTTCAGCCCCTTAAGATGCGTCAGCACACCCACCCAGGGCGTGATAACCTTGGCCAGTTGCGCGCCGGTCACCACAGCAATGACGCCCGGCATCGCCTGCGCGGCGGCGCTGTCTATCTTCAATATGCGGGCATGGGCATGCGGGCTGCGCACAAACACCACATGCGCCATGCGCGGCAGCACGATATCGTCGATGAAGGTACCGCGGCCTTGCAGCAGCTTCTTGGCATTCGGGCGCGGCACGGTGCGGCCGATATAGCTGTTCGGCCGATCAAAGATGGAAAGCGGCGCGTTGCTATTCTCATTGCTCATGCTGCATTCCCCTTGCGGCGCGTGGCGGCCACATCGGCGATAGCGTCTACAATGGCGTGATAGCCGGTGCAGCGGCAGTAATTGCCCGAGATATGCTCGCGGATTTGCTCACGGCTGGGATCAGGGTTGCGCGCCAGCAATTCCGCCGCTGAAGTCAGCATGCCCGGGGTGCAGAAGCCGCATTGCAGCGCATTCCGCTGATGAAAGGCTTCCTGGATATCGGCAATGACGCCGCTATCGCTCATGCCCTCGATGGTTTCAACCACACAGCCATCGGCCTGCACCGCCAGCATCAGGCAGCCGCGCAGGGCCACGCCGTCCACCCGGATAGTGCAGGCACCACAAACGCCATGCTCGCAGCCAAGATGCGAGCCAGTCAGCCCCAGTTCAATACGCAGGAAATCCACCAGATGCATCCGCGCCGCCACCCGGCGCCGCACCATCTGGCCGTTCACGGTAAGAGAGATATCGTGCTGATCCATGCTCAAGCCTTCAGCAAAGCTGGTGCGGCGCGGCGCAACAACACGCCGGCCAGATGCCGCTTGGTGGCGGGGCTGCCATTCAAATCGCCGGTCGGGTCCAGATCATCGGCCAGGGCCGCCACGGCAGCTTCGATATCGACGCCACGCAACAGGCCGGCGGCCCGGCTGGCCGCAACCGGACGGTCGCCAATAGCAAAATAAACCAGCCGCAAGGCCGCCGCGTTGCCGGCGGCAGCCAAGCCAACCATGGCATAATCGCCATGGCGCCGCGCCAGTTCGTCAAAAGCGAAGCGGTGATCGGCACCGGCCTTGGGAATTTCGATGCTGCGCAGGATTTCACCCGGCTGCAAAGCGGTCTCGAACAGGCCTTTGAAGAAATCGCCCGCAGCTATGCGGCGTTCGCCCGCCCGGCCCTGTACCACCAGCGTGGCATTCAGCGCCACCATGCAGGCCGGCAATTCGGCGGCCGGATCGGCAAAGCTAATACTGCCACCGATGGTGCCGCGATTGCGGATCGCCGGGTGTGCGATATGCGGCATGGCGGCGGCAACCAGCGGCGCGTGCCGCGCCAGCAGGCTTGAGCCTTCCAGCTCAACATGGCGCGTCATGGCGCCGATCAGCAGGCTGGTGGGGGTTTCCGTGATGCCGCCAAGATCAGGCACGGCATTCAGGTCGATCAGGATGGCTGGGCTGGACAGGCGCAGATTGAGCGAGGGCATCAGGCTCTGGCCGCCCGCCAACAGCTTGGCTTCTTCGCCATGCTGTTCGAGCAGATCGAAGACATGCCCCAAATCGCGCGCTTTGACATAGCCGAAAGACGGCGCTTTCACCGGTTTCCTCCTCTGGCCCCGTTGTGTATGTAGTTCACGGGTTACCGAATTCGGGCTGCTGGCCCTGTAGCAATAAACTAGGCAAGCCGGCCTGAACGAGTCAAGTTAATTTATCACTTGCTAATTACGTCTCGTTTTGCCGGAGTCAGGTTCATGAACACCGCCAAGCAGTCGAAGCGCCTGCGCCTGTCGCCCGAAGAGCGCGAAAAGCAGATTGTGCAGGAAGCCATCCGCTTCTTTGCCGAAGTCGGCTTTGATGGCCAGACCCGCGAACTGGCCAAGCGCCTGGGTGTGACCCAGCCGCTGCTCTACCGCTATTTCCCGACCAAGCAGGATCTGATCGACCGGGTTTATGAGGAAGTATACCTGACGCGCTGGAAGCCAATCTGGGAGGATTGGATCAAGGATCGCACCCAGCCTTTACCCGACCGGCTGAAGCGCTTCTATCACGAATATTATCCGGTGATCGTGAACTACGAATGGATGCGCATCTTCTTCCAGGCCGGCATGCGCAATGTCGGTTTCAACCGGCGCTATCTGAAGCTGGTGCGCGAACATATCTTCCTGCCGCTCTGCGCCGAAATGCGGCATGAATTTGGCCTGCCCGGCATCGACAAGCTGCAAGTGGGCGATGCCGAACTGGAGCTTTACTGGGGCCTGCATGGCTCGATCATCTATGACGGCATCCGCAAATACATTTATGGCCTGGATGTGCCACCCGATGTGGAACCGACCATCGATGCAAAGATCGATACCTTTATCGGCGGCCTGAAGCCGATCCTGCAGCAGGTGCTTGCCTCGGCAGGCTAACCGCGTAAGCTGGCGCCATCGGAGGATCGCATGAGCATCATCACTTCAGTGGAGCAGCTTGAAGCGCTCTATGGCGTGGCGCAGGAAACCTCGACCGCCAAAGAGGTCGACTATATCACGCCGCATTACCGCAGCTTTATTGAAGCCTCGCCCTTTGTCATCCTGGGCACCGCCGGGCCGGAAGGCCTGGATGCCTCGCCGCGCGGCGACAAGCCGGGCTTTGTCCGCATCCAGGATGAACGCACCTTGCTGCTGCCTGACCGGCGCGGCAACAACCGGATGGATTCGTTGCGCAACATCGTGCGCGACCCACGTGTTGGCCTGCTTTTCCTGATCCCCGGCTCAGGCACCACCCTGCGCGTCAATGGCCGCGCCCAGATCAGCATCGAAGCCGGCCTGCTGGAAAGTTTTGCGGTGGAGGAAAAGGCGCCGCGTTCAGTGGCGGTGATCCGGATCGAGAGCGTGTATTTCCAATGCGCCCGCGCCATCATGCGTTCGGAATTGTGGAATCCGGCACGCCATGTTGATCCGGCCAGCCTGCCCACCGCCGGGCAGATCCTGGCTGAAATCACCGCTGGCCGGGTTGGCGGCGAGCCCTATGACAAGGCCTGGCCGGAGCGCGCCCAAGCCTCTATGTGGTGAAAAATTCCAGCAGCAGCGGCGTCACCGCCACAGCGGCCTCGACATTGCCGATATGGGCCGCATCCACCAGTTCGATCCTGGCGCCATTGATGCCGGCGGCTATCGCCTCGCCATGCGCCGGCGGCGTGGCCATGTCGCCGCGCCCGGCAATCACCAGGGTCGGCGCCGTGATGCGGCTCAAGGCGTCGCGCAAATCCATGTCGCGCACCGCTGCACTGGCCGCCGCATAGCCCGCCGGTGGCATGCCCAGCAGCATATGGCGAAACCGCGCCATCACATCCGGTGCAGCCGCGCGGTACTCGGCCGTAAACCAGCGCTCCAGCACTCCCTCCACCACCGCCGCCATGCCATTGGCTGCCACATTGGCAATGCGCTGGTTCCAGATTTCTGGATTGCCGATATGGGCCGAGGTGAAGCAGGGCGCGATTTTCAGCACCCGCTCTGGTGCATGGCTGGCGAGCCAAAGCGCAGTCATGCCGCCCAGCGAAACGCCGGCAATATGGGCCTGCATTATGCCCAGGCTATCCAGCAAAGCCACGGCATCCCGCCCTAGCTGATCCAGCGTATAAGGCCCGGGCGATACCGACGAGCCGCCATGGCCGCGTGTATCATAGCGCAGCACGCGCAGATGGCGCGTCAGCGCTGCCATCTGCGGCTCCCAGAGCGACAAATCCGTGCCAAGCGAATTGGACAGCAGCAATACCGGCGCAGCGTCCGGACCATCAAGCCGGTAATGCAGGCTGGCATCGGGTAATTCCATATAAGGCATGCTCAGCGTCCTTTTGGCTTGTCGCGCAGCACCGCTGCGATGAAATGCTGCGTGGCGCCAAGATACTGCGCCGGATCAAACAGGCGCTTGAGCGAAGCCGCATCCAGCAACCCGGCGGCTTCCGGCAGTTCCGCCAGCACATCGCGCAACGGCCGCGCCTCGGCCACGGCACGGCGGCTGGCTTCGGCCACCAGCTTATGCGCAACTGCCTTGCCCAAGCTGCGGCCAAGCTCCAGCGCCACCGCCTCGGCCATCACCAGGCCACGGGTTAGATCAAGATTGGCGCGCATGCGGCTGGTATCCACATCCAGCCCCTCGATGGTTTCAGCCATCAGCACCAGCGCCCCGGCAGCCAGACACAGCAATTCAGGCAATACCTGCCATTCCGCCTGCCAGCCGCCCAGGCCGCGCTCCTGCTCCTGCGGCATGGCCGAAAACAGCGTCGCCACCAGGCCCGGCACACGGGTTGCTGCCGCCAATGTAGCGGCGCAGGCCACCGGATTGCGCTTCTGCGGCATGGCCGAAGAGCCGCCCTTGCCGGGCGCCGCCGGTTCAAACACTTCCGCCACTTCGGTCTGCATCAACAATGCGATATCACGCGCCATCTTGCCCAGATTGCCGGTCAGCAGGCCGGCCCAGGCGCCGAGTTCAACAACACGGTCGCGCTGGGCATGCCAGGGCATCGCCGGCAGGCCGAGGCCAAGTTCCTGCGCCAGTTTTTCGGCAACCTTTGATCCATCCGCACCCAACGAAGCCAGCGTGCCGGCAGCGCCGCCGAATTGCAGCACCAGCAGGCGCGGCGCCATTTCCCGCAGGCGGCTGCGATCCCGCCGCAAGGCACCAAGCCAGCCCGCCGCCTTGAGGCCAAAGCTGACCGGCACTGCCTGTTGCAGCCAGGTGCGGCCCGGCATCACAGCGCGGCGATGCTGCCGCACCAGCCCGGCCAATGCCGTATCAAGCTGCACCATGTCGCGTTCAAACAGGGCCAGCGCCACCTTCAATTGCAGCATCAGGCCGCTATCGATGATATCCTGGCTGGTGGCACCCCAATGCACCCAGGCAGCGGCCTTGGGCGCCGCCTGCGCCACCTGGGCGGTGAGCGCCGCCACCAGCGGGATCGCCAGATTGCCGGCCTGGCGCCCGGCACGGCCTAGCGCCGCGCCATCATACAGCGCCACATCGCAAGCCTGCATGATGGGTTTCACGGCGGCTTTCGGAATCACGCCACAGGCCGCCTCGGCCCGCGCCAGCGCGGCTTCCACATCCAGCATGGCTTGCAGCCGGGTGGACGGCGCAAACACCGCCGCCATATCCGGCGCTACAAACAAACTGTCGAGCGGATCGTTTGTCATACGGAGATGATGCCTGTTTCAGGCATCGAAGAACACTGTTTCGCCCAGGCCTTGCAGGCGGATGTCGAAGCGATAAACCGCCATACCGTCGCGATCCGAACGCTCGGCCAGCAGTGTTTTGCGCCGCTCGGGATTCTCCACCAGATTCAGCACCGGGTCCTTGGCATTGGCTTCTGCCTCATCGGCAAAATACAGCCGGGTATGCAGGCCGATATTGATACCGCGGGCAGCAATCCACAATGTCACATGCGGCGCCATGGCGCGGCCTTTCCAGAAGCCGCCCGCATCAGCGATGGCACCCGGCTTGATCGTTTCGAAACGATACAGCCCGGTCTTGAAATCGGTGCCGGCACGGCCCCAGCCACGAAAATCCGGGTTCACACCGCCATCATGCGGATGGCTATAACGGCCTGCGGCATCGGCCTGCCAGATTTCAAGCAGCGCATCCTTCACCTGGGCGCCAGTGCCATCCAGCACCTGGCCCTCGATTACAATACGCTCGCCCGGTACGCCCGGCGGCGCCACCACATTGGTGAAGTTGTTCTGGAAAATGTCAAAACCGGCCTGGCGCGGGATCAGGCCGATATGCACATAGGGACCGCCGGTCTGCGACGCAGTTTCCTTCAAATAATTCACCATGATCAGGCGCCCTTATTCTCAAAATAGGTGGCGCGGCGGCCACGCAGCACAATGTCAAAGCGATAGGCCAGACTGTCCAGCGGCAGCGAGGCATTCAAATCCAGCGGCGCCACCAGGCGCTGACGCGACGCGGCATCGGGAATGCCGCCCAGCATGGCGCAAAGCGGGATCAGCGGATCGCCCTCAAAATACATCTGGGTGATCAGGCGCTGGATGAAGCCCTGGCCGTAAACCGAAAAATGGATATGCGCCGGCCGCCAGTCATTCACGCCATTGCGCCACGGATAGGGGCCGGGCTTGATGGTGCGGAAATAATAGCGCCCTTCGGCATCGGTGAGGGTGCGGCCGCAGCCGCCGAAATTCGGGTCTATCGCCGCGATATAGGTGTCGTTGGCATGGCGGTAGCGGCCACCGGCATTGGCCTGCCAGAATTCCACCAGGATATTCGGCACCGGCCTGGCATTCTCATCCAGCACCTGGCCATGCACAATGATGCGTTCGCCAATCGGCTCACCGGTCTTGGCGTAATTGCGGATCAGGTCATTATCCAGCAAGCCGATCTCGTTTTGCCCGAAGAGCGGCCCGGTCATTTCCGATATGGTTGGCTGCAATGAAAGCAACGGCAGGCGCGGCGAGCGCGCGAAGCTGGTCTTGTAGCCTGGCGTGAAGGCTGGCGGGTGAATGCTCTTGTCCCGCTCGTAAAACGGCCCGCTTTGCTCAAAATCTGCCAAATTCAAATCCTTGTCCATGACCTAGGCTTTCCTCTCCGCCGCTGCCATCTCGGCCAGCGTCTTCTTAACGATCTTGATGGCGCTGTTGGCCGCCGGCACGCCGGCATACACCGCCACATGTAGCAGGGCCTCGCGCAAATCTTCGGGCGTCGCCCCGGTATTGGCGGTGGCGCGCACATGCATCGCCACTTCCTCATCGTGGCCCAGCGCGGCCAGCAAGGCGATGGTGACCAGGCTGCGCTCACGATGCGTCCAGTGCGGCCGCGACCAGACTGAACCCCAGGCACCCTCAGTGATGAAACGCTGGAAATCGATGTCAAAATCCGTCTTGGCAGCCTCGGCACGGTCAACATGGGCATTGCCCAGCACCTTGCGGCGCACGGCCATCCCGGCCTCATAGCGGCTGAGTTCCGCCATCGGTTTCCTCCTGAAAATCTGTGTCAGGATCGAAGTATCATGCCGAAATTGGTAATGTAAAATGATATTGTTTCATTTAATCATACCAAAAACGATATGGAAAAGCCTAGCCATGCTGGACCCGCGCATCAAGCTGCGCCACCTTGCCTGTTTCCTGGAAGTGACCGCGCAGAAAAGCTTCGGCAAGGCGGCGCGCAGCCTGGCCTTGACCCAGCCGGCGGTTTCCAAGGCAATTGCCGAACTGGAGGCGATCCTTGGCTCGCCGCTGCTGGAACGCAGCCGGCGCGGCGTGTTCCTGACCGGCAATGGCGAAGTTTTCCGCCGTTATGCCAGCACCGCCTTCGCCGCCCTGCATGAAGGGGTGGAGAATGTCAGCCGCGCCGAACGCGATGGCGGCACCATCATCGCCATCGGCGCCCTGCCCACCGTGGCCACCCGACTGGTGCCGGCCGCCGTGCTGGCGGCAAAGGCCGAGGGGCTGGCCGCCATCATTCGTGTGCTCACCGGGCCCAATGACTATTTGCTTGGCCGGCTCAAGGAAGGCGGGCTGGATATCGTGGTGGGGCGGCTATCCGATCCGGCGATGATGCAGGGCCTGGCCTTCGAGCCGCTTTATACCGATGAGATCGTGTTTGTGGTGCGGCCGGGCCATCCGCTGCAACACCGCCATCCGCTGACGCTGCATGATATCGCCGCCTTCACCGTGCTGTTTCCGGTGCCGGGATCAATCATCCGGCCGGATGTGGAGCGGCTGATGCTGGGCCAGGGCCTGACCATGTTGCCAGACACAATCGAAACCGTGTCGCCAAGCTTCGGGCGGCGCTACACCCGCCTCTCGGATGCAGTGTGGATCATCTCACGCGGCGTGGTGCAGGATGATGTGGCTGAAGGTTATCTGGCCTTGCTGCCGGTCAGCATCGACCGGCCGACCGGCGCGGTGGGCATCACTACACGCTTCGATGTGGTGCCGCGCGGCGCCATGAACCGGCTGCGCGAGGCGCTCAGGCGCCTCGCCGCCGACCTGCGCTGATTACTCCTCGACGGCTTCCGCTGCCAGCAGCTTGGCCCATTCCTTGGCTTCCTTGGCCGACACACCGCCAACAACGGCCAGCGAGCGGCGCAGGCGTTCGCGCACCACGTCGCGGCCGAGCAGTTCCATACTGTCAAACAGCGGCAGCGATTGTGCGCTGCCGGCAATGGCAACATAGAATGGCCGCACCAAGTCGCGGAATTTTACACCAGTTTTGTCGGCGACCAGACGCAGGGTCTTGTCAATCGACGCCGTATCCCAGGCCGCCAGCTTGTCGAATTCGGCCAGGGCAAAATGGAAGGCCTGGCGCAATTGCAGCTCGTTCAGCTTGTTGTCGCGCAAGGCCGCTTCCGGCGTATCCAGCACGCCGGCAAACAGATAGGCCGCCAGCATGCCAAGATCGGACAACCGGGTGATGCGGGTTTGCGCCAGCTTGGCGATGGCCATTTGCCGCTCTGGCTGGAAAGCCCAGGCGGCAACACGCTGGATCAATTGCTCCGGCGTCAGCGTTTCGCGGATATAGCGGCTGTTGAGCCAGTTCAGCTTGTCCTGGTCGAAAACCGGGCCGCCGAGCGAGATATTCGCCGGATCGAACTGCTCCACCAGTTGCTCCAGGCTGCGCATCTCGTCGCCTTCGGCCACCGACATGGTGAGCAGGCCGAGGAAGTTCAGCAATGCCTCGGGCAGATAGCCCATACGCTGGTAGAACAGGATACCAGTGGGATTCTTGCGCTTCGACAATTTGCTGCGATCCGGGTTACGCAGCAGCGGCAGATGGCAGATCTGCGGCATCTGCCAGCCGAAATAGTCATAGAGCAGCTTGTGCTTCGGCGCCGAGGAAATCCATTCCTCGCCACGCATCACATGGGTGATTTGCATCAGGTGGTCGTCCACCACATTGGCGAGGTGATAGGTCGGCAGGCCATCCGACTTCATCAGCACCTGCATATCGACCTTGGACCATTCAATCTCGATCGGGCCGCGGCGCATGTCATTGATCACACAGACGCCTTCGGTCGGCACCTTCATGCGCACCACATGCGGCTCATTGGCTGCCAGCTTGGCGCTCACCTCGGCCGGGCTGAGATGCTGGCAGCGGCCATCATAGCGCGGCTGCTCGCCACGTTTGCGCTGCTCCTCGCGCATCAAATCCAGCGTCTCCGATGTGCAGAAACAGCGGAAGGCATGACCCTTGTCGAGCAGATGATTGCAATGCTCGGCATAGACGGCGGCGCGTTCGCTCTGGCGATAGGGGCCATGCGGGCCGCCCACATCCGGGCCTTCATCCCAGGTCAGGCCCATCCAGCGCAACGCTTCCAGGATCACGCGCTCGGATTCGGCGGTGGAACGCGCCCGGTCGGTATCCTCGATACGCAGCAGAAACTGCCCGCCATGCTTCTTGGCGAAGCAATAGTTGATAAGCGCGATATAGGCCGTGCCGACATGCGGATCGCCGGTGGGCGATGGGGCAACGCGGGTACGAACGGTCATGGCTGAAAATCCTCAAGAACCGGAAGCGGCCGGCAAGATAGGTCCGGGGGCGCGGCGAATCAACTCACCAAAGCCCGAATAGGACTACAGAAACACCACGCAGGAGACGATGTAATCCACCGGGCCGCCAGGCTCGGCCAGCGGGCAATGCACCCGCGACATGGTGTATTTGCGGTCACGCTTGAAGGCGGTATCGGCCAGCCCCTCAAAAAACTGCGGCTGCTGCTGTTCGGCCACAAAACAGTAATTGGCATAGGCCGTTCCAGTGACCGGAAACAGCACCGATTGCCGCACGCGCTGGTGCGTCATATTGCCGAGGAAGCTGATAATATCCTCGCCGATGATGCGATATTCAAAATCCAGCGGATCACGAAACACCCGCAGCAGAATCAGGCTGGGCAGGAAGCGCGCCATCAGGATCGGGTCCATATCGGCTCGGCTGGGCATCGCCCGCCCATCGCAGCGGCTTTGCCAGAAGCGATAAAAATCAAGCACATGCGGATTGCTGACAATGGCCGGATCAAGGCCGGCACGGAAGCCCCGCACCAAACTATGCCCTGGCACGGACTGATATGGTTCAGATGGCAATGTCAGTTCATCAGGCAAGGCAGGTTTCCGCTACAGGCAGCCTGCCTTATCACATAGCATTCCACCCTGGCATGGGCATACAGGAAAATAGCGCAGCGCAAAGCTGTATTACTGAACCGGGCGAGCTTCCTGGCGATGGCTCGGCACCATTGAGGGCACGCCAGCGCCAATATCGATAAAGCGCATGCCCTCGCCTTCCTCATAGGAATCAGGGTCTACCGCCTTGTCGCTGCCCGGCCGGGTCAGGCTGGAGGCGCAGCAGAGGGCCAGCGTGGCCTGGCTGGCACCATTCTCGCAAAACGGGCCGGTAACAAATTCGACCGGCAGAATGCCGCCTCGCCCAAGCCGCAGCCAGTAATAAATTACGGCACTGCACGGCTGGGCCACCTGGGCCATGGTGAGATGGGCGCGCCAGGCGCGGTTTTCCTTTGAGGTCAGGTCAAGGTAATTGCAGCCAGCCAGATCGACGCCGATCTGCTTAGTGATGCTATCGCCAACCCATTCAATCTGGATGTCGTCATGGCCGCGAACATTGAGCATTAGGCAGGAACCTGCCAGCTCGCCCAGAGCGGCAAGGTTAATGTCGCGGCGTTCTGGCAGCAGGCGCCCCCGGCGCCATTCGTGCCATATGGCAAGAAAGTCGCGGCTGCGGGCCGAGAGCGGCTTAGGCAGACTCGAAACAAAATCCATGCCTGCATTATAGCAAGACGGAATTTTGGATAAACAGCTTTCATCCCTGGATTTACGGGAATCCTACCCGACCAGACTCGCCTAAAGGTTAGGCATCCGCCTCAATCCGGCCGGTCGAGCGAGAAGCTTTTATCCACCAGGCAATATTCCATATAGCCAAGCCGGGCCAATGGCCGCAGCAGGGCAATATCAACAAAGCCATCCTTCAGCACACGCTCATCAATATGGATGCCGACAACGCGGCCGAAGACGACAAAATTGCGCCCACCCGGCGTGGTGCAGGGCATTTCCACGGTTTGCAGATAGCGACATTCCAGATGCACGGGGGAAGCTTTGACCCGCGGCGCTTGCACCAGCTGAGACGGCACTGTTTCCAGCCCGGCGACCTCGAATTCGCTGCTGCCATGCGGCAGATGCGCCGAAGTGCGGTTCATGGCATCAAGCAGGCCATCGGTGACCATGTTGACAACAAATTCGCCGGTTGCCTCGGCATTGCGCTGGCTGTCCTTGATCGCGTCATCGCCCGGCTTGCGGCCGGGGCCAAGCCCGGTGCCAAACAGCACCACCGGCGGATCGGAGGCTACGGCATTGTAGAAGCTGTAGGGCGCCAGATTGGGGCGGCCTGCAGTATCCACAGTAGAAATCCAGCCAATCGGGCGCGGCACCACCAGGGCCTTGAACGGATCGCGCGGCAGGCCGTGATTACGCTTGTCGGGTTCATAGAACATCGGGCATTGCCTCGTGGAGTCAGGGGAGCAGCAGGATGGCGCCGGTAGTGGCGCGGGCCTCGGCGGCGCGATGCGCGGCAGCCGCTTCCGCCAGACCGAACCGCGCGCCGATCGCCGCCTGCACATGGCCGGCAGCGATGGCGTCAAACAACTCTGCCGCATTGGCGCGGAACACTGCCGGATCGGCATTATGCGGAAATACCGACGGCCGGGTCAGAAACAGGCAGCCCTTCTTGTTGAGCAATTCCGGTTCAATCGCCGGCGCCGGGCCGGAAGCGGCACCATAAATCGCCACCAGACCAAATGGCGCGGTGCAATCAAGCGACTTGAGAAACGTGTCGCGGCCCACGGAATCATACACCACCCGCGCCTTGCGTCCGCCGGTTGCGGCCAGGAAAGCCTCCGGCCAATCGGGCTGGCTGTAATCCACCGCCGCATCGGCGCCGGCAGCACGCGCGATGGCGCATTTCTCGGCACCACCCACCGTGCCAACCACAAAAGCGCCAAGCGCCTTGGCCCAGCGGCACAGGATCTGGCCAACCCCGCCAGCCGCAGCATGCACCAGCACTACATCGCCGGCCTGCACTCGATGTGTCTTGCGCAGCAGATATTGCGCGGTCAGGCCCTTGAACAGCAAAGCCGCCGCCTGCTCGTCGCTCACCGTCGCCGGGATCGCCACCAACTTCTCGGCCGGCACTATGCGATGATCAGCATAGGCGCCCAGGCCGGCATTCATATAGGCAACCCGGTCGCCAGGCTTGAAGCCGGCCACATCCGGCCCCACCGCCAGCACAATGCCGGCCGCTTCATGGCCCAGGCCGGTCGGGCTGGGCAGCGGATACACGCCTTTGCGCTGGTAGACATCAATATAATTGAAGCCGATGGCACTCTGACGCAGCAACACACTGCCCGGTCCGGGTTCGCCGAGACTTTCAGTTTCCACCTGCATCACCTCGGGCAGACCGAATTCACGCAGCACGATGCGCTTGGCAGTTATGGTCGACATGGGGCCTCTCTCAAAAACCAAACAGGCTGGACAGGAAACGCAGGCAGACAAGGGTGAGGAAGATGCCAAAGGCCACTTCCAGTTTACGCTTGGGCAGGGCATGCGCCAACCGGGCGCCCAGCGGCGCGGTCCAGATGCTGGTTGGCACAAACAGCACAAAGCCGATCAATGAAACATAGCCCAGCGCCAGCGGCGGCTGCAAAGCAGCCACAGCGGCATATTCTGCCATCTTAGGCCAGCCGGCATAGATATAACCCAGCGTACCCGGGATCGAGATCAGGATGCCAAGCCCCGACGAGGTGGCGATGGCCTGATGGATCGGCCGGCCATAGAAGGTCAGTACCAGATTGGACAATTGCCCGCCGCCAATGCCCATCAGCGAAGACAGCACGCCAATCACCAAACCATAGAGGCGCATCGCCAGCGCGCCGGGCAATGTATCGCCAAGGCGCCAGCTATCACGGCCAAAGATCAGCCGGATCGCTGACAAGCCGGCAACAAACACAAAAACCAGCTTGAACAGATCAGCCGGCGCATAACGGGCAATCAGGCTGCCACCGAGCACGCCCAGCACCACCGGAATGGTCCAGGCCCGCACCACAGCCATATCCACCGCCCCCTTGGCCCGATGCGCGTTGAATGAGCGGATCGAGGTGGGAATGATGATGGCGAGCGATGTGCCGACGCAAAGCGGCATGCGTGGCGCTTCCGGCACCCCCATCAGGGCAAAGAGTTCATACAGCACAGGCACGATCACGGCGCCGCCGCCAACACCGAACACACCGGCCAGGATGCCGGTTATCGCACCGGCGCTCAGCAAAGCCAGCGACAGCCAAGCCAGTTCGGAAAACGGAATGCCAAGGATCATTGTGATGACTCGTGCGGGAAGACTGGGGCCCAAGGGCATAGCATGCGGCCCGGCCGGCGTCAGCCCTGCCCAGCATGCCATCGCCGCCGCTGATTACAGAAAATTGATACCGCACGGCGCCAATTGACGGCATGCTGGCGGGTGAACCAGACGCGGAGCCGATCTGCATGACCCGCCTTTACCCGCATCGCCGCAACCTGCTTGCCGGCCTGGGCGCTACGTTGGCCATCGGTACGGCCAAGGCCAATGTAATGTCGGCCATCGATCTTGCCCTGGTACTGGCGGTGGATTGCTCAGGCAGTGTGCGTGGCGAGCATTATGATCTGCAACAACGCGGCTATGCCGATGCCTTTCGCCACCGCCGGGTGATCGAGGCAATCCTGGGTGGCCTGCATGGCGGCATCATCGCCTGCTATTTTCAATGGTCCGGTCCGGCCCTGCACAATCTGGTTATCCCCTGGACTGTCTTGCGCAGCCGGGCGGATATTGCCGGTTTCGCCACCGCCTTGCAGCAGGCGCCGCGCAGCATCTTCGGCGGCGGTACCGCGCCGGCCGAGGCCATCGATTACGGCGCCGCCCTGTTGCAACGCGTGCCGGCACAACCGCTGCGCAGGGTGATCGACATTTCCGGCGACGGGCGCAGCAATCGCGGCCGGCCACCAGCCATGGCGCGCGATGCCGCCGCGGCGCAAGGCATCACCATCAACGGCCTGCCGATCCTGCATATGGAAGAAGACATCGAGGAGTATTACGAGCGCAACGTGATCGGCGGGCCGGGCGCCTTTCTGATCTCGGCGCGCGATTACGAATCCTTTGCCGATGCTGTGCGACGCAAGCTGATCCTGGAAATTTCCAGCGCCGGCTGACTTACAACGCCTTCAGATAGCGGATCGGCCGTGCCGGTTGCAAACCTTGCGCCGCCGCAATGATCGCCTGCGCATCCAGGCCATAATGCCGGAACAATTCCTGGATCGAGCCGGTCTGGCCAAAATGCTCCACCCCCAGCGCGCGCTGCCGGTGCCCGGCCACGGCACCAAGCCAGCCCAGCGTGGCGGGATGACCATCCAGCACTGAAACAATGCCGCAATGGCGCGGCAGCAGGGCGAAGAGCCGCTCGACATGGCTGCGCGCGCGCGCCTGCCCGCGCTCACGGGCGCGTTGCGCCGCCGTCCAGCCCGCATTCAGCCGGTCGGCAGAGGTTACCGCCAACAATGCCACATCCCGACGATCCTCGGCCATCATGCCGACCGCTTCTATCGCCTCCGGCGCCACCACCCCGCTATAAGCCACCACAATTTCGGTATTTGGCCCCGGGGGACGCAGCCAATAGCCGCCATCGATGATGGCGCGGCGCAAGTGTGGCGTCATCTCGCGGATTGGCTGCTCCAGGTTACGGGTGGAAAGCCGCAGGTAGACCGCGCCACCGGTTTCATCACGCAGCCAGCTCTGTTCCTCAGGTGCCTCACCCACCGCCGGCTTGGCACCATCGCGCTGCATGTAATCAAAGGCAAAATGCAGGATGGCGGCCAGTTCATCGGCATAGGCCGGCTCAAACGCCGCCAGACCATCCTGCGCCATGCCGATCAACGGCGTGGCGATGGATTGATGCGCGCCGCCCTCGGGCGCCAGCGCCAAGCCGGATGGTGTTGCCGCCACGATGAAACGTGCATCCTGGTAGCAGGCATAATTCAGCGCATCCAGGCCGCGGCTGATGAACGGATCATACAATGTGCCGATCGGCAGCAGACGTTCGCCGAACAGATCATGCGACAGGCCCAGCGCCGAAAGCAGTGTGAACAGATTCATCTCGGCGATGCCAAGTTCCATATGCTGGCCCTTGGGCGAAAATTCCCACGAAAAGGTGGATGGAATCCGCTCCTTCTTGAAGATATCCGCCATGGCCTGCTTGGCGAACAGGCCACGCCGATTGACCCAGCCGCCAAGATTGGTCGATACCGTGACATCCGGCGCCGTGGTGACGATGCGCTCGGCCAGCGGCTCGGCCGAGCGGCCGAGTTCATTCAGGATCAGACCAAAAGCCTGCTGGGTCGATATTTCCGCCTGGGCCGGCAGCGGCAGCGTCTCCGGCAAGGCCACCGGCGCAGCCGCGCGCCGGCGGTTTGGCTCGGCGGCAAAGGCGCAATGCGCCAGAAAGTCATCCAATTCGGCCGGCGTGGCGGCCAGGCCTTCATAACGCTGCCATTCATGACCGGGCCGCACGCCCATGGCCTGGCGGAAACTGTCGAACTGCGCCGGATTAAGCAGGCCGGCATGATTGTCCTTATGCCCGGCCAGCGGCAGGCCGAAGCCCTTGATGGTATAGGCGATGAACACCACCGGTCGGTCATGGTCGATGGCCTGAAAGGCGCGCAACAGGCTGGGCAGGTCATGCCCAGCCAGATTGGTCATCAGCCGGGCCAGTTCGGTATCGCTGCGGCTTTCAATCAACCGCGTGATGTCACCCTGATCGCCGAGATCATCCAGCAGCCGCTTGCGCCAGGCCGCGCCGCCCTGGAAGGTGAGCGCCGAATAAAGCTGGTTCGGGCAGGTATCGATCCAGGCGCGCAAACTTTCGCCGCCCGGCTCAGAGAAAGCGGCTTCCAGCAGGCTGCCGTATTTCAGCACCACCACATCCCAGCCGAAGGCGCGGAACAGGGCCTCGAAGCGCTCATACAGCCCTTCACGGATCACCGCATCCAGGCTCTGGCGATTGTAGTCAATGATCCACCAGGTGTTGCGCAGGCCATGTTTCCAGCCTTCCAGCAAAGCCTCGTAGATATTGCCCTCGTCCATCTCGGCATCGCCTAGCAACGCGATCATACGGCCTTCCGGCCAATCCCTGGCCCAGCCATGCGCCTTGACATAATCCTGCACCAGACTGGCAAACAATGTCTGCGCCACGCCAAGCCCGACCGAGCCGGTGGAGAAATCCACATCCACGGTATCCTTGGTGCGTGAGGGGTAGCTCTGCGCCCCCTTGTAACCCCGGAAATTTTCCATCCGCTGCTGCGTCTGGCGCCCGAGCAGATATTGAATGGCATGGAAGGCCGGGCTGGCATGCGGCTTCACCGCCACCCGGTCTGCCGGGCGCAGCACATGAAAATACAGTGCCGTCAAAATCGTGGCCAGCGAAGCACTGGAAGCCTGATGCCCGCCAACCTTCAGATTGTCAGTCTTGTCGCGCAGATGATTGGCATGATGCACCATCCAGGTGGACAGCCACAAAACCTTGCGCTCCAGCTCGGCCAGCAGTCGCAGGGTATTGGCATTGATCGGGGCGGTATTGGACATGGCAGCTCCCTCGCATTCGCGGCGGAGAGTCTAGCCGTTAAAGCGTGGCGTTTTTTTGCGTATCACTGCCGCATAAGGGCCCGATTTGCAAAATTTTTCCAATATTCTATGATTTTGAGCATGGCTAATGCACAATACCAGCTTGATCAGATTGATCGCCGTATCCTGCGCCAATTGCAGGACAATGCCCGGCTCTCCAGCACCGAACTGGCCGCCGAGGTGGGCATCTCCGCCTCACCCTGCTGGCGCCGGGTGCGCGCCCTGGAAGAAGCCGGCGTGATTGCCCGCTATGTCACCCTGCTCAATCCGGAAGCGCTCGGCCTGTCGATCAGCATCTTCACCAATGTGACGCTGGACAAGCAGATTGAGCCGGCGCTGGAAGCCTTCCAGAAAGCCGTGCGCAAGCGCCCCGAGGTGATGGAATGCTATCTGATGACCGGCGATTTTGACTATCTGCTGCGTGTGGTGGTGGCCGATCTCGGCGCCTATGAGCGTTTCCTGCTTGACCACCTGACGCGGATTCCCGGCGTGGCCAGCATCAAATCCAGCTTCGCCCTGAAGCAGGTGAAATACACCACGGCTTTGCCGATTGCACCGTGATGTACTACCGCGTTCTCAATAGGCCGACATGCCGCCATCGATCACAAGCTCGGTGCCGGTGACAAAGGCTGCTTCATCGGAAGCCAGATAAGCAACACCGGCTGCCACATCCTCCAGCCGCCCCATATAGCCCAACGGATATTTATCCAGAAAGTGCCGCAAGGCTTCTTCGCGGTTACTGCTTAGGCCATTGCGGGTATGTGCGGCGAATAAAGCCTCCGCGGAATTGCCTTCGGTCAGGCCCGGATGCACCGAATTCGAACGGATACGATAACCCTTACGGCCAAAATCGATGGCAATGCTCTTGCTGAAAAAACGCAGGCCCGCCTTGGAAGCAGTATAGCCCGGCATCGCGGCGGTGCCGACAATACCGGAAAGCGACGAGACATGCACAATCGCCGAACCAAAAGGCGTTGTCTTCGCACTCTCGCGCAGCAGGGTAAGGCATGACTGCACACCCAGGAATGGGCCTTCGAGGTTGACCGTCATGGTCTGCCGCCATTCCTGCTGCGACATTTCTTCCACCGACTTGGCGATTACCAGGCCGGCATTGTTCACCAGAATATCAAGCCGGCCGGATTGCATGGCGATATCAGCCACAACCTGCTGCCAGGCTCCGGCATCGGTCACGTCCAGGCGGCATGCCACGGCTTTGCCACCCTGCCCGGCAATCTCGGCCACTACAGTGGCGGCACGGTCTTCTTGCATGTCGGAAACATGCACTTCGGCACCTTCCTGCGCCAGGCGCCGAGCAATGGCGGCGCCAATGCCCTGACCCGCACCCGTGACCAGCGCAACCCGTTTTTCAAGACGTCGCATCATTCAGCCCTAATATCATGGCGCCCATGGAAATCTTCTGCAGCCATGCCTGGCCGAAGAAGAACTGCGGCCAGGCAATCGGGTTCAGCGCTGCGGCGGGACGAAGTCAGCCGAAGTCGGCACAAAATCGTTGGTGTAGAGTGTCTTCGGATCGGGCGGGTTGGCAACGCCGCCATAAAGCTTCAGCACTTCCACAGTGGAGGCCCAATCCGCATCCGACATCCAGCCGAGCGGCTTGTTGGCAGTGTTGGGGGTATTCCAGCTATGCCAGGACAATTCGCTCTCGCGGCGGCTGATCGCCACATCCGAGGTGGGCTGATACTTCTTGACGATCAGCGCCGCTTCCTCAGGGTTCTGGCGGGCATAAAGAAAGCCCTTGAGGCTGGCGGCGACAAAATCGCGCACCAGGGCCGGCTGTGCCTTGAGGAAATCATTATGCACGATGATGCCATTGCTCACCGTGTTCACACCGCAATCGGCATACCACAGCATGCTGGCCTGCTTGCTGCCGCGGATTTCGATGCTCGGCACCCAGCCCTGAGCAAAGCCGGCAATAGCATCCACCTGGCCGTTGATCACTGCGGGGGCGGCACCAGCCGGATCAACATTGACGATCTTGATCTTGCTGCCATCAAGGCTGCAACCACGCATGAAAGCCGGCCATTGCTGGAACTGCGCCGACCCGGTGGGGATGCCAATGGTCTTGCCTTCCAGCATCTTTGGCGTAGTGATGCCTGAGGATGCCAGGGTGATCACCGCCGTCGGTGTACGCCGGAAAACACTGGCCACCATCTTGAGGTCCATGCCTTTCGACACGCCATTGGCCAGCACATAGCCATCGGCAAAGCCGAAATTCGCCACCTTGCTGGCAATGAGCTGTGCCGTGCTGCCGGAACCCTTGCCTTGCTCGATGGTGAGGTCGATGCCAGCCTGGGTGTAGAAGCCTTTTTCCTGAGCGACGATGAAACCATTATTCGGGCCCTGGAAAGCCCAGTCCGTGATCATCTTCGCCTGACGTGGCGGATCGGCGGCCTGCGCACCTGCGGCCAACATACAGAGCGTCGCGATCGAGATTGCGCCTCGCGCCAGATTGGAAAGTTTATTCATTGTCACCCCCTGAGTTACGCGCCCGCGCGGCGCAATCAATCAGAAACCTGTTTTCCGGTCTGCGGCAGGCCCCAGCTGCGCCGCAATTCAATACTGCTATCATGCTACTAACTATCCAGTAAAATAGATTCTTTGCATAAAATTGACCACATCACGCAAAAGAAGCCCGCGTGATATCAGCCATTTTTCAATATTTTCGGCGCCGCGATCGGTATGGAGGCAAAAACGCGGTCAGCATTTTTCTGCTTTTTGAGCGCATTTTTATGTGGCCTGGAATCATCAGCCGCGAGGGCTTTTTCCTGCTCGCAATCAGGCCTGCATGCCGCCACGCGACCGAATGGCATGCGCAACACGTCTACAGTCAATTGCAGCAGCCGCGACCGATTATCTTGGCTGTGTAACCGGCAGCCGCACCACCTGCTATCATCTGCACACAAATGACTGTGGCGAGCGGCCGGTTCAGCGGGAAGCGCGCATCAGGCCGGTTTCGGCATCATAGAAAGCTGGGTGAAATCCGGCGCTGGCCGATGACCAAAACCAACGCAATCAAGCGAGCCAAGCGCCAGCATGCCATTTTCGATGCGCAGCCGCACTTTGCCCTCGTGGCGGTGGTAAAGATCGGGATGGCTGGCCAGGAAGGCGTCCGCTTCGCTGGCAGGCCGTTCGCAAAAGCCATCGACAAAATGATGGCCGTTGCGTTCAACATGGCCAAGGCCGAGCAGGTTCACCAGAGCCAGATCCTGCTGTAACGACACGCCGGCATGCACCGTGAGGTCTTCCGCCGACATGAAATAGCGACGCGGCCCGCCTTCGGCATTCCACAGGTCGCAACGCGCCCGATTGATCACGGATTTATAGAAGCCCTTGCAGGCCTTGGACGAAACCCCGCTATAGCCAAGCGCCCGGGCGCGCACAAAGGAATCGATCTCGCCATCCGATTCATCAATGATCAGCGGCTTGGCAGCGGTGAAAGCCTCCACCGGCGTGGACAAGGCCGTTTGCCGCATGATCGGCTGTTCCACAAACAGGGTTGATTCGCGCAGGCGCTGCAAGGCCGGAGCGGCCTCGATGGCATGCCAGAGTTCCAGCGCCGCAGCGGCGGTGGCATATTGCTCATTGCCATCAATGGTGGCGAAATACGGCTCCGACATACGATCCAGCACGCTGGAAATCTTGCTCAGGCGTTCGATATCCGCCACCAGATCGCCGCCAACCTTGAGCTTGAAATAACGCTGGCCATAGGCTGCAACCACTTCCTCCAGCGTTTCCGGCAGGCCGTCATTCACCCGATCTTCTGGCTTCTGATCGGCTGCCACCAATGGATCAACCATGCCCACGGTATGGCGCGCCGCCATGCTGGCTGATGGACGCAAACCGGCCAGGAAGCGATCAAAATTGAAACCCGTCAAATCGGGCATGATGTCATGCGGCTGCATGCCGGGCAGGTTGGCCTGCATGGCGGCATAGAAGCTGACATTCTCCAGCCGGCAGACTGCATCCAGGATGGCACGATCCAGCAGAGCCGGGCCGTAGCTGGCAACCAGCGGCAGCAGGCCAAGTTTGCCACAAGCGGCAACATGCTGCTGGTAATGATCGGCGAAGAAACCAAACGGCGTGCGCGGCTGGCTGGCGGTGTAGCAAGCAATCGCCAGCGCCAGCGAGCGCCGCAACTGGTCGGCAGCCTGTTCATCGCTCAAAGCCGGGTTCTTGTCGAACCATTTGCCGCCAATGGATTCAGCAGAATACCCCCAGCCCTCGCGGCCATCAGCCAGACGGATGCGCAGCCGGATCACTGCCTGCCGGCCACCGGTGGAGGTGATATTGCCAAAGCGGAAGGTCATGCGGTTTTTGTAGGCGCGCTCAAACGCCTCCACGGCCAGAACGGTAAGTTTGGGGGCGCTATTGGTCATCGTTGTGCCTCGATCAATCCCTGCATATAGCCAATCGCCCGCGCCGCACAGGTGGCGCCATCGGGCTGATAGTCAAATGGTTCAACCGCTATCCAGCCGCGATAATCCATACGCAACAAAGCAGCAAACAATGCGGCAAAACGATCTTCGCCCTGGCCCGGGCCGCGCTTATTGCGGTCATTCACCTGGATATGCGCCACCAGGCCTTGCGGCAGCCAGCGCGCCACCAGGGCCGCCAGCGGCTCGGCTTCCATCTGCACAGCAGCGCTGCAATCGATCATGCTGCGGAAAGCCGGATTCTTCACGGCGGCGACCAAGGCTGCGGCCTCTTCCAGTGTGTTGATGTAATTCGCCAACGGTGCCGCCAATGGCTCAATGCAATACACCACACCGGCACGTTCGGCATGCTCGGCAATGGCAGCAAAAATCTCCAGCGCATGGCCGCGTGCGGTTGCGGTATCGCCTTCCGGCAGCCGGCGCTGTGCCGGCGAGCCATGCACCAACACATCGCCCCCCAGGGCCGCGCAAAGATCAACCAGACGATACATCACATCGCGGGTGCGAACCCGCACGCAAGGATCATCGCTGGTCACCGAAAGTCCTTGTGGCCGCAACAGCAGCCAATGCAGACCAGAAATGCGGATGCCGGCATCGCTGGCAATATGATGGATTTCAGCGATACGGGCATTGGGCAGCTTATGCGGCTCATCGCCCAGCGTGAACGGCGCCACTTCCAGGCCGTGATAGCCAAGGGCAGCTGCCAGCGCGCATTGCGCAGCGAAATCACGGCCCTCGGCGATCACCTCATTGCACAGCGCCAGCTTCATGGCGCTTACATCGTCTTGCGACCAGTCAGCTTCTCGAAGATATCCAGCGAGAGCTGGCCGGCCTGGGCGGTGGCTCGCACCTGCACCGTACGCGGGCGCGGCAGATCAATCGGCTTGATCTCGGCCACCCGGCCGGGCCGGGCTGACATCACCACCACGCGATCCGCCATGAACACGGCTTCCTGGATCGAGTGGGTGACAAAAATGATGGTCTTGCGTGTCTCCGAGCTTTCGCCCCAGATACGCAGCAATTCCAGATTCATGTCGTCGCGCGTCATGGCATCCAGCGCACCAAATGGCTCGTCCATCAGCAGCAGCGGCGGATCAAGCAGCAAGGCTCGGCACAGCGAAGCACGCTGCTGCATGCCGCCGGAAAGCTCGTTCGGCCGCTTCTGCGCAAAATCCTGCAAGCCGGTGAGGCGCAGCAATTCATAGGCGCGCTCGCGGTATTTCGCCGGATCAAGGCCGGCCAGTTCCGCCGGCAGCAGCACATTATCGAGGATGGTGCGCCAGCGCAGCAGCACCGCGGCCTGGAACACCATGCCCACTTCTGCAATCGGCCTGGTCACATCCTGGCCGTTCACCTTGACCACGCCGCGCGTGGCCGGACGCAGGCCGGCGATGATGCGCAACAAGGTGGATTTGCCGCAGCCCGAGGGGCCGACAAGGGCAATGAATTCGCCACGGCGGACGCTGAGCGAAATATCGCTCAGCGCCTCCACCGGGCCACTTTCGGCCTGATAGACCATGCCAACCCGGTCGAGTTGGATCACTTCATCGTTCAACGCACGACCTCCTCTCGAACCGGGCCGACAACAGGCTCGCTCACTTGAAGTTGGCCGGCACGGCCACCTTGGTGAGGAACTCGTTGCTGTACACATCATTGCAGGCCACGGTCTTGTTCAGGCCCATATAGGTGTTCACCAGATCAACCGAACCGCACATCTTCTTCGGGTCCATATAACCGATGCCATTGGCGCGGTAGGTTTCCGAATTCATCAGCGTCAGACCCAGCTTCATGTTGGCGCTGACATAGACGGTGTCGATTTCCGGCACGCGCTTCTTGAAGATTGCCACGGCGGCTTCCGGATCGGCCATCACATCGCGCCAGCCCATATAGGAAGCCTCCAGGAAGGCGCGCAGGGTCTTGCTGCGTTCCTTCATGGTCTTTTCGCTGGCCATGATCGACATCGAATACATATCGAAGCCAAAATCCGCCCAGGGCATGCTGACCGCCGTGCCGGGGCCACCCATCGCCTTGTCGTAATTCGGCAGGCCGGTGAGATAATCGGCCACCGCGTCAACGCGCTTTTCGCTCACCGCCGCAATCTTGGCGGTCGGCTCGATATTCACCCAAGTGACCTTGTTCACATCCACGCCATGCAGCTTGGCGAAAGCCGGCCAGACCTGGCGCTGGCTGTCGCCCGGCGGCGCGGCGATGGTGCGGCCTTCCAGATCCTTCGGCTTGCGGATCGGGGTATCCTGGCGGCTGAACACATTCAGCGGGGTCTTGTCGAAGATCATGCCCACGGTCTTGATCTTGGCGCCGCGTGAAACGGCGGCGATCACCACGGCGGCATCGGCCAGGCCGGCATCGGCGCGGCCGGTATCCACCTTGGCAATGGAATCGCCGGAACCCTTGGAATTCTCCAGGGTCACATCAAGGCCACGATCCTTGTAATAGCCCTTGTCCAGCGCCACCCAATAGGCAGCATGATCGCCAACCGGAAACCAGTTGAGTGCAAACAGGAACTTCTCCTGCGCCTGGGCCGCCGATGCGCCCGCAAATGCGAGCGAGGCCGTTACCAGAGCGCCAAACAACATCTTATTCCGTTTCATCGCTACCCTCCTGCTGATGGTTCACATGCTTCATGGTTATTGGTTATCCGGATTTTCGGCCCAGGGCGTCAGAATCCGGGTCAGCATGGCGACAAAGCCAAAGACCAGGAAACCCATGATCGAAATCCAGAACAACGCCGCGAACGCCACCGAGGTGTTCATGCTGCTCTGGGTGGCAATGATGACGTAGCCCAAGCCCCGCTGCGACGCGACAAATTCACCTACGATGGCGCCAACCACGGCCGACGTGGCGGTGATTTTCAAAGCGCTGAGGATGAAGGGATAGGCATTCGGAATGCGGATCTTGGCAAAGACCTTCCATTTCGGCGCGTTGAACACGCGGCCAAGGTCAAGCAGATCGCGGTCGATCTGGGTCAGGCCAACGGCAGTATTGATCACCACCGGGAAAAAACCGATCAGCGCGCCGATCAGCATGTTGGGCAGGATGCCATAGCCCATCCAGATCAGGAAAAGCGGCGCAATCGCCACTTTGGGCAGTGTGTTGACAAAGACCAGAAACGGCATCAACGCGCGCGAGATCAGTGTGGACCAGGCGATCATGGTGCCAAGGATAATGCCGGCAGCAGCGGCGATGAAGAAGGCGCCAAAAATCTCCAGCGCCGTAACCCAGATGTGGCGGCTCCAGGGAATCTGGTCACCCACCAGAGCGGCATAGACCGCAGCCGGGCTGGGCAAAAGATATTCGCGGATGCCGCCAAAGGTGACGGCGAATTGCCACAGGATCAGCAACACCGCAAACAGCGATAGCGCAGGCAGTCGCTCTATGAGCCATTTAGCTGTTTTCATCATGCCGCCAGTTCCTTGAGTGCGGTGGTGCGGTCGCCTTCCAGCCAGCGCGCCAGGTTGGCGGCCACGAAGGCATCATCGGTGAGGTGCGGATAGGCCTTGGCCACCCGGGTAAGTTCTTCGGCCTGACCGGGGCTGAGGCCTTCGTTGGGATCAAGGCACCAGATGCCGCGCAGCAGGCCCTGCCGGCGCAGGATTTCGTGGCAGCCGGCAATGCAGCCATGGAAAGCATGTGCCACATCAAACAGCGCACTGTTGCAATCGGTCACCTGCCCGTCCAGCGCCAGCAATTCGGCACTCACCGCCGGCTTTGTCGCTTCAGCCTGGCAGCGTTGCAACAATTGCACGGCAGCCTGCACCCAGACCGACCAATGACCAAGCAAGCCGCCCTTGATCCGCACTGTCACCGGCTTGCCATCGCGGATCAGGGTATAGGGCGTCACCAGATCGGCGACGATATGGTCGTCATTGCCGGTATAGAGCGTAACCCGATCCTCGGCTTTGGCCGCCACCACACCGCGCACCACATCCAGCGTGGCATACCGGTTGAACGGCGCCATCTTGATCGCCACCACGTTTTCGATAGCGGCAAAGCGGCGCCAGAAATCGAAGGATAGCCGGATGCCACCCACCGAAGGCTGAAGATAAAAACCAACCAGCGGGATTTCGCGCGCCACAGCGGTGCAATGCTCGATCAACTCATCTTCGCTGGCGCCCTTCATGGCGGCCAGGCTGAGCAGGCCGGCATGATAATCCAGGCCGCTTGCCACCTGCGCCTCGCGGCAAGCCTGCGCCGTGCGCCCGGCCAGGCCGCCGATGCGGATCAATGGCCGATCAGTCCAGGCCGCAGCGGTTTCCGCCGCCAGTTTCAGCACCGGTTCGTAAAGCCCGACCTCGCGGATGGCGAATTGCGTGGTATGCACGCCCACGGCCAAGCCGCCGGCGCCAGCATCAACATAATAGCGCGTCAGCGCCTGCTGGCGCGCCGGATCAAATTGCCGCGCCTCGGTCAGTGCCAGCGGATGCGCCGGGATCACCGTGCCCTGGCGCAAAGCCTGCAACACCGGGGCCGGCATATCACTCCAATGTTTTGCCATCCTGCTCACTCCCTACCCAAGTTCCGGACCAGCGGCGGCGAAAGAACGGAAATTGTCGCCAAACTGCGTGATGCCGCCGCGCATCATGCGCTCAAAACCGCGCTGCCGCTGGTCCGGAACTTGGGTAGGGAG
>NZ_JAGOLP010000047.1 GCF_017994015.1 Ferrovibrio sp. | reverse complement strand
ATAAAAGGCTAGTGCAATTTTTGTTGCACTGCGAGATAATAATGCGAGGCCGAACGCCATCGCCCCCAGCGATGGCTACAGGCCGGCACCGCGTATGACCGCAGAGGCAGGCCAGGAATCCTTATGTTCCAAAGGGATACACCAAGCCGCCGGAATAAGGGATGACGCCCATGGCGAAGGCCACGCTTACCATCAGCAGTAAGAATTATTCATCCTGGTCCCTGCGCGGTTGGTTGCTGTGCAAAATGGCCAAGCTGGATTTCACCGAACAGCGGCTTGATCCGGATGATCCGTCGTCGCGCGCCGAGCTATTGCTGCTCTCGCCCTCCTTCCTGGTGCCCTGCCTGACCGATGCCGAGGTGAAGGTGTGGGACACACTGGCGATTGCCGAATATCTGCATGAGCTGAAACCCAAAGCCGGGTTGCTGCCCAAGGACCGCGCCGAGCGCGCCCATTGCCGTGCGATTTCCGGCGAGATGCATTCCGGCTTTGCCAATCTGCGCGCCGCCTTGCCGATGAATCTGAAAGCCAAGCATCCCGGCTTCAAGGTTTGGGCCGGCGCCCAGGCCGATATCGACCGCATCGTGGCGATCTGGAAGGAATGCCTGGATGATTATGGCGGGCCGTTCCTGTTCGGCGCCACGCCAACCCTGGCCGATGCCATGTATGCGCCGGTCTGCACCCGCTTCGAAACTTATGATGTCAAGCTGGACGAGCAATGCACGGCCTACAAGCAGCTGATTCTCGACCTGCCGGCGATGCGCGAATGGCATGCCGAAGCGCAGCTTGAGCCGGCGGAAATGGAAGAACTCGACGTGGAGTTCTGAGCCGGCTCAGCCGGCCCTGGCCAGCAGCGGCTGCATGGCCGGCAATGGTGTGAAACTGCCATATTGCCGTGCCATGTAAAGCAGCGGCGCGGCATCGACACGCGGCGTCTCGATGCCGACGGCCAGACCGATGAAAACCGTATGCGTCTTGCATTCCATGGCGCTGACCACGGTGCAATCGATATGGCCCAGCGCGCCTTGCAGGGTGGGGGCGCCGGTCACCAGTGTGCCAAGCCGCAAATCATCGAAGCGGCGCCGGCGCACGGTTTCGTCGCTGGATGAAAAGCGCGTCGCCAGGTCGGTCTGATCGGCCGCCAGCAGATTGACGCAGAAATGCCGCGCCGAAACAAAAGCGCGATGCGCGCCGGCATTGCGATTGATGCAGACCAGCACCGAGGGTGGATCGGCCGAAACCGAGCAGAAGGCGGTGGCGGTAACGCCATGGAAGCGGCCATCAAGCAGCGCGGTGACGATCGTGACGGCGGCGCCATGCTGCTGCATCACGGCGCGGAAGGCATCGGCATTAGCCTCGGGCTTTATTGACATGGCAGTTCCTATAGGAAGATCAGGCTGAGGCCGGGAAACACGATCAGCAGGATCAGGGTCAGCAGCATGATGCCGGCAAAAGGCAATGCACCGATGAACACATCCTCCAGGCTGATATTCTGGTCGTGCAACACGCTCTTGATGACAAAGCAGGCGATGCCGAAAGGGGGTGTCATCAGGCCGATTTCAACCGCCATGACAGTGATGACGCCGAACCAGATCAGGTTCATGCCATAGGGCGCCAGCAGCGGCAGGAAAAGCGGCACAGTCAGCAGCATGATCGACACGGAATCGATCAGGCAACCAAGGACCAGAACCACGATGATATAAAGTGCGATCACCGTGAAAGCCGAATAGCTCATCTGCTGCGCCCATTCGCCCAGCGCCATCGGCATGCCGGATACGCCAAGCATACGGCTATACATGCTGGCAGATAGAACCAGGAAACAGATCGACGCTGTGATATGCCCGGTCTCCATCAGCAGGCGCCAGAATGTAGCCAGGTCCAGCTTGCGCTTGGCGATGGCCACCAGCATGGCACCGAAAGCACCGATAGCGCCGGCTTCGGTGGCGGTGAAGATACCGCCATAGATGCCACCCAGCACCAGCAGCACCAGCAAAGCCACCGGCAGCAGCTTGGCCAGCATGGTGCCAAGCGGCAGCAATACCAGCGGCTCGGGCCTGGCGGCTGCCAGCGCTGCGGCACGGGCGCTGCCGGGGCCACCGACAAAATTCGGCCAGAACCGCGCCATGGCCAGAATGCCGATGCTGTAGGTGATGGCCAGAATCAGCCCCGGCACAATGCCGGCCAGGAACAGATCATTGATCGACTGGTCGGTGAGCAGGCCATATACGATGAACAGCAGGCTGGGCGGAATCAGCATGCCGAGCACGGATGAACCGGCCACCACGCCGACCGAAAAGCGCGGCCCATAGCCATAGCGCAGCATTTCCGGCACCGCGACGCGGGTGAAAACCGAGGCGGAAGCAATGGAGATGCCGGTGATGGCGGCAAAAACCGCATTGGCCGCCACCGTGGCGATGCCGAGCCCGCCACTGACGCGGCGGAAAATCTGGTTCGCCACCTCGTAAACATCCTTGCCGAGATCGGCCGCCGCCACCAGCAGCCCCATCAGCACAAAAAGCGGGATGACGCCGAAGACGTAGCTGGAGATGCTGTCTGAAACCGCCAGCACCAGCATGTTGGCAGCTACATCGAAACTGTCGCGCAGGATCCACACACCGGCAAATGAAACCAGCATCAGCGATGTAGCGACATGGAAGCCGCCAAGGATCAGGAACAGAATAACGGCAATGGAAAGCGCGCCGATTTCAAAGCCGGTCATGGCACGCAGCCCGTTTCATTCCGCTGCCAGCGCCCGATATCGCGCCAGGCCAGCAGCAGGAATTGCAGCAGCCCCATGGCACAGCACAACACAATCAGTGCTTCCAGCGGCCAGGTGGGGAAATGAAACTGGCCCTGATAGCCCTTGTAGAGATTCATCTCATAAGCTTCGGCCAGGCGCGGCACCTGGCGCCACAGGATGATGCCCAGCACGGTGATGCCGAGCAGATGGCTGGCCAGATTGAAACCATGGCCAAGCCGGGGCCTGGCTATCAGCATCCAGCCCAGGATCGAGTCGGATCGGGTGAGCCGCCCAACCCGTAAAGTATGGGTGAATTGCAGGAAAACGATGGCGACGATCGACATCTCGACAATTTCCGGGATGCCGTGGATCGGCGCATTAAAGGCGGCACGCGAAAAAACGTCACCAACGATAATCAGCATGAGCAGGAAAATCCAAAGCGTGCCGAGGCTGTTGAGCAGCCCGACCAGAGCCGCGAATTTTCCATTCTCGGCGCCAGGCTGGTGGGAGGCGGCCGGAACCGCCTCCTTCCCCGCCTTGTCCGTTGCAGACAAGTCTTGCATTCAATCCACCCGCTTATACCAGAATCAGATCACCAGCTTACCGGAAATGCCGGTTATTCACGATCCCAGTGCCGTGCGATCGGCTGCTTGGCTGCACGCATGGCATCCATATAAGCCGTCAGCATGGCCTTGCCGGGCAGCTTCTGCTTCTCAGCCTGCTCGGCCCATTCCTTGGCCAGATTGGGCAATTGCGAAGCCCAGCGCTTCCGGTTCTCGTCTGAAAGCTTGATGATCTCACCCTTGCCTTCGACAAATTTCTTGCGGCTTGCCTCGGCATTCTCCATCGAATAGGCGGCCAGGCCATCACGATACTTGGCAGCTGCATCCTTGAATGCCTTCTGCGCTTCCGGCGGCAGCTTGTTCCAGAAGCCGCGATTGACTGTGAGCGCGAAGGAGGTGGTGCCGCCCATGCCGGCTTCCAGATAATACGGCGCCACTTCATTCATCTTGAAGGTGGCGGCCGATTCCGCCCATACCATGGCGCCATCGGCCAGCTTGGTCTGCACCGCGTTGTAATATTCCGACAGGTTGCCCTGCACGCCGATGCCGCCGGTGCCTTCAAACCAGCGTAACGCCAGCCCGGCACCGATGATCTTCATGCCTTTCAGGTCCTCCGGCGCCCGCACCGGCTTGGCCGTGACGATGATGTAATCATCCACCGCTCCCGCCGCCGCCAGCACCACCTGATTGTAGCGGCTCCAGTTTTCACCCATTTGCGGGAATTTGGCATGCAGGCCATCCACCGTGCGCGCCACCAGACCAAGATCGGACGTGACAAACGGGGTCATGAAGCTGAGCGCGTAGAGCGGCACCTTGTCGGGATGGAAGGCGGTGACGATCATGCCGATATCGGCCAGGCCGGTTTGCACAGCGTCGAATTCACCGCGCGGCTTGGCTACCGTGCCCGAGAAGCCTTCATTCCAGGCCACTTTGTATTTACCGCTGGCGGCCAGGCTCTTATCCACCTCGGCCATGAATACATCCTTGAACACCTTGACCCACGAGGTCTGCGGCGGATAGCCCGAAACAGCGGCCACCTTGATGCTCTGCTGCGCCATGGCGGCGCCGGATAGCGTGGCAAGCAAGGCCGCGCAGGTGGCAAGTTTGATTGCTTTCAACATTTTCCCCCCTCAGGTATCTGGCCGCTGGGCGGCCGTGACATGGTTACGCTGGTTCAACTCCCGTGAATCGCGGCGCACCGCCTGCCCTTCCCGGTGGGCATTGGCGATGCGCCGGCAATTATCGCGCCTGCGGCACCGGCCTCAGACCGCTGCCTCCAGATCCGGCAACACCTTTTCCATGAAGGTGCCAAGCTCGTCGATCACCTCCTGCTTCGGCGCCTGAGCATAATGCCAGATCAATGTGATGTACTCGCACGGCACCTTGGCATACATATCGCGGAACTGAGCCCGCAGATCTTCCAGTGTGCCGCCCATATACAGGCCGGAATCCTCGATATTCTTCACCCAGTCGAGATTCGGGTCGGTGGGGAAGGACGGGAAAAACGGCGCGTAGAAATTCTTGTAGATGTCGTAATCGTATTCCATCACCTTGCGGCGATAATCCTCGCGGGTCTTGCCGATGTGAATCCAGCGGCAGATCGTCTGATTCTGCCCCAGCTTCACTTGGCGGCCATGCCGCGCGGCCTCTTCCACATAGGTTTGCGTGGCCGTGGTCAGCTTGTTCAGCGGCGTGAAATACACCGGATTGAAACCGTTGCGGGCGCAGTATTTCACCGAATCGATGCTCTTGCTGGTCGCCACGAAGAGTGGCGGATGCGGCGTCTGCTTCGGCTTCGGCACCACACTGATACGGCGCAGATTGCCATTCTCATCCACTTCGCCATCGGCGCCGGCATCGCGCGCGATCTTCCAGGCCGGATAGCCGGCCACGCCGGTATCAAACGGATAGGGCGCCTTGTAGTAGGTGCCGTTGAGCGCCACCGAATCTTCCGTCCAGCATTTGAGCAGCATGTCGACGCGCTCTTCGAAGATGCGGCGGTTCACTTCGTCGGCGGCATCGCCCTCGAATACCGTGGCCTGCGAGTCAGTGAACTGCCCCAGGATATTGGTCCAGCGCGACTGGTAGCCGCGCGCCAGACCAACGAAGAACTTGCCGTTGGTGATGTGGTCCAGGATGGCGGTTTCCTCGGCCACCCGGATCGGATCCTGCGTCGCCATCACATAGCCAAGCGCGCCGACATTGACATTCTTCACATGCCCGGCCCACCAGGCATTGAGGATGCCGGGATTGGGGCCGACTTCGTAGCCTTCCGAATGCAGGTGATGCTCGATGGTGCTGGCGCCCCACACGCCCAGCCGGTCACATTCCTTCACAATATCGAGCCAGTCGTGCAGCACGCGGTTATACAACTCGCTGTCGCGACCCAGCGGCCGCTTCTGCTTGCGATCCTCTTCATCCTTGGCCGGCAGCATCGGATAAAGTTGCAGGATGACTTTTGGTTTCGCCACGCTTGTTTCCTCTCCAGGTCGGCCACCGCAGCAGGGCCGTAATCATTGGCCGCGGCTGCCACAGGCTCGGCCAAAGGAGATCAAGGATCAAATACTATTAAATTATAGTCGTTATCATTTTTCGCTATAGCTTAACCGGCCGCGCCGCGGCCCAGTTTGATCCTGGCAATACGTTGCAATTCCTGCTCCACCAATTCGGAGAAACGCTGGGCGGCCAGCGAAAGCGGCCGTTTCGAGGGATGCATTTCATAGATGTCGATGGTCAGTCGCGGTGCCGAAATCGGATTGATGATGACGCGGTTGGAATTCAGCAGATCGATCACCGCCGTCACCTGCAAGGGCAGCGACCAGTCGGTCCCCTCAATGAAACGGAAAGCGGCGCTGAAGCCATCGATTTCGATAATCCGTTCGGGCTTGATTTCGCCGCTTTTTATCAGCCGGTCCATCAAGCGCCGAAGGGTATGGCGGCCGGCCGGAACTACCAGCTTGAGATTGGGAATATCGGCAAGGCGATAGGTTTCGCCTGGCTTGAGCGCCTTGTTGCGGCCGGAAACCAGCAGAAAACGATCCGACAGCAGGTGGCGCAATTTCAGTTCCGTGCGTCGCGCCGGCTTGTTGCAGATGGCGAAATCCAGTTCGCCGGCCTCCACCCAATCCGCCAACGTGCCGCTGTAAGCCTCGAATATCTTCACATTGACCAGCGGATACAATTCGGCATAACGCGCCATGATGGCTGGAAACGGGCCATGGCAGATCGACGGCATAAGACCAACCGCAATCGAGCCGGAAACCTCGTCGTTGAAATCCAGCATCTCCTGCCGCATCACGCCCAGGCGGCGCACCATGTCGCGGCATAGTTTGTAAAAGTGATCACCGGCCGGCGTCGGCTCCAGACCGCGTGGCGAACGCTCAAACAGCCTGAGGCCGAATTCCTCTTCCAATTGGCGCAGATGCACCGACAGGGCCGGCTGCACAATATTCTCGCGCTCGGCGGCCTTGCTCAAACTGCCTTCCTCATAAGCCGCCTTGAAATAGCGTACCTTGCGGAAATCCAGCATGCTTCCCTCCCCTGTTATTGTTTTCCGCTATAGCATAGGGAACCGGCCAGCGGCAGCCTGGCGAAAGCCTGTTGCAAGTGCCTGCGAAGGGCGCAACAGTTGCACAAACAAGAAAACACACCGGGAGGGAATGGCATGCTGCATCCGGCATTCCATGCGCAAAGCCAGCCAGACAAGCCGGCCTATATCATGGCCGGCAGCGGCGCCAGTTTGAGCTACGCCGAGCTGGACCGGCGCTCCAACCAGGGCGCGCAGCTTTTCCGCTTCCTCGGCCTCCAGCCGCAGGATCATATTGCCCTGCTGGTGGAAAATTCGCTCGGCTTCATGGAAATATGCTGGGCGGCGCAGCGAAGCGGGCTGTTCTTCACCGCCATCAGCACGCATCTGACGCCGGACGAAATCGCCTATATCATCCGCGATTGCGGCGCCCGCGTCTTCATCACCTCGGCCGCCCTGGCCGATACCGCCACGATGCTGCGCCCCCTATTGCCCGAAGCACTGCCCTGCTACATGGCCGGCGGCGCACAGGCCGGCTATGCCGATTGGCAGGCGGCTTTGGACCGGCAGCCGGCCATCCCGGTGGCGGATGAAGTGAGCGGCCGCGACATGCTGTATTCATCCGGCACTACCGGGCGGCCGAAAGGCGTGAAGCCGGCCTTTGGCGGCGAGAAGCTGGGCTGGGTCAGCCCGACATTGCTGCTGCTATGCCAGAAGATGTGCGGCATGACGGCGGACAGCATCTATCTGTCGCCCGCGCCGCTTTATCATGCCGCGCCCTTGCGCTTCTGCATGACGGCGGTGGCGCTGGGCGGCAGCGTGATCGTGATGGAGAAATTTGACGCCGAAAGTTTCCTTGGCCTGGTGCAGCAATATCGCGTGACGCAGACGCAGCTGGTGCCGACCATGTTTGTGCGCATGCTGAAATTGCCCGACGCGATCCGCCAGCGGTTTGATATTTCCTCGCTGCGTGCCGCCGTGCATGCCGCCGCGCCCTGCCCGGTGGAAGTGAAGCAGCAGATGATCGACTGGTGGGGCCCGATCCTGATCGAGTATTACGCCGGCACCGAAGGTAATGGCGTCACCATCATCGACTCCGCCGCCTGGCTGGAGCATCGCGGCAGTGTTGGCCGCAGCCTGGTGGGCGAAATCAAGATCCTGGATGATGCCGGCGCAGAATTGCCGCCGGGCCAGGTTGGCAGCATCTATTTTGCCGGCGGGCCGGCTTTTTCCTACCATAACGATGCTGCCAAAACCGCCGGCGCGCATCATGCGGCTGGCTGGTCGACGCTGGGCGATGTGGGCCATCTGGATGCGGAAGGCTATCTTTATCTCAGCGACCGCAAGGCCTACATGATCATTTCCGGCGGTGTGAATATCTATCCGCAGGAAACCGAAAATGTGCTGATCCAGCATCCCGCCGTGCTGGATTGCGCGGTGTTTGGCGTGCCGGATGAGGAAATGGGCGAGCAGGTCAAGGCGGTGGTGCAAGTGCAGCAGCCGGCTATTGCCTCGCCGGCACTGGCAGCCGAATTGATCGGTTTCTGCCGCCAGCATCTATCCGCAATCAAATGCCCCCGAAGCATCGATTTTGAGGCCGAATTACCGCGCACGCCCACCGGCAAGCTGCTCAAGCGCCTGCTGCGCGACCGCTACTGGCCGGCTGCTGTACGATGACGCCACACCAGCCCAGGCCGTCATAGGTTTCGTAGCCGATGGTTTTGGCAAAGGCCACCAGCGCACCGTCATCACGATAATAATAGCCGCGCGCCTGATCGCCGGCGGCCAGCGCAAAAGGCTGATACAGATCGGCCTGATCCGAGGCGGCGATGATGCGCGAGCGCGCATCCAGCAGCAGCACGCGGCTACGCTGCCATTCTTCGGGCGAAAGCGATGGTTCATCGCACACAATGCCGTGGCCCTGCTTGTCCCAGTCAAACACCACGCCCAGCACACCGATGGGCGTGCCCTTGAGCCGGCCATCGGCGCGCACCGCAGCGGCATAGATCGCCACCGCCTTGCCATCATGGCTTACGCTTTTGCTGATATCATCGACGATATAATCATCGCCGCTGGCCGATTGCATCGCCTCAGCAAACCAGCGTGTGCGCGCCACACTGGCGCGCGCCACTTTTGGAAATTGCTGCGGATTGGAAGTGGCGATGATGCGCCCGCTGCTATCGGCCAGGATCAGGTTGAGATACACGGTGTAGAAGCGGTTGATCGCCGCCAGGCGTTCGCCGGCACGCTGCACGATCTCGGGCGTCGGCTCCAGCAAGGCGCGCCACAGCGCATCATCGGTGGCCCACCAGCGGCAATCGCAGGTGCGCTCATACAGATTGCGCACAATAAGCTGCACCATGGTCTGCGCCATGTCGGTCAGGCGCGGGCCTTCCAGGTCTTTTACGATCTGGCCAACAATCTGCTCGGAAGCCTGTTTTGAATCCGTCAGGCGCAGCCGCATCACATCGCGGAAGCGCTTGGAATTCTCGGATACCTGGCCGGCCAGCGCCTTCACCTCCTGCGCCACCACGGCAAAGCTGCGCCCGGTCTCGCCGGCCCGCGCCGCCTCGATCGAGGCATTCAGCGCCAGCAAGGTGGTCTGGAAGGCGATTTCCTCATTGCGGCTGCCAAATTGCTGAACATCGCGCTCGATATCGTCGATCAGGCCATGCACCTGCAAATGATGGGCGGATTGCACCATGGTAAAAACGGCCTTTATGCGTTGGTTCGTGTGCCAACGAATCCATAGCGCAGCATTGTGTACAATGGGAAGATGATAAGATAAACAATAGGTTAGAATATGTGCCGATTGCCGGATTAGGCGGCAGGATGATGAAATATTCGGCGCCTAAGTGTCGTTTTTTGGGCATAGACGGGCCGATGCTGCGTGCTGTTCGCTTGCCAAAAAGCAATACTAGGCAGTATTACCGGCCAACATACACGCCCAACACTAGAAAACGACCAGCGAGAAGCCTATGGAAACGGACAAACCTGCCATGGCAAACAGGTAATGTTCATCCGGCCAGCAACAGGACGGGATGCTGCTCTTGCGCGCTTTTCAGCTTGAGGCGATTGCCATCCCCAATGGCTATCATTAGGCAATGCCTAGCCGGATCGGACCAAATCAGGGAGGATTTGGCGATGTGACCTGCCCCCCGGGAGCACTCCCCGGCGATCCAAGGTTGGGTCTCAGAGCAGCCACTGACTGGGCAGGATCATTGAATACCTTGGCGGAATTGAGCAATCATGGCTGAGCCTCGCTTTCGTTATCGTGCCTTCGGGTTGATTGTGGAAACGCCAAGGCGTTTTCCGTATCTCTGGCCGGAACCGGACGCAGCGCGGATAGCGGACATAAGGGTTGAGTTCTCGCCCTGGACCCCGCCGGATAACCCGCCTAGCTTATCTTTCGATATGATCAGTTTTTACGGCACCGATTGCGCCGTCTTCACCATTGCGCCGGGTCAGCGCATCATATGTCTTGGCGGCAACAGAATTGTGGTCGATTTGACCCGCCCTGTATCTGAAGCCGAACTGCATACTTGGATTTTTGGGCGGCCCATCGGCTGGTTACTGCATCAACGGGGGCTGACACCGCTTCATGCAGCCGTCGTCCGGGTAGGCAGCGTAGCTATTGCACTGGCTGGCCACAGCGGTGCTGGCAAATCAACCCTGGCCCGGGCCATGGTGGGGCGCGGCCATGGGGTGATGAGTGATGATCTGGCCATCATAGACCCCAGCTCCCTGCTGGTAGAGCCTGGCTTTGCTTCGTTGAAACTTTGGGAAAGTGCGGCCGTCGCCAATGGAGACGATGTAAAGCAGGCCGTCGCCGTCAAGGTAGAGGCGAACAAGTTCCATATTCCGCTGCCCGACGCCTTTGATCCGACCCCCGCCGCCCTGGGGCTGGTGGTGGCCATTGGTCGCGATACAGCCCGATCCGACTTCAGAATGCTGCGATTAACTCAGCGGCAGGCGGAGGCCATGTTGCAATACCATATTATGAATACCCAGCTTGCACGCCAATCCGGCAGCGCAGCAATTGGATTCCAGTGGTCATTGACGGTTGCGTCAAAGGTGCCGGTGATGGCCTTGGACAGGCCCGACCGGATGGACGATTTGCCCCTGATTTGCGCACAGATCGAGCAGATCGTCAGCCGCCGGATAGAACAGCAATGACGGGAATATGTGGTTTTTGGCGCTTTGATGGTCAGGCCGCGGTTGCTGATGCCTGTGCGCGCATGCGGCGAGCCCTGGAAATCTACGGGAGAGATAGAAAAGGGCAGTGGGATAATGGCGTGATCGCCATGGGTAGCCAATTGGCATGTCTGCTGCCAGAGGATCAGTATGACCGGCAACCCCTGATCAGTGCCGACGGGCAATTTGTCCTGGTGGCGGATGTGCGGTTGGACAACCGGTCGGAACTGGCGGCGGACCTTGGCCTGGACAGCCGTGATCTGCCGACTATGGCAGATGCCGAGCTACTGCTTTGGGCCTGGTCAGCCTGGGGCAAGGATGGCATTTGCCGGCTGTTTGGGGATTTTGCCTTTGCCGTGTGGGACACCCATAAACAATGCCTGACCTTGGTGCGTGATTTCCCTGGCGGCCGACCACTTTTCTATTGCCAAGGCAACGGCTGGTTTGGCTTTGCTTCCATGGCAAAGGGACTGCATGCCCTGCCCGAGGTCCCCGTCGCCGCTGATATGGATACGCTGAAGCGGCATTTGATGCTGCTCCCGATGCAGGGGGCGGGCAGCTTTTTCAAAGGGATCAGCCGGGTCGAGCCTGGATCGGTAACAGAGATCGGCTCCGATGGCCTTGCCCGCTCGTTCCCCTGGTACCATCCGCCTGCGCCATTGCCAAACCTACCCGACCCGCAGCCCTATATTGATCGGCTGCGCGCCACCTTCGACCAAGCCATTGCCGCCCGACTGCGCGGGGTGGGTCCTGTCGCCACCATGCTCAGCGGCGGCCTGGATAGCACCCTTGTCACCGCAGCCGCTGCGGCACAACTGAAGGCCAGGGGACAACGGTTAAGCGCCTACACCCATGTTCCCTTGCCGGGCGTAGTACTGGAAGCGCCCCCGGATCGGCTGCCGGATGAAGGAGAACTCGCAGCCAAACTGGCGGCAATGCACGCCAATATTGATCACGTCCTGGTCACAGCTCCCGACCGGCAGATCGGCGATGATTTGGATCAGCGCTTCTATGCCAGCGAGATGCCAGCCCTCAACCTGTGCAACGAAGTATGGCTGACTGAGATCACCCGGCTGGCAGCCACGCGGCGGGAAACCGTATTGCTGAGCGCCACCTGGGGCAACATGACGATCAGTGATGAAGGAATCGAGGGCCTGAACAACCTGCTTTACAGCGGCAGGCTTGTCGCCTGGGCGCGGACTGCGTTGAGCCTGCTGCGAACCGGTTCCATCACCCTGCAAGGGCTGGCTTTTCTCAGCCTGCACCCCTTGCTCCCGATCCGATTGGAACAGGGCCTCCGGCGATTGTTCCGGCGGCCGGGTCGCGTCTTGCGCGACTATACATTGCTACGCGCCGACATCATGGACGCCCCCCGGTCCGGATTGCCTTCCCTGTCGGAAGAAGCGGCGCTGATTTTTGGCCAACTGGCCCGTGGCCGGCCGGAACGGTCGCTGCGCCTGTTCTGGCAACAGGAATTGGCTGCCCTGAGCCACAAGGGGACACTGGCCCGTCACGGTGTTGATATTCGCGATCCCATGTCCGACCGCCGCCTGATTGATTTGTGTCTGGCCCTGCCGCACCAGCTTTATCTACACCGAGGGCAGCGCAAGGGGCTGTATCATCTGGCCTTTGCAGATCGGATACCAACCGACATCCTTTTCAATCGACACAAAGGACTGCAAGGGGCTGATTGGTTTGCCCGCCTGATACAAGCCAAACAGACCATAAGCGAAGAAGCGGAACGGACACAAACAAGTCCCGGCGCCATGGCGCTGGTTGATCTGGATGAATTGAAGCGCCTGGCGACGACGGCCCCAACTTTAGAGGGGACCGCACTGGATAGCTTGTCCCTGCCCTACCGGTATCAACTGCTACGCAGCCTGTCGGTTACGCATTTTCTGCGTCGGATTGAGCGAGGGAACCGCTAGCGACGGTGCATTGTTACCATGCAGCCAGCCAAGCCTCGTCAGCTACCGAAAATACCGGCATCAGAGTCGCCAGGCCCCATGGCCAGAGTCACCGCCGCCAAATCGATCGCGGTTACTGAAGGCGCTGCCCATTCGGCGCGTTTTTCGTCTGATGCCGCCTGATTTGCACCGGAGGTATCGGCATCGGCAGCCGCAGAACGCTTCAAATGATCAACCATGACATTCCCCTGTTTGCTAAGCGGATACTGGGATATTGGATCGACAAGGGTAAACCCCGCCAAAATCCCTTCTTTCTCAGTGCGAAGAGATATTCATTATATAATCCTCCACCAAGCGTGAAAGCCGCCGCTTGATAAAACGCAAGGCAAGATACCGGTGCATCAATGAATCCAGTATCTGTGGGTTTTTGATAGCTTGTGACGATTAACATATCGAATAGAGGATATAGTTGTGCCCACCGACAAAGAAAAACAAGGCACAGACCCATTGGGTGGATGGCTGTCTTCGTGTTTCTCCGATGCCGCATGGATTGAACAGGCCCATCAACGTTTTCGGAATGATCCCGCTCGCCTGCTGATTGTTGACGACGCTCTGGCGCCAGGGCGTTATCAGCTATTGTCCAATGCCATGCGTAATGATTGTGACTGGGAAACACGGTCGGGTGTCATCCGCCGCAGCAAGGAGGGGCGCCGGGCGAGCCCCCAACGAACCGAATGGGTGGATACGACCACATTCGCAGGGGCCCAGCCAGCAGAACAGTTCTTTCAACATGAAGCCTTTGTGCGTGCCCGGCCTGGTCATGAAATGTCGCCCGGTATGATCGGGCTTGTCCGGTTCAAAGCCCTATTGAACAATCCCGCCTTCCTGGACATGCTGGGGCGCATCACCGGGGTCCGTCCGCAAGGCCTGCAGGAACTCCTGATTCGCCGGATGGTGCGCGGAGACATGGCAAAGCCACATGATGATGCGATCGGCGATCGTGTTTTCTGCCTTCTTCTCTATTTCAGTGATGGCTGGCAGCCGACCTACGATGGCCGCTTCATCATGCATGTGCCAGATGGCGAACGCATTGTGGACCCCCTGCCCAACCGCATGGTGCTGTTCGATGTGAATGCTGGACTGATGCATAGTGTCCGCCCCTTGGACACGGCCCCGCTTGACTGGCACCGTTACAATTTCTCGATCTGGTTCACCTGAAACAGTGGCCAAGCTGTTCCTGGCAGATTGCCGAGCGGCAGGTCGGCGCAGCTGCGTAGAGAGCTGCGGAAGTAAACCGGTTCATGATAAAAGCCTGTATCCGAAAGGCGACTGAAGAGAGCTAAACGATGATTACACCGAAGACACGAGTAGTGCGCGCCACAGATATTCTGGTGGGAGAGGTGGATGGCGAGCTGGTGATTATGAAGGTGAATAACGGATGTTATTTTAATCTTGATCGGATCGGGGCCGATATATGGAACCGGCTGGAAACGCCGTGCAGCCTGGAGGAATTATGCGCCGCTTTGGAACAAGCCTATAAGGCGGACGGCGAGACCATTGCCCGCGATGTCCGCAGCTTTATCGAAAAAATGCTGGCGAATAGTCTTCTGCGACAGGTGGACTAGGCGCCTTTAAGCCGGAATGGGAACAGCCATATCGGCATGCGGGGCCTCTGTTGCAAATGGCCCGCGGCGTGTCAGAATTGTTGTTGGGCCTGCCCTGGAAAGGATTAAGCGCGCCTGCGCCGCTTGCATGGCTCGGCGAACCAGCATATGCGCGCCACAGCGCATCATCGGTGGCCTACCAGCGGCATTCATGCCGCTTCTGCCGCCGCCGCCAATCAGGCCGCATCAAATTGCGGCCATTCCCTGACATAATCCTGGAATAACGGGCGCGAGAACAGATAGCCCTGAAACCGGCTGATCCCGAGTTCGAGCAAGGCATCCAGTTCGGCCCTGGTTTCGATGCCTTCCGCAATCACGTCGATGCCAAGATCCCTGCAAACCGTCAGGATGCCGGAAACAATGGCGCGGCGCACCCGGTCGCTCTCGATATTGCGGGTCAGCGCCATATCAAGCTTGATGATATCAGGCTGAAAATCAGCCAGCAGATTGAGGCCGGAATAGCCGGCGCCAAAATCATCGATGGCGGTCAGGAAGCCATATTTCTTATAGGTCTGGATGATGCTGATAAGATGCGCGTGATCAACCACCTTCTCGCCTTCGGTGACCTCAAACACGATGCGATCCAGCGGAAAGCCGACCCGCTCGGCGGTCTCGATGGTCAGGCGGATACACGACTCAGCACGATAAACCGCATTCGGCAAAAAATTGATCGAAAGCCGCGCCTGGATGTTCAGCGCCGCCGCCATCTCGATGGCGCGAATCCGGCAACGCTGATCAAACCAATAGCGGTTGCTGTCATTCACTTGCGATAGAATGGCGGCAGCCGGTTCATTATTGATGCCGCGCACCAAAGCCTCATGGGCAAAAAAGCTTTTGCCCGGAATATCCAGGATGGGCTGAAACGCCATCGTGAATTCAAAACCGTCTTTTTGCTCTTCAAGACATGCCGAGCACGACATTCAACCACCTCCCCAACCAAGCCCGATGCCGCTGCATAACCCTAAAGTCGTGATAGCGTTTCTCGCCCGGCTTGACCAGCAGCAAAGGATTAAGTGGCGATTGGCGTCCCCACGGGGAAACCTCATTGTCGCCAAGGCGACCGGCTAAGACATTGCGAAATCTGAATAATCCAGGCCAGCGACAGCGCTGCGTGTACCAGCGCGCGGGATTTTGTGTACCAGTTACCGCCACGCAATGCAATTTCACGGGCCGACTTTGGCGCCGCTGGGTTGGGCGCCAAGCGGGGCGGCCGACGGGTCGGTCAGGTGGCCGGGCCAAATACCTGGGCCAACAGCGATTGCGCCATCTGCTCGGCTGCCGTGGCGGCGCGGTCGTTGAGGCCGGAGATGCCCTCAATTTCGGCCACACGCTCGGCGAATTCATTTTGAAGGGCAAGCGGGGGCACGGGAATAGGTAGGGTCACAAGCTTCCCTTGAGAGATGTTCTTCATACTGTCGCTTGTTCCTGTTGCCATCCTGCTCATTGCAGTGCGAATGGAGGACTGCCGAAGGCAATAGAGCATATAGAATGGCAAAATCTGAGAATTCCTTTTCCAGACAAAACGCCAAAGCTTGTCAGGAAGAAGGACATTCCTTGGTTCATCCTGAACGAAAGCCGTTGCTCCGACCAAATCCACTGTGTTCGCGCGGCTAAAAAGTAGATCACCAGCCCGAACAAAATGGGCGGCAGGTGGTTTATAGCCATTTGGAGCGGGTTTGCTTTCAGACGCCCGGAAAACGCCAGAGGTCACCGCGCTCACCTTCAGTATCCGAAGCCCCGTCTTGCCTTCATCATCACCAGCCTGAAGATTCTTCCCGCCCTCAAACTTGGAAATCAGGTCACCCAAGGGCTTCACCGGCCACCCCGTCGGGTTAGTCGCTGGATCGCCGAACATCTCCACGAACAGCGCCGGGATGATCTCGCGCGCCTTGGCCCGCGCCTGCTCGCGCAGCCGCCGGATGCTGGCCGCGTGATTAAGGATGTCCACAATGCGGCGCTGCTCATTAATTTCTGGGATCGCCAAAATTGCCTTATAGGCGTCCTCACGGTTTAATCCCGGAACACCAGTAACAATAGCCAGCCGTTCAAGCCTCAACTCACGCAGGGCATAGAACAGAAATGAGGGCAATATATTAAACTCCGGCCTAACCTTTACAAAGAATGTCGTATCAATCGGAAAGGACGGCCCGCTCGTTAGGTGCACAGCCCCAGCAGCACCCTTCCTTCCGATCACAACTGTTGGCTCATTGACAATATATTCGTTATGCCATCCTACGACCCCGTTAGACCCGTACACAGGGACGCAGCCGCTCTTTCTCCTGCTTTTGGGCAAAGATTTCCCGTAAGCGAGTTCAATCACATCGCCGAGTGCAAATCTTCGTGCGGGCAATGCGCTCATCCCACCCGCTCCCGCAACTTTTCCGCCAGGGCATCCAGTTCCGACAGGATTTCCCCTTCAATCGCGCGAAGCTCGTCGAGCAGTTCGAGCGGATTGCGGTGTTCTACCTGGGCCTGGGATTGGGGCCGATACCGACCCGCCGACAGGTTGAAATCGGCGGCACGAACCGCCTCCAGGTCGGCGAACCACCATTTCCGGGTCCATTCCGCGTTTTCATCGCGCGCCTGCCATTCGCGCCACAAATCGGCGCGGCGCCGATAGGCATCCACCAGCATCGGCAGATCATCGGCCTCCACCGGGCTATCGTGATTGGCATCCAGCTTGTAGCCATCCGCATCGACATGCAGGAACAAAACCTTGCCGGTACTGCCGCCCTTGCGGAACAGCAGCACGGAGGTTTTCACGCCCGAATATGGCCGGAACACGCCGCCGGGCAGGCTCATCACCGCCTCCACGGTATGGTTTTCCACCAGTTGCCGGCGCAGTTCCTTATGCGCGCCGGTGCTGCCGAACAGCACGCCTTCAGGCACGACCACGCCGCAGCGCCCGCCTTTTTTCAGGCTGTTGAGCATATATTTCAGGAACAGGATTTCGGTGGCGGTGGTGGTGCCCACCTTCACATCGTCAACGATGCGGTCCTTGTCCAGCTTGCCGGAGAATGGCGGGTTGGCCAGCACCACATCATACCCATCAAGCGGCAAGCCAAGCTCGGCCTTCTCGGCGCGCTCCATATTGGTGGTCAGGGCATTGCGCTTCAGAATCCGCACATTGGGCAGGCCGCGCAAACTGAGATTCATGGTGGCGAGGCGGACCATCTTGGGGTCCACATCATTGCCATAAAACGTGGCATTGGAAAGTTTGCTGGTCATCGGCGCCGAAAGCTTGTCGCCCCAGCCGCGCCGAACCTGCTTGCCATCCAGTTCGGCCGCAAAAATGCCAGAGGGCGAGGAATTGACCAGCCGGATGTGATTATAGGCCGCCACCAGGAAGCCCGCCGTGCCGACTGCCGGATCGTAGATGGTTTCCGTCACCTTGGGGTCCACCATCTCCACAATGGTGCGGATGATATGGCGCGGGGTGCGAAACTGGCCCAGTTCGCCGGCCTGCTTGACCTGCTTGAGCACATATTCAAACAGATCACCCTTGGTGTCGGAATCGGCCTCGTCCAGCCGCAGCTTGTCGATCAGGCCAATCACCTGGGTGAGGACGGTCGGCTCATCAATGCCCAGTCGCGCCCCGGTCATGAAATTCATCGCCGAGCGTTCCGCCACCTCGGTGAAGAACGGAAACACCTCGTCGCGCACCCAACGCACCAGGGTTTCGCCGGCCATCACATTCCATTGCGACCATTTCATGCGCTCGGCGGGCAGCCTGGCCTGGCCCGGCGCATTGAGCGGATTCCTGACCTCCCACTCGCCGGCAAACATCGAGCTGTAGGCGCGCTTGGTTGCCTTCGCCTGCATCAGATTGTCGGCATCCATCCCTTCCACCAGATAGAAAAAGAACAGGAATGAAAGCTGTTCGGCATTATTGAGCGGATCGGGAAAGCCGCCGCCATAGAGGTAATCACGAATCTGGTCTATGCCGCGCCGAAGCTCGGGGGTAAGGGGCATCGTCGGGTCCTATCTCAATGCGCCGCAGGCTGCTCCCGGGCCGGGTCCTTGCCGCCGGGAGCGGCAGGAAACACGGCGGCGTTGAGGCTGGCAAGCATCTCGCTCAAGGCATCATCGCCGCCGAATACCTGCCGCACCCGCGGATAACCGCCAATGAGGGAAAACGGCGGCAGCGTGAAATGATAGGTCTGGAAGGCTTCGATCTCGCCCGCATTGGCGCAAATCTGGCTTTCAATCATGCGCAGCCAACGCATTTGCTCAGAATCAAACGGGCGCCCAACCAGCCAAGCCTCGAAGAGCAAGCCCAATTCGGTGGCCTTGGCTTCCTGCGCATCGGTGCGCTTCAGATTGCCGTCTTCATCCAGGGTGAACCATTCCCGGCTGGTAGGGTCGATATGATCGTGGATATCCAGGGTCAGCAGTTTGCGCGGCTGTGCAGCCTGCTTGCTGGGCTTTGCTGCAACGACAAAGCCCCCCTCGCCGGCAGCCTCGTCATCGCCATGAAAATCGGTGACGCCGACAAAATCAAACATCGTGAAAGCGGATTTTTTGATATGTGGCGCCGGCCGCGTGCCGCGACCACGCATCTGTTGATAGAGAATGGTGGATTTGGTGAAGCGAGCCAGCACCAGGTTCACCACCTCGGGCGCATCAAAGCCAGTATCAAGCATATTCACTGATACCAGGATTTTCGGAAATTCCTCATCCTTGAAGCGTTTGATTTTGGTGAAGCCATCTACGCTGTCATCCTCGCCCATGCCGGAAACGACAAAATCCGCATAGCGGATTTCCGGCGATGGCTTCCGGTCAGCGAATTCGTGGTCAAACATATGGGCCAGGGTTTCGGCGTGTTTCTTGGTTACGGCAAACACGATGGTCTTGCCCCAAAGCGGGGCGCGCTTGATACCATCCTTGCCGGTAAAGCCTTTCTCCAGAACCTGGCGGAATTCGCGCACGATGGCCCGGTTACGCTCAGGGATGGTGAATTTGCGCTCCAGGGCCGCCGGGTCCACCAGGATGGCATCAGCGCCGTTGAATTCGGCCTCAAATTCCGCCTTGGTGGCCTCGTCCATGGCCGACCAATCAAGCTCGTCTCGCTTCACCTCAAAGCCACCCTCGGCGGCGGTCTTGACCGTCAGCGCACGATAGATGTGGTAGGGCAACAGATTGCCCTCCTGAATGGCCTGCTTGAGTGAATAGGTGAAAGTGGGCTGCTGCACCTCAAAGAATTTGAGCGTGTCACGAATGAACTGGCCATCTTCGGGGTCGGGCAGATTGGTGTCGTCCTGCATCACGCAAGGGGTGGCGGTGAGGCCAATCTGGATACCGTCAAAATGCCGCAGCGTGCCAGACCATTTGCCGTAAATGCTGCGGTGGCATTCATCCACCACCACAAGCTGGAAATACGATGCCGGCAGCTTGGCATATTCGCCGATGAAGGTTTGCAGCGTGGAAATGGTGATACGCTTCTCATCCTGAAAGCGCCGACCGCCGCGCAGCACATAGGCGGGGTAATCAGCCAGGTGTTCCGCAAAGACATCCTCGGCCTGTTTCGCCAGCGTGATCCGGTCGACCAGAAACAACACCCGGCTGACCTGATTGGCCTCGAACAGCCGCTTGATCAGCGCGGCGGCGGTGCGGGTTTTGCCGGTGCCGGTCGCCATCGAAACCAGCATCTTGCGCCGCCCGAGTTTGATCTCCTGGCAGAGCGCGTTGATACAGGCTTTTTGGTAGTCACGGCCCGCGATCTTGGCATCTATCGCCAGGGTCATCGGGTCTAAGCGCAGCTTGCGCAGCGCCTCAACCCGCTCAAGATCGGCCTGGGATGAAAAGGTGGCGACCTTGCGCGGATGGGCTTGCGTTTCCCATTCCCAGAACCAGATTTCTTCGCCATTCGCCAGGAAAATAAAAGGAACGCCAAGCTGCTTGGCATAAGCCAGGGCCTGCGCCTCAGCTTCCACTGGATTGATGGCCGCTTTCTTGGCTTCCACAACCGCCAGGGAATGGCCGTGCCGATTGCACAGCACATAATCGGCTTTGGTCTTGTCGGGTAGGACATACTCGTATCGGACACTTTTCCCGTCCGACAGGTTCCAACCAACATCCTGCAACTGTGCGTCAATCTTTACGCGACTAAACGCTTCATTGGCCGACATTACCCGACTCCCCCAGCGACTTTAGGCAGTCTATAGACGCATGGGTCTGCGGACAATCACGGATAGCCGCAGGCTAGCCCAAACGTGTACCAGCTTGTGTACCACGCCGAAAAATCTGCTATTTTTTTATTGATTTTCTGCGATATTTTAGCGTTTTGGCGTCCCCACGGGGATTCGAACCCCGGTTTGCGCCGTGAGAGGGCGCCGTCCTAGGCCTCTAGACGATGGGGACACGGGGGCTGCCGCCTAGGGCGCGGCTGCCTGCCGGGTCGGCGCGGCCACAAGGCCAGCGCGAGGCGGCCTTCTGATACAGGAGCCGGGCGAGAGGCGCAAGGTGTTTTGCCGGCTCGGGCCGGAAAACACCGCGCAGCCTGATCCGGTTTGAAAAAGCCAAACATTTTGTGTGACCAGACGCTTGCAAAGCCCGGATGTGCCGGTATATATCCGCCCTGCAACGCGGGCTGCCTCTCTGGCAGCTGCAACGCGGGGCCGCCGAGCGGGCGTAGCTCAGGGGTAGAGCACAACCTTGCCAAGGTTGGGGTCGTGAGTTCGAATCTCATCGCCCGCTCCATTTTTCTCCAAAAATCCATCATAAAATCTTATCCCTACCCGCTGCCATTGGCTGCCGCCGCTGGCGCTCTATCTCTGCCGTCATGACCGACTTGAGCAACACCATGGCGGCGCGTCCGCCTGCCCAATCCCGCCCGCTGCTGTCGCTGGCCATGCTGGGCCTGAGTTTTGCCGCCTGTTTCGGCATTGCCGGCCTGGGCGCCTGGGTGACGCGCGAGCCGGTGCGCGGCTGGTATCAGAGCCTGGCCAAGCCGGCCGGGCTGACGCCGCCGGATATCGCCTTCCCCATCATCTGGAACCTGTTATTCGCCATGATGGCGCTGGCGGCCTGGCTGGCCTGGCGGCGCTGGCAGCGGCTGGAAACCCGTGGCTGGGGCATCTGGCTGCTGTTCGGGCTGCAACTGGGTTTGAATCTGCTGTGGTCGGTGCTGTTCTTTGGCCTGCAACAGCCGGCCTGGGCGCTGGCGGAGATTGGCCTGCTGTGGCTGGCGATCCTGGCCTGCCAGCGTGGCTTTGCCGGGCTGGATCGCCGCGCCGGCTGGCTTTTGCTGCCCTATCTGGCCTGGGTGGGCTATGCCGCCCTGCTGAATGGCCTGATCGTGTGGCTGAACCGCGGTTGAGGCCGCACGGCAGTTGACGCCATGCCGGGCGAAGCCTAATTCTGGCAGTATGATCAAGCAGATCGGCCAGCGTAACCGGGAAATCCTCCGCCTTGTGGTGGAGACCTACATGGCCACCGGCGAGCCGGTCGGCTCGCGTCTGCTGTCGAAGCGGCTGGATCACAAGCTGTCGCCGGCCAGTATCCGCAACACCATGGCCGATCTGGAAGATGCCGGGCTGCTCTATGCGCCGCACACTTCCGCCGGCCGGCTGCCCACCGATAGCGGCCTGCGGCTGTTTGTCGATGGCCTGCTGCAAGTGGGCGACCTGACCCAGGAGGAGCGCGTCTCAATCGAGAATCGCTGCGCCGCCTCGGGCCGGGGTTTCCAGGAAGTGCTGACCGAGGCCACGGCCGCGCTGTCCGGCCTGTCTGGTCATGCCGGCCTAGTGGTGGCGCCCAAGGTGGATACGCCGCTGCGCCAGGTGGAATTTGTGCCGATCGGGCCGGGCAAGGCGCTGGTGGTGCTGGTGACCGAAGACGGCCAGGTGGAAAATCGCATGATCGAGCTGCCGCTCGGCATGGCGGCTTCGGCCCTGGCCGAGGCCGGGCAGTTCCTGTCACACCGGCTGAAGGGCCGCAGCATCAGCCTGGCGCGGGTGGAAATCCTGGCCGAATTGACGGCGCGGCGCGCCGAACTGGATCAGCTCACCTCCAAAGTGGTGGAAGCCGGCCTGGCCGTGTGGGGCGGCGAAGCCGGCAGCCCGAGCCCGAGAAGCGCCAGCCCGGGCGGCACGCTGATCGTGCGCGGTTCGGCCAATCTGCTCGACGACGTGGCCGCCATCGCCGATCTGGAACGTATCCGCTCGCTGATGGAAGAGCTGGAAAATACCGAGGAAATGCTGCGCCTGATCGACCTGACCCATGGCAGCGAGGGCGTGCGGATTTTCATCGGCTCGGAAAACACCCTGTTCCGCCAGGCCGGCTGTTCGCTGATCGTGGCGCCGTTGCAAAACCAGCAGCAGCGTATCGTCGGCGCCATCGGCGTGATCGGGCCAACCCGGATGAATTATGCCCGCCTGGTGCCGATGGTGGATTTCACCGCCCAGGTGGTGGGTCGCCTGCTCGGCTGAGCCGCCGGCTATGACGCCGGCTTGGTTGAAATTTCCGCCCCCCGCCCGTATATGCAAGCCCAACCCCTAAAACCCGCTTTATTGGAAAACCGAGATAATCCTGATGAGCACCCAGCCAACCCACGCCGCCGCCGACAGCATCAACCTGGATGCCGCGATCAACACCGAGCCGGCAAGCGGCGGTGACATTGCCCTGCTGGCCGCCGATCTGGCCCGGGCGCAGGCCGAAACCGCCGAATTGAAGGACAAGCTGCTGCGCCTGGCGGCGGATACCGAAAACCTGCGCCGCCGGCTGGAGCGCGAGCGCGACGATGCGGTGAAATACGCCGCCGGCAAATTCGCCAAGGACATCCTGAGCGTGGCCGATAATCTGGGCCGCGCCTTGCAGAATGCGCCCAAACCGGCCGACGAGAATGATCCGCTGGGCAATCTGCTGATCGGCATCGAGGCCACCGAGCGCGAATTGATCAGCGTGTTTGAACGCCATGGCATCCAGCGCGTTGATCCGCAGGGCCAGCGTTTTGATCCCAACCTGCATCAGGCAATGTTTGAGTTGGAAAATCCCAATATCCCGGCCGGCACGGTGATCCAAGTGGTGGCGGCGGGGTATGTGCAGCATGGCCGCCTGCTGCGCGCTGCCATGGTGGGCGTATCCAAGGG
>NZ_JAGOLP010000105.1 GCF_017994015.1 Ferrovibrio sp. | reverse complement strand
GCCTGGCGCGCATCGCCTGGCCCTTCCCGCCGCGCCGCATGCGCCGCTTCGAGATTGACCCACTCGGCAGCCGCATCGACCTGCGCAACACTCTGCGGCGTTCGCTGCGCCTGGGCGGCGGCGCCATCCCGCTGGTGCGCAAAAGCCAGGTGGAGCGCGACCCGCCGCTGGTGATCCTGTGCGACATCTCCGGCTCAATGAGCCAGTATAGCCGCATGTTCCTGCATTTTATGCACAGCCTGAGCAATGATCGGCGCCGCGTGCATAGTTTCCTGTTTGGCACCCGGCTATCGAATATCTCGCGCCTGCTGCGGCAGAAGGATGTGGACAAGGCCCTGGCCGATATCGGCGAGCGCGTGCCGGATTGGTCGGGCGGCACCCGCATGGCCACCACTTTGGCTGAATTCAATCGCTTCTGGTCGCGCCGTGTGCTCGGCCAGGGTGCCGTAGTGCTGCTGCTCACCGATGGCCTGGACCGAGAGGCCGGTGCCGGCCTGGCGGTGGAGATGGAGCGGCTGCATAAATCCTGCAAGCGGCTGATCTGGCTCAACCCATTGCTGCGCTGGGATGGCTTTGAGCCGAAGGCGCAGGGCATCCGCGCCATCCTGCCGCATGTTGACGATTTCCGCCCCGTGCACAATCTAGACTCGATAGCCGAACTGGCCGAGGCACTAAGCCGCACCAGTGATGCCGGCAACCGCTTGAAGCAGAATCTGAAGAGGATGACGCCATGACAGAGCTGCAAGCAGCCACACAAGAAGATTTGCTGGCCGAAGCCCTGGCCTGGAAAGCCGGCGGCAAGGGCGTTGCCATTGCCACCGTGGTCACCACCTGGGGCTCGGCGCCGCGCCCGGTCGGCAGCCAGTTGGTGATCGACGACGAAGGCCGTTTCCTAGGCTCGGTTTCCGGCGGCTGCATCGAGGGCGCTGTGGTGACGGAAGGGCTGGACACGATCCAGGATGGCAAGCCGCGCCTGCTCAGCTTTGGCGTTTCCGATACCCAGGCCTGGGAAGTTGGCCTTGCCTGCGGCGGCAAGATCGAGGTTTTTGTTGAGCGGTTAGAAGCATGAAGCGCGAAATCCTGGAGCAATTGCAGGCCGACCGCGCCGCCAAGATTCCGGTTGTGCTGGCCACCTTCCTGAAAAGCGGCGAGCAGCGCCTGCTCTATATCTATGGCAAGAAGGGCCTGAAGGATATTGATCCGCGTATCGGCGAGGCCGCCCGCGCCGCTTTGCTGGAAGACAAGCCGCGCACCATCGAGACCGAACAGGGGCCGCTATTTCTCAACGTGTTCAATCCGCCGCTGCGGCTGGTGTTGGTGGGTGCGGTGCATATCGCCCAGGCGCTGGTGCCGATGGCACAGTTTGCCGGTTATGAAGTGGCGGTGATCGATCCGCGCAGCGCCTTTGGCAGCGAACAGCGTTTTCCTGGCGTATGGCTTTCCAACGACTGGCCCGACGAGGCGATGGCGTTGCTGAAGCCCGATCTGCGCACTGCCGTGGTGACGTTGACCCACGATCCCAAGATCGACGACCCGGCCTTGCACGCGGCGCTGAAATCCGATGCCTTCTATATCGGCGCGCTGGGCAGCAAAAAGACCCATGCCGCGCGGCTGGAGCGGCTGCTGGCCGCCGGCTTCGGCCCGGACGACATGGCGCGTATCCATGGCCCGGTCGGCCTGGCGATTGGCGCCAAGTCGCCAGCCGAAATCTCGATCTCGATCCTGGCGCAGATCACCCAGGCATTGCGCCAGCCGCCCCAGGCCGCCAGTCAGGCCGCCTGAAGCATAAGGACAAGCGGCAATGTATTTTGGCCCGATCCCGGCGCGTGAAGCGACCGGCTGCATTCTTGGCCATAGCCTCAGTGTTGCCGGCCAGCGTTTCCGCAAGGGCCGGCTGCTGAGCCAGGAAGATGCCGAGGCACTTGCTGCTGCCGGCCACGACCCGGTTTATGCCGCCAGGCTGGGGCCAGACGACATCGCGGAGGATCAGGCCGCCAACCGCATTGCCGAGGCTGCGGCTGGCCCGGCAACCCGCGCCGCCACCGCCTTTACCGGCCGCGCCAATATCTATGCAGAAACCGCCGGCCTGGCTTTGGTGGATACGGCGCAGGTTGACCAGCTAAACCTGCTGGATGAAGCCGTCACCATCGCCACCGTGGCGCCCTATGAACTGGTGGAGCCGGGCCAGATGCTGGCCACGGTGAAGATCATTCCGTTTGCCGCCCCTAGCCATGCCGTGCAGCAGGCCATCGCCCGGGCCAGCGCACCGCAGCCTTTGGTGCGGCTGGCGCCGCTGCAAGCCTGCCGCGCCGGGCTGGTGATGACCCGCGTGGCCGATACCAAACAATCTGTGCTGGACAAGACCGAAACAGCAGTGCGCGAGAGGCTGGAACGACTGGGCAGTTCCCTGGTGGCCAGCCGCATATGCAGCCACGATACCGCTGCCATCGCCGCCGCTATTGCTGAATTGCAGGCGCTGGATTGTGCGCCGATCCTGGTTTTTGGCGCTACTGCCATTGTCGATCGCGCCGATGTGGTGCCGGCCGGCATCGTGGCCGCCGGCGGCGTGGTGGAACATTTTGGCATGCCGGTGGATCCCGGCAATCTGCTGCTGACCGGCCGGCTGGGCGACCGCCCGGTGATCGGCGTGCCGGGCTGCGCGCGCTCGCCCAAGCTGAACGGCTTTGACTGGGTGCTGCAACGGCTTTGTGCCGGGCTGACGGTGAGCCGCGCCGATATCATGCGCATGGGTTCGGGCGGCCTGCTCAAGGAAATCCCGACCCGGCCGATGCCGCGCTCCGGCCTGGTGGAAAAACCGACCGCCCCGGCACCGCGCCGCCCGCGCGTGGCGGCGCTGATCCTGGCCGGCGGCCTGTCCAGCCGCATGCAGGGCGGCAACAAGCTGCTGGCCGAGCTGGATGGCAAACCGATCCTGCGCCATGTGGTGGAGCATGTGCTGGCCTCGCCGGCCGATCCGGTGCTGGTGGTGACCGGCCATCGCGCCGAAGAGGTGCGTGCAGCGGCCGGCCCAGGCCGGCAGGATTTTGTATACAACCCGGATTTTGCTGCCGGACTTTCGACCTCCCTGGTGGCCGGCATTAACGCTTTGCCGCCCGATCTGGATGGTGTGCTGGTTTGCCTGGGCGACATGCCGGATGTTTCGCCCCTGGTGCTCGACAAGCTGATTTCCGCCTTCAATCCGGTGGAAGGCCGCGCCATCTGCCTGCCGGTGGTGGGCAGCAAACGCGGCAACCCGGTACTGTGGGGATCGCAATTCTTCAATCAACTCAAGGTTTTGCGCGGGGATAGTGGCGCCCGCAAGCTGCTCGCCGAACTGGCCGACTGGGTTTGCGAGGTGGGTTGCGACGAGCAAGGCGTGCTGAACGACATCGACACCGCCGAGGCACTGGCGGCCCGCCGGCAGCAGTAACATTGGCGTGACCCGGGCCATATTACGGGAAATTAAGGTTTTATTATCCTCGTACCGGTTATTAACCACTGATCCGGCTTTTGCGCCGGGTCATAATTTGTCATAGTGCCGCCAACAGGGGTGTCTGTATGGCAGGCGGCGCGAAAAAGTAGCGCCCGGCTCAGCGGGAGAAAGCGACCGAGTGGATGATGAGCGAGGTCAATAACACAACGCCGGCTTCCGATGACGAAAAGATGTTCACGGATTTCGACCGGATTGTGCGCGGCAAGATTTTCGGCGGCCGCATCTGCGCTATCATGCAGTTTGTCAACCCGAAGAACTTTGAGCGCAACCGCGAAAGCTACAACATCGTTGTGCATGCGATCCGCTCGCTGATGTCAAAATACGAGGGTAACTACTATACCCTCCACGACTATTCCATCGTGCTGTTCGCCCGCCTCTCCGAGCGCTTCTTTGAGCAGAGCTTCGAGAAGATGGTGCTTGAGATCGACGATGTGCTGACCCGCAACAATGTCGCCATCGGCCTCACGCCTGAGGAAGCCGAGAATGCCGTGCGCTGGTATCGCTTCGACCATAACCTGGATGAACTCCAGGAATGGATGGATGCGATGGGCCAGCGTTTCCGCGTCTATTCCGAGCGCCGCAAACGCCTGCTGGCCAAGGCCGGCACCGGCTCCGGCGCCACCGATGGCGTGCCGATCACACCCGGCGCCTTGCAGCAGATTGAGGACATCCTCAAAAAAGCCGATGTCACCACCTTCATGCGGCGCCAGCCGATTGCCGTTGTGTTCGGCAATCAGCCGCCGAAGGCGATTTTCCAGGAAATCTTTGTCGGCGTGAATGAATTGCGCCAGGCAATTGCGCCAAACGTCAATCTGCGCGGCTCGCGCGCGCTGTTCCAGTATCTCACCCGCACGCTGGATAGCCGTGTGTTCCGCTCATTGCTGGATGGTTTTGTCACCCGCAACAGTGGTCCATTCAGCATCAATCTGAATGTTTCCACCGTGCTCAGCGACCAGTTCCGCGATTTTGACAGCCGCATCGGCAATATTGTCAAAAAAGAACAGATCATCATCGAATTGCAGCGCTGGGACGTGTTCTGGGATTATGCCGAATATCTGCTGGCCTGCGAATTCCTGCAAAATAACGGCTACCGCATCCTGATCGACGGCATCACGCCAGACCTGCTCGGCCTGTTTGGCCGCAAGGAGCTGCGCGCCGACTTCATCAAGCTGTTTTATTTCAAGGACCACCATGACGATTGGGTGGCCAAGGATATCCAGCAGAAGATCGCCGATGCCGATCCGAACCGTGTCATCATGGCGCGCTGCGAGACCGAGGAAGCCCTGCGCGCCGGCCAAGCCGCCGGCATCCGCCTGTTCCAGGGCTGGCATGTTGACAACCTGATCCGCGCCGCCCGCGAAGTCATCACCTGATACGCTTGCTTGTAGCGCCCCTTATCGTGCTACACTCTGCGCGTCACAGTAGAATAAGGTGATAGACCATGTGGAACCGCACTGCGTCGAAATCTGCCCTGCCGGAAGGCGATCACAAGGACCGCCATGGCGGCGCCCCCCGCCCTGTATCGGCCAAGGATAGCGAGCGGATCGAGAAGATCCTGGCGAGCATCGCCATCGACACCTCGCAGACTTTCAACGCCATGCTCGACTCGCTGATGGGCGAGCGGCCGGTGACACATCACGAAAGTAATCAGACGCGCGAATATATCGTGCAGGTGTTTGATGAAATCCGCCTCGATTCCAACCGCGAGGCGATCATGCTGGCGCGCAAGTTTGCTGATCTCTGCATGCGCGCCGCCGATCAGCTCAACGATAACCACCAGCGCACCGTGGCGCGCTGCGTCAGCGAATTATTTGAACAATTCGCCGCCAAGCTCGATCACCGCGAACCGGCCAACTCGAACTGATTTTCAGGCGGTCTTGACGCGAGACAGTTCGCGCAGGAATTCGCCCACCACCGCGCCCGGTTCCTCGCCTACGGTTTCCACAAACAGCGCCAGGTCGTCGCCTTGCAGGTCGCGCAGGGGCCGTATCAGACTGTCGAAAAACAGCACGAATTCGCGATTGCCGAAAGGCAGCGCTTCGCCGTCGAAATTCTTTTCCACAAACACGTTGCTCGACAGCGCCACGGAAGTGGGATCATGCTGCATCACCTTGAGCACCCAGTCGCGTCGCGATTCAAAAATCCGGAAGGCGCGCACCACGCGCACCATCACGGTATAGTAGATCACCTTCATGCGCGGATCAGCATAGAAC
>NZ_JAGOLP010000046.1 GCF_017994015.1 Ferrovibrio sp. | reverse complement strand
GCCGCGATCCCGTCGCGGCATTGACTAAAGCTGATGATACCGGCGAATTGACCTGGGAGAAATCCGCCGCCCCCAGAGAGGTTGCATCCAGGGAAGCAATGCGGGGGGAAGGTTTGCGCGGCGAACCACGCCCGCGCCCGCCCTGGCCGTTCTCGGAACTGGAACGCGAATTGCGCGCCGCCTTGTCGGAAAGTGACTATCCGGAAATCCAGGTGCGGCCCTGGCGCCCGCGCCGCCCACAGGCCGGGCTGGATATCGGGCCGGGGCTTTCCATCGTCATTCCATGGCAGACCGGGCCTCAGCACGGCCCACCAGGGCCGGGACCAGGGCCACAGCAAGGGCCGGAGCGGCATGACGATATGCAGCAGGGCGAAATCCGTCTGCCGCCGATTTTTGCCGTGTGGCTGCGTGATGCCGGCGGGCAATGGTATAGCGTGAAGCCGCGCCAGGCTGAGCCATTGGTGCCGCGCTGGCTGTTCACCACGCTATGGCTGCTGACCACGGCCGCGATCATTGCCGGCCTGACCCTATGGACCACGGTGCGGCTGCTGCGGCCATTGCGCGCCATGGCCGATACCGCGCGCGACTGGCAGGCCGAAGCGCCGCCGCGCCATCTGCCGGAAACCGGGCCGATGGAATTCCGCGCCATTGCGCAAGCCATGAATGCGATGCAGGGCCGCATCCACCGCTTCGTGCGCGACCGCGCCGCTTTGGTGGCTGCCCTGTCGCATGACCTGCGCACACCGCTGACCCGCTTGCGGCTGCGGCTGGAAAGCCCGGAAAGCCCGGAGCGGCGCCAGCGCATGCAGGATGACATCGATTTCATGCAGCGCCTGACCGAGCAGTTGCTTGGCTTTTCGGCACTTGATGCACGCGGCGAGCCGGAGCAGCGCGTGGATATCGCCGTGCTGCTGGCCAGCCTGTGCGACGATGCCAGCGATGCCGGCAGCGATGCGGTATATGACGGCCCGGTGCATGTGGTGACGGTGTGCCGGCCCACAGCGATGAAACGCGCGCTGATGAACCTGATCGACAATGCAATCAAATATGGCAGCCTGGCGCGGGTTGGGCTGACATTGCAGGGCGATAGCGTGGCGATCCGCGTGCGCGATGCCGGCCCCGGCATCCCGGCGGCTGAATTCGAGAATGTGCTGGCGCCGTTTTATCGCCTGGATACGGCACGCGGCCAGGAAACTGGTGGCCAAGGTGCCGGCTTGGGTATGGGCCTGGCAGTGGCGGCATCCATCCTGCGCGCCCATGGCGGCAGCCTGGCTTTCGCCCATCCACCCGAAGGCGGTTTTGAAGCGATTGCCATGCTGCCACTCAGGCGCTGAAGCGTTATTTGCTGCGCAGCTTGGCCAGTTCGGCCTCGGCCAGATCAACACGCACCTTGCCTTGTGCCACCAGGGCGCGTGCCACAATCTCAATCTCGTCGCCCAGCGCACCGGCCATCATGGCTATGTTCTGCGCATGCAGCGCCATATGGCCCTTCTGAATACCGGTGGTGGCCAGGGCCTTGAGGGCCGAGAAATTCTGCGCCAGACCAACCGCGGCAATGATGCGCGCCAGCTCCTCGGCAGATTGCACACTAAGGATTTTCAGCGCCACCTTGGCGGTGGGATGCAGCTTGGTGGCGCCGCCGATCAGGCCCACGGCCATCGGCATTTCGAGGATACCGGCGAGGTCGCCCTCGGCCGTGCGTTCCCAATGGGTCAGGCTGCTGTAGCGGCCCAGCCGCGCGCCATAGGCATGGGCGCCGGATTCCACAGCGCGGGTATCATTGCCGGTGGCCAGCACAACGGCGCTGACGCCATTCATGATGCCCTTGTTATGCGTGGCGGCACGATATGGATCGGCTTCGGCGAAATGATACGCGGCCAGCATGCCGTCGCGCACTTCGGCGCCGCCAATCGCTTCGGCCTTCCACACACAGCGCGCCCGCGCCAGGCGGCGATCCGCCAGGTTGGACAGGATGCGCAGGTAGGTGCGCCCGCCGGTCCAGGCGGCAATATAGGGCGCCAGCTTCTCGGCCATGGTGTTGACCGCATTGGCGCCCATGGCATCGCGTGTATCCACGATCAGATGCGTGATCACCATATCGCCGCCGCGTGTGGCGATGATGCGCACTTCAAGATCGCGGAAACCGCCGCCCAGCTTCACCAAGATCGGGTCGCATTCATCGCAGATCGCCTTGATCTCGTCGCGGCGCTCCAGGATCTTGATCCGTGCATGCTGCGGATCGGCGATATCCACCAGCTGCACCTGGGCAATCATCAGCGGCCCAGACATCGAGGTGATGAAACCGCCATTGTCGTAACATTGCCGCGCCGCATTACACACGGCTGCCACCACCGAGGATTCCTCAGTGGCCATCGGGACCAGCCGGTCTTTGCCGTCGATCAGCATATTGGTGGCCACGCCAACCGGGATATTCATGGTGCCGATCACGTTTTCGATCAGATGATCGGCCACATGTTCATCCAGATTGCCGGTATTGGCGAGATGATCCATCTCGGCCGCGTCCAGGCCGGCAAAGGCGCCAACCAGTTCGATACGTTCGCGGATACTCTTCTTGTGCAGCCCGGAAATGCGCGAGCTGCGATTCTTGCCATCCATAATCATGCTCCTTGTCTGGCGTTTACTTGCCAACCATCAGGCTGGGCAGATAGGTGATAACATCCGGGATCAGGGCGCAGATCAGCAGGCCGACACCCTGTAGCAGGAAAAACGGGATGATGCCGCGATACACCTGGTTCATGCCGATATGCGGCGGCAATGTGCCCTTGATATAAAACAGCGTGTAGCCAAAGGGCGGGCTGATATAGCCCATCTGAATGGTGATGGCGTAGAGCACACCGAACCACAATTCATCGAAGCCAAGCAGGCGCACAATCGGCAGGAATACCGGCACGGTGAGCAGGATGATGCCGATTTCGTCCAGCACGGTGCCAAGGAAAATCAGGATCAGCATCATGCAGGCCAGCACCACCCAGCGATCCACCTGCAAGTCACGGATGAAGTTCAGCAAGGTATCGGCGCCGCCCAGGCCGGTGAAAATCGCCACATAGGCCTTGGCGCCGATGGTGATCCACATGATCATGGCGGTGGCCTTCAGCGCATCGATCCCGGCTTCCCGCAGCATGCCGATATTCACGCGCCTTGCCAGCGCCGCCGACAGCAATGCACCGGCTACGCCAACCGCAGCCGATTCCGTGGGCGTGGCGATGCCGAAAAAGATCGAGCCAAGGATCATCACGATCAGCATGGCCGGCAGCACCAGCGATTTGAGCGCCCGCAGTTTTTCGATCAGCGGCACATGCTCAATATCCTTTGGCGCCGGAGCCAGCTCCGGCTTGAGCCAGGAAGCGATCAGGATATAGAGGATGTAGAGCGACGCCAGGATGATGCCCGGCACCACGCCGGCGATCAGCATCTTGCCGATCGATATCTGGGCGGTGACGGCATAAACGATGGTGAGCACTGAGGGCGGGATCAGGATACCAAGTGTGCCGGAAGCGCAGATGGTGCCAAGCGCCAGTTTCGGATCATAGCCACGCCGCAGCATTTCCGGCAGCGCCAGGATGCCCATGGCCGTGACGGCAGCCCCCACCACGCCGGTCATCGCCGCCATGATGACACAGATCACCACGGTGCCAACCGCAAGGCCACCACGCAAGCGGCCGAACCACAATTCCATGGCACGATAGAGCGCTTCGATGATGCCAGAGCGTTGCAGGATGCAGGCCATCAGGATGTAAAGCGGGATCGCCAGCAGCGCTTCCGATTTCATCGCATCAAAAATCTGCAACACCAGCACCACCACGGCGCTTTCGTTCCACAGCGTTACGGTGAACAGCAGCGACAGGCCGCCAAGCACAAAGGCAATCGGCAAGCCGGTGAGCATGAATATGGTCAGGCTGCCGAACATCAGGATCAGGATGGCGGAGGAACTCATAGCGCCACCTCACCCTGTGCAATGGCATCACTTTTATCTGCCGGCTGCTGAAACAGCACGCGCAGGAATTCCGCCGCTGCCTGTAACAGCATCAAGGCCAATGCCAGCGGCACGGCGAGCTTCACTGGCCAGATCGGCGGGTTCCAGGCGGAAAAACTGGTTTCGCGATACTCCCAGGCACTCAAAGCCGGCGGCACCGAAAACACCAGCAGGATGGTGCAGAAAGCCATGATGATGGGGTAATTCAGCAGATCAAAAAACCGGTTCCAGCGTGCATCAAGCCGCTGGCGCAGCAGATCAAGTGCTACATGGCCCTGCAAATGCAGCAGATACGGCCCGCCGAAAAGGAAATACGGGCCGAAGATCAGCACCGCCAATTCCATGCCCCACACTGTAGGTGCATTGAAACCATAGCGCGCCACCACTTCGTAAAGCATCACCGGCACCACCACGGCCATCAATGTGGCGGTGGCAAGAAAGACCCAGCGATTGACGGCGGTGATGGCGCCAATCAAGGCGGCAAGCCAGCGAGGCATGATAATCTCCTGCGGAAAGAAACCACCCGGCAGCACAATGACTGCCGGGTGATTGACGCGGCGGGTTAAAGGCCCGCGATCAGGTGAGCAGGCCGAGCTGCTTCATGAAAGCGGTCTGGCTATCCAGAATCTTGCTGGCCAGCGCTTCACCCTTGGTGGCGGTTTTCCAGGCATCCATCGCTTTCGGCCGCGCGGCATTCACTTCCGCCGCGTCGAACATGATCACTTCACAGCCCTTGGCGCGATACTTGGCCAGCGAGGCCATGTCGTTGACCAGGATATTCTGGCGCAGCGCACCCGAGACTTCGCGGGCGGCCACCGCCAGCGCAGCCTTGAAATCGGCCGGCAGCTTGTCATAGGCGGCGCGATTGGCGACATAGGATGTAGCCGTGGTTGGCTGATGGAAGCCCGGCACGATCACATATTTCGCCACTTCAGCCAGACCGGCTTCAAAATTGGCGGTCAGGTCGCCGCGATCCGCCATGTCGATGACACCCTTATCCAGCGCCGAATAGACTTCGCCGGTGGGCAGCGGCGTTACCGACACACCAAAAGCGCCCATCACGGTGGAGGCCAGGCCAACGAAGCGGCCCTTCTTGCCGGCCAGATCGGCGATCTTGCGCACCGGCACCTTGGAATGCAGCGGCTCCTGGCCATAAACCGTGGGGGCGATGTAATGCAGGCCGGCCGGGGCATAGGCCTGGCGCGCCATCTCGATGCCACCCAGCTCATAGAACCAGGCTTCCAGCTGATCACTTTCAGCAAAGCCGAACGGCACCGTGCTGGTGAAGGCGAAGGACGGAATCTTGCCGGCTTCATAGCCATCGAAGGTTTTCATCATTTCAAACGCGCCGCCGCGCACGGCATCAAATGCCTGCGCCGCCGGCACAATCTGGCCCGCCGCAAACAGCGTGATCTTGAATTTGCCGCCGGTCAGTTCCGCAACCCGGGCAACAAACTTTTCTTCATATTTCTGCGGCGTGGTGCCGCCATCCCACAAAGCCTGCATGCGCCATGTGACGGTGCCGGACTGGGCCAGCGCCGGACGGGCAAAAGTGCTGGCGGCCATGGTGGCGCCAGCCGCAGCCACTGCGCCGAGCGCAGCACGGCGGGAAAGCTTGGAATTACGCATTATTTCCTCCTGGATTTGTTGCCTGGCGGCGCGGCCGGTTTTCCGACCTTGGCAATGCTGCCCGCCGCCGCTTTGGTTTCCGGCCCGAGAATGACAACGAACGCCTGTGCCGGATCGGCGCCCGCGGCTTCACCCCGATGATCCACGCTGGGGTCAAAATAAACGCAGTCGCCGGCATCAAGCAGATATTCGGCGCTGCCATAGATGAAGCGGACCTTGCCGCTCATGACAAAAAATATTTCCTCGCCGCGATGGCGATAGAGCAGCTTGGGCGCCTTGATCGGCGGCAAGTGCAGCAGAAAGATTTCTGCGCGACGGTCCTTCTTGCGATAGGACAATGATTCGAACACATAGCCCAATTCACTGCCATCGCGGTTGATGCGGCGGCGCTCGGTGGCGCGCACCAGGCAGAAGGGCGAGGCGGTTTCCTTGTCCTCAAAAATATCCGACAGCTTGAAGCGGTAAACCTCGGCCAGCCGGCTCAACACCGCAATCGACGGCGCCGCCGTGCCGGCTTCCACCTTGGACATATAGCCCTTGGTCACGCCGGCCTGCTTCGCTGCTTCCTGCTGCGTCAAGCCGCGCGTCATGCGCAGATTGCGCAATGTGCCGCCGAGATCGCCAAAGCTCTGCGGCTCGGCGGCTGACTTGGCCGATACGGGTGGCATGATTTCCCTGGTTTCCTCGCGCTGCGCCGCCGGATTGACTCGGCGACGCTGGTTTCCTGTAGGTTTCATATTTTTAAACCTCCTGTCAACAAGACTTCCTTGTGTGCGCCGCAGCATCCTGCAAAAAAACAGCAGCGCCATGCCGAGCATGACGCTGCCAGTATTTCACCGCCACAATCAGGCAGCAGTTATCATGCCGTCACTTGCAGCTTGAACAAGTCAAGCAAGGCATTGCTTTCCTCGTCTTCCTCATCCGAGCTGCTCAACAGCCCGGCAGAATCATAAGCTGCGGCGCCCTGGCTTGGCGGCGGTGGTGGCGGCGACCCGCCCTGGCCCTGCATCGCCACCAGTTGCGACTGCATCTGCTCGTCCAGCTTGGCAAAGCCGGAATCGAATTCGGTCTGGCTGATACTGCCATCGCCGTCACTGTCAAAATCCTGCATGAATTGCTCGGCCGATGGCGGCTGCCCGCCCTGCGGGCCGCCAACGCCACGCGCCGCGCCGGCTTCCGCCATCTTGGCGGCCTGTGCTTCCAGCTCGGTCTTGTCGATGCTGCCATCACCGTTGCTGTCGGTTTCCTGGAACATCTTCTGGCGCATCTGCTTGAGCAGATCGGCGGCGCCAGTGCCGCCATAACCACTTATGCTACTGACCATGTTACGTCTCCCATGCGATTGCGATGCTGAAGGCACGGCGCCTTCAGGCATGGGCATTTCAAGCCATGTGCCAGCCACCTCACGCGGGCAAGCCGATGATCCGGCAAAGAAATACTGTTGCAGAAAAAACCCTGGGCAATTAACGCCGGGCATCAATTGCCGGATTTGTTTCCGGCGGTTACCTGCAACATATCGTCATAGTATTGCAAGGCTTGCATCATCAGCCTTTCGGGACAAATTTCAGCGCCACGCCGTTCATGCAATAGCGTTCGCCGGTCGGCTGTGGGCCATCGTCAAACACGTGGCCGAGATGGCCGCCGCATTTGGCGCAATGCACTTCGGTGCGGCGCATGAAATGGCTGCTATCCTGGCTGGTGGCGGTGGCATGCTCCAGCGGCGCCCAGAAGCTGGGCCAGCCGCAGCCGCTTTCAAATTTGGTATCGGCCTCAAACAAGGCCGAGCCACAGCCGGCGCAGAGGAAACGGCCCGGCCGCTTTTCCTGGTTAAGCGGGCTGGTATAGGGTCGTTCGGTGCCATGCTGGCGCAGCACCTGATATTGCGACGGCGTGAGCCGCGCGCGCCATTCATCCTCGGTCAGTTGAATCGGAAATTTCTGCTGCTGGCTCATCGCCCACCTCCTGCCCCGGCATCATAGCGGCCGGCGCTGGATATAGGGCAGCAGAAATACCAGGACCAGGGCCGCAGCCCCGGCAATACCGAACCATGCCACCAGGCCAATGCGCCAGCCCCAGATCGCCAGGCAAAGCCAGCCGCCAAGGCCAAGCCAGCAGCCGCCGGCAAGACGCAGCAAAAAAGGCCGGGCCGGTGCCGTGCCATGGCCCAGCACCTGCCGGGCATGGCGCGGCATCGCCAGCGCCAGCGCGCCCCAGCCGCCGAAACAGAGCAACAATGCCAGGGCCACGCTCATGCGCGGCAGCGCCAGGCCAGGGCCGCCAGCAGCAAACCGGCCGCCAGCGCACAAAGATCAAAGCCGGCAAACACCCAATCCGCTGCCGCCAGGCTGGCATCCAGGCCGCGCCCGGTGGTGAAGGCGTTCAGCAGCGGCAGGGCCAGGCACAGCAGCGCGCCAAGGCCAAGCTGCTCGCGCCAGGCGGCAAGATGCGGCCTTAATGCCGCATGCAGGGCAGCCAGGCCCCAGGCGGCAAAAAACGCGATGCCCTCACGCCAGGCGCGCTGCGGCAAATCCAGCGGCAGCAGACGATTGGCCCAGAACAGCACCGCCACGGCAATCGGCAGGCCGGCAAGGCTGGCAACATTCAGCACATCCACCAGGCGATGACCAAAATGCAGCCCCGCTGCCTGGCGGCGGCGCTTAGCCGCCCAAAGCAGCAAGCCGGTGGCCGCCATCGCCGTGCAGGCAGCACCGGCCACAAAAAACAGCCAGCGCAATGGCCAATCGGCGAAGCGGCCAAGATGCAGGCCATAAAGCGCCCGCTCGCTGGCCGCCATCCAGGATACAGCCGCATCATCGCCAAGCCGCACGCCGCTGACACCATCATGGGCAAACTGGTTGCGATGATGCGAGATATGGCCCGCATCATCGGCGATCAGCAGTATCCGGCTGCCCTGGCGCTGTGGCCACAGCACATCGATACGACCAACCCGTTCCTCGCTATCCGCACCGGCCCAAGCGGCTTCAGCGGCGCGGATCAGCGGCGCCAGATCGGTCAGCGGCGCAGCACCGCCTATGAGGCCAGGCGGCGGCAGATTTGGCAGTGCGGCTTCCAGGGCAAAGGCCTGGGCATTGCCGCGATAAGCCAGGTCAACACTCCAGGGCAGATACAGCGTCATCAGCGTGATCAGGCCGCTATAGGCGATCATCAGATGAAACGGCAGCACCAGCACGCCGGTGACATTATGCGCGTCGAGCCACGAGCGTTGCCCTTTGCCGGGCCGGAAAGTGAAAAAATCGCTGAAGATGCGCTTATGCACTATCACGCCGCTGACCAAAGCCACCAGCATCGCCATGGTGGCAAGCCCGACCAGCAGGCGGCCCGAACGCCAGGGCATGTGCAGATCAAAATGAAAGTAATACAGGAAGTCGCCGCCGCGGGTCTGCCGTCCCGGATTGGGCAGGCCAGTATGCGGTTCCAGCGCCACACGCTGAAACGCCGGCAGGGCGCCGCCGGGATTGCGCCACACGGCAATCTCCAGCAGCGGCCGCCGCTGATTGGGCAATTCGATCAGCCAGCGCCGCGCTCCACTGCCATGAGCGGCGAGCCAGTCTTGCGCCAGAGTAGCGGCATCAGCACTGGCCGGGGGCGCACTGCGCTGTGGCAGTTCAGGCTGCATCCACAGGGTTATCTCCTCGCGGAAATAACTCAGCGTGCCGGTGAGGAACACGGCATATAGCAGCCAGCCAAAAACCAGGCCGAGCCAGATATGCAGCCCGGCCATGCGCGGGCGTAAGCCGGTTTGTGTCATGGCAGGCCCGGCCAGAACACAATACCGGCAAGTATTGCCGCCGGCAGCAGCAGGCCGGCCCAGGCGCGCCAGGCGGTGCTGGCGGCAAACACCCACAGCACCGCCAAGGTGCCGATGGCAAAGGCGCTGACCAAGCCCAGCATCACCCCATCGGCACGCGGCCCCGGCCAGGCCAGGGCCAGCGCGATACTCCACAAACTGGCCAGGCCATAGCAACCGATGCTGGCGGCCAGGATACGCGACAGCAAGGCCAAGGCTACCACTTGTATTTCAGCGAGGCATAAACCGTGCGGCCATCACCGTAGAAGCAGCGCACAGCGGCAGAGCAGGCTGAAACATATTCCTTGTCAAACAGATTGGTGGCGTTGAGGGCGGCGCTCCAGCCGGCAAATTCCGAGCCCAGGCTGCCAAGATCATACCTGATCGCGGCGTCAAACAACGTGAAGGCCGGTACCTTGAAGCTGTTTGCATCATCGCCGAAGGTTTCACCGGTATAACGCAAACCGGCAGCCAGGCCGAGGCCGCGCCATTCGCCCTGCTGGAAAGTGTAATCAAGCCAGGCCGAAGCCGCATGGCGCGGCACACGGGTGGGTGATTTGCCCTGGCGCCGCACCGCCACACCGCCGATCGTGTTGGTGGTGCCATTGTCGGCAGTCACCTCAGCATCAAGCAAAGTATAAGCAAGCGTGGCATTCAGCCCTTCAACCAGGCTGGCCTTACCCTCGAATTCCAGGCCGCGCGAGGTGATCTCGCCGGTCTGCACCACAAAGCCAGGATTGGACAAATCGGTGGTGGTGACATTCTGGCGCTTCAAATCGAAAGCGGAAACCGTGATGAAGCTGTTGAGGCCAGGCGGCTGATACTTCACGCCAACTTCATATTGCACGCCTTCGGTGGGCTTGGCCGGCTGGTTGCCCACCAGCGTGCCGGATGTCGGATCAAAGGATTCGCTATAGCTGAGATAGGGCGAGAAGCCGGCATCGAAGCGATACATCAGCGCGGCACGTTTGGTCATCGCATCGTCGCGCTGCTTGCTGATGCCGTTGGTCATCAGGTTGCGGGTTTCGGTCTGCGCCCAATCCTGGCGCAAACCCAGCACCAGGATCCATTGCTCCCACTTGATCTGATCTTGCAGATAGAGGCCGTATTGCTCGGCTTCGGTCTTGTTGCGCTGATACGCCGTCGGCGTGATGGTCTGGTAGTAGGTCGGGTTGAACACATCAATGGTGGCGGTGGGTGATTGCAACACGCGGTCGGTATCGTTGCGCATCACCTGGGCATCAAAGCCGGCCAGCACCACATGCTTCAGCGGCCCGGTGCCGAAATCCGCCTGTAGCTGATTATCCACCGTGGTGTCGTTGGAATGCTCAAGCATGCCAAAAGCCTGGCGATTGGCTGTGCGCTGGTTCGCCTGCATGGTGCTGATATAGACATTGGCGAAATCAAGCCGGTTATACATGTGGCGCAGATTCTGCCGCATTGTCCAGGTATCGTTGAAGAAATGCTCGAAGGCATAGCCAAGCGAGACGTTCTCACGATTCCAGCGCATGTAATTCGGATCGCCGGCAAAAAAATCACGCGAGATATGACCGTTCGGATTATCCAGGATGGTGCCGATGGCAGGCAGCCAGTTCAGCGGCGAGCCGCCGAAATCATCCTTCTGATAGCGCGTCAGCAGGGTGAGCGAAGTATCGCCATGCGGCGCCCAGGTCAGCGACGGTGCCAGGCTGATACGCTTGCGATCGGAAAAGTTGGTCTGGGTTTCGGTATCCAGCGCCAGCAGGCCGAGGCGATAGCGCAAGGTGCCGGCCTGATCCAGCTTGTCGCCAAAATCAACGCTGCCCTGCATGCGCTCATAACTGCCGGTCTGCAATTCGGCTTCGCCAAAAGCCTCGGCCTGCGGCCGCTTGCTCACCATGTTGACCAGACCGCCCGGTGTGGCCTGACCATACAGCACCGAGGCCGGCCCCTTGATCACCTCCACCCGCTCGAAAGCAAAGGGATCGATGCCAGCCACCACATAGCCGCTGCCCTTCAGCCGCATGCCATCAATATATTCGTTGAAAGATGGGCCGGATGTGCCATCGCCGCCGAAGCCACGGATGGAGGAACTGTCGCCACCATAGCCGCTGGAAGCGCCCATGGCACCGGCGCGCACGCCAGCGGTATAGCCCAGCGCCTCGGCGATATTGCGCACATTGCGCGCCTGCATCTCCTCACGCGTCACCACGGAAATGGATTGTGGCGTCTCGGCCAGCGGGGTATCGGTTTTGGTGCCGCTGGCGCTACGGCTGGCAACAAAACCATGCGCTGGCCCCCAGGCTGTTTCCAGCGCAGCAACACCGCGCTGGTCGCCCTCCACCAGCACCGGCGGCAATGTGGTGGCGCCGTTGATCTGCGGCGCCTGCACCAGGGTTACCGTGGTGGGATTGGTGAAACGATAGCTGACCCCGCTGCCGGACAGCATCCGACGCAAGGCATCTTCCGGCGCCAGGCGGCCGGATACAGCGGCGCTGCGACGCTCCCGCGCCAGGGCGGCATCAAAAAAGAACTGGATGCCGCTGGCCTGGGTGAAACCAACAAGGGCGGAAACCAGCGGCTGTGCCGGAATGTTGAAATCGCGCAGCGTGTCGGCCTGGGCCAGTTGCGCCGGCTGCGCCCGGGCAACGGGCGGCGCCAGCAATGCCGTAGCCAGCGCCGCAGAAATCATCAACCCCGCCACATGGCGGCCAGTCCTGTAAGCAACCCGCATCATCACTACACTTCCCCGCCTTGTTCGTTGCGGTGCCGCAGCACCCTCTCTGCCAAGACGGATCGCCAGCAGCAGAGCATTAGTCGGGGCGTAAAAAAATCAGGCGGCCTGCACCAACACCAGATAATTGGCTAGCCGGGTCAGGCGCAGGCGCAGGATCTGCGCAATGGTGTTCAGCGCTTCATCCGCACGATCCGCATGGAAAAAGCCGGTCACAGGTAGACTGGCCAATTGCGGATCCATCATCACAATGCGGCCGCGCCGGTAACGATCAAGATCAGCCAGCACATCACCCAGCGGTGTTTCCTGGAAAAACAGCCGGCCCTGGCGCCAGGCCTGGTTTGCCGCCGCATCCACCTGGCGCAAGGCGCCATAAGCCTGGCCGTCATAGCGCAATTGCTGGCCGGCGCCGAGCGTGACGGGCTGTTGCCCCGGCAGCGCCACGGCCACGAGATGCTCGGCCACCGTAACGGTGACGGCGGCATCATTGCGCTTCACGTTGAAACTGGTGCCAAGCGCACGGATGCTGCCCTGGGCGGCCTGCACGATAAAGGGCCGCGCCGCATCCGGCGCCACCGCGAAAAAAGCCTCGCCGCGATGCAGCCTGACATGACGCCGGCCGGCATCAAAGCCCAGCGACAGGGCGCTATCGCCGCCCAATTCCAATACCGAGCCATCCGGCAAGCTGAATTGGCCGCGCTGGCCGATGGCTGTTTCGTGATCGGCCAGCAGCGGCAGATTACCCAGCAGGTAGCCGCCCGCTCCGGCAACAATGGCCAGGCCCGCAGCGCGTTTCATCCAGTCGCGCCGGCTGGGCCGCATGCTGCGCTGCTGGCGAGCCTGTGCGGCCTGGGCGCGCAATGCCGGCACCGCCGGATCAAAACGCTGCCACAGCGCCTGCACCCGCCGCCAGGCTTCAGCATGCGCCGGTGCTTCGGCCAGCCAGGCGGCAAAGGCGGCGCGATCAGCTTCGGTCGCCGCTTCCGGCTCGCGCAGCAGCACAAACCAGCGCCGCGCCGCCGCCATTGCCGGGTCGTCCCGCTGCTGCTCGGTCATGATGTCTTTGCCTGCCGCCATGGTTCAGCCTGCCGCCACATCGGCAGCCCGCCATAGCATAAGACGACCGAGCCGGCAGCAAGCATTACCCGGCACCGTCATTTTGCAGATCGTCTTGCAGATGGCGCTCCAGCAAGGCCAGCGCGCTGGTCATATGCACCATCACGGTGTTGCGCGCGATACCAAGGCGCAGCGCGATTTCGACATAACTCAGCTCCTGAATCTTTGCCAATAGGAAGACTTCGCGGGTGCGCGGCGGCAGGCGATCCACGGCCTGCATCAGGCGGCGCAATTCGCCACGCTGCACCGCCTCGTCTTCCGGCGAGGGGCGCAGATCGGCCGCCTGGGCGGCAACTTCCTCGGCCAAGGGCTGTTCCACGCCATGCGCCACATGGCGCTGGTGATCGATGGCCAGGTTCGAGGCGATGCGGAACAGGTAGCTTTTGGGATATCGCATAGCCTCGACAGGCTGGCCGGCGATGGCAGCCCGCAACCAGACTTCCTGGGTCAGATCTTCCGCCAGGCCGGCATGACGGCCCAACCGGCGCGCCAGGAAACGCTGCAAAGCGCTTCTCTGCTCGGTAAAGATCGCCAGCAACGGGTTACGCATCAGCGGCATGTTCGGCCTGGCTCGGCAGGAATCGGGCGGGTTCAGGCCGAAGTTGATACAAATGAGAATTATTATCAACTAATTTATTACCCTACCCATCCCGCTATTCCTCGCCCCGGCCCCAGCCGCGCCACAAGGTGAGGATCGACAGGGCAATCACCATCAGGCCGAAGCCGATATGTGGCAAAGCCGCCGCAGCATAGACTTCGTAGCCCAGCAGCCAGGGCGACAGGCAGAGCCAGAAACCGAGGCCGAGCGTGACCCAGGCTTCCCAGCGATCCAGCAAGGTCAGGGTCAGTGCTGCCAGGGCAAAAACCAGCATGCCGACAATCACCGCATTCAGCGTGGCGTAATCCAGGCCGGTGAAACGGAAAGCCCAGGGCGAAACGCCGATGGCAACGCCCACAGCCATGGTGAGCCAGCTATCCCAGGGCAGCCGCTGGTGCTGCTGCTGCTGTTTCACATAAGCCCGGCTGCCACGCGGATCGAAGCGGTGCGGAAAGGAATGCAGTTTTGAGATCGGAACCATGACACACCTCCATACAAGGGCAGACGGCGGCATGAATGCCGCAGGCGGTGCTCGGTCCCCCAGCCGAGCGCCGTGAGGGCGCCTGCCGGTGGATTAGATATGAGGGATGAAAGCGGCGAAAAAAAGATGGTGGAGCCTCTTGCCAGAATTTAAATTGTGCGCTATTTAATTTCTCGCAAGACAATATTTCCCCTTCACCATAGGAGCGTCCCATGACCCCGCTTTACACCACCACCGCCACTGCCACCGGCGGCCGCGCCGGCCGCGTCACCTCGGCTGATGGCATCATCGACATGACCCTGGCGATGCCGAAGGAATTGGGCGGCCCGGGCAATGCCGCCAATCCGGAAACCTTCTTCGCTTCCGGCTATGCCGCATGCTTCCAGGGCGCGCTGGGCCTGGTGGCACGCGGCAAGGGCATCACCCTGCCGGCCGGCAACACCGTCACGGTCACCATCGGCATCGGCAAGGATGAAACCAGCTTCGGCCTGAATGCCGCCATTGTGGTGCATCTGCCCGGCCTGGATCAGGCCACCGCCGACGCGCTGGCCCATGGCGCGCATCAGGTTTGCCCCTATTCCAAGGCCACCCGGGGCAATATCGACGCCACCGTGACGGCCACGGTGTAATCACCCGCCTCCGGCCGGGCCGTGGTTAACACGGCCCGGCCCTTGCTTCAGAATGCAACCATGACCGCCGATTCCGCCCTCAAGCTGGATGCCCAGCTCTGCTTTGCGCTTTATGCCGCGTCGAATGCGATGACGCGGCTATATCGCGACAAGCTGGAGCCATTGGGCCTGACCTATCCGCAATATCTGGTGCTGCTGGTATTGTGGGAGCAGGATGACCTCACCGTCAGCCAGCTAGGCGAGCGGCTCTATCTCGATTCCGGCACACTGACGCCGATGCTCAAGCGCATGGAGCAGGCCGGCCATCTCAGCCGCCGCCGCGATCCCGCCGATGAGCGCCAGGTGCGCGTGTTGCTCACCGCTGCCGGCCAGGCCTTGAAGGCAGAGGTTGCAACAATGCATGCCGGGCTGGCCTGCCTGCTGCCGCTTTCGTTGCCCGACATCACCCGCCTGCGCACCGAATTACGCGGCTTTGCCGCCGCTCTACACAACTTGCCCACGGATTAATCCACAGGCTTACTAACAAGATTTGGCAGGCGGTTTTACGCCGCACACAATATGTTGCGTCCAACTACGGGAGTGGCTAGTCTCCGCCGCAACACGTTGTCACGAGGAATCCATCATGCCGCTGCTCGATGCCAAGCCGGTCTACAAGCCGTTCCAGTATCCTTGGGCCTATGAAGCCTGGATGACGCAGCAGCGTGTGCATTGGCTGCCCGAGGAAGTGCCGCTGGCCGATGACGTAAAGGATTGGCAGAAGAAGCTCACTCCGGGCGAGAAGAATCTGCTGACGCAGATTTTCCGCTTCTTCACCCAGGCCGATGTGGAAGTGTCCAACTGCTACATGAAGCATTACGCCCGGGTGTTCAAACCCACCGAAGTGCAGATGATGCTGGCGGCCTTTGCCAATATGGAGACGGTGCATATCGCCGCCTATTCGCATCTGCTCGATACCATCGGCATGCCGGAAGAAGAATATTCGGCCTTCCTTCGCTACAAGGAGATGAAGGACAAATACGACTACATGCAGCAATTCGGCGTGGAGACCAAGGCCGACATTGCCAAGACCCTGGCAGTGTTTGGCGCCTTCACCGAAGGGCTGCAACTCTTCGCCTCCTTCGCCATCCTGCTCAACTTCCCGCGCTTCAACAAGATGAAGGGCATGGGCCAGATCGTGTCTTGGTCGGTGCGCGACGAGACGCTGCACACCAATTCGATCATCAAGCTGTTCCGCACCTTCGTGGAAGAGAATCCGGAAGTCTGGACCGAGGAATTCCAGCGCGAATTGTTTGTCGCCTGCTCCACCATTGTCGACCATGAAGATGCCTTCATCGACCTGGCCTTTGAACTGGGCGGTGTGCAGGGCCTCAGCGCCGAGGATGTGAAAACCTATATCCGCTGGACCGCCGACCGCCGCCTGCTGCAACTTGGCCTGCAACCAATGTATCGCATCGTCAAGAATCCGCTGCCCTGGCTGGATGCGATCCTCAATGGCGTGGAACACACCAATTTCTTCGAGAACCGCGCCACCGAATATTCCAAGGCCTCGACCCAGGGCAGCTGGGAAGACGCCTTCGCCTGAGGCTTGCGCAGGCGCCAGGCGGCAATGCCGAAAACCGGCTTGCCGCCTGGCGCACAGGATAACGCCGACATTCTGGATTATGTGGCATCCAGTGGCCCGTTTAATAAAGCCGTCATGGTACGCGAAGGCGTACCATCCACGTTTTTTGTTTTACTGGCTGAAGCAAAGCACTCGTGGATGGTAGGCCTGCGCCGACCATGACGGCTTTGCTGTAAGTTCTGGCCGCAGCCATCGACCCGAAACTTTAACCGGGCGCCACGGCCTTAAGCCAATATATCCACCGCGCGGCGCTGCTGCTCGAGCCCGACGCGCAAGGTGACGCCGGCCACGGCCTGCTGCTGTTTGGCCTGGGCAATAAGCTGCGCCGCTGCGGCCATGCTATCGGCATCCAGGCTGCCTTCGGCAACCAGCTTCACCGCCCGGGTCAGGCGGGCTTCGGCCTGGCCAAAGGCCGCCAGGCTGGCGCCGATTGAATCAATCATCATGGCAAAAGTATAATCCAGGCCCCATCTTCGCGCAATGTTCCGGTTTTTCAGCCCAAAACAGCCATGCCTTGCCAGGCCGCATACAATGCTATGCGCTCTACGCCTGGGTAAAATCAGCATAGCATCGGGCTTTGCACGAGACGCCCCGGCCTTGATCTGCTATGCAACCGAAAAGTTCAAACAGAAACATAACAATCAGCGGAGCCCCTGTCCCAGCCATGCCGAGCGCCACCACCCCGCCACTGGACCTGTTGCCAATCCCGATCGATGCCTATCGCGACGGCAATACCGGCATACCATTCGCCCATCGGCTCGATTCCGGCCGTGTTGGCCCCAGCGTGGCGATCACGGCGCTGATCCATGGCAATGAAGTGTGCGGCGCCCATGCGCTGGATCTGCTGCTGCGCAGCCAGTTCCGCCCGAGCCAGGGCAGCCTGACCCTGATCTTCTGCAATGTCGCCGCCTATATGCGCTTTGATCCGCGCGACCCCACCGCCTCGCGCTTTGTCGACGAGGATATGAACCGGGTGTGGGATACCACAGTGCTGCGCTCGGCACGCAGTTCGGTGGAACTGGAGCGGGCACGCGAGATCGAACCGCTGGTTGCCGCCACTGACCTGCTGCTCGACATTCATTCGATGCAGACGCCCTCGCCGGCGCTGATGCTCTCCGGCCAGCTGGCCAAGGGCCGCGACCTGGCGCGGCTGGTGGGCGTGCCGGGCCATGTGGTGGCCGATGCCGGCCACAAGGCTGGCAAGCGGATGCGCGATTATGGCGGCTTCGGCGAAGCCGGCAGCGCCAAAAATGCCCTGCTGGTGGAATGCGGCCAGCATTGGGCCGCCGATAGCCGCGCCATGGCGATTGAAACCATGCTGCGTTTCCTGCTCGCCACCGGCCAGGCCGACACCGCCCTGCTGGCCCGGCATGGCCTGGCATTGCAGCCGGCCCAGCCGCAGCATTTTGTTGAAGTGACCGACGCAATCACCATCGAGACCGAGGAATTCCGCTTCCTGGGCGAGTTCCAGGGCCTGGAATGTATTCCGGCTGCCGGCACGGCAATCGCGCAGGATGGCCCGGTGACCCTGCGCACGCCTTATGATGATTGTGTCTTGATCATGCCGACCAAACGGCTCAAGCCAGGGCAGACCGCCGTGCGACTGGGCCGCCGTCTGCCGGCCTGATCATGCCGCGCCCAGATATCAGAACCGTCAGCGCCGGCCTGCTCACCCTGGCCATCGGCGCCGTGGGCGGCGCACTGTTCCTGTGGCTGCGCATGCCGCTGGCCTGGATGCTGGGGGCGATGTGCTTCACCGCGCCGTTGGCCTTGCTGGGCTGGCCCAAACGCCTGCCGCTACGGGTTGATCCGAAGCTGCGCGCCGTGATGGTGACGGTGCTGGGCGTGATGCTCGGCTCGGCCTTCACGCCGGAAATGCTGCGGCATTGGAGCGAATGGCTGGGCGTGATGGGCCTGATGCTGGTCTATGTGCCGCTGGCCACCGCTTTGTGCTACGGCATTTTTCGCAAGCTTGGCGGCCTTGATCCGGTAACCAGCTATTTCGCCGCCACGCCGGGCGGCTTGCAGGAAATGACCATGGTGGGCGAAGCCATGGGCGGCAATCCGCGCAACATCGTGCTGACCCACGCCATCCGCATCTTTGTGGTGGTGATGACGATCCCGGTCTATTTCCGTGTCATCGAAGGCTACCAGGTGCCGCCGATGCTGCCCGGCCCCGGCATGGGCAACATGGCGCTGAGTGATGGCGTGTTGCTGATCGGCTGCGGCGTGATCGGCTGGGCGCTGGCGCGGCGGCTGAAAATCCCCGCCGCGCAATTGCTTGGCCCGATGCTGTGCTCGGCCTTTGTGCATCTGATGGGCTGGTCCACGGCGCAGCCGCCGCCGGATGTGGTGGCGGTGGCGCAGGTGGTGATCGGCGCTGCACTGGGCTGCCGCTTCAGCGGCGCCGCCCTGCGCGAGGTTGGGCTGGTGGCGCGGCTATCGCTGTTCTCCACCCTGGTGATGATCGCCCTGGCCATCGCCCTCACCGCCATCGCCGCGCCATTGCTGGGTTTCTCGCGTGAAACCCTGATCCTGGTGCTGGCGCCGGGCGGCCTGGCGGAAATGAGCCTGGTGGCGCTGGCCCTCGGCGTCGAGGTGGCCATCGTCTCCTCGATGCACGTTTTCCGCATCATGGTGGTGGTGGTGCTGGCGCCGCAGGCTTTCCGCCTGCTGCGGATCAAACCCGGGCCAGAATGAACAGCCGCTTGAACGGAAACAACGTGCGGCCATCCGCTTCCTTGGCATAGGCGCGCAGCACCCGGGCGCGGTAATCGGCTTCGAAGGCGGCGCGTTCATCGCCTTCCAGGCGATCCAGGAACTGCTTCAGCCAAGTGCCCTTGGTATATTCCGCCACCGGGTTCTCGCCCTGCAATACCTGGGTATATTCGGTTTCCCAGATATGCAATTCGCTCACCTGGTCATGCAGCAGGCGCCAGTAGAAGGCCGGCTCATGCACCGGCTGGCGCCGCAGATGCGGCAGCAGGCGGGCGGCCCAGGGGCCATGCTCGATCGTGTCATAGATACTGGTATGCGACGGTGCGGCGAAATTGCGCGGCATCTGCACCGCCAGCCAGCCGCCCGGCTTCACAGCGCGCAACAGGCCGGGAAACAGCGCCTGATGCCCATCCAGCCAATGGAAGGCGGCATTGGAATACAGCACATCCACCGGCGCGGCCGGCCGCCAATCGGCAATCGAAGCTTCGATATACTCGGCATCGCCATAGAGGCTGCGCGCCTTGGCCAGCATTTCCGGCGAGGAATCGACACCGATCAGTTTTGCATCCGGCCAGCGGGCGCGAAACAGCGGCGTGAGATTGCCGGCACCACAGCCCATATCCAGCACGGTATCCGGCGCCGGCAGCGGAATGCGGGCCAGCAGGTCGAGCGCCGGCTGCAAACGCTCATTGCTGAATTTCAGGTATTGCGTTGGATCCCATGTCATGGCTATCAGGGTAGCCAGGGAAACGTTCCGCACAAAGGCCAATCTTATGAATTCTTTTCAACCCGCCCTCGATTTCGATCAACCGATGCAGCTCGAAGGCATGCAGGTGCTGCCCGAGCATATCGATGCCAACGGCCATATGAATGTTGGCTATTACAATGTGATCTTCGATCAGGCGCTGGATAAGCTGTTTGTGCCATTCCAGCTTGACTGGAGCTATGTGCAGCGCACCAACCTATCCACCTTCGTGCTGGAAACCCATGTCTGCTATTTGCAGGAAGTGGTGCAAGGCGATGTGCTGCGCTTCACTTTCCAGTTGCTCGGCCAGGATGCCAAGCGGCTGCATTACTTCATGGGCATGTATCATGCCGAACAGGGCTATCTCGCCGCCACGTCGGAACAGGTGCTGGTGCATGTTGATCTCAACACGCGGCGCTCCTGCCCGTTCCTGCCCGAGCATCAGGACTTGTTTGCCCGCATGATGGCCGGCCATGGCAAACTGCCCAAGCCGGAACAGGCCGGGCGCAGCCTGGGGCTGGTGCGGAAAACCTAAAAGCTAAAGCTTGATCTCGACTTCGACAAAGGCCATCGGCGCGGCGCCGGCATTGATCACATCATGCGCCACGCCCTTGGGCCTGGAATAACTGCCGCCGGCCTGCATCTCGACGATGCTTTCCGCGCCATCGGCGCCGATAATCTTGAGCCGCGCATCGGTGAGATAGGTCACCACATAGGGATATTCATGCACATGATGCCCGGTGGCGGCGCCCGGGGCAAAATCCCAGCGCGTGACACGCACCCGGTCATCATCCACCTGCTGGGTCGGTATCGCTTGTGTCATGCTGGCCTCCGGCGTTTCACTCAGGCTGGGGGGTTTCTGGCTTCTTGTTGCGTTGCGCATAGGGCGCGCGGCGCGGCCGGCCCAAAGCCAGCGCCTTGATCATGCCGCGCAGGGTCTGCACTTCCTGTGCCGCCATTGGAATCCGCTGCAACAGATTGCGCAGATTGCGCAGGATCGCCTCGCGCTTGGGCTCGATATTGTGGAAAAAACCGGCTTCGGCCAATTCTTCCGCGAAGTGGCGATACAGCCCCTCCACCTGTTCCTGGCTGGCCCAGCCGCCATAGGCATTATCCAGCACCAGCGGCTCAGTCTGGTCCTCCGCCGTGAACCATTCATAGCCGATGAGCAGAACCGCCTGGGCCAGATTGAGCGACGAGAAACCGGGATTGAGCGGCACATTGATCGCCACATCGGCCAAAGCAACATGATCGTTATCAAGCCCGGTGCGTTCCGGGCCGAACAGGATGCCGACCCGTTTGCCCATCGCCATGTCGGCACGCATCATTGCCGCCGCCTGGCGTGGTGTTGCCACCGGCTTCATCATGTCGCGATGCCGCGCCGTGGTGGCATAGATGCGGTGCATGTCGGCCACTGCCGCCGGCACATCATCAAACAGGCTGACCGCATCCAGCACCGGATCGGCGCGGCTGGCCAGCACATAGGCCGCCGGATTGGGCCAGCCATCGCGCGGATTGACCAGGCGCATTTCAGTGAGCGCGCAATTCAGCATGGCGCGCGCCGCAGCGCCGATATTCTCGCCCAGTTGCGGTTCCACCAGGATCACCGCCGGGCCGCGATGCAGCGGCCCGGGCGGTGCCAGATGTCCCAGCTTGGGCCGGAAAGTGCCGGCCATGTCAGAGATGCGAAGCCGGTGCGCCATCGCGCAGCAGCTTCCAGTTGATGCTGTCCATCAGCGCCACAAAGGCCGCATCGACGATGTTCGGCGATACACCCACAGTGGACCAGCGATTGCCCTGGCCATCGGCGCTTTCAATCAGCACCCGCGTGGTGGCCTCGGTGCCGCCATTGAGGATACGCACCTTGAAATCCACCAGCCGCAGATCGTCGAGATAGCCCTGAAAGCGGCCCAGATCCTTGCGCAAGGCATGATCCAGCGCGTTCACCGGGCCATTGCCCTCAGCCACCGAGAACAGTGTCTGGCCATCCACGTTCACCTTAACGGTGGCTTCCGAAATGGTGACCAGTTCGCCACGCGCATTGAAGCGACGCTCGACCATGACGCGGAAACTTTTGACGCGGAAGAATTCCGGCAATTGCCCCAGCGCCCGGCGTGCCAGCATCTCGAAGCTGGCTTCGGCGCCATCATAGGAATAGCCCTCGGCCTCGCGCTGCTTCACATCCTCAAGCAACGTGCCCAGCCGTGGATCGGCGGCATCATACTGGATGCCGGCCTCATCCAGCCGCACCAGAAGATTTGAGCGCCCGGCCTGATCCGACATGATGACATGGCGGCGGTTGCCGACACTTTCCGGCGGCACATGCTCGTAGGTCTTGGGGTCTTTCATCACCGCCGAGACATGCAGCCCGCCCTTATGCGCGAAGGCCGAGGCGCCGACATAGGCGGCGTGGCGGTTTGGCGCCCGGTTGAGCAACTCATCCAGCACCCGCGAGGTGGCGGTGAGATGCGTCAAATCCTGCTGGCTCAGGCCGATATCAACATGCTCGGCGAACCACGGCTTCAGCATCAGCGACGGGATCAGCGCAATCAGATTGGCATTGCCGCAGCGTTCGCCCAGGCCGTTCAGCGTACCCTGCACCTGGCGCACACCGGCCTTCACCGCCATCAGGCTGTTGGCCACCGCATTCTCGGTGTCGTTATGGGTGTGGATGCCGAGCCGGCTGCCATCGCCGAGTTTCTGCACCACCTCGCCGACAATGCGCTCCACTTCATGCGGCAGCGTGCCGCCATTGGTGTCGCACAACACCGCCCAGCGCGCACCTGCATCCAGCGCGGCCCGGACACAATCCAGCGCGAAGCCGGGATTGGCCTTGTAGCCATCGAAGAAATGCTCGGCGTCATACATCGCCTCGCCGAAACGGGCCTGCGCCGCGGCGATGCTGTCGGCGATCAACTCGATATTCTCGGCCAGGCTGATGCCCAGCGCCACATCCACCTGGTAATCCCAGGATTTGCCGACCAGGCAGGCGGCATCGGCCTGGGCATTGAGGATCGCCGCCAGGCCGGGATCGTTGGCGGCCGAGCGGCCGGGCCGCTTGGTCATGCCGAAAGCCACCAGCTTGGCGCGCTTGAAGCTTTGCGGCGTGGCGAAGAATTCGCTGTCGGTGGGATTGGCCCCCGGCCAGCCGCCTTCGATATAGGCTACACCGAGCTTGTCCAGCGCCTTGGCGATGCTGCGCTTGTCATGGGTGGAGAAATCGACGCCCTGGGTTTGTGCGCCATCGCGCAAGGTGGTGTCGAAAAGATAGACGCGGTCCTTGTTCATGATCCGACTGGGTCCCGAAATGCATTCGTGATCGGATAGCGACGATCACGCCCGAAATTGCGGGCCGTGATCTTCACTCCGGGCGGAGCCTGCCGGCGCTTGTATTCCGCGATGTACAGCAGATGCTGCACGCGGCGCACCACCGCTTCAGGCTGTCCGCTGGCCACAATCTCAGCCACCGAGAGTTCACGCTCCACCAGCATTTCCAGGATCGCATCAAGCTGCTCATAGGGTGGCAGGCTATCCTGGTCGGTCTGATCCTCGCGCAATTCGGCGCTGGGTGGCCTGGTGATAATTCGCTCGGGGATCACGCGGCCTTCCGGCCCCATCGCATCCATCGGGATATGCCGGTTGCGCCAATGCGACAATTCAAAGACGGTCATCTTGTAGACGTCCTTGAGCACCGAATAGCCGCCGCACATATCGCCGTAGAGCGTGGCATACCCCACGCTCATCTCGGATTTGTTGCCGGTGGTCAGCACCATAT
>NZ_JAGOLP010000045.1 GCF_017994015.1 Ferrovibrio sp. | reverse complement strand
CACGGCGCTTTGGCCTGTTGCTGCTCAATAGGCTCGACGCCCTGCTCGGTGATCGCCATGAGCCAATCTCTCCGCGCGCTATTCCCGCTCCCTGGCGAAGCCGGGCCGATCTGGCCGAACCCATCCTGACCCGTCCTGCCATCGACGGCCTGTTGCAGCAATTGCTGGAGGCGCTGTGTGAGTTGCTGGAGCAGGAGCATCTAGGGGCAAGGCAGCTAACGCTTCACAGCTACCGCGTTGACGGCGAAGTGCAGACCCTGACCATCGGCACGGCCAAGGCCAACCGGAACCCCAAGCATCTATTCAGGCTATTCCGCGACAAGCTCGAAACCATTGAACCAGGCTTTGGTATCGAGACCTTCCTGCTGGAAGCAACGGCAACCGACCCGCTCAGCGCCGGGCAAGCAGCCCTCGATGCTCACGACCAGACCAACAGCAATGGCTTCCCCCAGCTGATCGACCGCCTGCAAGCGCGGCTCGGACGCCATGCGGTGTTTCGCACCATTCCGTTGGATAACCATTGTCCCGAAAGAGCAGTAGGCCGTGCCAGGCCATTAGCCCGAACAAGCACCACCTCAGCTGTCAGCGACGATCTACGTCCCATCCATCTCCTATCGCATCCCGAGCTTGCCGATATGGCAGGCGATGGCAGCGCCTTCCGTTGGCGGCGGGTCTTGCGCCCGATACGTCATGCCATCGGTCCGGAACGGCTGAGTGCGGAATGGTGGCGCAATGGTATGGATGTCACCTACCGCGACTATTTCCGCATCGAGGATGAACAGGGTCGCCGTTATTGGCTTTATCGCTCCGGTGAAGTCTGGTTTGTGCATGGGTTCTTCCCATGACCGATTATGCCGAGCTCCAGGTCACCACCAATTTCAGCTTCCTTGAAGGCGCGAGCCATGCGGGCGAGTTGGTCAGCCAAGCCAACTTCCTTGGCCTCAAGGCGCTCGCCATCACCGACCGCAACACGCTGGCGGGCGTTGTCCAAGCCCATGTAGCGGCACGCAACACGCCGCTCCAGATCATCGTTGGCGCCAGGCTCGACTTCCGCGATGGTCCCAGCGCCCTTTGCCTGCCCACCGACCGCAAAGCCTATAGCCGTCTGTCGCAGCTGATTTCTCTGGGCAGGCGCCGGGCGCCCAAGGGGGAATGCTGGATTGACTGGCCGGACTTCCTGGAGCGGATCGAGGGGCAGCAAGTCATCCTGCTCCCGCCGCGCCAGCCCGACGAAGCTTTTGAGACCAGGTTGGCCCAGCTGCATAGCTTGATTGGCGACAACCTCTCTCTTGCCATGAGCCGCCTGTATCGCAGTGACGACAAGCGCCGTCTGGCTCGGCTGTCTAACCTGGCGCAGCAGCATGAGGTTGCGACGCTCGCCACCAATGACGCCCTCTACCACCGCCCGGAGCGTAAGGTGCTACAGGACGTTCTGACCTGTATCCGGCATGGCTGCACGATTGACGCCGCAGGACGCAGGCTGCAGCCCAACGCCGAACGGCACTTAAAGTCTCCTGCCCAGATGGCAAAGCTGTTCAAGGATTATCCCGAGGCCATTGTCCGCAGCATCGAGATTGCCGAACGCTGCCGCTTCTCGCTCGACGAACTGCGCTACGAATACCCAGACGAGACCAGGGGCAATAGCCGCTCGCCCCAGGATGAACTGGTGCGCCTGACCTGGGAGGGGGCAGCTGATCGCTACCCCGCCGGCATCCCGCCCAAGATACAGGCGCAGTTGCACCATGAACTTGGCTTGATCGAGCGGGTTGGCTACGCGCCCTACTTTCTCACCGTCCACGATATTGTGCGCTACGCCCGCTCCCAGGGCATTCTCTGCCAGGGGCGCGGCTCGGCTGCCAACTCGACTGCCTGCTATTGCCTAGGCATCACGTCAGTTGACCCTGCCAAAATGGACCTGCTGTTTGAGCGGTTCATTTCCGAAGAACGCCGCGAGCCGCCCGATATCGACGTTGATTTCGAGCATGAGCGCCGCGAAGAGGTCATCCAATATATCTACACCCGGTTTGGCCGGGAACGGGCAGCGCTCACCGCCACCGTCATTCACTACCAGCCCCGCAGCGCCTTGCGCGAGGTTGGCAAGGTCATGGGTCTCTCGGTGGATACCATCGACCGCATGTCCAAAACCCTGCTCGGCTGGGGCCGCGACGGCATCGATGAAAGTCAGATCGCCGATGCCGGCCTTGATCCTGATGCCGAACGGCTGCGGCTCACCATTGAACTGGCCAGGGAGCTGATCGGCTTCCCCCGGCACCTCTCCCAGCATGTTGGCGGCTTTGTCATCACCCAGGGGCCGCTGGCCGATCTGGTACCGATTGAGAATGCGGCCATGGAAGACCGCACCATCATCCAGTGGGACAAGGACGATATTGACGCGCTGGGCATCCTCAAGATCGACATTCTGGCTCTTGGGATGCTGACCGCCATCCGCAAAGCCTTCAACCTGATCGATCAGCATTACGGTCAGGCCTTTACCCTTGCCACTGTGCCGCAGGATGACCCGGCCGTTTACGACATGCTGAGCCGGGCTGATTCCGTTGGCGTGTTCCAGGTCGAGAGCCGGGCACAGATGACCATGCTGCCACGGCTGAGACCTAAGACCTTCTACGATCTGGTGATCGAGGTTGCCATTGTGCGCCCCGGGCCGATCCAGGGCGATATGGTTCACCCGTATCTCCGGCGCCGGAATGGCGAAGAACAGGTCAGCTACCCTTCCAAGGAGTTGGAGCAGGTGCTGGGCAAGACCCTTGGCGTGCCGCTGTTCCAGGAGCAGGCCATGAAGATCGCTATTGTGGCCGGCGGCTTCACCCCGTCCGAAGCCGACCAGCTGCGCCGGGCTATGGCCACCTTCCGCAAGGTCGGCACCATCGGCCTGTTCCAGCGCAAGCTGATCGACGGCATGGTCGCCAATGGCTATGCACAGGCGTTTGCTGAGAACTGCTTCCGCCAGATCGAGGGGTTTGGTGAATACGGCTTCCCGGAAAGTCATGCTGCAAGCTTCGCCCTGCTGGTCTATGTCTCGGCCTGGCTCAAATGCCATTACCCGGCTGTCTTTGCTGCGGCGCTGCTTAACAGCCAACCGATGGGCTTCTATGCCCCAGCCCAGCTGGTCAGGGATGCCCGTGACCACCGCGTTGAGGTGCGGCCCATCGATGTGAACCACAGCGATTGGGACAACACCCTAGAGCCTGTCGCCCGCACCACGGCCCTGCGCCTGGGCTTCCGCCAGATCAAGGGCGCGAGAGAAGCCGATATGACCCGCCTCATCGCCAATCGGGCCAATGGCTATCCCAGCCTCAGAGATACCTGGCGGCGGGCTTCCCTTACCCTTCCGGTGTTGGAGCTACTCGCCCGCGCTGATGCCTTCGGCTCCATCGGCTTGAACCGCAGGCAGGCCCATTGGGCGATCAAAGGGCTAGGCGACAAACCGCTTCCCTTGTTCGAGTTCGGCGATGCCGCCTCAGTCGAAGGCAGCAATCTACCGCCCGTCGAGACCGGGCAAGAACCCGATGTAACCCTGCCCAGCCAGACCGCTGGTGAGCATGTGGTGCAAGACTATCGGGAGACCAGCTTGACCCTGCGCCAGCATCCTCTGGCCTTACTGCGTCCGCAGTTGAAACCCCTAGGCATCGTTCAGGCCCGTGATCTGGCAACCCTGCCCGAGAGCCGCCCGATCAAGCTGGCTGGCCTGGTGCTGGTGAGACAACGCCCAGGCACCGCCTCCGGGGTGATCTTTGCGACCATCGAGGATGAAACTGGTGTGGGCAACATCATCATCTGGCCAAAGGTGTTCCAGCGCTACCGCCGGGCTGTTCTCGCTTCCAGGCTCATATGCGTCACCGGCAGGGTTCAGCGCGAGGGCTTGGTGATCCACCTGATCGCCGACAGGCTCGATGATTATACAGCGCTGCTGAATGAACTGAGCAGTACCAATGCCGAGGATGTTTTTGCTGAAACGCTCGCTCATGCCGATGAAGTGCGAAAACCCGTACGCGATATTCAGGTGGTCATGCCGCCGAGCCGGGATTTTAGGTGAGGACAATCTTCCGAATACAAAAACTAAGATAATGACAAGACAGCGAGGTTCAGCAAACCGGGCCTGGGCTATATCGCGCAAGACCACCTGTTGCAGGTCTCACCACTTTTCAACGCGAATCCAATGCAATTTCACTGCAGCTGTGGCCACACGAGGTCTATCAATTAATGTCAAATTGCAGTTTCCCATTATACATTTAAGCAACTTGCATAGCCGATCCATAGATTGCATTTGGCCAAAGGCATCGTAGCGGCTCGTGCGTGCGCGTATACACGCGTGCAGGCGCACGAGAGCGGCTAATCCGTCGGGTCCGGCAGAAAATCAACCAACTCTGCCTTGGCAAGGTGGGATCCTATGGTCCGGGCCAATTCATCACCGTCTCCAGCAGCATATACGCTGGGCTGCACCTCCTTCAGCGTCTCGATGGATAGGTTGCCCAAGACGAACTGACTTACGGCCCACACGCGTGCCGCCTTGTGGAAATCCGCACGATGCTTGCCGGTGCAGAATACCTGGTACGAACCACCTCCGCTGCGGCGCTGAAACGAATGACCGCACCACAAGCATTTTGGGCATTCGCCATCGTCAGCAATTTTTTGCGCAAAGGCGGGCCGTGTTGCAAAAGTGCCATTCTGTTGCTTCATAATTACACCCCTAATCCTAAGATTCTGCTTGGTGGTGAGGTCTTTTGCGAGGGCATAGGACGACCTATCCCCGCGCCCCAAAGAAGACGCAGTGGTCGTTCCTAGCCCTGCGGTTCTGCTCGGCGGAGCCGGCCCTTCGCATCAGGCTCCAATCTCGGCATTAGCCCCGGATTGGATTGCCAGCTACTAATCTGCCAGATGCCAGTCTGACATCAGTCCCGCTCCTGGCTTTCGGACCGCGGTTGGATTGACTGAATCCCACAGTATCCATTTCAGATGTCGCCGCTGCCGTTTTGCACCGTCCAGCGCATCCTAGCCGCCCACTGCCAGACGACCTTTCTCAGAAACCGCCACGGACCTCGACTTAACTGGAAGCTAACTGCACAGGCGCCAATGGCAAGTTGTGCAGCCACTTATCCAGATCCTGGGTCAAGATCAGTGTTCGCTTCCCATACTTGCGGGCAACAAGACCTCCGGAAGCCATAGCCCGATAAAGGGTGGACCGACTGATGCCCGACCGCTTAACGGCTTGGTTGACGGTCAACGCCAAGGGTTCTGGAATAGAGATCAAGAAGCCTCCAATGGAAACAGCAAACGATTCGCTGAGACGCCCAAAGGCTGCATGAGCGCATTTACAGAAAACAGGGGAGGTTTCGGGAAATACTCGCCTGAGGCTAGATGGTCCAACCTAGCAAGGACTTAACAAGTGCGTCGGCTTGTTCACTAGGGTCCTCGTTAGGATTAAAAAGCTTGTCTCGAAGATCTTCAAAACGTTTGAATATTTGCTCGCCTTTTACATGCCCACGGATATCACTCCGAAGCCGGGCGGCCTGTCGGCCATTAAGACCAAGCGTAGTATTGGCGGCAGCCATTGAGAACCGCGAAATAGCTTGCTTTGTGGATAGGCCTGCCGCTCGATACCAATCGATCGCAATAGCTGCGAGAACTGCTCTATCGTCACGAAGCTGCTCATTGGGTGGCCTGCCGCCAAGCCTTTTTACTGGCTCAAAAATGGCACCGACCTTCCCTTTCTCCAGATCCTGAAGAGCCGCATTCAGCAGCACAAGAGCGCGCATTTCTTCCGGTTGAAACCCAATATCGTGAAGGAAAGTGAGAACAGCCCCGACGGACATTGAAGCGGCCATTCTCTCCGGGCTTCCCTGGTCAGCTCGCTTTGAAACACTCGCCGCTTGAAGGCTCTTGATGAGCGCAACCAGATTCTCTCGCTTAATCAGAATTGAATACTCTCTAATTCGGGTACTTTTCCCGCGTCCCTCAGACTCAGTCATCTACCACGCCCTTCAACGCTTCGCGCCGCAATAAACTGCCCATTCTTCCATCATGTTCTTTCGCTTGCTCATCAAATCTCCTCGGCGATAGGCGGCCTCAACCTTGTCAGAAATTGCATGCGCAAGGGCCATCTCAGCCACTTCGCGTGGATAGTTTGTCTGCTCCGCCGCCCAATCACGGAAAGTGCTCCGAAAGCCATGCACCGTGATGTCGATCCGCTTCATGCGCTTCAACAATGCCGAAATGGCTGCTGGGTTGAGATGTGGCGCCCCCTTTCCTTCTCCAGGAAAGATATGGTCGCCAGTGCTGTCTTTCGCTAGCTTCTTCAAGAGAGCAACGCCGCGTTTTGACAACGGAATTCTATGCTCACGCCCAGCCTTTATGCGATCCGCCGGAATTGTCCACACCGCCAAATCTAAGTTGATCTCGGACCATTTTGCCCCCACAACTTCGCTCACTCTGGTAGCTGTAAGAATAAGCAGTTCCAGAGCCTGCGCTGCCAAACCGGGCTGTTCACGCAGCCCCTTCATGAAACTTGAGATGTTTGAATACGGCAGTGCAGGGTGATGCTTTACTCTCTGCACACGGGACCGAGCCGGAAGGAGATTCTCTAGCCGGCCCCGCCAACGAGCCGGGTTGTCACCCTGTCGAAACCCGCGCGCCGTGGCCCAATCAATAATGGCTTCGATCCGCCCTCGTAACCTGGACGCCGTCTCGGTCTTCGAAAGCCAGATCGGCTCCAGTACTTTGATGACTAGTGCAATATCAATAGTCTGTATTGGCTGCGCACCTAGTACCGGATAAGCATAAGTGTGCAGGGTCGACCGCCATTGGTCAGCATGCTTGGCATTGCGCCAGCCAGGCGCATGCGCTCCAATATAACGCTCAGCACATTGCCTAAAGGTAACTGCCTTCGCCTTCTCAGCAGCCACCGCAGCTATAGCTTCCCGCTTGGCCTCAATCGGATCAATACCATCAAGCAATTGGGCCCGAAGGGTGGCTGCTTTTGCCCGGGCAGAAGCCAGGGAAACAACATCCAGGGAGCCAAGGCCCATATCTCGCGGCGTTTTGCGACCGCCGTGCCGATAACGAAAAATCCAAGATCGAGCGCCTTCAGAACTCACCTGAAGGTAAAGACCGCGACCATCGAGATAGCGGCCAGGCGTTCTAGCACGCGAAACATCGAGCGCATTCAACCGACCAATCTGGTGCTTTCCCAAGACGATTTACCCATCTTTCATACCATCTTCGATTTTGAGATTATGCGACACAGCGTGAGACATGCCAATACAGATAATTCAAAATCAACCTGATGCACCAATCAGTTAATGATACAAAAAACTACAATGAGCTACGATTTAACACACCCCAAAACGGACACCCTCTCCGCCAAAGACTAAATAAATCTATCGTTAGCCAGCAATCAGCCTCACCCGCCAAATATCGCGGCCAAGTCCGGTTCCTGCACCTGGTCGCGGTCGAGGTTGAGGCGGTTTTCGATATGGCTGAAATGATCGCGTGAGAGCCGCAATGCCGCTTCGAGGTTGCGGGCGCGCAGCGCGGCGACGATGGCGCCATGTTCGTCAACGGCGCAGAGCGAGGCCTGTGCCGGTTCGTAGACCGAGACCATCAGCGATGAGCGGCTGAGCAATTCACGCAGGAAACGCGACAATTCGGCATTGCCGAGCTGATCCACCAGCAGCAGGTGGAAGGCGCCGGACAGCCGCACCGAGGCGGCGCGATCACCACGCTGGGCGGCGGCGCGTTCGGCGGCGAGATGCTGCTCCAGCGCGGCCAGGATGGTGTCGTTCAGCACGCGCAGCAATTGCTCGATGATGCCGGCCTCAAACACCCGATGCGCCTCATACACCATGCGCACATCCTCAACACTGGGCCGAGGCACAAAACAGCCGCGATTGGGGATGATTTCAAGCCGGCGCTCGGCGGCCAGGTGATGCAGCAATTTGCGGATACGCTCGCGCGACACGCCAAACAAGGCCGCCAGCCGCTGCTCAGGCAGCTTGGTGCCGGCCTTGAGCCGGCCATGCAGGATGGCATCGGCGATGCGGGCATAGATCGCCTCGTCGATGCTCGTCGCGGTTTTTTTTATGCTGAGCTGCCCGGCTGCTGGTTTCGGCCGCTGTTTCACGTGTCTGCCCTGCATCGCTCAAGAAATGTGCACAATCGTGAATATTTTGTGCACAATATTGCCCGGGGATTTTCGCGGGCGACAGCCTGCGAAAAGTGAAACGCCATGTTTCGCAATTGCTTATACAAATTGTGCACATTTGGCACAAGCTTTGCGTAGCATTGTGCATGGCGCCGGCTGGCGCAAGCAGAAACAGGGCAAGGCAAGGAAAGGCCAGGGGCATGACAACCAAGCAGATTTCCCGCAGGACAATGCTGAAGCGCAGCCTGGCCGCCGGTGGCGCGGCGCTGGGCGGTGCTTCGCTGGGCTTCACCGCTGCGCCCGGCCTGCTGCGCGCCCAGCCGAAGGAGATCGTGATCGGCGGCCCGGCGGGCGCCGCCAAGTATTTCAACGCTGATATCTTTCCGCTGATGGAAAAGCAGATCGGCGCCAAGATTCTGTATGAGGGCACCAATTCGCTGACCAACCTGCAAAAGATGCAGGCCGACAAGGCGGCGCCGAAAATGTCGGTGGTGGTGATGGACGATCCGGTGATGATCGCCGCTGCCGAGCAGGATCTGATCGTGAAGATGGGCATCGGCGCCGTGCCGGCCATCGGCAAGATCAATCCCGCCGCCGTGCATCGCGATGCGCTGTGGGTGAATTACCAGCAGCCCTGGGCCGGCATCGCCTTTAACAGCAGCCGGCTGAAAACCCCGCCCAGCTCCTGGGCTGCGCTATGGGATGCCGGCAACAAGGGCCGCATCATCGTGCCGTCGCTGAACAACACCGAAGGCTACTGGACCCTGCTGGTGGCGGCGCATCTGGAAACCGGCAAGCCGTTCAAGGAAGCGCAATACGAGATCGAAGCCGGCTTCAACAAGCTGAAAAGCCTGAAGCCCAACCTGCTCACCATCTACACCAATGCACCGCAGGCGATAAACCTGCTGGAACAGGGCGAGGCGTCGCTGATCGCCGGGCAATTCTCGGCCTACACCCTGATCCGCAAGGCCGATGGCTCGCCGATTGATCTGGCGATCCCCAAGGAAGGTGGCTTTGCCATGCCATCGGGCCTGGCCAAAGTGAAGAACGCGCCCGGCGGCGCACTGGCCGATGCGGCGCTGGAAGCATTCCTCAGCCCGGAAGTGCAAAGCGTGCTGGCAGCCAAGGCTTTTGTGGCGCCGGTCAATCCCGCCGCCACCAAGCCGGCCGGCTTCCCCGATGCCACCACGTTGTTTGCGCCGGATTGGGCACATTTCGCCAAGGGCCGCGCCGGCTGGATCGAGCGCTGGAACCGCGAATTGCTGTGAGCCGGCCATGAGCAGCCAGGGCATGGCCAACAAGGGCACAACAGGCGGCAAGGCGGCGGAATTGCTGGTGCAGGGCGCCTCCAAACGCTACGGCCCGGCCATGGTGCTCGACCGGGTGGACCTTGCGGTGAAGGCCGGTGAACTGGTCACGCTGCTTGGCCCTTCAGGTTGTGGCAAAACCACCCTGCTGCGCGCCATTGCCGGCCTGGCGCTGCCCGATAACGGGCAGATCCTGATCGATGGCCGCGATGTCACCCGGCTGCCGCCGCATAAGCGGCAGGTCGGCGTGGTGTTTCAGAATTACGCGCTGTTTCCGCATCTCAGCGTTGCCGGCAATGTGGCCTTCGGCCTGCGCCAGCAGGGTGTGGCCGCTTATACCATCAAGGAAACCGTCTTGCGCTATCTTGGGCTGGTGCATCTGGCGCATCTGGCTGAACGGCCGATTTCGGCCCTGTCCGGCGGCCAGCAGCAGCGCGTGGCCCTGGCCCGCGCCCTGGCCGTGCAGCCCAGCGTGATCCTGTTTGACGAGGCATTAAGCGCGCTGGACCGCAATCTGCGCGAGGAAATGCAGGTGGAACTGCGCCGCCTGCTGCGCCAGATCGGCACCACGGCGATTTTTGTCACCCATGATCAGGATGAAGCGCTCACCATGTCGGATCGCATCGCCGTGATGCATGGCGGGCGGATCGAACAATATGCCGATCCGAAAACCATCTATGCCGCGCCGGCCAGCCTGTTTGCCATGGGCTTTATCGGCCAGTCGACCCAGCTCAAGGGCCAGGTTGCCAGCGTGCCGGAGCGCGGCCGCGTGATTGTGCAAACCCCGGCCGGGCCGATACTGGCTGCGGCAAATTTCAGCCCCGGCTCGGCGGTGGTGGTGGCGGTGCGGCCGGAATATCTGCGCCCCGGTGCGCCGGCACAGCCGGCCGAGAGCAATGCCATCCAGGGCCGCCTGGAAACCATCGTGTTCCATGGTGCGCATAGCATGCTGCATATCGATACCGGCAACGGCGCCCGCGTGGTGGCGCAACTGGCCGGCGGCAGCAACGTGCCGGCGGAAGGCGAAAACATCACGCTGCATTGGCCGGTGGCGCAAACCTTTGTCTATCCCGATCCGGCGCCAGCCGCATGATCGCCTGGCTGACACGCTCGGAAAAACTGCCCAGCCTCGGCCTGCTGCTGCCGGCTCTGGTGCCGCTGGCTGGCCTGTTCGTGCTGCCGCTGGCCTTGCTGCTGCCGGTCAGCCTGTCCGGGCCGCAGGGTTTGAGCCTGGCCGCCTATGGCAAGCTGCTGGGCGATAGCTATTACCTGGGCATCATCTGGAATTCGCTGAAATTCGCCGGCCTCACCACGTTGTTTGCCTTTCTGATCGGCTATCCCGCTGCCTTCGGCCTCACCTATCTGCGCGGCGGCCTGCGCAGCGCCTTGCTGCTCACGCTGTTCCTGCCGCTTTCGATTGGCGTGATTGTCAAAGCCTTTGCCTGGACCGTGCTGTTGCGCTCCACCGGCGTGGTGAACAAGACCTTGCAGGCGCTACATATCATCGACGAGCCGATCCGACTGATCTTCACCGAAACCGCGCTGATCGTCGGCGCCGTGAATATCTTCCTGCCCTTCATGATCCTGTCGGTTTATGCCGTGGTGGCGCAGATCGACCGCCGCCTGGGCGAAGCCGCCGCCACACTCGGTGCACCGCCGCTATCGTGTTTCCTGCGTGTTACGCTGCCGCTCAGCCTGCCCGGCATCATCGCCGGCACCGCGCTGGTATTCTCGCTCGCTGTTTCCGCCTATGTGGTGCCTACCCTGCTGATGGGCGAACGCTACCAGACCCTGCCCACCCTGATCGCCAAATCCTTCCTGCTCACCCGCGAACCGGCCTTCGGCGCCGCGGCCGGAGCGGTACTGCTGGCGATTGCCCTGGCCGTGGTGCTGCTCAGCGGCAAGCTGGGCAAGCCACGCGCATGAAGCGGGAGGCACAACCATGATCGGCCGCATCGCCATCCGCTTCTGCATTGCCTGCATCCTGCTGGCGGCCGCCTTCCTGCTGGCGCCTTTGCTGGTGATTGTCGGCACCAGCTTTTCGCCCACACCGGTTTTTGATCTGCCCAGCGGCGATCTGTCGCTGCGCTGGTATGCCCGCATCGGTCGGCTGGATGGCTTCTGGCCGGCTTTGCTGCTGACCTTGGAAATCGCTGCGCTGTCCACTCTGGCGGCCCTGGTGCTCGGCACCCTGGCTGCCATCGGCATCCAGCGCGGTCGCCTGCCCGGCGCCGACCTGCTCACCGCCTTGCTGGTTTCGCCGCTGATGCTGCCCGGCCTGGTGATCGGCATTGCGCTGCTGCAATTCTTCCGCATGGCCGGCCTCACCGCCGCGCATCCGGCGCTGCTGCTGGCGCATCTGATCATCACCCTGCCTTATGTGGCGCGCACCATGCTGGCCGGCCTGTCACGCTTTGATTTCACCCTGATCGATGCGGCGCGCTGCCTGGGTTGCAGCTTTCCCGCCGCCATCACCAAGGTGATGGTGCCGGCGCTGGCCCCGGCATTTTTCACCGCGGGCTTTTTCGCCTTCCTGGCCTCGTTCGACAATTACCCGATCTCGATTTTCCTCACCGATGCGCGCACCAAAACCCTGCCGATCAAGCTGCTGCAATATATCGAGGAAGCCCCCGATCCAACCCTGGCCGCGCTTTCCACCCTGATCCTGGCCGCCACCCTGCTGCTGTTGCTGCTGGGTGAGAAATTTGTTGGCCTCAACCGTATGGCCGGAACCGGAGACTGAGCTTGGCCGATTTGAGCAATACCCAGATTTTCCCACCGCGAGACCTGATCGGCTATGGCGGCCAGCCGCCGGCAATCCGCTGGCCCGGCAATCGCGCCGTGGCGGTATCCTTTGTGGTCAATTTTGAGGAAGGCGCCGAATATACTGTATCGGGCGGCGACGATCATAACGAGGCGATCTACGAGGTGGTGCACCGGCTGGAGGGCCGCGATCCTTGTATCGAAAGCCATTTTGAATATGGCACCCGCGCCGCCTGGTGGCGCGTTATGGACCTGTTTGATCGCTACGATGCCAAGACCACGGTCAGCGCCTGCGGCCTGGCGGTGCAGCGTTCGCCGCTGCTGGCGCAGGATGCGGTGCAGCGCGGGCATGAAGTTTCCGCCCATGGCTGGCGCTGGGAAAGCCATGCCGATCTGGATGAGACCGAGGAACGCGCCCGTATCGCCAAGACCGTGCAGGCGATCCAGGCTGCCACCGGGCAGCCGCCGCGCGGCTGGCACACCCGCTCGGCATCCTCGCCCAACACAAGGCGACTGCTGGTGGAAGCCGGCAATTTTCTCTACGACAGCGACGCCTATAACGACGACCTGCCCTATTTTGTGCCGGTGGCCGGCAAGCGGCATCTGGTGCTGCCTTATGCCTTCGACACCAATGACATGCAATTCCAGAATACCCAGCGTTTCGGCACCGGCGGCGCCTTTGCCGCCTATGTCATCGACGCCTATGACTGGCTGGCGCGCGAGGGCAGCAGCGCGCCACGCATGCTATCCATCGGCCTGCATCTGCGCATGATCGGCCGGCCTGGCCGCATCGGCGCGCTGGAGACAATCCTGACGCATATCGCCGGCTCGGGCAAAGCCTGGATCGCCACCCGCGAACAGATTGCGCGCCACTGGCTGGCGCAGCAGCCGGATCAGGGCTTCAACGCCGCAAAATAATCCAGCACTTCCTGCCGGCTCACCACATCGCCATATTTGGAGTGGATATCAAACAGATTGGCCTGATGCGGCGCCGCGTGGCGATCACCAACACATTCCTCCGGCACGATCACGCGGAAGCCGTGTGAGCAGCCATCCACCGCTGTGGCGCGCACGCAGCCGCTGGTGGAGCAGCCGGTGAGGATCAGCGTATCCACGCCCATCCACACCAGCATCGCCGCCAGATTGGTGCCGAAAAACGCGCTGGGATACTGTTTCACCAGAATGGTATCCGCTGCGGCGGGCGGCAATTCCGGCACAATATGGGTCAGCGGATTATCGCTGGTCATGCTCTTGAGCAAAGGCACCTTGGCGACAAAGGCGCCACCATTGCGGCCCTCGGCATCATAGATCACCTGGGTATAAACCAGTGGCACGCCAGCCGCCCGCGCCGCAGCATAAAGCGGAACCGAGGCGGCAACGGCATCCACCACACCCTGGGCAAACAAAGCCGCCCCCGGCGTGGTGTAGGCCAGCACAAAATCAATCGACAGCAGCACCGGCCGGCGGCCAAAACCGATCCGGCCATTAAATGCCTTGCTGTAATTCTCGGCCAGATCCTGTGCCGTTTCCATCTTCGCCCCCTGCCCGATCAGACGCTGGATTCCAGCGCGGCATGCTCGCGCTCAAATTGCCATACCTGTTCAAAACCCATCAGCTTGGAAAATTCCATGAAGTCGTAGAAATCAATATCCTGCCCGGCTGTGGAGCCGGTGGCATGAATCGCGCCATAGCAGCGGCGCAGGGCCGCGCCCACGGCCAGGAAACCGGCAGCGGGAAAGATTGCCAGCGCATAGCCCAGTTCCTGCAACCGCGCCGCCGAAAGCACCGGCGTGCGGCCACCTTCCACAATATTGGCCAGCAAGGGCTGATCGAAGCTGCGGCAGATTTTCTCCATCTCGGCTTCGCTTTCCGGCGATTCCACAAACAGCACATCAGCGCCGGCCTTGGCATAGGCTTCGGCCCGGCGCAAAGCTTCATCCAGGCCAAGGGTGGTGCGCGCATCGGTGCGCGCCACGATCAGGAAATCGCTGCTATCGCGGCTTTCCACCGCCACCTTGATCTTGGCCACCATATCGGCGCAGGGGATCACCCGGCGGCCTGGCGTGTGGCCGCATTTTTTCGGGAATTCCTGGTCTTCGAGCTGAATCGCCGCAGCGCCGGCTTTCTCATAGCCACGCACGGTATGCTGCACGTTCAAGAGGCCGCCATAACCGGTATCGCCATCGGCAATCAGCGGCGCCTTGGTGCCGCCGGCAATCAGGCCGACACGGCCCACCATATCGCTATAGGTAGCCAGGCCGGCATCGGGCAAGCCCAGATGCGAGGCCACGGTGCCATAGCCGGTCATGTAGAGCGCATCAAAACCCATTGCATCAGCAACACGGGCCGAAATCATGTCGAATACGCCCGGGGCGCTGAGCAGCTTGCCACTGCTGAGCCGTTGGCGCAGGGAATACGGGTGAGACACGGGATACTCCTGATCGTTACTACTGAGAAACGGGGGGCAAGGGCAGCGCGGTGCCAATCATCGCATCGCGCGTTACCAGCGCTGCAAGCTCGGCCTCGCTCATGCCTTCGCTGCCAGCCGGACGCATAGGAAGCACCAGATAACGCAGATCGGCAGTGCTGTCGGAAACCCGTACCTCCACCGTATCAGGCAGATGCGTGCCGAATTCTGCCAGCACCTGGCGCGGCTGCACCACCACACGCGAGCGATATTCAGTGGATTTGTACCAGGCTGGCGGAATGCCCAGCAGCATGCGCGGATAGCAGGAGCAGAGCGTGCAAACCACCACGTTATGCAAATCCGGCGTATTCTCCAGCACCACCAACTCCAGCGGGGTCTGGATACCGAGACCAAAAGTTTCGTTGATTGCAGCCAGGGGTGCCGCCAGCAGGCGCTGTTTGAAGGCCGGATCGGTCCACGCCTTGGCCACCACCTGGGCGCCCAAGGCCGGTGTGCGGCTATCCTGCGCATCAATCTGGCGATGGATATCCTCGGCGCTCAATATACCCTTTTCATCCAGCAATTCCCGGATGGCGGTTTCGAGCAGCACTTCATACCGATCAGCGTGATCCTCGCTGGTGATCGGCGCGTGATCGTGCTCATGGTCATGGTCATGGTCATGGTCGTGGTCGTGGCCGTGGCCGTGGTCATGGTGATGCGGATGGCTGTGATCATGCGCCATGGTGTTGCTCCGTCATTGGTTCCAGCCAATGGCCATATAGATCGGCATAAAGGCTATCCTGGGCATTGCCCTGATATTCCGGCCAGAGATCGGCCTGGCGAAAACGCACGCGATATAAAAGGCGCATCGGCAGCCCGGGTTTGTGGAAGGCAAGCAGCGACGGATCGCGGTAGAAACCAACCACTTCGGATATTTCGCCCGGCCGGCCGCGCAGATAACATGGCGTACGGCAATGCGCTTCAGGCGGCTGCCGCCGCACCTGTACACGGGTGCCGACCGGCAATGCCTGGCCCGGCTTTGCTGGCACCGCGCTCATGCCGCGCTCCGCTGCCGCGCCCGGATGGCGGCAATGCGCGTTTCGATCTCGTCATGGGTCAGGATATTCTGCTCCACCAGCAAGTCGCGGATGGCGCGGATCCATTTGTCGTAATAACCGAACTTGCGGTAATCCTCGATGGTGTTCTGCTCAATGGCGCGGCGCAGCGCATCCACCTTGAACGCATCCACCTTGGGGCTGGTAAGCAGCATCACCAAGGCATCAATGCGTTTTTCATGCAGCGTCACGGCATGTTCATCAAGATGCAGCGCGCCATCCACCTGGCCGCCTACATCATTCACCCGTCTTTCCATGCCCTTCTCCTCCCGCTTGTTCGCCGCTTAAGCGGCGAATACCTGAATATGCTGCGCCGGCAGCCGGATGCCGATCATGGCACCGCGCTGGCCAAGCTGAAGCTGTGCCACCTGGGCCGCCGAGGCATTGATCTGGAAAGCGCCGCCATCCTTTAGCCGCGTATGCACTTCCACCAGGCTGCCTTTGTAAACGCATTCCACCAGTTCAGCCGCCAGCGCACCATCGGCCTGGCTGTGCGGCGCCAATTCGACATGCTCCGGGCGGATACCCAGGATGATGGCATCGCCGCCGGCAGGCAGCGGCAGGGGCAGGTGCAGCCTGATGCCGGCCGCCAGTTCCACCTGACCGCCCCGGCCATCACGCGCTGTGATTCTGCCCGGCAGAATGTTGGAGCTGCCAAGGAATTCCATCACCTCACGCGAGCCGGGTGTTTCATAAAGCTGAGCCGGCGCACCGATTTCGCGGATACTGCCATTGAACATAACCGCCACACGATCAGCCAGCGACAGCGCTTCTTCCTGATCATGCGTCACAATGATTGTGGTTATGCCAAGCCGGCGCTGCAACTGCTTCAGTTCCACCTGCATCTGATCGCGCAGCTTGCGATCCAGCGCGCCCAGCGGTTCATCCAGCAACAGGATATCCGGCTGAATAACCAGGGCGCGCGCCAATGCAACACGCTGGCGCTGACCACCGGAAAGATTGGCCGGAAAACGCTCGCCGACATGCCCCAATTGCACCATCGCCAGCGCGTCGGCCACCCGCTTGGTTATCTCCGGCTTCGGCAGCCGGCGCATCTGCAAGCCATAAGCCACATTCTCGGCAATGGTCATATGCGGAAACAGGGCATAATCCTGAAATACCAGGCCAACATTGCGCTTGTAGGGCGGCGTGCCATGCATGGCCTGGCCGGCAATCTGCACACTGCCCTGCTGCGGCTGGGTGAAGCCGGCAATCACCCGCAAAGTAGTGGTCTTGCCGCAGCCCGAAGGCCCGAGCAATGCAAGGCATTCACCTTCGGCCACGCTGAGATCAACGCCCTTGAGAATTTCCTGCCCGCCAAACCAGACGCGCACATTTTGCAGTTCAAGGCCAGCCATGTCGCTCCTCATGGGATCGAATGCGAGATGATACGATAGCGCCGCTCGGCCAGCGCGATGATGGCGCTGATCACCAGGATATAGAGCGTGGAGAAAGCCGCCGGCGTCGGATCAAGGTTCTGTGTGATGTAGTTGAAGATTTCAATCGGCATGGTGGTGATGCCGCCACGCACCAGAAACACGCTGATCGGGTAATTGTCGAAACTGATCAGCAGGGCGAACAGGAAGCCGCTGACCAGGCCGGGCTTAAGCTGTGGCAGCGTGATGGTGCGGAACACGGTCCCGCGGCTGGCGCCAAGCGAAGCGGCGGCTTCTTCCAGCGCCGGATTGGTCAAGGCCAGCGATGCCAGCAACGTGCGCACCGGATAAGCCACCACCAGCACGATATGGCCGATCATCAGGCTGTACCAGGTGAAGGCCGTACCGATCATGATGAAGAACTGCACCAGTGCAATGCCAATCGCCACCATCGGCACCGTGACCGGCGAGAGCAGGAATGCCGTGATGGCGGCGCGGCCCGGCAGGCCGGAACGCGCCAGCGCCAGGCTGCCGCCAATCGCCAGGATGGTGGCGATTATGGCGCTGGCCAGCGCAATCCCGGCGCTGATCAGGGTGGCATCCAGGATGCGGTGAATATTGCCGATATTGGCATACCATTTCAGCGCCAGCGCCTTGGGCGGGAATTCGATGAAGAACGAGGCGTTGAACGACACCACGGCGGTGAGCAGCACGGGAAAGACCAGGAAGGCCAGGGCGATCCAGGCCAGCGCCGAGGTGATGATCTGGAAGGAGTTGCGATCAGACATCGGCGCGGAACACTTTGCGCAGCAGCATGGCATAGGCCGCCACCAGCAGGAAGGTGAGCAGGGTCAGCACCACGATAATGGCCGAGCCCCAGGCGAAATTGAGCTGCACCAGCAATTGCTCTGCGGCGACCTGCGAGATCATGGCACTGCGCGGCGAACCCAGCATCAGCGGCGTGACAAAGGCGCTCATGCTGACCGCGAAGGTGAGCATGGTGCCGCCGAACACGCCGGGCAGGCTGAGTGGCAGGGTGATGCGCAGAAAGCTGCGCCATTCGCCGCCGCCAAGCGATAGCGAGGCTTCGCGTAAAGAGGGCGGCAGCCGCAGCAAGGTGCCATAGATCGGCAGGATCATGAATGGCATGGCGTAATGCACCAGCCCGAGCGTGATGGCGAGTTCGGAATACATCAGCCGGATCGGGCTTTCGATCAGCCCCAGCGCCAGCAGCAGGCTGTTCACCGCGCCGCCATCGGCCAGCACCACCACCCAGCCGTAATTGCGGATGATCAGGCTGGAAGCCAGCGAAACAAAAGTGATCAGCAAGATCGCCGTGCGCAGGCCGCGCCCGACCCGCAGCAGCAGCAACGCAATCGGATAGGAAATCAGCAGTGTAATCGCCATGGTGATCAGGGCGATGCGGAAGGTGCGCACCAGCGCGCGGCTGACCCGCGCACTCTCGAAGGTTTTGAAATATTGCAGCAGCGTGGGGCCCGCGCCGGTTTTCTCGTCGCCGCTCCAATAGGTGAAGCTTTCGCCCAGCATGTAGGCGAAAGGCACCAGATAGAAGGCGAGCAGGAAAACCAGCAACGGCGCCAGCATGAGCAGGCCTGGCAGATGCCGGCGCCAATTGACGCCGGCATTGCCCATTCCTGTGGTTATGGCGTGGCTCATGCCCGCAATCCCCGCTTAGTGCTTTGTGATGTGTTGCTGCTCAGCCGAAAGCCTCGTTCCACATCTCGGTGATCTTGGCGCGGTTCTTCGACAGGAAGGCCCAATCGGCATAGGTGGTGTTTTCCGGCGTGCCGATCAGCTTGGCAGTATCGGGCGAGATCGGCACCTCGGTATGGCCACAACGGGCGCGGAGCACCGAATCGATCTTGGATTGGAAATCCTTGGTCAGGCTGAGATTCACATATGCCTCGGCCAGTTCCACATTCTTGGCATTCACCGGCATGTTCATGCCAACGATCTCGCCATGCTTGCCTTCCTTCAGATTGGCTGCCGGATAGATCGGCGCGCCCTGCGCCACCAACTGGGCAGCGAAGGCAACATAAAACGGCACCAGCGGCACCTGGCCGCTCTGCATCATTTGCAGCGCCTGCGGTGCGTCGTTATAGATCACAACGCCATTCTGCTTCAGCTTGGCCAGATGCTTGATGCCGGCGGCATATTCATATTGTGCCTTGGCCAGCGGCATGCCGGTGGCGATTTCCGCCGCCGACACGATCATGCGCAAGCCGTTATTCCAGGTGACCGGCGGAATCGCGATGCGGTTCTTGTTGGCCGGATTCCACAGATCGGCCCAGGAAGTCGGCGCTTCCTTCACGGCATTGGTGTTGTAGAAGATCGTGTGCATCGCATCGATCATGCCGGCCGAGTAATCATCGGCCATGTTGAATTCCTTGCGCAGGAATTTCCAGTTCGGGATATTCGCCGCCTTGTGCTGGCGCAGCAGGCCTTCATCGCGGGCCAGAAACACGCCGGCCTCGGAAAACTGCATCAGATCCGGCGGATTATCCTTCTGTGTCTTCAGCATCGCCAGCATGTTGGAGGTGACCGATTGCTGCACATTCAGCTTGGCGCCGGTTTCCTTTTCAAACAGCGGATTGAGATGATCGATCCACAATTTGGCAAGCAGACCCTGGTTCAGCACAACGGTGAGCTGACCGGCCGCACGCGCCTTGGTGGTGACCCAGGGCATGCCGATGGCGACGGCGCCGGCTGCGGCATTGCCCATGAAGCGACGGCGGCTGAGGCCCTTTTTGCTGTGGCGTGTGGCTTGGCTCATTACATATCCCCTGTCAGTTGCATGTTGCTTGCGGAAAAGCTGTTGCGCGCGGCGGCCTGGGTTTCGCCGCGATGTGTTGTGTTGAACTGGCTGAAGGCCGCCGGGTCCATGCGGTCGCGCGCCGCCCAGATATGTTCGCGCATCTGGGCAGCGGCCCGTTCGCCATCGCGCGCGATCACGGCGCGCAGGATGCGACGATGCGCGGTATGGCTTTCAAACAGCTGATCATCGCTGAAGCGGAAATAGTTGCGGATCGAGGCCGGGATTTCGCCCACCTGATGGATCAGCTCGCGCAGCATGCGATTGGGGCAGGCATCATGCAGCACGGCATGAAAGATATTGTTCTGCTCCAGGAAGGCGCGCCGCACCTCGGCATCGGAAACCCGATCATGCGCGCGGGCATCGGCCAGCAGCCGGTCGCAGATGCCCACCGCCTGCTCAAGCTGCAACTGCGCCTCGCTTGAAAGCCCGGCCAGCGCCACCAGGCGCGCCGATTCACTCTCCAGGATCGCCCGGCAGCCATAAATCTCCGCCACGCGGGCCGGGCTGTAGACCGTGGCGCGGAAACCCTGCGCATCGGCCTCAACCATGCCCTCGGCGAGCAATTGCTGGAGCGCCTCGCGGATCGGCGTGCGCGACACATGCAGCCGCATGGCCAGATGCGTCTCGCGCAGCCGCTCGCCCATGGCGATGGCGCCAGAGACAATCTGGCGCCGCAACTGATCATAAACCTTGTCGCTGAGCTGGTTTTTCATAGCCGCCTGCGAAGCCCTGTTCGTATACATTTCCGCAGGGCGCGGCGGCGTTGTCAAAAAAATGTATTCATTGCAAACAATATAAGCAATATAATTGCTATATATACCGTAAAAATATTATATAAGTACAGAATTTTGATAAAAAGAGTTTTGGAATAATTATACCGTATACAAGTGTGATTAATGCTTATACTTATGCTTGTTCAAGTATTCTAGTATGTAACTTTTATAGCTAGAATCAGCGCAATGATCTGGCTGGCAAAAGAACAGCACCGCAAAAAAGGCCAAGGCATAGCTAAATGAAGCAGGCCGGAGAGCCGTTCTCGCAGGCCGAGGCCTGCTACAACCCACATATCTTTTTTGCCGGCAACAGGAAAAGAAGGATCGAAGCCCCGCCACTATGCCGGAGAGTGCTAATGATCTGAAATATATGGGATTTTGGCTGGGGGACTAGGATTCGAACCTAGACAACCAGAGTCAGAGTCTGGGGTCCTACCGTTAGACGATCCCCCAGCAGGGATCGGGCGGGGATATAGCCGGTTCGGGGCGGGCTTGCAACCCTCTTGCCGCTGCCTCGCACGCTTCGGCTCAGGCGCGGCGGAACACAGCCGTCAATTCCAGATGCGGGGTCCACAGGAACTGGTCAATTGGCGTGGCTTGTTCCAGCCGGTAGCCGGCCGCCACCAGCAGCCGCGCATCGCGGGCGAAGCTGTTTGGATCGCAGGCGGCCATCAGCAGCAGGGGCGGCGCCGCCTTCTGGCGCAGGGCATCGGCCAGCGCGGCCGCCTGGGCGCGGGCGCCGGCGCGTGGCGGATCAAGCAACACAGCATCCAGCTTCTTGAGTTCGGCCGCCTGGAGCGGGCGGCGCTCCAGATCGCGCGCCTCGGCCTTGATCCGGCTGGCCAGTTGCTGCGCGTTGGCCGCTGCCGTCAGTGCTGCAATCGCCGGCCTATCGGCATCGCAGGCCAGCACCTGATGCCCCAAAGCCGCCAGTCGCAGGGCAAAGGCGCCGCAGCCGGCAAACAGATCCGCAATGCGCAAGCCGCCGCTGCCGGTTTGCGGCAGGGCGGCAAACATCTGCGTCGCCATCAGCGCCTCGGCCTCTGCCGTGGCTTGCAGGAAACCGCCCGGCGGCAGCGTTACCGCCACGGCGCCAAAACGCACCACGGGCGGGCGTTCCTGGGCCAGGATTTCAGGCGCGGCATCCGGTGTTTGGCGCCAGCAGAGCCGGGCAATGCCGAGTTCATGCGCCAGTTGCGCCAGATCCTGCCGCGCCCCGGCCTCCAGCCCGGGCCGGCCAGCCCCTCCACCAGAAACCGGGTCACCATAAAGCGCGCCGGTAAACAGCGCATCCAGCCCGCCTTCACAATCGGTGAGTTTGATATCCAGGCTGCGGCCTTCCGGCAGCAAGGCCAGCAAGGCTTCACGCAGTCGCGGCAGCGGCGCCAGCAAGGCCGGGCGCGACACGGCGCAGGCAGCAAGGTCAACCACGCGGCGGCTTTCCGCTTCGTTGAAGCCGATCACCACGCGCTTGCCGATGCGGCGGGCAACAAATTCGGCGCGGCGCCGGCTGGCCGGCGGCACGCTGAGCAACGGCGCCACAATCTCTTCTGCCTCGGCCGGGCTCCAGTCACGGCGCTGCAAGGCCGCCACCAGCTTGTTGCGTTTCCAGGCCTGATAGGGTGCCGCCTGCCAATGCTGCAGATTGCAGCCGCCACAGGCATGAAAATGCGGGCAAGGCGGCTCAATGCGCTCGGGCGACGCGGTTTCGATTTCCAGCAATTGCGCCGCCACGCCATCAGCTGCCTTGGCATTGCCCGCCGCCTTTGTGCTGGCAAGGCGCGCCGCCACCTGCTCGCCCGGCAGCGCAAACGGCACATAGGCGCGCTGGCCATCCGGCAGATCAAGCACACCATGGCCCTGCCCGCCCAGCCGCCCGATCACGCCCCGCACATCACGCATCATCATCTCCAATCAGATCGACCTTGCGCGCGGCGATCAGGAATTCGCGGTTGCCTTCCGGCCCCAGGATCGGGCTTGGCTCCAGCCCCAGCACATGCCAGCCCGGCAGGCTGCGCCACCAGGCGGAGATACGGTCGCAAACTTCCTCATGCAAGGCCGCATCGCGCACCACGCCGCCCTTGCCAACCCGGGCGCGTCCCACTTCGAATTGCGGCTTGATCAGCGCCACGGCAAAAGCCCCCGGCGCCGCCAGCGCCAGCGGCGCCGGCAACACGGTTTCAAGCCCGATAAAGCTGGCATCACACACCACGGCGCCAATCGGCTCGGGCACACTTTCAGCCGAAAGATGGCGCGCATTGGTCTTTTCCAGCACCGCCACGCGGGCATCGTTGCGCAGGCGCCAATCCAGCTGGCCCTCGCCCACATCCACGGCATAGACTTTGGCCGCGCCATGCTGCAACAGCACATCGGTGAAGCCGCCGGTGGAAGCGCCCACATCCAGGCAAACCCGCCCGGCCGGATCAAGCGCAAAAAAATCCAGCGCATGTTTCAGCTTGATGCCGCCGCGGCTGACCCAGGGATGCGGCTTGCCGCGCAATTCCAACGGCAAATCGGCAGCCACGCTGATGCCCGGCTTATCCAGCCGCTTTTCGCCGCTGAAAACCAGCCCGGCCATAATCGCAGCCTGGGCCTTGGCGCGGCTTTCGGCCAGGCCGCGCTCCACCAAAGCCTGATCCAATCGGGTTTTGCCGGGTTTGCTCATGGCCGCAACAACCTGGTGGTCAGCCGCTGGAAACGCCAGACCAGCAGCAACGCAGCCACGATCAGGCTGGCGCTGAGGCCAACCCACACGCCAATGCCGCGCAGCTCGCTATACAGGCCAAGCCACACGGCCACCGGCAGGCCCACCAGCCAATAGCCGATACAGGCCAGCAGCATCGGCATGGCGGTGTCCTTCAGGCCGCGCAATGCGCCATTGGCCACCGCCTGGGCGCCATCGGCCATGGCAAACAGCGCCGCCCAGCTCAGGTAAGCCACCGCCAGGGCAAATACCGGACTTGCCGGTTCAGGCAGAAACAGGCCGATCAGCCAGGGCGCGGCATTCCAGAATAACAGCCCGGTGCTGGCCATGAAGCCAACACCCAAAGCCAGGGCCACCCAGCCGGCGCGGCGCGCGGCCGCCACATCGCGGGCGCCAATCGCCAGGCCCACGCGCACCGTGGCGGCCTGGGAAATCCCCATCGGCACCATGAAGGCGATGGCGGCCCATTGCAGCGCCAGTTGATGCGCGGCGATTTCGGTAGCGCCAAGCCGGCCCATCAGCATGGCGGCGGCGGAAAACAGGCCGATCTCGGCGCCCAAGGTCAGCGCAATCGGCAGGCCGATACGCAGATAGGCGCGCAGGCGCGGCCAGGATGAACGCCACCAACCCCGGCTGAGGCGATAGGCGGCGAAGCCCGGATCGCGCGCCAGGATGGCGCCCAAAGCCAGCAGGGTGGCCAGATTGACCAGCGACGAGCCGATGCCAGCACCCACCGCGCCCAATTCAGGCAGCCCCAACCGACCATAAACCAGGGCGTAATTCACCAGCAGGTTCAGCGCAACGGCCAAAAAGGTGAGCAGCATCGCCGGGCGCGGCCGTTCCAGAGCGGCCGTGAAATGGCGCAGCACCATGAACCACAGGCTGGGCAGGAAACTGAAACTCAGCGCTTGCAGAAATGGCGCTGCCTCGGCCGCCAGGGCCGGCTGCTGGCCGGCCAGCAGCAGCAACG
>NZ_JAGOLP010000044.1 GCF_017994015.1 Ferrovibrio sp. | reverse complement strand
AAGCTCAAACAGACTGGAAATTTTCCAGCCGTCTTGGTCAACCTGGGGAGGAAGGCGCACCAGCCCTGAGACAAACCCGGTAAGCGTACTAAAATGACATAGAGGGTAAGGGTCATTTCACGTCCGGGCAGCTGTTTGACTCACTTAGGTGCTCGGAGGCTGCGAACCAGCCTCGCCGTCTCCCGCGAGCCGACCAGCCCGTCCGCCACAACGTAGTAGCTTATCGTAGTGCTGGTCTGCTTATGCGACAGCAAGGCCCGCGCCAGCTCAATGTTTTCTGGATTCGATGTGACGAGCGTCTGCGCCGCGACATCACGGAATTGATGTGTTGCCAGCTTCACACCGAGGTGTTTCTTGGTGGCCTTCTTCACCTCGACATAGATCTGGTGATCCGACATTGACGTTCCGTCCCGCGTGACCCACAATGCTGTTTGCGAAGCACCATCTAAAAGCCTGGGGCGATATCGCTCGATGTATAGTTCGATGAACTTGTTGATCGAAGATGGCAGGGCGGCGCTGAATGCGGCGCCAGTTTTCATATGCTCACCCTGAAGAATGACGCCCCACACGCCATCAACCCTTCGGAATGACACACCTAGCTCCAGCGCCGCCATCGATGTGCGACGAAGTGGCAAGTAACTCAGCACAAGCATCAGCAACAGATTGCGATACTGTACCGCATCCCGAATCGGCGTTTTCGACACCGTTTCGCTGATTAGGGTAAGCTCGCGGACACAAACAGGAACAACCTGGCCCGTGAAGACCGGCGGCGCTTCTGGCATTCGGCCATGCCGTGCTTTGGCGTCAAGCTGAGCGATGATCGCTTTCAGCCATCCCCAATCCTCAGCAGGCGCAAACTTCGAGATAACTGAATAGAGCTCAGCTATCCGCCCACGGATTGTATAGGCTTTTATGCCCTGGCTCTGCATCTCTGCGATGTATGCTTGGGTCGCCGATAGAGTCACGCGGGCTTCGGGTGGCACTGTCAGATCGGCCCCGGCGCGGCTCAAGTGCGTCAGCCAACGGCCATAGCCACGCTGATTTTTGTGTTGGGTTGCCTTTCGCAAATTCGAGGCCGACTTCACATTTCCTTCAGGCCAATCCGACAGCATGTCTCGCCAGCGGACGCGATCTTCTTCTGGCCATTCTGCAAACGGCATGTAGCGGCAGGCTGGGTCTAATCTCGGCATTTCCTGGCCCCTCCTTATCGCGGGAAGCCGGAGCCGTGCCGTGGCTTTACGGCAAGGCGGCGTGTCTGAAGTTCCTGCTGGGCGTGCCGAACGAGAGCGCGCTCGGCGGCGGGCGTATAGGATTGGCGAATGACCTTGTCATCCTTGTCGCCCAGAATCGCCCGGACACGCTCAAAACCCATGGGGTCTTCGCTGAGGATTTTGCTCGCCAGGAAGCCACGAATGGCGTGCATGTTGAACGGCGTGCCAATCCGCTTTGAAACTACATTGACGTATTGCTTGCCCAGGAAGTTAGCATTCTTGTGCCGGCCATTGCGGCCCGGAAAGAGCCAGCCATTTGTCTGCCCGTAGTACTGCATCGCCTGCTTGATGAGAGCGACGCTTTCGGCGGGCAGCTCACGGACGACTTCACGCTTATTCTTGATCTGGGCTGCCGCAAAGGTGATTCGCCATACCTCCTTACCATCCACAGACATTGGAGTGATCTGGCTCAGGTTGAGTTCGGTAATATTGCGCTTGCGCAGACCCGTCAGCAGCAGGATTTCGTGAGCTATGGCCATTTGCGCGAGAGGCACCCGCTGGCGGGCCGGGGTACGCGACGTCGCTGCTTCTTCCAACAGGCGCTGAGGTAGATGCAGCAATTTGGCCTCGGCGCCATTTACTTCCAGCGCTTCGACGCGTTGCCTGGTGCGGGTGCCCGTGGTCGAGGTTTTCTGCCGCACATTTACTGCAATGCCGGTCAGTATCCGTATCGCATCTTCTGGAAGGCGCAGATGATGCCTGCCAACGGCGACCAGGGCTGCTGCAAGTCCCTCTAAGGCATCGCAGCCTCGGCCATGGTGTTGCTTTAGGACTTTCAGCAGATCACGAAAGGCGGTGGGCTGCAAAAGCACCACCAGACTAGCCACTTGGTCTATCGGCATCCCGCTGCGCACCAAGGCTGAGGCCGCCTTGAGAATTTGGTTGCGGCGGTGCCGGATGGTAATAGGCCGAAGCGGCTCCTGGGGCCCGGATTGATCAAAACTCGCGCCGCGCTCCAGCCGCTCGCACCATTGCTCCAGATCCTGCCGGAAGCTTTCTGGAAAGGCTTTGGCCGGTAGCCAGACGCGTGGCGGGCCTTTCTTGGGCGGCCTAGGCAATGCCTGGCCTGGCCAGTTTGGAACCTGACTGGCAGCCTTATTCCAAGCCATTATTGCCGCAAGGGCGCGCGCCTGCGGATTGGCGACATCGCCCCGGTCTTCCAACCAGGCTTCGAAGGCTGCAACAGTTTCCGCAGTGACATGAGCAGGGGCTATATCCCGAGAACTGCAATAGGCCATAAAGCGCGACAGCGCCCAGAGCAGTTGCCCCAGGGCCGGGTCGGCCTTCAGGGCCGCCCATTCGGGACTAAGGGTGCGAAACTCCGAATGCCCCCGATTCGGCTGAACGACCTGGGCCAGGAGGTAGCGAAGCTCGGACTTGGTATTGGCTATTGTCTTCCTGGAGACCTGAACCGGCTGCTGCTTCAGCTTTGCGAATTGACGGGTGATGTACATGGGATGCGCCGGGATCGCGCTCGCCGGCTGCCCCAAAAGGCGCTCGGCTGTTCTGATGGCAGCGCTCACCCGGGCAAAACGCTCAGCACTTATTCCTGGCTTGCCTTTCAGCGCGAGCAGCGCTTCAGCCAGGCTCGGACAATTGGGATCGAAAATCGGATCGACGGCAGTCATTTGGGAACCCCTTTCGCGTTGGTCCCATAGGTCAAAGGATGACAGGATGGGACAATATAGGAACATTTGGAAACTGCAAAGACCTTATCTTATTGCAATTAAGTCTTTACGTTTTCCATAATGGCGATGAATCCGGGTCAAATCAGGACAATTTACCTATTCCTGCTCCACCAGCGGCCATGACTGCGAGAAGATCGCCATGCCTGATCCGCAGTGGGCCGCGCCCACCGGGAGTAGGCAGGCGAATAGCTTCCAAGGCCCCCGCCGCGATCCAACGCTTGATGGTCCTGGTTGAGGTTTGCGCAAAGGCGGCCGCCTGCTTCACGGTCACATAGCCACCGATCTGGCCCATCCCCTCTGGTAACGCAGCGCTTTCCCGGCGGGTCATGGCGCGCCCTCCCGGATAGGACTGGCAGGCACCTCTCCGGGGTCACCGTTCGCTCGCGCATCCAGCCAGGCAGTGAGGTCCGACACCCGCAGCAATGAGCGTCGCCCGACCTTCGTCATTTTCAAACGCCCCGCCGAAATCTCCAAGTAGATTAGGCTGCGGCCGATGCCGACAATCTTGGTGGCATCCCGTATGGACACCGCCAGAGGCGGTTCCGTTGCTGTTACTTTTGCATTTGGCATTGTGGTCTCCTCTTCGAGATCGTTGCAGAGGAGAATCCAATTACATCCTTTCAGACTCCACTGGGATGCCAAAAAAGCATTTTTGAGCATTGTGCAGGAATTCGCGGAGTCTGGATTGGCTATATTTCTACTACACATCGGGGTGATGCGGAGCTTTGCAAGCAAAAGTGTGTGAGCATGGGGCTCTAATTTTTAGCCGCAGCGGCTAATTGCTCCGAATCGGCGTGAGCACGTAGGATAGCGCATCGTGCGCACTCGAAAGCGGCAAAAAATGACGAAATCCTGACGTCGCTACAGGCTATCAGTATGCCTGCCGAGTGTATCGCAAGTCATCCACCCCAAATGGACCGGGGGCAACACTGCACGTGCGTCGATCGCCGCTATTGGGTTCATAAGGTGCAATGCATGGTCTTCATAGTTCGCCTGCATCGTCGCGATTCAGTCCCGGATACCCCCCACTCCACAAAAAAATTGGCCCGGCCTTGCGTTGCGCAGGGCCGGGCCAGGTGATCGCGGCCCTACAGGGAGGAAGACCGCGCTGTATCGCGTTATCCCCGCCAGCCGTCAGCGCGCCGCCATGCGGGCGCCGGCATCGAGCGAGATAGTGGTGGCGTTGAGATACGGGTTCTCGGCGATATGGCGCACCAGGGCGCCGAATTCCGTGGCCTGGCCCATACGGCTGGGAAACAGAATCATGCGGCTGATGATCGACTGCGAGACATTCTCCGGCAGGCCGGCCACCATCGAGGTGTCGAACAGGCCCGGCGCGATGGTGACCACGCGGATGCCATGTTCGGCCAGATCGCGCGCCACCGGCAGGGTGAGGCCCATCACGCCGGCCTTGGAGGCGCTGTAGGCGGCCTGGCCAACCTGGCCCTGCCAGGCAGCACCCGAGGCGGTGTTGACGATAACGCCGCGCTCGCCGTTCTCATCGGGCTGATTGGCGCTCATCGCCTGCGCCGCAAAGCGGATGACATTGAATGTGCCCGTGAGGTTGATGGCGATCACCTTGCCCCAGGTGGCGAGCGGAAACGGCTGGCCGCGCGACAGGGTCTTGGCGGAATCGGCAACGCCGGCGCAATTCACCGCCACATGGATGGCGCCGAAAGCCTTGATCGTGGCATCGATGCCGGCCTGCACGCTGGCTTCATCGGCCACATCCACGGCACAGGTGATGCCTTGGGCGCCGAGTTCAGCCGCCAAGGTGGCCAGCTTGTCCTTATCGCGGTCCAGCCCCGCCACCTTGGCGCCGGCGGCGGCCAGGGCCTTGCAGGTGGCAAAGCCCAGGCCGGATGCGGCGCCGGTAACCACGGCGACCTTGTTCTGTAGATTCATGTTTTCGCTCCCAGGATGAAACGGCGCGGTGTCAGCGGCCGAGAATGATGATGCTGGCGACCGCTTCCTCGATGCCGTGCAGGCCACCGCCATTTTCCGCCAGCGCCAATCTGGCGCCTTCCACCTGGCGTGCGCCGGCCTCGCCGCGCAGTTGCGCCACCAGTTCGAAAACCTGCGCCAAGCCGGTGGCGCCCACCGGATGGCCCTTGGATTCCAGGCCGCCCGAGGGATTGACCGGAATGCGGCCGCCCAATGTGGTTTCGCCGCGCTCCGAGATCGGACCGCCCTCGCCAAAGGCGCAGAAGCCGAGATTCTCGATTTGGATGATCTCGCCCATCGCCGTGGCGTCATGCACCTCGGCCACGGAGATATCCTGGGGGCCGACACCGGCCTTCTCATAGGCGCGCTTGGCGCCCAGCGCCGTGCAATGCTTTTCCACTTCCTCCGGCTCGCGGTCGCTGCCGGTCTGTATCACGCTGGCCAGCACCTTGATGGCGCGGCTTTTATCCAGCCCCAGCCTGCGCAGGCCGCTTTCCGTGACCAGCACCGCGGCAGCAGAGCCGTCGGAAATCGGCGAGCACATCGGCAGGGTGAGCGGATAGGTGATCGGCGGCGCGGCGAGGATCTGATCCACCGAATAGGCATCGCGGAACTGCGACAGCGGATTATGCACCGAATGGGCGTGGTTCTTGGCCGCCACGGCGGCGAGCTGCCGCTGGGTGGTGCCGAAGCGCTTCATATGCAGGCGCGAGAAGGCGGCATATACATCCATGAAAGCGCTGTAGGGCTTGGCTGAGGTGGTGCCCGGCGGCACCGCCACGCCCTCGCCGAGCTTGAGCAGGCGGTCGCGGATCGCGGCTTGCTCTTCCACATCCCAGGCGCTGTCGAAAGCCGCCAGCATCAAGGCCCGGTCGGTGGAGAACATCTTCTCCGCGCCCAGCGCCAGGGCTACATCGCCCTCGCCGGCCTTGAGGAAATTCACCGCCAGATTGAACGCCGTGGAGGCGCTGGCGCAGGCATTCTCCACATTCACCACCGGAATGCCGCCCACGCCCATGCTGCGCATCACCACTTCGCCGCGGATCATATGCTGGCGTTCCATATGGCCCTGGGTGCAATTGGCAAAGAAGGCGGCTTTCACCGCCTCTTGCTTCAGGCCGGCATCGGCCAGCGCGCCCTGCACGGCTTCATGGGCCATGCCCTTGATCGACTTGTCGAGCTGGCGGCCAAAGGACGTCATGCCCACACCCACAACATAGACCTGTTCCATCATTCCCTCCCTCGGGGTTACTTCGGTGGTGGCACCGCCTGGTGCCCAGGCTTCGCGGCGCTTGCCAATATTTCTATTTGGTCTACAATATGACCCACAATAAGATTTAATGACCCATGAGTCAATATTGGAGGAAATGCCGTGAATGCATCCAGTGATTCGAGTGTCCTGGTCGAAGTTCGCGACGGCGCGGTCTGGATCTGCCTGAACCGCCCGGCAGCGCTGAACGCGATCACCCCTCCAATTGTGGCCGGCATTGAGGCGGCGCTGGACCGCGCCGAGCAGGACGATATCCGCGCCGTGGTGCTGACCGGCAGCGGCCGTGCCTTCTGCGCTGGCGCCGACCTGAAATTCGTGCGCGCCGCTACCGGCGAAAATGAACAGAATGTGCGAATTTTCCTTGATTCGGTGCTGCGTATGATGACCCGCCTGGAACGCAGCCCGCGCCCGGTGATCGCCGCCGTGAACGGCCTGGCGCTGGCCGGCGGGCTGGAATTGCTGCTCTGCTGCGATCTGGTGATCGCGGCGCGCTCGGCCATGATCGGCGATGCCCATGCCAATTTCGGCCTGCTGCCGGGCGGCGGCAGCTCAGTGCGCCTGCCGCGCAAGATCGGGCCTACCAGGGCGAAGTACCTCTTGTTTACTGGTGAGTCGGTTCCAGCCGCCGATCTGGTGCCCGCAGGCCTGGTGAACGAGGTGGTGGAGGATGCCGACCTGATGCCCGCCACCGGCCGGCTGGTGGCCAAGCTGGCGGCCAAAAGCCCGCTGGTTCTGCGCCGGGTGAAGGCCCTGGTGGATGATGGCCTGGAACAGCCCGTGGCCCAGGCATTGCGCCTGGAATTGCTGGCCAGCGAGCTGCATGGCTTCAGCGCCGACCTCAAGGAAGGCTTGGCCGCTTTCGAGGAGAAGCGCGCGCCGCGCTTCACCGGCCGCTGATTCCGGGAGGCAGCACGATGACTAACAACCGCTTTGCCCGCCTGCGCGCCATCCAGGACGCTGCCTATGAGCGCGCACCCGCCATCCGCGCCCTGTTCGATGCCGCCGGCCTGCAGCCACAGCAGCTGAATGATGCCGCGCAATTGGCGCGCCTGCCGGTATTCAAGAAGGAAGTGATGATCGAGCGCCAACGCGCCGCGCCGCCCTATGGCGGCTTCCTCGCCGCTTCGCCCCATGAGATCGAACGCATCTTCGTTTCGCCCGGCCCGATCAACGAACCGCAGATCCGGGGCGAGCAGGATGCCTTCGGCTTCGGCGCCGCCTTCGCGGCAGCCGGCATCAGCGCTGGCGATGTGGTGCTCAATACCTGGTCCTACCATCTCGTGCCGGCCGGCTTGCTGCTGGATGAAGGCCTGCGCAGCACCGGCGCCACAGTGATCCCGGCAGGTACCGGCGGCAGCGAAATCCAGGCCAAGCTGGTGCGCGACCTGGGCGTTACCTGCATCTGCGCCGCCACGGCCTATTTCCTCACCCTGGCAGAGACGCTGGAGCAGGCCGGCTGCACATTGCCGCAGGATTGGAGCGTCACTTCCGCCTTCCTGGGCGGTGAATTCGGCGACTGGATGGGCAAGCGGCGCCGGCTGGAGGCGCGCTATGGTCTCAAGACCTTCTCGGTCTATGCCACCGCCGATTTCGGCCTGATCGGCTTTGAGCGCCCAGGCCTTGAGGGCTATGAAATTCATCCCGACCGCATTGTGCAGATCTGCGATCCGGTCAGCGGCCAGCCGCTGCCGCTCGGCGAGCCGGGCGAGATCGTGGTCACCACCCTGCGCCCGGGCTGGCCGCTGATCCGCTTCGGCACCGGCGATGTGGCCATCGCGCGCGCCTTGCATGGCGATGGCAGCGTGGCGCAGATCTCGATGCTGCAGGGCCGCGTTGGGCAATCGGTGAAGGCGCGCGAGATCTTCATCTATCCCCGTCAACTCGAGGATCTGGCCATCGCCATTCCCGGCATCCAGCGCGCCCAAGCCTCTATCAGCCGTGAAGGCCATCGCGATCACGTAACGCTGCGCCTGAGCCTGCAGGAAGGCAGCGAAGTGGCCGCCATTTTGGCGCCGGCACAGCAGGCTTTCCGTGAGCTGTCGCGCCTGAAAGCCGACCATGTGGAGATCGTGGCGGCGGCCGAGCTGCCGGCCGATGCACCGCTGGTGCGTGACCTGCGCCAATAGCCTGCCGGCTCAGCCAAGCCAGCGCTTGCGCCGGCGGTAATGCTTGACATCACGGTAGCTTTTGCGCTCGCCTTCCATGTTGAGGCCGAGATAGAATTCCCGCACATCCTCATTGCTGCGCAGCTCATCGCCAGCGCCTTCGAGCACAATATGGCCGTTTTCCATCACATAGCCGTAATCGGCCAACTGCAAAGCCACGCGGGCATTCTGCTCCACCACCAGCAGGGTGACGCCGGCATCCTTCAGCGATTGCAGCACGGCAAAGACTTCGTCGATCATCATCGGCGCCAGGCCGAGCGAGGGCTCATCGATCAGCATCAGCTTGGGCCGGGCCATCATGGCGCGGCCAATCACCAGCATCTGCTGCTCGCCGCCCGAGAGATAGCCTGAGGTGCGGTCCTTCAGCGCCGCCAGACGGCCAATCCGGGCATAAACCTCGTCCAGCCGCTGGCGCACCGCGCGCAGGCTGGTCTCCTTGTGGCCGCCGATGATCAGGTTCTGCTCCACGGTCAGGTGGCGCAGCACACGGCGACCTTCCATCACATGGATGATGCCGGCATCCACAATATCGACCGCATCCTTGTTGTCGATGCGGTTGCCATTGAGCAGGATACTGCCCGAGGTGACACGGCCATCCTCGGTCTCGATCACGTTTGAAATCGCCTTCAGCGTCGTTGACTTGCCGGCGCCGTTGCCGCCAAGCAAGGCCACGCACTGGCCCTCGTTGATCCGCAGCGACACGCCTTTAACCGCAAGAATCACCTCGCTGTAAATCACTTCGACATTGCTGAGTTCAAGCATCTACGCCTCCGGCATTGCGGGGCCGGGCAATAAGCCCAGCCCGCCCTTGCGACTGACTTACCACTTACTGATCTGCGGCACCGGCACAGCCTGGGCAGTAATTATATACTTGCCGCCCTTCACAACACCGATATTCACCGCCGCACCGGTGGTGGGGAACGGGGCGTCGTTGGTGTATTTCACATCCGAAAGGATCTCGAAGGTCTGATCACTGGTAATCGTGGTGGTGAGCAGGGTTTCACGCACCGCCCGCCCGGTGACATTGGCCGCGCCACTCTTCTTGGCCGTTGCCTCCACCGCGCGCAAGGCCACCAGAGTCTGGTTCAGGCCCATCAAGGTCGGCACCGTCCAGCCACCCTTCAGGCCATACTGGCTTTTCAGCTTTTCATAGAACTGGCGCGACTTGGTCATTTCATCCGTCGGCATCGCCATGCCGTAGACTTCGTAATCACCTTCCAGGTTGGCAATACCGCCAATGGCCTGCGCCGACGCCGTGATGCCGTTATGCGAACTCATCACGATCGGCACTTTCTTGTTCAAGGCCTGCAATGCGCGCTTCACCGCCACCACAGCCGCGGTGTTGGTCTGCACGTCCAGCACCTGGGCACCCTTGCCGAGCACGCGATTGACCTGGGTGGTCAGGTCGGTCGGCTGCACTTCAGTGAACACGGTTTCGACCAGATCGATCGTGGCCTTGTTCTCATCGGCATATTTGCGCAGACCCTTGGCGATATCGACATAAGCTGGCGAGGCTTCGGACGAGAAGACCGCAACCTTCAGCGCACCAGAGATGTTGTTGCTCTTGCGATACCATTCCAGGAAGCCGGCTGCCTCGTGCGCATAGGTGGAGCGCGGGTTAAACACCCAAGGATCGCTCTTCCAGCCAAAGCCATAGCCGGCCGTGGACATGATCAGCGGAATGCCATCAGCCGGCAGGCGGCCTTGCAAGGCGGTGGCATCCGGCGCGCCAACGCCAAGCGCGATGATCGGGTTGAGTTCCGCCTTGATGCCAGGCCACAGGCTGGCCACCTGGGCGGCATCGTAGCGATGATCGTAATCCTTCATCCTGAGCTGGACGCCGAGCGGCTTGCCGACCTCGGCATTCCACCAGGCAACAGCCGCATGGCGGGCGCTGTTCAGATCCTTCATCACATCGGCATAGGGGCCGGTAAAATCAGCCAGCGATGCGATGTTGTAGGTGGTCTGAGCCTGGGCCGTGCTGGCCAGGAAAACCGTTGCGATACCGGCAAGCGCCGTGCGTGTGAACATATTCATTGCTTACTCCCTCCCGTTTTCATGTGTGGTGAAACTCGTTTAAGCTTTGCCAAACGCTAGTAGGGGAACGGCCACATCCGGTAGGACCGCTTGATAATCGTCCAGCGATGCATCAAGCCGCGTGGCTCGAAGATCAGGAAGGCGGCAATAACGCCACCGAGGAAAACATTGAGTGTGGCGAAAACCACGTCGCCGCCCAGCCAGGGCACCATCTCCACGAAGCTGGGCCCTAAGCTGATGAAGCTTTCGCGCACCGAGAGGATGACCACCACGCCGATCAGCGCGCCGGTGATCGAGCCGATGCCGCCGACGATGATCATCGCCACGAACCAGATCGAGTGGAACAGGGTGAACTGATCGACTGCAACGAAGCGGACGTAATAGGCCCAGAGCCCGCCGCCGATGCCGGCATAGAAGGCGCCGACCAAGAAGGCCATGGCCTTGGTGCGCACCACATCGATGCCCATCATGCCGGAAGCGACATCATCATCGCGCACCGCTACAAAATCGCGGCCATGGCGGCTGCGCGCGATGCCGAAGGCGCCGGCCACCATCACCACGGCGAAGACAAGGCAGAGGTAGTATATCGAGCGGTCAGTGTCGATGGCATAACCGAAGAGTTCCGCCGGCTCCAGCGACAGGCCATTGGAGCCACCGAGCCAGGATTGCGGCAGGTTGAGCACCAGAAAATGGAACAGCGATTGCGCCGCGATGGTGGTGAGCACCAGGTAGAAGCCTTTGATGCGCACCGCCGAGAGGCCGAAGATAAAGCCGAAAGCAGCCGCAGCGCAGCCGCCGAGCGGAATCGACGCCCAGAAGGGGAACCCGAACTTGCTGGCCAGTACGGCCGTGGCATAGGCGCCGCTGCCCATGAAGGCCGCCTGGCCGAGATTCACCTGACCGCCATAGCCGGTGCAGATCTGCAGACCTACGGTAACCACCACGGTGATCAATGCCGAGGTTGCCACGGCCACCAGGCGCGGCCCCACCAGCATCGGCAGCAATGCCAGCAGCAGCAGGAACAGGATCAGGCAGATGAGCTGCTTGCGCGTGCGGATCAGGGATTGATCGCGTGCGAAGCTGGTTGCGAATACGCCTGCGGGATCCATAGCTCAAACCCTCTCGACCATTTTCCAGCCGAACATGCCGGTTGGCCGGATAAACAGAATGACAAGCATGATGATGAAGGGGAAAACGCTGCCCACCGAACCGCCAAGCGCCGGGTCGATATAGGCCGTGACGAGGCCCTGGATGATGCCGACGATGATCCCGGCCAGCAGCACGCCGGCAATCGATTCGAAGCCTGCCAGCAAGGCCACCGGCAGGGCAGCAAGGCCGATATCGGAAGCCAGGAAGCTGAGCGACTTGCCGCTGAGATAGATGATCGCACCGAGTGTGGACAGCACCGAGCCGAGTATCCAGGCGAAAGCTACTGAGCGCTTCACCGAGATACCCATGGCCACCGCCACCTGATGATCCTCGGCTACCGCCGTCATGCGCAGGCCGGGCCGCGTGCGGTTGAAGAACCACGACAGGCCGAAGCCAACAATCACCGTGATGATGCCGCCGATGAACAGTGAACGCGGGATCAGGATTTCTCCGATAATCACCGGCTGCAGCGGGAAGATGATCGGGAATGGCCGCACCTGTGGGCCGAACAACACCAGGATCAGGCCGCGCAGCAGGATCAGCAGCCCGATAGTAACCATCACCATGGCGAAAACCGACTCTCCCACCAAGCGGGAGAAGAAGATACGCTCGATGGCGTAGCCGAAAGCGGCAGCGGCCACGAAAGCCAGCGGTATCCCCAGCCAGTATGGCAGGCCAAGGGATGTGATCATCCACCACACCACAAAGCCGCCGAAGACCACCAACTCGCCCTGGGCGAAATTGAACACCTTGGAGGCGCGGTAGATGACAATGAAGCCCATGGCGATGAGGGCGTAGAGCAGCCCGACCAGCGCGCCATTGATGGTATAGTTCAGAAACTCGCTCATGCTAAGGCCCGCCTGCTGCTCGGTGCTTCGGTCACGGTGAAACCCTCATCCACGTCATTGATGCGCACTGTTGCCACCAACACGCCTTTGCGACCATCCTGGTAGGTGATCGGAATGTTCAGCGCGGTGGTGTTGCTGCCCTGATACAACTCCTCCACCAGCTGCCTGTAGCGTTCCGTGATGAATTCGCGGCGCAGCTTTCGTGTGCGGGTGAGTTCTCCCTCGTCCGGGTCGAGCTCCTTGGGGAAATTGGCGAAGCGGCGCACCCTCGCATGCTCGGGCAGGAAGCGGTTGACGCGCCGGATATCCTCGCAGATCAGTGCCGCCACCTCCGGCTTCTGGGACAGATCGGTGAAGGTGGAATAGGTGATGTTGCGCTCCTCGGCCCAGCGCGACAGCACTTCCATGTCGATATTGATCAGCGCTGCCACATAATCCCGGCTTTCATCGCCCAGGGTGAGGATATCCTTGATGAAGGGGCTGAAGCGCAGCCGCGTCTCGATATATTGCGGTGGAAAACTGTCGCCGCTGCGCATGCGGCGCAGATCGCTGATTCGTTCCAGAAAAACCAGCTCGCCGCTGGCGGTGGCGGTCACGGCATCACCGGTGTGATACCAGCCATCACTCAGCCGCTCGGTGGATTTCTCCTCATTGCCGTAATAGCCCTGGAAGAAGGAGCCGCCGCGCACCAGAAGCTCGCCGGCATCGGACAGCTTCCATTCCAGCGGCTTGCCGGCTTCGGGATGCGGCTTCATCCAATGGCCGACGGTTTCAAGATTATAGCTTTCGCCCTGATGCAGGGTCATCAGCCCGATTTCGGTGGCGCCATAGATGTTGCGCAACGGCACGCCGATGGCATGGAACAGGCGGAAGACATCGGGCGCCATGGTGGCGCCGCCGCAGACCGGCAAGGTCAGGCGCGTGAGGCCGAGCTTGTCGCGCAACGGCTCCAGCACGATGGCATCGGCCAACGGATAGAGCAGCCGCGCCAGCAAAGGCACCGGCGTGCCTTCCAGGCGGCCTACATTCACCTTGTGGCCGATGGCCACGCCCCATTCATAGATGCGCCGGCGCAGCGGGCCGGCATCCAGCATGCGCGCCTGGATCGTCGCAGCCAGGCTTTCCCATTGCCGAGGCGCGAATACCATCATCTCCACAGCGATCTCACGCAGATTGGCCAGCACTTCCTCAGGCGATTCCGGGAAGTTGACCACCATCGGCACCGCGAGGCCCATGGTAATGCCGACAATCTGCTCGGTGATCCAGGCTGGCGCGATATAGGTGAGGTAGTCCAGGCCCGGCCTCACATTGGTAGCAGTCATGATGCGGTGGGCGTTATCAATCATCATCTTGTGCGTGACGATCACGCCCTTGGGCCGCCCGGTGGTGCCTGAGGTATAAGACAGCACGGCGATATCATCGGGCCGGCCCGCCGCCACCATCGCCGCGAAGGCATCGGGCGCCGCGCGATGGCGCTCATTGCCCCGCGCCGCCACGTCCTGGGTGGTATGCAGCCCCTTGCCGCCATAGGACCACATGCCGGTGGTGTCCCAGTAGAGGATATGGCGCAGGCCCGGCACTGCGTCGCGCACCACTAGGCCCTTGTCGACCTGCTCCTGGTCCTGGGCGATCAGGCAGACCGATTCGCTGTCGTTGAGCAGATACTCGATCTCACCGGTGGTGAGGTCGGGGTAAAGCGAGATGATCTTAGCGCCAAGCGCCAGGGCGGCCAGTTCGGCCCAGAAATTGTCCGGCTCGTTCTCGCCGATGATGGCAACGGTCTCGCCCCGCTTGATGCCCATGGCATCCAGGCCGAGTGCCAGGCCGCGCACCTGCTCGAGCACATCGCCAAAGCTGTATTCGCGCCAGATGCCGCGTTTCTTGTGGCGCTGTGCCAGGCGGCCAGGCTCCTCCTTGCCACGCTTCAGCAGCAATTGCGGCAGTGTCTGCATCGCCAACATCAGTGCGTCCCCTCGCCCAGATAGGCTTTCAACACAGCCGGATCGCGCTGCACCTCGGCAGGCGTGCCTTCGGCGATCTTGCGGCCGAAATCCAGCACCACAACGCGATCGGCAAGGTCCATCACCACGCCCATATCATGCTCCACCAGCACCACCGGGATGCCGCGGGCTTCGCGCACATCCAGGATGAAGCGGGCAAGATCCTCTTTCTCCTCAGCATTCATGCCGGCCATCGGCTCATCCATCAGAAGGATTTTCGGCTCCTGCGCCAACGCGCGACCCAGATCAACGCGCTTGCGCTGGCCATAGCCGAGCGTGCCCACCGGGCGATGGCGGATCGATTCCATCTCCAGCAACTCGATAATTTCTTCCGCCGCTTCGCGGTGGGCGAATTCCTCTTTGCGGGCTCGGCCGAAATGCACGAAGGCATCCAGGATGCTGCTATGCATATGCATATGACGGCCTATCATGATGTTCTCGATCACCGTCATGCCGGAAAAGATGTGGGTGCCCTGGAAGGTGCGGGCGAGGCCGGCGCGGGCGATCTGATGCACCGACTTGCCGTTCACCGCGACGCCGCCGAACTGAATCTCGCCGCGCTGCGGGCGATAGAAACCACTGAAGCAATTCATCAGCGAGGATTTGCCGGCACCGTTCGGCCCGATCACCGCCACCAATTCATCGGCGCCGATCTCGATGGTGACACCATCCAGCGCCTTGATACCGCCGAATTGCAGGTAGATCTCCTGGGCGGAGAGCACCGGGCGTTTACCCGCACCGGTCGCCATGCCGCGCGACATTGCCATCGCTTCCACTCGTTCCTCCCTATGGTCGGCCGCTTTCTGATCCCGGACCGGCTTGGCCAATTTGCATCTCTGACCTTATGGACGTATAGTTTACTACAGGGTAAATTTATGTCAATCTCTCTTTCGCGCAAATCTTGGGAGAAGCCAAATGACAAAGAAAATGGGTAGCCGCAAACTAGCCGCGAGCTTTGCTGCACGTCTGCAACTGCCGGCCATCGCGGGGCCCATGTTCCTGATTTCCGGGCCTGATTTGGTCATTGGCTGCTGTAATGCCGGTGTTGTGGGCTCCTTCCCCAGCTTGAATGCCCGCACCACCGAATTGCTGGACCAGTGGCTGACCCGCATCGCCGCCGAGGCCAGCGGCCCGCATGCCGCGCCCTATGCAGTGAACCTGATCGTGCATGCCAGCAACACACGGCTGGAAGAGGATCTGGCGCTGGTGGAAAAGCACAAGGCACCACTCGTCATCGCCAGCGTTGGCAGCCCGGCCGGTGTGGTGACCCGCGTGCACGCCTATGGCGGCCTGGTATTCTCTGATGTCGCGTCACTGAAGCATGCGCGCCGCGCGGCCGAAGTAGGCGTGGATGGGCTGATCCTGCTTTGCGCCGGCTCCGGCGGCAATACCGGCTGGCTTAATCCCTTCGCCTTTGTTGGCGCTGTGCGCGAATTCTTTGATGGCCCGATCGTGCTAGCCGGCGCCATCTCGCGCGGCCAGTATATCCATGTAGCGCAGGAACTCGGCGCCGATCTCGCCTATATCGGCACCAGTTTCATCGCCGCGCGCGAGAGCCTAGCCAATGACCTGTATCGCAGCATGCTCATTGATGCCACTGCCGACGACATCATCCTCACGGCCGAGGTTACCGGCATTCCGGCCAATATGCTGCGTCAGAGTCTGGAAAGCGCCGGCCTAAAAACCGGCAACAAGCACGAAGGCGGCTTCAGCCTGATGCGGGAAATGGAGATGCTGAAGGCCTGGCGCGATATCTGGAGCGCCGGCCACGGCGTTGGCGATGTTCATGCCGTGGAAGGCGTGGCCGAACTGGTGCAGCGCTTCAAGGCGGATTATAAGTTGGCGCGCAGCGGCAAGGTGGTCAACGCGGCTTAAGGGCATGCTCCAGCAGATCGGAGAACACGCGGGCGATATCCTCGCCGGCCATGCTGCCATCGGGGCGGAACCATTGCGTCATCCAGTTGATCGCGCCCATGAAGAAAAATACCGTCATGCGGGCATCCGCCTTGCGGATGCTGCCATCCTTCATGCCCTGGGTGATCAGCTCGCTGAACTTGGTCTGGAATTCGTCGCGGCGGCGGGCGATGATGGCGCGGTTCTTCGGCTCCAGCGCGGCGAACTCGCTCAGCACGGCGCAGGAGCCGATCTCGCTGGTGATAAGCTCGATATAGCGGCTGCAGACCAGTACGATCCTCTCGCGGCCATTCGTGCCGTGCTGCAGCGCGTATTCATAGGCGACGTCACCCAGGTCCTGGGCCAGCATATGGCACTCGAACAGGATTTCCTGCTTGTTGGTGACATAATAGTAGAGCGCCGGTTTGGTCACCCCCAGCGTCTTGGCCACATCATCGAGCGAGGTGTCGTGATAGCCGCGCGCGCTGAAGGCCCGCGCAGCCTCGCGCAGCAACGCGGTGCGCTTGAGCGCAAAAAGCTGATCGCGGCTGGGTGCCACATTCTTCCAAGCCGACGCTTTGCGACCACGCTGTGCCAAAGGCACTCCTCCTGCAATTCTGCCCGATTTGCCCGCCCGGGACCCGGGAATCGGGCCGGCGGCTGGAAGCATTCAATATATCTTACTTCAAAGTCAAATAAACTATCCGGAAAACCGGTGCAATTTACCGTGGCGACAGGTCAACCGACTCGGTGGTCCGGGAGCCCAGGCGGAATCGTAATCAGCAGGAGGTTGAGATGAAAGGGATTTTCGAGGGCATCCGCGTGCTCTCGCTGGCCGAGCAGCTGCCCGGCCCCTATGCCACGCTGCTGCTGGCCGATCTGGGCGCCGATGTCGTTCTGGTGGAGCGGCCCTCGGGTGGCGACCCGGCCCGTGCCTTCCCTTCCTTCTTCCGCTCGGTGGGGCGCAACAAGCGCAGCCTCTGCCTGGACCTCAAGACCGAGCAGGGTCGCGCCGATTTCATCGCCCTAGCAGCCACGGCCGATGTGGTGGTGGAAGGCTACCGGCCCGGCACCATGGAGCGTCTGGGCGTCGGCTACACGGTCCTGTCGGCTGGCAATCCACGGCTGATCTATGCCTCGATCACCGGTTTTGGCCAGACCGGCCCGAGCCGGATGCGGCCGGCCCATGACCTGTCCTATCAGGCAATGGCCGGCATGGTATTTGGCAGTGGCGGTGCGCCGGCGGCGATGCCGGAAATCCCCTTTGGCGATCTTTCTAGCGCCACCTTTGCCGCCTTTGCCATCGCCGCCGCCCTGTTCGGCCGCGAACGCAGTGGCCATGGCACCGCCATCGACGTATCGATGACCGATGGCCTGGTATCCTGGATGGCGCCCTATCTGGTGCCGCATATGAGTGGCGACAAGGCCTTCGAGGTATTCGATGAGCCAGCCTATGGCCTCTTCACCTGTGCCGATGGCAAGCAGCTTACCTTAAGCATCGCCCATGAGGATCATTTCTGGGCCGCGCTATGCACCGCCTTTGACTTGCCGCAGCATGCCGGGCTGAAAGCCCCAGAGCGGCGGCGGCGCTGCGCCGAGCTGAAAGCCGAGATCACCAGCCTGCTGGCGCAGCACCCGCGCGCCCATTGGGCTGGCGTGTTCGATGCCACCGGCAATATTGCCTGGTCGCCGCTGCATGATTTCACCGGCGTGCTGCAGGAGCCGCATTTCCGCGCCCGTGGCTTGTTCCAGCGTCTGGAAAATGGCGAGGAGCATATTCTACAGCCGGTGCAATTCTCCGCCTATGGCAGCCATATACGGCGCGGCGCGCCGGCCTTAGGCGAGCACACGGCTGAGATTCTCGGCGCGGCCGGCTCTGCCGTCAAAGCTGCGGGTTGATCAGGTATTTAGCGCCGCTGCGCTGCTGCGTGTAGGCGGCAATGGTCTCAGGCTGCGCCGCCTGGGCGAGCGAAATCGTGGCGGCATAATCGCTGGCAAACGTGCTGCGCAATTCGGCCGCAACGCGCTGGCGCAGTCTGGTCTGCGTTGCTGCATCGGCCTGGCGCAGGAAATCAAACAACAGCCAACCCGATACGCTCCAGCTCAAGCCGACGGTGCGACTGATCTCGATCGGCCCCCGGTCCAGCGCGCCATAGACAAAGGCCTGCTTCAGCACCGCGGTACCATAGCGGCTATACGCAGTTGCACGCCGCGCTGCCACCATCTCCATCGCAGCCAAGATACGCCCGGTCAATCCCCCACCCACCGCATCGAAGCACACCGTGGCGGACGTGGCTTCCAGTGCTTGCGCCAAATCCTGCTTGAAATCGGGTGCGGCGCTGTTGCAGACATGCTCGGCACCGAGCGCGCGCAGTTCCGCCACCTGTTCGTCGCGGCGGACAATATTGACCAGCGGCACGCCATCCTGCCGGCAGGCCCGGATCAGCATCTTACCGACACTGGAGGCCGCCGCGGTATGAACCAGCGCCGTATGGCCATGGCGCTTGGCGGTTTCCAGCATGCCGAGCACGGTAAGCGGATTGACGAAGGCCGCCGCCCCTTCCGCCGGGCTGGTGCCATCGGGCAGCGCCATAAGATCGGCCACGGCCAGGGTGCGGTATTGCGCATAGGCACCATCGCCGAGCATGGCCACTGTTCTGCCGAGCAGGGCCTGCTGGCTTGACCCGGCTGCCACCACCACGCCGGCGCCTTCCACGCCCACAGGCAAGGGCTGATCAATACGCAAGCCAACGAAAGGCATGGCTGCAGGCGGAATCGGCGCGATGAGAACAGGCCGCTCTGCCGTACCTTCCAGCCGCGCCGCCTTCAGATCGGCGGGGCCGAAGAGCAGGCCCATATCCGTGGGATTGATCGGTGCCGCCTCAACCCGCACCACCACGTCATTTTCTCCGGGCGCAGCGACGGCCTCTTCAATCACGGCAAGGCGCAAGTCACCCGCCGCCGTGATGCAGGAGCGCAGCGCCAGGCCACGCATCTCGCCACGAGCCAGACGGGCCTGGAATGCATCAGTCATGGGAAGCCATCCTTGTTGCTGCGGAAAAGCGCGCGGCGATCAGCGCCCCTGGAAAACCGGCTTGCGCTTTGCCATGAAGGCCGCGATGCCCTCGCGTGCATCCTCGGAATCCACACAGGCAGCAATGCCGCGCGCCTCCAGTTCGAGCTGGGTTTCCAGGCTGGTGCATGCGGCATCGGCGAGCAGGTTCTTCATGCGGCCGAAAGCAGCCGTCGGCCCCTTGGCGAGGCCTTCCGCCATCTCAGCAGTGGAAGCGGCCAAGGCATCGGGCGCAACCACCTGGTCAGCGATGCCCCAATCCAGCGCCTCGGCCGCCGAGAGCTTGCGGCCTTGCAGCATCATCACCCGGGCGCGATGCGCGCCGACGCGGCGCGGCAGGGTCCAGGATTGGCCGCCATCGGCGGAAAGCCCGGCGGCGGCATAGGCGGAGGCGAACTGAGCCGTCTCGGAAGCGATGAGGAAATCGCAGGCCAGCGCCAGACTGAAGCCAGCGCCAGCCGCCGGGCCGTTCACCATTGCGATACTGGGCGCCCGCATCCGCGTCAGGGCAGCGATCACGGCATGCAGATGCAGGGTCATGGCCCGGATGCTGAGCGCGGTTTCCGCCAGATCGCGCATGCCGCCAAGATCGCCGCCAACGCAGAAAAAACGGCCGCTGCCGGTAAGCACCACGGCGCGAATCGCGGTATCGGCCTCGCAGCGCCGAACCGCTTCGCTCAAGCCGCTGAGCAAAGCCGCATTCATCGAATTACCCGTCTCCGGCCGCGCCAGCGTGATCCACGCCACCGCATCCTTGCGCTCAAAGGTCACCAGATCATTTGCCATTGCCACCATCCCTCACCTGCCACGGGTCAAATCTGCTGCTCGCGTATCTTGCGTGCAATGATAAGCCGCTGGATGTCGTTGGTGCCTTCATAAATCTGGCAGACGCGGACATCGCGGGAAATCTGTTCCACGCGATAGTCATTGAGGTAGCCATAGCCGCCATGGATCTGGATCGCGTCGGAACAGACCCGTTCCGCCATCTCGGCTGCCATCAGCTTGGCAATCGAAGCCTCGCGAATACATTCCACGCCTTCGTCGCAGAGCCGTGCGGCATGCTGGGCATAGACCCGCGCCATATCGATCTGCGCATTCATGTCAGCCAGACGGAAACCGACCGCCTGGTGATCGAAGATCGCTTTGCCAAAGGTTGTCCGCTCGCGCGCATAGCCCAGCGCCAGTTCATAGGCGGCGCGGGCCATGCCCACCGCCTGGGCCGCCACCGAGATGCGGCCATCGGAAAGCAGGCCCATGGTCAGCGGCAGGGCCGCGCCCACGGCCCCCAGCACCATGTCATCCGGCACGAAGCAATTCTCGAAATGCATTTGCGCGGTATCCGAGCTGCTCTGGCCCATCTTGCGCTCGGTCTTGCCGGGCGTGAAGCCAGGCGCGCCTTTGGGCACCAGGAAGAAGCTCTTGCCATGGGAGCCGGCTTGCGGATCGGTGACCGCCAGCACGATCACCAAGCCGGCGCGCGCGCCATTGGTGATGAATTGCTTGTTGGCATTCAAAATCCAGCCGCCTTGCGCCCGCGTGGCGCGGCCGGTGATGGCGGAAAGATCAGAGCCAGCGGAGGGCTCCGTGAGACAGACGGCGCCGATCACCTCGCCGCTCGCCATCTTGCCCAGCCAGTTCTTCTTCTGCTGCTCGCTGCCCAAACGGGCCAGCAGCATGGCCGTGCCAAGACAATGAACATGGATCAGGGTGGACAGGCCGCCATCGCCAGCGGCGATCTCCTCGATGGCCGCGATGAAGGTGGAAAGGTTGCAGCCGGCGCCACCGTATTCTTCCGGCAGTAACAGACCAAACAAGCCCATCTCGCTCATTTCCGCAAACACCTCATCCGGCACATGGCCATCGCGATTCCAGGCCGTGGAATGTGGCGCCAGCCGTTTGCGCACGAAGCGGCGCACGCCTTCCACCAATTCCTTGTCGATTCCACTCGCACCCATGGCGGCTCCTCCTTTTTTTGTTATCCGGCCGCATGGCCGCTTCCCGACTTTATCCGCCTCATCTTTTTGCCGGCGAGCCAAAGCCGAGCCCCAGAGGCTAGCCTTGCCGCATTGCACCGGTTGGCGGTCAGGCCAATTATAACTTATTTGACTTTTAAGTAAATAATATTATTTATAAGTCATATCTATGTTGGACCAGCCGCTGGGTACCACGCCAAGGGAGGAAGACAATGCTGCCATCGGTTCTGACGGAATGCCTGCGCCTGCCTGTGCTGGCTTCGCCGCTTTTCCTGATTTCCGGGCCCGACCTGGTGGTGGAAACCTGCCGCGCCGGCGTGATCGGCAGCTTTCCCAGCTTCAACCAGCGCACATCTGCCGGCTATGAAGACTGGCTCAGGGATATCCGCGCCCGCCTGCGGCCCAATGATGCCCCATGGGCGGCGCAATTCGCCGTGCACCGCACGAATAACCGGTTGGAAGCCGATCTGGCGCTGACGGTGAAATATCAGGTGCCGATTCTGATCACCGCGCTGGGTATCACGCGGGAAGTCACTGATGCCGTGCATGCCTATGGCGGCCTGGTGTTCCATGACGCGATCAACATGCAGCATGCCCGCAAAGCACTGGAGATGAATGTTGATGGCATCATCGCCGTGTGCAACGGCGCTGGCGGCCATGCCGGCACCTACAACCCCTTTGCCTTCATCGGCGAATTGCGCCCCTTGATGGGCAACAAGACATTGATTCTTTCCGGCTGCATCAGTGATGGCAGCAGCGTGGCCAGCGCCATCGCCGCCGGTGCCGACCTTGCCTATATCGGCACGCGCTTTATCAATACTGCCGAAAGCATGGCATCGGCCCAGATGAAGCAGCTTGTCATCGAATCGAGCATCACCGACATCATCTATTCCGCCGAAGTGGACGGGGTTGGTGCGAACTGGTTGCGCCAGACCTTGCCCTCACGTGGCAATCTGCGGGCCGGCGGTGAGGTTGGCAGCATGAATGTTACCGATGTACTGGGCGAGCCAAAGCGCTGGCGCGACATCCTGAGCGCCGGCCAAGGCGTGGGTGCAATCCATGATACGCCGCCGGTGGCCGAGCTGATCGCGCGTATGGAATGCGAATATCTTGAAGCGACGGATCGGCTTGCACATAGCGTGCGGCAGCGACGGAACCAAGCCTATCTGGCTGCGGGGCACAGCTATAGAGACTGATCCAAGCACCGAGCAGCCTTACTGAAGGCCGGGCCAAGGCTTACCGCTAACACCCGTTGTGCTTCTTGGTCAGAACAAGAGGCCTGCCGTGAAATCACAGCAAGGCAGAATGTCAATGCCGACTGGGTATGATCTATCCTGGATGTAACCCTGCGTTACACACTTTTTGCCCGCTCCTCTAAACAAACCCATACCACGTTCCCTTGCCTCTGCCATGCTGGGTCAGTTGCTTGGCCTCCACTAATGCGGCGAGGTGCTTCTTCACTGTGTTTCTATTCGCACCGGTCAGTTTGACGATCTCGCCAATCGTCACGCGTCCGCGCTCCTTTGTGGCATCAATGATTTGAAGGGACAGCTCAGGCAGCACGCCTAGAATAAGGTGCTCGCGTTCTATCTTTTTCTCAAGGCGGCGTTTTTGCTGTTGCAGGGCGCGCAGAAAGTAGAGAAGCCAGGGCTGCCAATTAGGCTTGCCGCTGCCAATCGTCTTCTGAGTTTGGCGCAGGGAGAGATAGTAGCCTTCCTTGCTGTTCTCAATCACGCTCTCCAACGAGGAGTACGGCACATAGTTTGACCTGACCCCGTAAAACTCCTCCATTACTGGGTAGAGGCAGATCACCAGTTTAAGGAGGTTTTGGGCATGCGGTTTCTTGCTGGATCATGCCTTCGGCTCGATCACGAGTTGGCTGGTATGAATTAACAGGCTAAGACATCGCCGCCATGTGGCATTCCCAGTCAAACAACATCTTGTATCCATGTATCAACTGCGCCTGCTAGATCGAGCAAACTTCCAAACCAGATAAAAGAACATTTGTCGATCATATTGGATCAATAGTAGAACATACGCCTTCTGACCCCAGGAGGCCCCATGACCCACCCCGCCACGCTAGAGCGCCTACGCAGCCGCCTCTCCCAGCTTTCCAGCACCAGCTTGGTCGGCGGCGCAGGCGTCCTCAAGCTGCACCTCCCCCAGATCGAGCGAGCCTTGCCCTGGCGCGGTCTGGCGCGCGGCGCTCTGCATGAGGTCACGGGGGAGCGGAATGCCATCACAGCCTTCCTGGCAGCCGCCATTGGCCGTGATACGCGGTCTGAAGAGGTGCTCTGGGTGACGCCTGGGCCAACGCTCTACGCGCATGGCCTGGCGCAACTGGGCCTGGACCACCGTAGGCTCACCATCGTTGCCGCCCGCCGGGCTGATGACCGGCTCTGGGCGAGCGAGGAAGGTTTGCGGGAACTCGGCTACGGCGCCGTGGTCGCCGAGATCGACGGCGCAGACCTTACCGAGACCCGCCGCCTGCAGTTGGCCGCCGAGAAGAGCGGCAGCATCGGCTTTTTGATCCGGCGCGACCGGCAGGCTTCCGCAGCCCTCACCCGCTGGCGCATCGAGCCTGCCCGCAGTGACGGCTACCGACCTAGCTGGCGCGTGACCTTAGAGCGGTGCCGTGGTGCCGAGGCTGGCTTCTCCTGGGATGTGGAATGGGATTATGCGACGCTTTCTTTCCGTTTGGTTGCCGCATTGGCCGACGGATCGCTGGCGGCGGCGGAATAGCTCCCCCAGCGCTCCCTTGGTACTGATCGCTACCGAAGCGAACCGGGTCCGGCTGACCGCTATCGACGCAAGTGCCAAGGCCGAAGGGCTGAAGGTCGGGATGAACCTCGCCGATGCCCGCGCCCTGGTGCCTGACTTGCTGACCGGCCCAAGCGATCCCGCCGGCGACAGGACGGCATTGGAGCGCCTGGCCGACTGGTGCGGCCGCTTCTCCCCCTGGGTTGCGACCGATGGCGAGGATGGCTTGATCCTGGAGATTACCGGCGTGCCGCATCTTTTTGGTGGCGAGGCGGCGATGCAGCAACGGGTGCAGCAATCTATATCCGCGCTCAAACTGGGATGCCGCCTGGGAATAGCCGATACCCCTGCTGCTGCCTGGGCCTGGGCGCGCTATGCGGAAGGCGGGATATTGCCGCCCCACACCAAGCTGGATCGCTTAGGCAGTCTGCCGGTTTCAGCTCTACGGCTCGCCCCAGAGCTCAGCGACCAAC
>NZ_JAGOLP010000007.1 GCF_017994015.1 Ferrovibrio sp. | reverse complement strand
CCTCGGTCACCAGCACCGGGGCCGGGCGGCCCGGGATCAGCGCCGTGGTGATGATGATATCCTGCTTCTTCACCGTCTCGGCGATCAGGGCGGCCTGCTTGGCCTTGTATTCCGCCGACATTTCCTTGGCATAGCCGCCGGCGGTCTGGCTGGCGCGGGCTTCCTCGTCATCCACCCAGACAAACTTGCCGCCCAGGGATTCGACCTGCTCCTTGGTGGCCGGGCGCACATCGGTGGCGCTGACCACGGCGCCGAGCCGCTTGGCGGTGGCGATGGCCTGCAAGCCGGCAACGCCCACACCCATGACAAACACGCGCGCCGGCGCGATGGTGCCGGCCGAGGTCATCATCATCGGGAAGGCGCGGCCGAATACGGCGGCGGCATCCAGCACCGCCTTGTAGCCGGCCAGGTTGGATTGCGATGACAGCACGTCCATGCTCTGGGCGCGGGTGATGCGCGGCATCAGTTCCATGGCATAGGCATCGATGCCGGCGGCGGCATAGGCCTTCACCTGCTCGCGCTGCTGCAAGGGTTGCAGCATGGCCACCAGCACGGCGCCCTTTTTCAGCAGGGCCAGTTCGTCATTGCCCTCGGCGGCGGTCATCGGCCGCTGCACCTTCAGCACCATGTCGGCATCGGCCAGCGCCGCGCGGGCATCGGGCGCAATGCTGGCGCCGGCATCGGCAAACAGGCTGTCGGGGATATCGGCACCGGCACCGGCGCCGGTTTCCACCACCACTTCGGCGCCCAGGGCGACAAATTTCTTCACCGTTTCCGGCGAAGCGGCGGCACGCCGTTCACCCGGACGGCGTTCCTTCGGAATCGCTATCTTCATAGCCTTTGGCTCCCCCTCAGACCTGTTCACGCAATACTAAAAGCCGGCGCCGCTGCGCCGGTCAGCACGCCCTAAATCAATCGACCAGGAACTTGGCCATCAATGCCAGGGTGATGGCCAGCAGAATGCACGACCAGGTGGTCAGTTTGATGAAGCCGCTATAGGTCGACTTGTGCTGGCTGATATCCATGCTGCCCATCTTGTGTTCGCCCGACGACGTACCCATTGCCTGTTCCTCTTTGGCTTCGGTTTGATATGGCTTCGACCATGGTCGAATTCGGCCGCGATACTACGCTTTTCCCCGCGCCCCATACAACCCTTCGCTCATGCAGCAGAACGGCTCGAATCAGGCCGTCAGCCCGGCGCCGCCTGCCGAATTCAACGCCGAGAGAATGTTGTTTCCGGCCTGATAGGCGCGGCTGGCCTGCTCCTGCTCGGCGCGTTTCTCGGCCCGGATCTGCGCCAGGGCCTCCAGCCGCAGGGCTTGCGCCGCGGCGGCCACGGCCCGGTCGGCGCCCGAGGGATCGGCTGGGGCCAAAGCCGCCGCCGTCACCTGGGCGGCCTTCTGCAAGGTCGCCTCGGGGTCATTCTCGGCGCTGATATCGATGCTCACCTCGCCGCTGGTGGCATACATCTGGCCATCCGGGCCGCGTGTGTAGCCATAGCTCGGTGCGCCGGCATATTGCCCGCCCACGGCGGCATGGGCGCGCTCATGCGCCCGCACCTTGGCATCAATCGCTTTCAGCTTGGCCACCTGCGCCTTTTCCTCCTCGCTCAGATCGGCCGGCGCCTTGGCGGCGGCATTGCTGCCGGCTGGCGTATCCTGCTGCTGCGCCGCCAGCCCGGCTTGCTGCGCCGCCAGCAAGGTGTTGCCGGCGGCCAGGGGGCGCGCGGAAAAGCCGCTGGCGGGCTGGATGTCGGCAGGCGGGGTGGGGGGCAAAACAGCCGCTTCCGCCACTGCTCCAGAGCCTGGGCCATTGCCTGGGCTGGTAGCAGTATAACGGGGCGCCAGCACGGTCGGCTGGTATGCGGATACGGCGCCGATCATGGCGCCATTCTCGCGCCGAATCGGCAGTGGCTCAACCGGCTTTGTTGCTTTTCCCGGCCAGGGGTTTTATCCCCAAGCCATGACACAAGCATATCTCACCGGCAGCCTGCGGCGCGGGCCATTTGACCTATCCTACCAGGTGGAAGGCGATGGCCCCGCCGCCCTTGTGATCGGCAGCGCGCGTTATTATCCGCGCATTTTCTCCAGCGCCCTGCGCCGCAAGCTGTGCCTGGCTTTCATCGATCATCGCGGCTTCGGCCAGGCGCTCGGCGCCTATGGGCCGGCCGATGCCGGGCTGGATCAGGTGTTGGCGGATACCGAGGCGTTGCGCCAGCAGCTTGGCCTTGGCCGCTGCATTATCATCGGCCATTCCGGCCATGGTTATATGGCGCTGGAATATGCCAAGCGTTTCCCGGAAGCCGCCAGCCATGTTGTCATGATCGCCACCGGGCCAAGCCACAGCCCGGCCGATGCGGCTCTGGCCGAACGCCACTGGCAGGAAGCGGTCTGCCCCGAACGCAAGGCGCGTTTCGCCGCTGACATGGCTGGTCTGCCGGCTTTGCTGGCCGCAGCGCCGGAACGCCGCTTCATCAGCTTCTGCCTCGCCATGGCGGCGCGCTCCTGGTTCGATCCGGGCTTTGATGCCGCGCCGCTCTGGGCCGATGTCAGTGTCAACATGCCGGTGATCGATCAGCTCTGGGGTCAGGCCTTCCGCGATCTCGATATCAGCGCCGGCCTGGATCAGCTCACCATCCCGGTGCTGCTGGCGCTCGGCCGCTGCGATTATCTGGTGGCGCCGGCCGAAGCCTGGGCGCCACACCGCGCCGCCTTCCGCGATCTCACGGTTCGTATCTTCGACCAATCCAGCCACACGCCGCCGCTGGAACAGCCGGCGGCCTTCGACGCCGAATTACTGCGCTGGCTAGGAGTCTAACCCCGCCGCCTTGAGCGCTGCCGCCTGGCGCTGCTCCAGCGCCTGGGTGTCGAAGCCGGCGATCAGGTCGTGAAACAGGCGGTGCCAGTTGATCGCCGCCTTGAGATGCAGGAACACGCCGCCCAGGCCGATAGCGGCGCGGTCCATGAAAACAAATTCGCGCGGCGGGGTGACACCGCCGAGCTTTTTCAATTCGGCATGCACTTTCTCGGCCACTTCGCGGCCATAAACGCCGCTCTGCTCCATTTCCTGGATGCGGCGTGGGCGGTCTTCCAGCAGCGGCGCATAGACAAATTCCGCCCAGAGATTGAGCGTGTCGATCACGTCGTTGCTCAGGCCGGTGAAGCCCCAGGTCTCATAGGCATGCACCGCCAGGGCGCGGTCCTGGGTGGCAATGGCGCGGTAGAGATCGATCACGCCGCCGACAAAGCGCGACGGGAAAATGCGCACGCAGCCAAAATCCAGCAGGTTGATGCCGAGATCGTCGCGCACGGTGTAATTGCCCAAATGCGGATCGCCATGGATCACGCCGCTGCGGTAGAATGGCACATACCAGGCGCGGAACAGGTTATAGGCAATCTTGTCGCGCTGTTCCTGCGGCGCGTCCTTGTAGGTCAGCAGCGGCGCGCCATCGAGCCAGTTCATGGTCAGGAGCCGCTTGGTGCTGAGGCCCGCCACCACCTGCGGCACATGCACATCCGGCTCGTCACGCAGCATGGCGCCATAGAGCCGCATGTGGCGCGCCTCGCGCTCGTAATCCAGTTCCTCGCGCAGCCGGTCGGCAATCTCGGCATGGATATGGCGCGTGTCGATGGCCGGATCGATGCGGCCATAGATGGCGAAGATCAGCTTGAGCTGCTTGAGATCGGCCTCCACCGCCGAGGCCATGTCGGGATATTGCAGCTTCACCGCCAGCTTTTCGCCAGCCAGGCCTTCGGCGCGATGCACCTGGCCGAGCGAGGCGGCGGCTGCGGCGGCAAGGTCAAAGCGGCTGAATTGCCGGGCCCAGTCCGGCCCCAATTCGCTGGCCATGCGGCGTTTCACAAAGGCCGGCCCCATCGCCGGCGCATTGGCCTGAAGCTGGGTCAGCTCCTGCACATATTCCTTGGGCAGCGCATCGGGGATGGTGGACATGATCTGCGCCACCTTCATCAGCGGGCCTTTCAGCCCGCCCAAAGCCTGGCGCAGATCGGCGGCATGTTTTGAGCGGTCGAGCTTGACGCCCAGCATACGCTCGGCGCCGAGCCGGGCAGCCAGGCCGCCCACCGAGGCGCCGACCCGGGCATAACGCCGGGCGCGGCCAAGCGCGCTGTCTTCCTCAGCCATGCCGGTCAGCCAATTGCTTCAAGCTCGTCGATGAAGCCGCCGATCACGCCCAGGCCCTTCGACCAGAAGGCCGGATCGGAAGCATCGAGGCCAAACGGCGCCAGCAATTCCTTGTGCCGCTTGGTGCCGCCGGCCTTAAGCATGGCGAAGTATTTGTCCTGGAAACCCTTCTCGGCATCCTGGTAGCGGGCATAGAGCGCATTCACCAGGCAATCGCCAAAGGCATAGGCATAGACATAGAAGGGCGAATGCACAAAATGCGGGATATAGCACCAGAAGCTGCTGTAATCGGCATCGAATTTCAGCGCCGGCCCCAGGCTTTCGCGCTGCACGCCAAGCCAGATATCGCCCAGCGCATCGGGGGTCAGCTCGCCCTCGCGCCGCGCCGCATGCACACGCTGCTCAAATTTGAAAAACGCGGTCTGCCGCACCACGGTGTTGAGCATGTCCTCCACCTTGGAGGCCAGCATCATCTTGCGCTGCTTCGGCTTGGCCTGCGCCAGCAGGGCGCGGAAGGTGAGCTGCTCGCCAAACACGCTGGCGGTTTCGGCCAGGGTCAGGGGCGTATCGGCCATCAGCGCGCCCTGTTCGGCCGCCAGCACCTGATGCACGCCATGGCCCAGTTCATGCGCCAGGGTCATCACGTCGCGGGTGCGGCCGAGATAGTTCAGCAGCAGATAGGGATGCGCGCTCGGCACGGTGGGATGGGCGAAGGCGCCGGCCGCCTTGCCCGGCCGCGACGGCGCATCGATCCAGTTATTGTCGAAAAAGCGCTTGCCGAGATCGGCCAGCTTGGGCGAGAAGCGGCCATAGGCGCCGAGCACGATGTCGCGCGCTTCCTCCCACGGGATCAGGCGGTCCTTGTCCTCGGGCAGCGGCGCGTTGCGGTCCCACCAGTCAAGCTGGCGCTTGCCCATCCATTTTGCCTTCAGCGCATAATAGCGATGCGAAAGCTGCGGATAGCTCTGCGTCACCGCATCCACCAGCGCATTCACCACTTCCGGCTCAACGCAATTGGAGAGATGCCGCGCCGATTCCGGCTGCGGATACTGGCGCCAGCGATCCTCGATCTCCTTGTCCTTCACCAGCGTGTTGGTGATCAGGGCAAACAGCCGGATATTCTGCTTGAACACCTTGGCCAATGCCTTGGCCGCCGCGCGGCGCTTGGCCGGATCGGTATCAGACAGCAGATGCAGGGTCTGCTCGGCGGTCAGTTCTTCCGCGCCGAGTTTGAAGCGCAGGCCAGCCATGGTTTCGTCAAACAGGCGGTTCCAGGCGGCAGCCCCGGTCACGCTCTTTTCATGCAGCAACTGCTCCAGGTCGTCGGCCAGCTGATGCGGCCGGTAGAGCCGCAGGTCGCGCAGCCAGGGCCGGTAATGCGCCAGCTTCTTCGACGCGGCAAATTTCGCCTCCAGCGCGGCATCCTCCAGCTTGTTCAGTTCCAGGCCGACAAATAGCAGCCGCGTGGTGATGGCATTCAGCTTTTCCTGCATGTCCTGGTAGAAGCGCGCCACCTGCGCATCGTCCATGTTGCCGGCATAGCTCAGCGAGGCATAGGCATAAAGCCGGCCGATGGTGTCTTGCAGCTTCTCATAGCTCTTGATTGCGGCGGCAAGGTCATCGCCGCTCATGCCGGCGATGCGGCCCTTGGCGGATTTTTCCAGCGCCTCGGCAGCCTTGGCGGCGGCGGCAAGATCGGCTTGCAGGGGCTTGGAATCACGCCCCGGATAGAGGTCGTTCAAGTCCCAGTTGGGCAATTTACCCAGCTTCTTCGCCTGTGCCGCCGATACCATGGTTCGCTCCATCACTTCGAATAGTTCTAATATGGGCAAGATAACGCCCGAGGCCAGGGGCGGCATGGTAAAGGTGTAAAAAAATGCCTTTGTAGCATATGTAGCTTTATGCTACATATCGGCTATGCAACTCCGCTTCACCAAAGCTGCGGCTCGGCAATTGCGGAAATTGCCGCTGCAAGCTGTGGAGCGTATTGAGAGCAAGCTGCTGGCATATGCCGCCGATCCGGCGGTTTTCGCTAACCAGGTGGTGGCGATGCAGGGCGAGGACAATCGCTATCGTCTGCGGGTTGGCGAGTATCGCGTGATTTTTGATCAGGATGGCGTCGTGATCGAGATTGTGGCAGTTGGACATCGGCGTGACATTTACCGGAAGACAGACAGATGAACGCAGAAATTCAATGGATCCGCACCCCCAAAGGCGAGGAATTGGTGATTTTGACCAAGGCCGCCTATCAGCGGCTTTTGCGCGATGCGGGCGAGTCTGTTGCGGAGGAAACCATTCCTGCCGATATGGCTTTTCGGATGGCCAAGGGCGAAAATCCCGTGCTGGTGTGGCGCGAATACCGCAAGCTCACGGCTGAGGCGCTGGCGAAAAAAGCCGGCCTGTCTCGGGCCTATGTGACGCAGATCGAAACCGGGGCGCGCAAGGGCTCGGCGCGCAGCCTGCAAGCCCTGGCCCGGGCGCTGAAGGTGGAGATCGAAGACTTGCTGCCGCGCCAGGATTAGGCCAAGGATACCGGCCGCTCAGCCTTTCAGCAAGGCCAGGATCGCGCCGCCCAAAGGCTGCTTCACATCCTCGACAGCGTAAAGCACGCTGAAGTGATGCGCCCCGGCAATCTGCATCAGATGCGCCTGGTTGCCGGCATCGCGGCAGGCGCGGTGGAAATCATCGCTCTGGTCGCGCCAGGCCTGCGGCTCGGCACCGCCCACGGCAATCAGGGTCTGGCAACCGGGCAGCCTGGGCGCCTGATGCAGCAGGGAATTACGCTGCGCGGTGGCGCCATCCAGGCCGATCTCCTGGTTCACGCCGATATGCAGCACCGGCTCCAGATCATAGATGCCGGAAACCAGCGCCAGGCCGGTCGCCTGCGGGCGCGGGCCAAGCTGCGCCGGCCAGGGCAGGGCATAGGCGGCGGCGGCCAGATGCGCACCGGCGGAATGGCCAAACACCACCATGCGGCTGGCATCGCCATTGTAGCGTGCGGCATGGGCGGCGATATGCGCCAGCGCCGCCTGGGTTTGCGCCACGATGGTATCCAGTGTCACCTTCGGCGCCAGATCGTAATTGATATTCACCACAGCGCAGCCAGCGGCGTGATAGGCCGGGGCCAGAAAGCTGTGCAGGCTTTTATCCAGCCCGCGCCAATAGCCGCCATGCACAATCACAAAGATCGGTGCGCCGGGCTGTGTTGCCGGATAGGCATCATAGGTTTGCAGCGGGCCGTCGCCATAGCGGATGTCGTAATAGCCCAGCAGGGCGGCGCGGGCAGCTTCCGACCGCTGCCGGTAGGCAACAAAATGCTGTTCAAAATCCGGCGCGGCGATGCGCGGGTTGTACTGCGCTTCCAGCGCTTGCTGGCTCAGGCCGCGCCATTCCATGCGTCACTTCCTCTGTAATAAGGTGGCTGCGCGCCGGCGCACCAGCGCCAGCATCAGATCGATGGTGGGGGTGGGATTGCCGGTCAGGCGGCCCAGTTCGGCAATCACGCCGGTGATCTGTTCGATCTCCATCGGCCGGCCGGCTTCCAGGTCTTGCAGCATCGACGGCTTGTGCATGCCGATCTGCGCCGATTCCTCGATGCGGGTATCCACATCCACCGGGAAATTGATGCCCAGCGCATGGCCCACCGCCTGGGCTTCCAGCATCATGCTGCGCGCCAATGCGCGGGTGCCGGCATCGCCGGCCATCTCGGCCAGGGTGGAATGGGTCAGCACGGCAATCGGGCTGAAGCTGAGATTGCCCCAAAGTTTGTGCCAGATATCCTGGCGGATATTGGGCCGCAGCGGTGCTTGCACGCCGGCAGCGCGCAAGGCGGCGGCCAATTTTTCGATGCGGCCGGTATTGCTGCCATCCGGCTCGCCCAGGCTGACGCTGTTGCCGTTGCCGCGCCGGATCAGGCCGGGCTGCGGCACACTGGCCGGCAGCCATAACACGCCGCCGATGGCGCGCTCCGGCGGCAGATCGCGCCAGATATTGCCCTGCGGGTCGCAGCTTGCCAGGCGGTGTCCGGCCAGTGGCCCGGCATGGCCATGGAAATACCAGTAGGGGATGCCGTTCATCGCCGTCACCCAGGCGGTTTCAGGGCCGATCAGCGGCTTCAGGCGCGGCGCCAGTTCGGGCAGCGCCGGCGCCTTCACGGTGATGAACAGCATGTCCTGCGGCCCCAATGCCGCCGGATCGTCGCTGGCGCGCGGCCGCACGGTGAAGCTGGCTTCCTTGCTTTCGATACGCAGTCCATCCGCCTGGATCGCCGCCAGATGCGCGCCGCGCGCCAGCAGGCTCACGTCCAGATCGGCGCCGCCGGCCTGGGCCTGGGCCAGCATGCCGCCGATATAACCGCCGATGGCGCCGGCGCCGATAATGGCAATTTTCATGGCTGCTGCATTCCGTCTGCCTGGCCCGTCTGGTTAGGCCGATGCGTCTGCATCCAGGTCTGCAAGCGCTCGCGCTGCGCCGCGCTCATGTTGAGGCCGCATTTGGTGCGGCGCCATAGCACGTCATCGGCATCCACCGCCCATTCGCGCCGCATCAGCCAATCCACTTCGGCGGCATAAAGTCCGGCGCCGAAAAATTCCCCCAGATCGGCTGTGCTGGTGGCCTGGCCTAGAATGGCATCGCAATGGCCGCCATGGCGCCGCGCCAGCTGGCGCAGCCAGGCGGCATCGAAGCCGGGATGGCGGCGCGTCAGATCAGCCAGGAAAGCCTCAAAATCACCGATCTCGCCGCCCGGCAGGGCCTTGCCGGCGGTCCAGGCGCCGCGCATCTGCGGATAAAACGGCTTCAGCTTGTCTACAGCATGTTCCGACAGGCGGCGGTAGGTGGTCAGCTTACCGCCATAGACCGAGAGCAACGGCGCCACGTCGCTTTCCAGGTCGAGCACATAATCGCGGGTGATCGCGGAAGGATCATTTTCGCCATCATCGTAAAGCGGTCGCACGCCGGCATAGCTCCACACGATATCCGCGCGCTCAACCGGCTTGGCGAAATACTCGCTGGCGGCTTCCAGCAGATAGCTGGTTTCGGCTTCGCTGATTGCCGGCGGGCCATCCAGCTTGTCGAGTGCCACATCGGTGGTGCCGATCAGCGTGTAATCATGCTCATAGGGAATAGCAAACAGCACGCGGCCATCGGCATTCTGGAAAATGTAGCAGTGTTCACCCTCAAACAGCTTGCGGGTGACGATATGGCTGCCCTTGATCAGCCGCACGCTGTTTTTCGGCTGGCGGCCGAAGCCGCTTACCAGCAGGTCACGCACCCAGGGGCCGGCAGCATTGACGATGCCGCGTGCCTTAACGTCGCGGCTGGCGCCGCTGTGCTGATCCACCAGCGTGGCATGCCAGAAGCCGTTTTCGCGCCGCGCCGCAGTCACGGCGGTGCGCACATGGATCTCGGCGCCCAGTTCGCGCGCGCTCATGGCGTTCAGCACCACCAGGCGGGCATCGTCCACCCAGCCATCGGAATATTCAAAGCCGCGCTTGAAATGCGGCTTCAGCGGTGCGCCGCGCGGGTCGCCCGTCAGCGCCAGGCCGATCGAGCCGGGCAGGCTGACCCGGCTGGCAAGGTGATCATAGAGGAACAGGCCGATGCGGATCATCCAGGCCGGGCGCAGGCCGGGATGGTGCGGCAGCACAAAGCGCAAAGGCCAGATGATATGTGGCGCCAGGCGCAGCAATACTTCTCGCTCGCCCAGGGCTTCGCGCACCAGGCGGAATTCATATTGCTCCAGGTAGCGCAGGCCACCATGGATCAGTTTGGTGGCGGCTTGCGAGGTGGCGCCGGCAAGGTCGCCGCGCTCGGCAAGGATAACGCTGAGGCCACGGCCGGCGGCGTCCCGGGCGATGCCGGTGCCGTTCACGCCGCCGCCGATGACCAACAGGTCGGCAGGCTGCTGCTGCATGGGGAGAAAAACCACTCGGATTCAGTAAAACGCGAGGCTGACTTATACGGTCAGGCTCAACCGCTGCGCAAGGTCGATATCCAGAATGCCGCGCCCGCTGCGCGCCTTGTAGGCCAGGCTGGCGGCATTGCGGGTTTCGCGATCCGGCGCGGTTTCCTCGGTTTGGGCCAGATTCTGGGCATGAAAGGTGTTCAGCCCCTTGGCCTCGCGCCAGGCGCGGCGGCGCTCCAGATGGGTTGGTATCTCGATCCCGGCCGGCACCTCGCCGGGTTTGCCGCTATCGGTGCGGCGCCGCGCCAGCATTGCGCTGGCATCGGCGGCCGCCTCGCGGGTCTGCATTTGCGCCGGGGCCTGGTTTTGTGGCTGGGCATCGCCGGCAAGCTGGCTGGCGGCAAAATCCAGCTTCGGCCCGGCAGCGCGGCGTTCGCCGCCCTGGCGCTCATTTACCCGCGCATACCGACCGTTATCGGTTGCCTCGGGGCGCACCGGGGGAGGGGTGATGATGATGCCAGGAATGCCGCTCACGGGGGAGAGTCATGACTCAAGATCGCTTAACAGCCGGTTAAGACCGGATCAGGCGCAGAGTGGCGTTAAGCTGCACCACTTCCACCGGCTCAACCCGGCCCTTGACGTGGAAATGCCCGGTTGGCGCCGGTGTTGGATCCAGGCCGATCTGCGGCGCCGCCAGGGCCACGGTGATGCCGCTGGCCAGCACTTCGTAATCATCGGTATCGGTCATGTAGTCGCGTCCAAGCTGCTCCAGGCGCTGGGCGATATTCACCGTATCGCCCACCACGGTGTAGTTCATGCGGCTCGGTGCGCCGATATTGCCCACCACCACCGGGCCTGAATGCAGGCCGATGCGGATACGCAAAACCGGCAGGTCCAGCATGCGGCGCCGCGCATTGTCGGCTGCCAACGCGCGACACATGGCGGCGACGGCGCGCAATGCATGGCCGGCATGGTCCTCGTCGCGTTTGATCGCGCCCCACACCGCCATCACCGAATCGCCAATGAATTTGTCGATCACGCCGCCTTCGGCCTCGATATGGCCGGCCAGCAGGGCAAAATGCTGGTTCAGCATATCGGCCACTTCGGGCGCAGTGAGGGTTTCCGAGATCGAGGTGAAGCCGACAATATCGGTGAACAGCACGGTCACATCGCGCTGTTTCGACATGTTCACCGCATCCTCGCCCTCGCGCAGCAGGCGGCTGACCAGTTTGCGCGGCACATAATTGCCGAACCAGCTCAGCGCGGCGGTGGCGGCATTCACCGCCTGGGCGGCATCGTCCAATTCGCGCAGGCGCAGGCGGTCGAGCGGCGGGCCGTCAAATTCCAGCCGTTGCAGCCGGCCGGCCGCAGCCGCCAGCTGGCGGATCGGCTGGCCGATGACACGGCCCAGCCGCCAGGCGATCAGCAAGGCCAGCAGCAGGCCGATGGCGCCGATAGCGGCAGCAAATTGCAGCCGTTCCACTTCGGTCTCGATATCGTCAAACGGGAAATAGCGCCCAACCAGCCAGGGCCGTTCGCCATAGCCTTCCAGCCGCTGGTAGAGGAAAATCCAGCGCCGCCCCTCGGCTTCCACCACATGGCTGCCGCCATCGCGGCCAACGGCGCGGGCCAATTGGCTGTCGCGCCGGCCCGACCAGATTTTGGTCAGCACCGGATCGTGGATTTCCTCCAGGAAGGGCAGCGGCTTTTCCGCCGAGAGATAATATTCGTGGCTCGACAGGGTGGGGTGCGCCAGCACGTAATTATCATCATAGAGGATGAAATTCATGCTGTGGCCATCGATGCTGTCGGCTTCCAGCACACGCGACAGTGAACCGAGCGAAACCAGCGCCGCCATGCCGCCAACAAAGCGGTCGCCGATGGTGAGCGGGGCGCGCAGGTTGATCAGCGGCTGGCGCAAAGCCGGCTCCCAGATCAGGTCGCCCCATTGCAGCACACGCAGGCTCTGGCCGCGGCTTTGCAACTCGCGTATCAGATCGGCGGCGGCGCGCAGCCGGCCCTGGGCATTGGGATAATTGGTCAGGCTGTCATACAGCACATACACGCTGCCGGCGGTGCGCACCGCCCGCGTGGCGCTCAAATCCTGCCGCACCACGCCCACAGCATCGATCTGCGGCACACCGTCCAGAATCGCCGACAGGTAATCGCCCAGCCGCTGGGTGTCGTCGAGGCTGACGCGGCCGGCCTCGATACGATCCCGCAAACCCTCCAGATGCTGGCGCACCGGCTCCAGTTTCGAGCGGATGCGGTCGGTCACCTGATCGATCAGGCGCTGGTTGCGGTCGCGCAGCAATTCCACCGTGTTGATGCGGCCCGACAGCATGGCAGTGCCATAGGCCAGGCCGGCCAGCAGCATCAGCAGGCCAAAGCCAAGCACCAGCGCCTGGGCGATGCTCAGGCGCCATCCTGGTAATAGGATTCGGGGCATTTAGCCGGTACGCCTCACGGCTTGAGGCGGGCCAGCGCCTCAACCTGGCGCCGCAATTCTTCAAGCTGGCGCTGCAAAGCGTCGGTATCGGCCGGTGTCGGCCCGCTTGGCTGCGCGCTGCTGCTGGCGGGCGGCGCGGTCGGTGTCATGCCCGGCATGCCTGGCGGCGGCTCGGGCAGGGTACCGAAGGGATTGAACATAGTCATGGCGCGCTGGAACATCGAGATATTCTGCCGGCCCATTTCTTCCAGGCTGCGAAACGGAAACATTTCGCCGAAGGCTTCGGCCATGTATTGCCGCATATGTTCCTGATTGCGCTGGAAGGAGGCCATCGAGACATCAAGATAGCTCGGCACCAGCGATTGCAGGCTGTCGCCATAGAATGAAATCAGCCGGCGCAGGAAGCCGATCGGCAGCAGATTCTGCCCGGTCTTGCTCTCTTCCTCAAAGATGATCTGGGTCAGCACCGAGCGGGTGATGTCCTCGCCGGTCTTGGCATCCTCAACCACAAAATCCTGGCCGTCCTTCACCATCTGGCAGAGGTTTTCCAGCGTCACATAAGATGAAGTCGCCGTGTTGTAGAGCCGGCGATTGGCGTATTTCTTGATCTTGATAGCCGGGCCGGTGCCGGAGGCACCATTCTGATTCTCGCTGGTCGCCACGTTGCGTTGCTCCGCTTTTATCCGCCCTGGAACTCATATATCACTCGCAATCGCTGTGCAGTGCAAGGGTTACGATGCAATGCGGAAAAGCTGGCGCAGGCGGGCTGGTCGGATATACTCTCTGCATGGATGACAAAGCCGATGCCAATGCGCTTGCCAAACGTTTCCTTGATCTGTGGCAGGAACAGGCCAGCCTCATCGCCACCGACCCTAAACTGGCCGAACTTTCCGGCTCGTGGATGGCGATGTGGCATAAGCTGGGCCAGGTAGGTCCGCATGCCGGTGCCGCCGCAGCCACAGCAGGAAGCGCAGCCGGAACCACACCCGGAACCGCAGCCGGAATGGCGGCCGGGGCCGCGCCCGCTGCCGCTGCATCTGGCCACGGCCAATCTGATCTTGCTGACCTCGCTCGCCGCCTGGCCGAGTGCGAAACACGGCTTGCCGCCCTGGAATCCCGCGCAAAACCCGCTGCACGACGCACTGCGCGCAAGCCTCGCAAACCTGCCGCCTGAGGCTTTCTCCACCGCACTTGTCGAGGAAGCCGCTGCCCGCCTGAGCCGTTTTGCGCTCGGCATTGGCGCCTATCGCGATCACCCCTATCGCCGCGATGTCGCCGCCGAGCCTGCGCCGCTCTGGCAGGAAGGCAGCACAAGGCTGCTGGATTATGCGCCGGATAGTTCTCGGCCGGTGCTGCTGCTGGCGCCTTCGCTGGTCAACCGACATTACGTGCTTGATCTGGCCCCGGGCCAGAGCCTGGTGCGTTATCTGGCGCAGCGTGGCCTGCGGCCTTTGCTGCTGGATTGGGGCGCACCCGGCGAAGCGGAATTGGCGTTTGATCTTACAGCTTATATTGCACGGCTGGGCCGCGCCCTGGGCGTGGCGCGCCAGGCCAATGGCGGCAGGCCGCTGCCGCTTTTGGGCTATTGCATGGGCGGCAACCTGGCGCTGGCGGCGGCGTTGCGCGGCCAGGCCGATGTGTCGGCCCTGGCGTTGCTGGCCACGCCATGGGATTTCCATGCCGGCGGCATGCATCAGGCTGAACTGGTACGCCATCTGGCGCCGCAACTGGTGCCGCCGTTGCCGCAGCCCGGCGCTGCGCCGGAACCGATGGCGGTGGATGTGCTGCAAGGCTTCTTCTGGGCGCTCGATCCGCTCACGGCGCTGAAAAAATTCACCTCCTTCACCAGCATCGCGCCGGATAGCGCAGCGGCGCAGCGTTTTGTGGCGATGGAAGACTGGCTGAACGATGGCATCCCGCTGGCCAATGCCGTGGCGCGCGAATGCCTGCAAGGCTGGTATGGCGCCAATAGCCCGGTGCGCGGCGAGTGGCTGGTGGGCGGCCAGGCCGTGTTGCCCGGGTTATGGCGTAAGCCGGCCCTGGTGGTGCTGCCGGAACGCGACAAGCTGGTGCCCAAGCCGGGCGCCGAGGCGCTGTTCCATGCCCTGCCAGGGGCCTGGCGCCATGATGCGCCCAGCGGCCATATCGGCATGGTGGTTGGGCCTCGCGCCGAGGCCGGGCTATGGCAGCCGCTGGCGGAATGGCTGGAGGGGCCGGGTGGGCTTGCACCCTAAAGTCTAACGCCTGCAAACGAACTGGCACCGGCCAGACCCTTGCCGCGCGATGCCGTCCCCCGGTATCGTTCGCACAAGCAACACAACCCAAAGACGGATCAGGAGGATTCCCATGACCGATATCGTCATCGCAGCCGCCGCGCGCACGCCGGTCGGCTCTTTCAACGGCACGCTCAGCGGGGTGCCGGCGCATTATCTGGGCCAGGTGGCGATTGATGGCGCGCTGAAGCGGGCCGGCGTGGCTCCGGCCGATGTGTCGGAAGTGATCATGGGCCAGATCCTCACCGCCGCGCAGGGCCAGAACCCGGCGCGCCAGGCGTCGATCAATGCCGGCCTGCCCAATGAAGTGCCGGCCTGGAATGTGAACATGCTGTGCGGCTCGGGCCTGCGCGCCGTGGCGCTGGGTTTCCAGGCGATCAAGAATGGCGACAGCAAGGTGGTGGTGGCTGGTGGCCAGGAGAGCATGAGCCAGGCGCCGCATGCCGCCTATCTCCGCGCCGGCCACAAGATGGGCGACCTGGGTTTCATCGACACCATGATCCGTGATGGCCTGTGGGATGCCTTCAATGGCTACCATATGGGCCAGACCGCCGAGAATGTGGCGATGCAGTTCCAGATCACCCGCGAGCAGCAGGATGAATTTGCGGTCAAGAGCCAGAACAAGGCCGAGGCGGCGCAGAAAGCCGGCAAGTTCAAGGACGAGATCGTGCCGGTGACGATCAAGGGCCGCAAGGGCGACACCATCGTGGATCAGGACGAATATATCCGCCACGGTGCCACCATCGAGGCGATGAAGGGGCTGCGCCCGGCTTTTGCCAAGGATGGCTCGGTGACCGCAGCCAATGCCTCGGGCATCAACGACGGCGCCGCGGCCGTGGTGCTGATGAGCGCCGAGGAAGCGGCGCAGCGCGGCATCAAGCCGCTGGCCCGCATCGTCAGTTGGGCGCAGTCGGGCGTTGATCCGAAGATCATGGGCACCGGGCCGATTCCGGCCAGCCGCGCCGCGCTGGCAAAGGCCGGCTGGAGCACCAGCGATCTTGATCTGGTGGAAGCCAACGAGGCTTTTGCCGCCCAGGCCTGCGCCGTCAACAAGGAATTGGGCTGGGATACCGACAAGGTGAATGTGAATGGCGGCGCCATCGCCATCGGCCACCCGATTGGCGCCTCGGGCGCCCGGGTGCTGGTGACCCTGCTGTATGAGATGCAGCGACGCGATGCCAAGAAGGGGCTGGCAACCCTGTGCATCGGTGGCGGCATGGGCATCGCCATGTGCGTGGCCCGCGATTAAAAAACACCCGACGGCGCCGGCCACAACCGGCGCCGTTTTCTTATCTGCGACACATAAAAAAACCGAGGAGGCTCATCATGTCGCGCGTAGCAATCGTCACCGGCGGAACCCGAGGCATCGGCGGCGCCATTTCCAAGCTGCTGCATCAATCCGGCTACAAGGTTGCGGCGAATTATGCCGGCAACGAAGAGAAGGCGCGTGCCTTCGAGGCCGAGACCGGGATCAAGGCCTATAAGTGGAGCGTGGCCGACTATAACGCCTGTGTTGAAGGCGTGAAGAAGGTGGAGCGTGAGCTTGGCCCGGTGGATATCGTCGTCAACAATGCCGGCATCACCCGCGACGGCACCATGCACCGCATGACCCCGCCGCAATGGCAGGAAGTGATCGACACCAATCTGGGCGGCTGCTTCAACATGTGCCGCGCCACTATCGACGGCATGCGCGAGCGCGGCTTTGGCCGCATCGTCAATATCGGCTCGATCAACGGCCAGGCCGGCCAGTATGGCCAGGTCAATTATGCCGCCGCCAAATCGGGCATCCATGGCTTCACCAAGGCATTGGCCCAGGAAGGTGCAGCGCGCGGCATCACCGTGAACGCCATCGCACCGGGTTATATCGACACTGAAATGGTGGCGGCGGTGCCGGCCAATGTGCTGGAAAAGATCGTTGCCAAAATCCCGGTTGGCCGCCTCGGCCGCGCCGAGGAAATTGCCCGTGGCGTGTTGTTCCTGGTGGCCGACGAGGGCGGCTTTGTCACCGGCTCGACGCTCAGCATCAATGGCGGCCAGCATATGTATTGAGCCGGGTGCTGCATTGCCGGAGAAACAGAAGCCCGCCAGCGATGGCGGGCTTTTTTGTGTCAGGCCGCCTGCACCCAGATATAATATTGCGCCTCGGCTGCCGACCAGTTGGCCGACCAGCGCACCGGGTATTCCCGGCCGTCAACATGGCGGATGGCGGCGGGCTGCATCTTGTCGGCTTGCATTGCCTGGCCCTGGCTGGCGGTCTGCAATTGCTCGACAACGGCCGATTGCTGTTCGGCGGCAAACAGGCTGGCAAAGGGGCGGCCCAGCATCTGCTCGCGATCCAGGCCCCAGAGCTGGCGGCAATTCGGTGTCACTTCGGTAAGCCGGCCGGCGGCATCCACCAGCAGCGGCACGTCGGGTGAGAGTTCGATCAGGCGGCGGCTGCGCGCCTCGCTTTCGGTCAGCCGTTCGGCCAGCGCGGTGATGCGGCTATTGGCTTCGATCAGGGCTGCCGCTGCGGCATTTTCGGCAGCGAAACGCTCGCGGAACGAGGCCACGCCGCCCACCAGCAGCACGGCGGAAAGCTGTGCCACGGTCCAGCTGAACAGGGCGCCGGTGAGCGGATCATCCGGGCTGCCACGCAGCAGGCCATAGGCCACAAGGAGAGCCGTGACCAGCGCGGCCAGCAGCCAGGTCAGCCACAGCCCATTGCGGCGCGTGTTGATGATGAAGCTGAACAGATAGAGCGGCACCAGCCAGCCGAGATAGACCAGGATATTGTCCGGGCTGGCAGCGAAAAACAGCGCGTTGGCGATATTGCCGACAACATAGAGCGCCAGCCACAAAGTGAGCGCCGGGGCGATGCCGGCCAGCCATTCGTCGCCGCGCCAGGCAAGCAGGCCAAGCAGCACAAAGCCGGTCAGCAGCATGGGCGGGATGCTGTACCATTCAAAGGGCGAGAGCAGGCCGGCCGGCCCGGCCACGCCAAGGCCATAGAGGCTGCCCAGGGTCATCAACACACACACGCCGATCATGCTGCGCCGCGCCAATTGGCGCTGGGCAGTTTCGGCAGTGGCTGGCATGCTGTTCTGTTTTGCGGCCATGGTGCCGCTTTCGGCCTGGGGTTAGGGTTTCTTCTCTGCCGTGCGCAGATCGTCGCCCGGCAGATCTCCGGCGCTATCATAGGCGCGATAGAGCGGCCAGTCACCCGTGACGGTGGCCGCCAGGCTATCCTGCGGCTGGCCGATGCGAGCGCGGTAAATCCAGTGATTGGTCAGCACACGCTGCACAAATAATCTGGTTTCACCAAGTGGTATGGTTTCGATGAACAGCAGCGGGTCGGCTTCGCGGCCCTCGCGCAGCCAGCGTTGCAGATTGCCCGGGCCGGCATTATAGGCTGCGGCCAGATAGAACAGGTTGCCCCGGATCATCGGCATTTCCAGCAGATGCTGCAAATAGCGCTGGCCCAGTTCGATATTGTATTCCGGCGCCAGCAAGCGATGGCGGCTTTTCTTATGGCGCAGCGAATTGTCGCCCGCCATATAGCCGGCGGTGCGTGGCATCAGCTGCATCAGGCCGGCAGCACCGGCGCTGGAAGAGGCGCGCGGGTTGAAGGCGCTTTCCTGGCGCATGAAGGCAAAGATCAGGGCGCGGTCAACCGCGAAGCCGCCTTCCGGCTCCCAGGGCGGCAGCGGATACATCGCATTGTCGTAGGCGTCGCCCTTCACGCTGCGCCAGGCCAGGCCGATGCGCATGGCCGAAGCCGGGGTTTGCAGCCGGCCGGCCAGGCCGAGCAAGGCAAAGGCAAGCGGATCGCTGGCTTGCGAAAACAGCCGGGCGATTTCACGGTCGGCACGCACCGCCTCGCCAACTTCCGACAGCGCAAGGGCGCGGCGCACCGAGGGCAATTGCTGCAATTTGGCGCTATCAGTCGGCTCCAGCGGCGCCGGCGCCCAGGAGAACGGCATTTCCTGGCCAAGTTGGCTCAGCGCCAGCAGGCCATAGAAGGTGCGTTCCTGGGTGGCCGCCACATGCAGCAGGCGGAAGGCTTCCGCCGGCTGACGCAGCCGCAGCATGACACGGGCGCCCCACCAAGCCCCGGCAGCCTTGTCCCAGTTCGAGGCGGTTTGTGAAAAAGCCAGGTTTTCAAAATGATGCGCGGCATTGTCGAGCCGGCCCAGGCGCCAGGCGGCGATGCCGGCCACCCAATCAGCTTCCGGCACGCGGCTGCGCGAACGTTGCGCCGCCGGCCCGGCCAGGGCCAGGGCCTTTTCGTCTTCGCCATCCAGGAACCAGCTCCAGGCAACGCGGCGGCGCCAATCGTCGAATTCCGAGGCTGAAAGCCTGGAACGGATTTCCGGCTTGTTGATCAGCGCTTCGGCCAGCGCCACCTTGTCCTTACGCAGCAATTGCCCCAGTTCGGCCTCAGCCTTGGCGATCAGTTTAACCGCGGCGGGGTCGCGCTCCTTGGGCAGCGGGCGAGAGCGGGTGGTAGCCACACTGCCGGGATCGTTGGGGAATTCGCCGGTATGCACGCCGGTGGGGCTGGGCGGCGCCTTGTCCTTGCGCGCTTTTTTCTTCAGCGCCAGACGATACACTTCCTCGGCGCCGGGATGATCGCGGTAATCGCGCATCCACTGGCTCAGTTCGGCATAGGAGGCATTATAGCCGTTGGGATGTGTGTAGCGCTGATGCAGCGCATGGCCGTGCAGCAGCGGTTGCTTCACCTGCTTCAAAAGCTTGTCGGCTTCCTGGAAGCGCAGCTCGGCCTGGGCTTCAAAAATCCGCCCGTAAAGCTCGGTATCCTGCGCTGACAGGATGACAGGCAAATCCGAAGGCTGCGCCTGACTGGCAGGCGCAACGGCGAGCTGGAATGCGATAGCAAGCAAAACGGCGCCTAGGCTCCGGCGCAGCATGCCGCGCAAGCCTTCCCCCGTCTGCTGCGGCCGCCGGATCGTTTCGGGTCGGGCAAGGCTTGGCATGACCCAGACCGGATACCGCAATACACGCTAGTGGGCAAGCATATATTGAGCAACTTATGCGGGTGATGCCAAATGCCGGGGTAATAGCCAGACAATCAGCGCGCCCAGGCCGCAGGTGGCGGCGCTGACAAAGATCGGCACGCTGTAGCTGCCGGTGCGGTCGAAGGCGAAGCCGGCCAGGGTGGGGCCGAGCAGGGTGGAGAAGGCCACGCTGGTATAGAGCGCGCCGATCAGGGCGCTGGCGGCGCGGGCGCCGAACAGGTCCACCGTGATTGCCGGGGCCAGAGCGACGAAGCCGCCATAACACAACCCGAAACCGAGGGCGAAACCGCCCAGGGCAATAAAACCCTGGGCAAACGGCCAATAGGCCAGCATCAGGCCGGAACCCAGCATGGCGGCGGCAAAGGCCGGGCCGCGCCCCAGCCGGTCGGCCACGCCGCCAAGCAGGAAACGCCCGGCCATCGAGCCGATGCCGATCAATCCCACCAGCCACACCCCCTGTTCGCGCCCCAAACCCTGATCCTGGGCGAAGGCGGCCAGATGCACAAAGGGCACAAACGTGCCGATGCAGTTCAGCGCACAGGCCAGATACAGCAGCCAGAAAACCCGATGCCGCAAAGCCTGGCGCAGGGTGAAGCCGCTAAGCGCGGTGCTGCCTGCCGCTGTTTTGCTCGACGCCGTGGCGCCATCGGGCCGCAGCCCCATCGCCGCCGGATCGGCACGCAAGGCCAGCACAGCCAGCAGGCCAAGCAGGCCGAAGCCGATGCCAAGCCAGAAATAGGTCTGCCGCCAGGACAGGCTGTCGATCAGCCAGGCGGCAAAGGGCGGCATCACCACGGTGCCCAGGCCGATGCCCATCACCGCCAGGCCGGAAGCCTGGCCACGTTTCTGGATGAACCAATGCTGCACCGTGCCGATGGCCGGCACATAAGAAAAGCCGATGCCCACGCCCATGCCGATGCTGTAGGCCAGCAGCACCGTGCCCAGGCTGTTGGCGAAGCTGGCGGCGATCATGCCACCGGCAACACAGGCCAGGCCAAAGCCGATCACCGGGCGCGGCCCGAGCCGGTCGGCCAGTGGGCCGCTGACTGCGCCCAGGACAAAATACAGAAACGCGGCCAGCGAGAAGACCAGCGACACGGTGGCGCGGTCGGCGCCGAATTCGCTGCGCAGCGGCTCGAAAAACGCCGGAAAGGTATAGGCGGCGCCGAAGCCGGTGAACATCACCGCAAAAGCGGCGGCCACCACGATCCAGCCATAAAAGAGGCGGCTCACGCGCCCAGTTCTTCCAGTTTCAGCGCCAGGCTGAGCATGTCGCGCCAGGCTTCGCGCTTCAGGCCGGGCTGGCGCAGCAGATAGGCCGGGTGCAGCATCGGCAGGGCCGGGATTTCCAGCCCGTCGCGGGTATAAACCAGCCATTTGCCGCGCAGCTTGGTGATGCCCTGGCTGGTGCCGAGCAGGGTGGCGGCGGCATGGCGCCCGACCAGGCCGATGACGCGCGGCCGCACCAGGGCGATATGGCGCTCAACAAACGGCCGGCAGGCGATGATTTCCTCCGGCGAAGGATCGCGGTTGCCCGGTGGGCGCCAGAAGATCACGTTGGAGATATAGGCATTCTGCTCGTCGCGGCCGATGGCGGCCAGCATGCGGTCCAGCAACTGGCCACTCTGGCCGACAAAGGGGAAACCCTGGGCATCCTCGTCGCGGCCCGGCGCTTCGCCGATCAGCATCAGCGGCGCCGCCGGGTTGCCGCGCGCAAAGACCGTGTTGGTGGCCGTGGCCTTGAGCGCGCAGCCCTCAAAGGCGGCAACGGCGGCCCTGAGCTGCGCCACATCGTCGCAGGCGCGTGCGGCACGGCTGGCGGCGGTTTCGGCGGCCTGGGCCGAAAGCAAAGCCGGCGAGGCTGGTTGACGCAGCGGCGGCGGTGCGTTGGCAGCCGAACCGGGCGGCAGGCGCTGTGGCGGATTTTGCGCGGCTGGCCGTGTTGCCGGCGCGGCGGGCGCCGCCATGCTGGGGCGGGCTGGCGGTGCTTCGGTGCGATCAACCGGCATATCGCCGATACATTCATCCGCCCCGGCCTCGACATAGAACCGCAGGAGCGCCCCGGCACTCAATATTTCATCGGGGCTTTCCCGGCCTAATTCGTTGGCATACATAGCTTATGTCCGCGCCCGGCGCCGTTGGCTTGCCGGCCATAGTCTGGTAAGCAGGGGCCTATAGTCAAGCAATGCAGCGGCGCCAGCAGCGCCAGATAGACCAGCGATAGGTGCGGGGATGGAACGCGAAACGATGGAATATGATGTGGTGGTGGTGGGCGCCGGCCCGTCCGGCTTGTCCGCCGCCATCCGCCTGAAGCAGCTTGCCGCCGAGCAGGATCATGACATTTCGGTCTGCGTGATCGAAAAAGGTTCCGAAGTCGGCGCGCATATTCTCTCCGGCGCTGTGGTCGACCCGATCGGCCTCAACGAACTGATTCCGGATTGGAAGGAAAAGGGCGCACCGCTCAATACGCCGGTGACCGAGGATCGTTTCCTCATCCTCACCGAAGCGAACCATATCCACGTGCCGAATTTCATGCTGCCGCCGCTGATGAATAATCACGGCAACTACATCGTCTCGTTGGGCAATGTGTGCCGCTGGCTGGCAACTCAGGCGGAAGAACTGGGCGTGGAAATCTTCCCCGGCTTCGCTGCTGCCGAAGTGCTGTATGGCGACAAGGGCGAAGTGGTGGGCGTGGCCACCGGCGATATGGGCATTGGCCGCGATGGCGAGCACAAGGGCAGCTATACGCCGGGCGTGGAACTGCGCGCCAAATACACCCTGATCGCCGAAGGTGTGCGCGGCTCGCTGGCCAAGATGCTGATGCAGAAATTCAATCTGCGCGATGGTGTCGACCCGCAGAAATTCGGCATCGGCATCAAGGAGCTGTGGCAGGTTGATCCGGCCAAGCACAAACCCGGCCTGGTGGTGCATACCCAGGGCTGGCCGCTGGATAATGCCACTGCCGGCGGCAGCTTCATGTATCACCTGGAAGATAATCAGGTGGCCGTGGGCTTTGTGGTCAACCTGAATTACGAGAATCCCTATCTTTCGCCGTTTGACGAATTCCAGCGTTTCAAGACGCATCCCTCCGTGCGGGAGTTTTTTGAGGGCGGCAAGCGGATCGCCTATGGCGCTCGCGCCATCAACGAAGGTGGCCTGCAATCGATCCCGAAGTTGACCTTCCCGGGCGGCGCGCTGATCGGCTGTTCGGCCGGCTTCGTCAATGTGCCGCGCATCAAGGGCAGCCATAATGCGGTGAAGAGCGGCATGCTGGCGGCCGAGGCGGCGTTTGAAGCATTGAAGAATGGCAGCCAGGGCGGCGACGAACTGGCGGCCTATCCGGAAGCCGTGCGCGAAAGCTGGATCTGGAAAGACCTGTGGAAGGTGCGCAATGTCAAGCCGGCGCTGAAATACGGCATGTGGCTCGGCACTGCCATCGGCGGCCTGCATATGTGGCTCAACGATATCGGCCTCGGCTTTCTGGTGGGCTGGACCACGCGCCATGGCAAGGCCGATCACGAAACGCTGAAGCCGGCCAAGGAATGCAAGCCGATCAATTATCCGAAACCGGATGGCAAGATCAGCTTCGACAAGCTGTCGTCGGTTTTCCTGTCCAGCACCAATCACGAGGAAGATCAGCCGATCCATTTGCGGCTGGCCGATCCGAGCATCCCGATTGCGCGCAATCTCCCGGTCTATGATGAGCCGGCGCAGCGCTATTGCCCGGCGGGCGTGTATGAGGTGTTGCGGGAGGCGGATGGCAGCAATCCGCGTTTCCAGATCAACGCGCAAAATTGTGTTCACTGCAAGACTTGCGACATCAAAGATCCGGCCCAGAATATCAATTGGACCGTGCCGGAAGGTGGCGGCGGTCCGAACTATCCCAATATGTGAGGCAGCATTCATGCATCCGGCCAACATCCAGGCTCCATTCCGCGCCGCTCATGCCGCCCTGATCGGCAAGGGCGGTGGCTTGGCCAGGGTGCTGGTTACGGCGGCGCTGGCGCCCCTGCTGCTGGCCGGCTGCACGATGCGCACATCGGCCCCGGTGCCGGCGCCGGCAGCAGAGCCGCATGTGGTGCATGCGCCTACGGCCACGCTCGACTCGCCCTATGGTCATTTCCTGGCCGCGCGTCATGCCCGGCTGAGTTTTGATCACGCCTCGGCCGCAAATTTTTATCTGCGCGCGCTGAATGAAGAACCGCGCAGCGGCATGCTCACCCAGGGCGCCTTCCTCTCGCTGCTGGCAGATGGCCGTGTGCCGCAGGCACTGGAACTGGCCGGCATCCTGCGGGATGGCAATCCCGGCGATCATGTGGCCCGCATCGCGGTTGCCACCGGGGCGATGCTGCGGCGGGATTACGATGCCGCTTTGCAGCTGGTGGCCGAAGGGCCGACCAGCGGCATTCACTCCGCCTTCAATCCGCTGATTGCTGCCTGGGCCTATGCCGGCAAGGGCGAGGCTGACCGCGCCCTGGAAGCGCTGGGCAAGCTCGACCGCAACCCGCTTTTTGGCGGTGTGCACGATCATCTTAAGCCGCTGCTGCTGGAAGCGCTGGGCCGTGACAGCGCGGCCGACGCGGAATATCGCGCGGCAATGGCCAAGGGCGAGCGCGTTGGCATCCGGCAGGTGGATGCCTATAGCCGCTTCCTGCAACGCCGCGGCCGGGTTGACGAGGCGCGGGCCCTGGTGGCACAGCATCAGAAGCAGAATCCGGAAAACAGCACGTTGCAAATGGCCGCCTTGCGGCTGAAGCAGGCCAATGCCAGCGGCGTGGCGCCGCTGGTTGGCAATGCCAATGAAGGTTTTGCCGAAAGCCTGCTGGCTGCCGCCACCGCCTTTGGCCGCAATGATGGCGGCGAATTGACCGAACTGCATCTCCAGCTTGCGCTGGCTTTGCGGCCCGATCTGGATGATGCGCGGGTTTCGCTGGCCGATATCTATGAGAGCCGCAAGCAATGGGAGCGCGCCATCAAGGCCTATGGTGAGGTGCGGCCCGATGGTGCTTTCGCCGATACCGCCAAGCTGCGTATCGCCTGGTGTGTCAATGAAAGCGGCGACCATGACGAAGCCGTGCGGCTGCTGCGCCGCATGGCGCGCGAACGCAAGGATGATGCGCGGCCGCTCCTGACCCTGGCCGACCTGTATCGCCAGATGGAGAAATGGACCGACGCGGTGCGCGAATACAACGCTGCAATCGAGCGTCTGCCAGCGCTGGAAAACCGCCACTGGATTGTGCTGTTCGGCCGCGGCATCGCGCTGGAACGCTCGAAGCAGTGGGACAAGGCCGAAGTTGACATGCTGAAAGCGCTGGAATTCCAGCCCGATCAGCCGATGGTGCTGAATTATCTCGGCTATACCTGGGTTGACATGAACCGCAATGTTGACCGTGCCACCGACATGATCAAGCGCGCCGTGGCGTTGCGGCCGAATGATGGCGCCATCGTCGATTCACTTGGCTGGGCCTATTACCGTCTCGGTCGTTACGAGGAAGCTGTGACGCAGCTTGAACGCGCGGTGGAATTGAAGGGCGGCGATGCGGTGATCACCGATCATCTGGGCGATGCCTATTGGAAGGTTGGCCGCCGCGCCGAGGCGCAGTTCCAGTGGCGCCGCGCCCTCGGCCTCAAGCCGGAAGCCGAGCTTGAGCAGAAGGTACGGCAGAAGCTCGAAGTGGGCCTCGATCCGGTGGCACAGAAGTGAATGGGCGGCATTACGCTCAGGCCCGGCCATTTGCTCCGTCGTCTTGCGCGGGCTTGACCCGCGCATCTCGTTACCCTCGATGGGCAGACCCCCGGGTCAAGCCCGGGGGTGACGACGGGGTTTTGTGATGGCTGGCAGCAATCGCGCCGAGCGGCTCGCGCCGGCCAAGATCAACCTTTTCCTGCATGTCACGCATAAGCGGCCCAATGGCTACCACGAGCTGGAAAGCCTGGTGGTGTTTGCGCGCGATCCGGCGGCGTCTGATACGCTGGCCGTTGCCCCGGATACGCAGTTAGCCCTCGATATCGACGGACCATTTGGCGACGGCCTGGCGGCTGAGCCTGACAATCTGGTGCTGCGTGCCGCCCGCTTGCTGGCTGCCGACCGACCGCTGGGCGCCCGGCTGAGCTTGCGCAAGAATCTGCCGTTGGCTTCCGGCATTGGCGGCGGCTCGGCTGATGCGGCGGCGGCCCTGCGGCTGCTGAACCAGTTTTGGCAGCTTGGGCATGATGACGATGCCTTGGCGCGGCTTGGCCTGGCGCTCGGCGCCGATCTGCCGGTCTGCCTGCTGGGGCAGCCGGCGCAGATGCGCGGCATCGGCGAAATCCTGCTGCCGCTGGCAAGCAGCCTGGGGCCTTTGCCGCCGGCCTGGCTGGTGCTGGTCAATCCCGGCGTTGCTTTGCCGACCCGCGATGTGTTTGCCGCGCTGAACGGCGCCACCAGCCCGGCTGATCCGTGGCCGCGCTGCCCGGGCAGTGCAGCCGATCTGGCCATTCTGCTGCGCCAGCGTCGCAACGATCTGGAAGCACCGGCGCGTTTCCTGGCCCCGGCAATCGATCCGGTTCTGGCGGCGCTCAAGGCGCAGAGCGGCTGCCTGCTGGCGCGGCTATCCGGCTCGGGCGCCACCTGCTTCGGCCTGTTTGCCGAGGCCAGGCTGGCCGAGCATGCGGCGCGTGCCTTGGGCCGCGCGCATCCTGGCTGGTGGGTGGCGGCAACGGCAATCTGAGCCGAAGCAAAATATTTCAGAGCGGCGTGAAAGTGATCGTCACTTTTTCCACATTGGGGTGCGAAGCCGCGGCCTGTTGCGGAAAGTGATATACCGTGGCGCCAAGCAGGAAGCGCACCACGCCCCGATCATCGGCCAACGGCATGGCAATGCGTTCGCCTTCGCCGCTGCCGCCCATCCGCTCAAATACCAGGCCGATATTATGCATCACGCTGCCATCGCGGCAGACCTGGCGGTAGCGCTCGCGCACCACGGTGGCAATCTCAGGCGGAAACACTTCGGCCAGCTTGGCGCCCTGGCGTGTGGTTTGCAGCATGGTGCGGATTTCCTCACCCGCCAGGCGGATATAAAAATCGTCATCCGCCGCAACTTATTCATACAGGAACACATTGCTGAGCAATTTGGGGAAATCCATCGGTGCGATGCGGCTGCGCAGCGGCACCCGGGCGCCATCGCGCCGTGCCAGATAATAAGCCAGCAGGTCGCGCAGCAGGCCATCCTTCACATGGGCAAAGGCGGCCATATCGGGCAGGGGGAGCGGGCTGGCGGGGATACTGGTGGGGCTGGTCACGGTGTGCGGCAATCTCTCGATGATTGTCGCAAATCCTAGTTGCAGCCCTGGCCAAAGGCAAACACCACGTCGCAACGCAAAAGCCGCCCGAAAGGCTGGAAAAGCCGGGGCGATCCGACTATCTTCCGGCCCGCCCGCAGCCAACCAGGCGCTCGTCTGGCCGGCATGCTGCTGGGGTGTAGCCAAGCGGTAAGGCAACGGTTTTTGGTACCGTCATCCCTGGTTCGAATCCAGGCACCCCAGCCAATCCTTCTCTTCCAAGCTTAATTCACGATGCGCCAGGCGCCGTCGGGCATCAGGCAGGCGGTGCCGTAGCTGGCTTGCGGCGCGCCATTCACCACCACGGTGGCCTGGTATTCGCGGCAATATTGGCCATTTTGCGCCTGGTAGACCGGCGAGGCCGGCACGGCGGAAATGTTTGGCCCGCCATAGGGCGCGGGGGCATAATAAACCGGCGGCGGCGGCACATAATAGCGTGTGCGCGGCGGTTCAATCAGCACCACACGCGGGCGATAGGCCGGCGGGCCCCAATAGCCGCCGCGGTAATCCCTGCCATGGGAATGGCGCGGGCCATAGGCATGGCCGCGCTGGCGATAGCCGTTATCGTACCATGGCCGAGAATGCCAGGGCCCACTCGAATAGCCGAAAGAGAAACTGTCGGCCTTGGCCACCTGCGGCGCCAGGGCGATCAGCAGGGCGGCCAAACCAGCTTCGGCCAGATGCTTGTACATGGCATGTCTCCTTGGATAAGCCATGCTGGCAGACTGCCGCTTGATCGTGGCTGAATGAAGGCGCAGGCTGGCTCTGTAACCATATTTCAAGCGCGACGGGCGAAGCATGAACCAGACAACGACTCCCAATTCCGCCAGTGGCGAGCGCCGTTTTATCCCCTGCCGCATCGCCGTGCTCACGGTATCCGACACCCGCTCGGCGGCAGAGGACAAGTCCGGCCAGACCCTGGTGGACCGGCTGACCGAGGCTGGCCATGAACTGGCGGCCCGCGCCCTGGTGAAAGATGAGATTGCCGATATCCAGGCCCAGCTTGTGGCCTGGATCGACGATCCCGCCATCGATGTGGTGCTATCCACCGGCGGTACCGGGGTTACCGGCCGCGATGTGACGCCGGAGGCTTTTGAGGCAATCTATGAGAAGGCAATCCCGGGTTTCGGCGAACTATTCCGCATGCTCAGTTTCCAGAAGATCGGCACGTCCACCATCCAGTCGCGTGCCACGGCGGGGGTGACGCGCGGCACCTATCTGTTTGCTTTGCCGGGTTCGCCGGGGGCTTGCCGCGATGCCTGGGATTTAATTCTCAAGGATCAGCTCGATTATCGCCACAAGCCATGCAATTTTGTTGAATTGTTCCCGCGTTTGCGAGAACATGAGCGGCGCAAACCAAGCTAATTTCCGGCCTGTAGCCGGAACGGAAGTGTCCGGTGAAAAAGATCATCCCCCGCGCCATCAGCACTGAAGCCGACCAGGCCCGCCCGGATGCGCGGCGCGGGCGCGGTGCGCTCAGCGATGTGGCCAGCCGCTACGATACGCTGCGGCGCCAGCGCGAGGATGATGGCTGGGGCGTGTGGGATGAGCCTGAGCCGCTCAAGACCGTGCTGCATGCCGATACCTCGCGCAGCATCATCGCCTGGAACAAGTCGCCGGATATTCCGTTTGATCGCTCGATCAATCCCTATCGCGGCTGCGAGCATGGCTGCGTCTACTGTTTCGCCCGGCCCAGCCATGCCTATCTCGGCTTCTCGCCGGGGCTGGATTTTGAAACCCAGATCATGGTGAAGCGCGATGCGGCGGCGTTGCTGCAAAAGGAACTGGCGGCGCGCGGCTATCAGCCGGCAGTGATGAATATGGGCACCAACACGGATCCGTATCAGCCGGTGGAGCGCGAGGAGCGCATCACCCGCAGTGTGGTGGAAGTGTTGCGCGATACCTGCCATCCACTCGGCATTGTCACCAAGAATTTCTTGGTCACGCGCGATATCGATCTGTTCAGCGCCATGGCGCGCGATGGGCTGGTGAAGATTTTCCTCTCCGTCACCACGCTGGACCGGCAATTGGCGCGCCGCATGGAGCCGCGTGCCTCAACCCCGCCGAAGCGGCTGGAAGCGATCCAGCAACTGGCCGAGGCCGGCGTGCCGGTGGGCGTGATGGTGGCGCCGATTATCCCGATGGTCAACGACATGGAGATCGAGCGCATCCTGGAGGCCGCCTATGCCGCCGGTGCGCGCGAGGCCGGCTATGTGCTGCTGCGCCTGCCGCTGGAATTAAAGGAAATCTGGCGCGAATGGCTGGCCGAACATTATCCCGACCGCGCCGCCCGGGTGATGAAGCTGATCCAGCAAGCACGCGGCGGCCGCGATTATGTGCCGGAATTCGGCAATCGCATGCGCGGCGAGGGGCCTTATGCCGATCTGATCGCCCAGCGTTTTGGGCTGGCCAGCCGGAAACTTGGTTTCAATGAGAAGCGCCTGCGGCTACGCACCGATCTGTTCAAGCCACCAAGCCGCGACGGCCGCCAGGGGAGTTTGTTCTGATGCCCGCCCAATCACCCGCCGAACAATTGCGCACTCTCTGCCTGGCCCTGCCGGAAGCCATTGAGCAGGAAACCTGGGAGCGGCCGACCTATCGTGTGCGCGCCAAAATCTTCGCCATCGAGGTGGCCCAGGCCGGACGCCCGGCCTTCTGGTGCAAGGCACAGCCGGGCAGCCAGCAAATCCTGATTGGCGCCGATGCGGCGCGTTTCTTCGTGCCGCCCTATTTCGGCCCTAAAGGCTGGGTCGGCATGTGGATCGACCGCAAGCCGGATTGGCGCGAAGTGGCCGAACTGGTGCGGCGCAGCTATCGCCTGGTGGCGCCGAAAAAGCTGGTGGCTAAACTCGATCAATCATAACGCCCGATGATCGAGACCGAGCAGACATTCTGGTGCGGGAAGCCGCCCAGATTGTGGGTCAGGCCGAGGCGCGGCGGTGTTGCGCGCTGGCGTTCGCCGGCGCGGCCCTGCATTTGCAGATACATCTCGTAGATCATGCGCAGGCCGGAGGCGCCGATGGGATGGCCGAAACATTTCAGCCCACCATCGATCTGGCACGGAATGGCGCCATCGGCATCATAGAAGCCATCCAGCACATCATGGATGGCGCGGCCTTCGGCGGATATGTGCAGGTCTTCCATCGTCACCAGTTCGGTGAGCGAGAAACAATCATGCACTTCGATCAGGCTGATTTCATCGCGCGGGCGTTCGATGCCGGCTTCCTGATAGGCCCGCTTGGCGGCGATGCGTGTGGTGGCAAAATAGCTGCCATCCCAGGAATTATGCTGTGCCTCCAGGCCGTTTGAAACGGAGAGCTGGATCGCCTTGACCGTGATCAGGTCGCGCTTGCCAAGCGACCGGGCAATTTCCGGCGTGGTGACAATGGCGCAGGCGGCGCCATCCGACACGCCGCAGCAATCATAAAGCCCAAGCGGCTCGGCGATGATCGGCGCATTCAGCACGGTGTCGATGGTGATCCGGTTGCGCAAATGCGCTTTCGGATTACGCGCGCCGTTATCGTGGCTCTTGACCGAGATATGCGCCATGGCGCGCTTCAAATCCTCAGGCGTAGAGCCATGCTTGGCGCGATAGGCGGTGGCAAGCTGGGCGAAGCTGCCGGGTGCGGAAAGATTGGGCCAGGTCTGGTTGTTGAGCGTGCCGCGCCCGCGCTGCGGCAGGCCGCCATAGCCGGTATCCTTCAGCTTCTCCACGCCCAGCGCCAGTGCGATATCCGCTGCACCCGAAGCCACGGCATAAACCGCGCCGCGAAATGCCTCGGTGCCGGAGGCGCAGAAATTCTCCACCCGCGTCACCGGAATGAAAGGCAGCCGCAACCCCACCGCCAGCGGCACGGCGGATTTGCCGACATGCTGTTCCTCGATGGCGGTGCCGAGCCAGGCAGCATCAAGCTGTTTGGTCTCGATGCCGGCATCGGCCAGGGCTTCGGCATAAGCCTCCACCATCAGGTCCTGCGCTTCCATGTCCCAGCGCTCGCCGAATTTTGAGCAGCCCATGCCCAGGATGGCCACCTTGTCGCGGATACCTTTTGGCATGTTCAATTCCCTTCGGTGCTGGCGGCCGGTGCCGCCTTCCAGAAATAACGGCGGAAGCCGCGCTGCTGGTCGATATCCTTGATGCGGAACATCATCCGCATCGGCTGGCCGACGCTCAGCGCCTCGGCATCGATATCGGTGAAATCCATCATCCATCGTCCGCCTTCGTCAAACTGGATCATGCCATAGCAGGCCGGCGGATCGGGCGAATAGGTCAGGCGGTCGGCGGTGTAGGAATTGATCCGGCCGATCTTGTCGGCGAAAGCATGCGGTTCCTGGCTATCGATGGCGCCGCAATTGGGATTGACGCAGACCCGGCTGAGCGGAAATTGCCGCGTGCCGCATTTGCCGCATTGCCCGCCCATGAAGCTGGTCAGCGCCGCGCGGTTGCGCCACAGCGAGGACAGCGCGGTCTGCTTGTCGGCCTCGGCGCGCATGCCGCGCTCCAGCGCAATGACGTCGTTGAAGGCGAGGAATTTTGCATAGTTGGTTTCAGCCCGGCGCCGCGCCAGATGGCCTTTAACCCCCAGCCGCGGTGTGGTTTGCGCAATTTCGGGGGTCACTTCAAACAGCAGCGCATCGGCGCCCTGGCCAAAGCCCACCACCAGAACCAAGTCGCCGGGCCGTGCATCTTCCAGCGCCGCCGCCAGCAGCAGCAATGGATGCGCCACGCCGGTTTCGCCGCACACGCTATGCAGATTGTCGCGCAAGGCAGTCTCGCTGATGCCGGCCGCCTTGGCCATGGCATTGCCCAGGCGTGGCAACGTGGCCGGCATGCAGAAATGCGTTACCGCGCTGGCCGGTTTGCCGGCGCGTTCCAGGCAGCGGGTTATCACCGGCGGCACAATCTGGGCATAGCCGGCATCACGGATCCAGCGTTCCTCCCAGCCGTAATCACCCTCTGAATCAGCAGTGCGGTAATGATCAACAAAATCGGCGCTGCGTGTGGCACTGGCAAGCAATGTTGCCAGCGGCGCGCCATGGCCCAGCAGCAGGGCGGCTGCACCATCGCCGGCCGCCATCTCCAGCGGGCTGGCCGCCTTGGCTTCGCGCTTGTCTGCCGCCAGCAGCAGGATGTTGTCCTGGCTCTGCAAGGCTTGCAGCAGCGCGGTGGTGGCGGCGCGCTGGCTGCCGGCCACATCCTGGGCGCCGATTTCCTCGGGCAGTGACAGGGCCTCGCCCACCAGTCCGGCATTCAAGCGATCCAGGAACGGAAAACTGGTGGAGGCAAAACGCAGGCCGCGCAGCTTGCCGGCAGCATGGCCCAGCAGCGCATCGCGGCCTGCTTCCACCGCCATGGTGATCGGGTCTTCATCCCAATTGCAGATGGCGCGTTCGCCCTTGCCCTGCGCTTTCAACGCCGGATTGAACCAGGCATTGGCCTCGGCGATGGCTTTGCGCGCCAGGCGCAGGCGCGGAATATAGGCACCAAAACTGAGAATGCCGTAACGCAAATCGCCTGCCATTATTTCCTCCATTTTTGCAATGCTGGCAGCGGGGTTTGGCTTAGTCAAGCCGATGCGCGAATTGACCCCACGGCAGCCATGCGCCAGATTTGGCAAAAGCAAAAACGGGAGCGGCGCCATGGCAATCGATTATCACAAACTGAAGCATTGGCAGTTTCCCGATCTGGAGCATCGCTACACCAGCAAGGACACGATCCTCTATGCGCTGGGTCTTGGCTGCGGCAGCGATCCGATGGATATGGATGATCTGCGTTATGTCTATGAGGATGGCCTGCAGGCTTTGCCCAGCATGGCGGTGGTGCTGGGTTATCCCGGCTTCTGGCTGAAAGACCCCAATACCGGCGTGGATTGGCGCAAAGTGCTGCACGGCGAACAGGGGCTGGTGATCCACAAGCCGTTGCCGGCCAGCGGCACAGTGATCGGCAAAAGCCGCGTGGTGGAAATTGTTGATAAGGGCCCGGGCAAGGGTGCGCTGCTGTTTTCCGAACGCGATGTGATCGACAAGGCCAGCGGCGATCTGCTCTGCACGCTCAGCGCCACAACATTCATTCGCGGCGAAGGCGGCTTTGGCGGCCCGGCAACCTTGCTGGGCCAGCCATTACCCGAGCCACATAAATTGCCCGAGCGTGCGCCGGATGCCACCCTGGCTTTGCCGACCTTGCCGCAAGCGGCGCTGATCTATCGCCTGTCGGGTGATGATAATCCATTGCATGCCGACCCGCGCGTGGCGGCGGCGGCCGGTTTTGCCCGCCCGATCCTGCATGGCCTGTGCAGTTTCGGCGTGGCGGTGCGGGCCTTGCTGCGGCTGTGCTGTAACAACGATCCGGCGCGGCTGCGCGCTGTGCAGGGCCGCTTCAGCGCGCCGGTTTTTCCCGGCGAGACGATCAGCACGGAAATCTGGCGAGAGGGCGATGGTATCAGCTTCCGCGCCCGTGTTGTCGAACGCGACGCCGTGGTGCTGAATAATGGCCGCGCGGAGATTGTGTCAGACTGAGTGATTGGGCTGCCTTGGTTTTGTTGATCGGAAATAATCTCACAACGAGGAAACAATGAAACACGTTGCTATTCTGGTGTTTTCTTTGATGGTTTCAGCCTGTTCCCCCACAATGATAGGCAATGAAAAATCAGTCGTGATCAACACTGGACTGTCACTTTCCCCAGACAAAGATGCCTTTGAAGCTGCCAACAATTACTGCGCAGCGAGGGGCGGCAATGCCACGCTTTTGAGCAAGAACAGCAATGATGGAGATTATATTTTTCGTTGCGGCAACTGATTGCAGAGTTTTGTGCTGAAACCCTTTGTGTATTAAGGGAAATAAGAAGCTGCTACGAACCACGGCTGTCCGGTTTAATCCGACGGCGCTGCTAGCGTCCCCCAGAAAGTCGTCATGCCCGCGAAAGCGGGCATCCCGTTTTTTTTGCAAAATATGTTTGAATTCCTGGGAAAATGGGATGCCCGGGTCAAGCCCGCGCATGACGAAAAGGAGAAGGCAGCCCAATGCTTGGGGCTGCCCTCAAATTATTCAGCAATCAGCCCGGTTCGACTCAGAAAATCTCGAACAGGCCGGCGGCGCCCATGCCGCCACCGATGCACATGGTGACCACGCCGTATTTGGCGCCACGGCGTTTGCCTTCGATCAGCACATGGCCGGTCATGCGGGCGCCTGACATGCCATAGGGATGGCCGATCGAGATCGCGCCACCGCTGACATTGAGGCGGTCATTCGGGATGCCGAGCCGGTCGCGGCTGTACAGCACCTGGCAGGCGAAAGCCTCGTTCAATTCCCAGATGCCGATATCGTCCACGCTCAGGCCATGCTGCTTGAGCAGCTTGGGCACAGCGAAAACCGGGCCGATGCCCATCTCATCCGGATCGCAGCCGGCCACCGCCATGCCGCGATAGGCGCCCAGCGGTGTGAGGCCGCGCTTCTCGGCTTCCTTGGCTTCCATCAGCACGGCAGCCGAGGCGCCATCGGAAAGCTGCGAGGCATTGCCGGCGGTGATGAACTTGCCCACGGCGATGCGCTGGCCATCCTTGAACACCGGCTGGAGTTTGGTCAGATCAGCCAGCGTGGTCTGCGGCCGGTTGCCTTCATCCTGCTCCAGCGTGATGCTGCGCTCGGAAGTGGCGCCGGTGGCCTTGTCGGCTACCAGCATGGTGGCGGTGATCGGTGCGATTTCCGCCTTGAAGCGGCCTTCGGCCTGGGCCTGGGCGGTGCGCTGCTGCGATTGCAGCGAATATTCGTCCTGCGCCTCGCGGCTCACGCCATAACGCTCGGCCACGATCTCGGCGGTTTCCAGCATGGTCATGTAAAGCTGCGGCAGGCGCTCCACCAGGGCCGGATCGCGGGTGCGGAAACGGTTGGCATGCTCATTCTGCACCAGCGAGATCGATTCCAGGCCGCCGCCCACGGTAACAGTGTGGCCATCCACAATGATCTGCTTGGCGGCGGTGGCAATCGCCATCAGGCCGGAAGCGCATTGCCGATCCAGGCTCATGCCGGCCACCGTCACCGGCAGGCCGGCGCTCATCGCCGCCTGGCGCGCCACGTTCATCGCCGTGGAACCCTGCTGCATGGCGGCGCCGATCACCACATCATCCACTTCCGCCGGATCGATGCCGGCGCGGGCCACGGCAGCGGCGATGGCATGGCCGCCGAGGGCCTGGGCCTGGGTGTTGTTGAAGGCGCCGCGATAGGCTTTGCCAATCGGCGTGCGGGCGGTGGAAACGATAACGGCTTCACGCATGAGACTGTGTTCCTTCGTTTATCTACGTTGCGTCTTGAAAGGTAGCGTACTGGACAGGCCGCCATCCACTGCCAGCGCCTGGCCATTCACATAGCTGGCCTCGTCGCTGGCCAGGAATAGCGCGGCTGCGGCAATTTCCTCGGGCTGGCCGGCGCGCTCGGTGGGATTAAGCTGGCCGATACGGCTTTCAGCGCCGCGCGCTCGGGCGGCATCAAACAGCGGCTGGGTCATGCCGGTTTCAATCAGGCCGGGGCAAACGGCATTGATCCGCACGCCGCTGCCGGTCAGCGCATTGGCTGCGGTCTGCACCAGGCTGATCACGCCGGCCTTGCTGGCGGAATAGGGCGAGCCGGCAGCGTTGGCGCGCAGGCCGGCCACTGAAGCGGTGCAGACGATGCTGCCCTTGCCCTGGCGCTGCATGATCGGGGCGCCATGGCGGATCGCCAGGAACGGGCCGATCAGGTTGATGCGCAGGATCTCCTGCCATTGCGCCACCGTCTGCTCAAACAGCGGCACCAGGCCGCCGCTGATGCCGGCATTGGCAAAGATGATGTCGAGCCGGCCGAAGTTGGCTTCGGCGTGTGCGATGAAAGCCTGTACATCGGCCTCGTCGCCGGCATCGGCGGGGAAGGCTGCGGCGCCAACTTCATCCGCCACCGCCTGCACCGCCTCGGCGCTGCGATCCACCAACAGCAGCCTTGCGCCCTCGGCGGCAAACAGGCGGGCAGCCGCGCGGCCGATGCCGCTGCCGGCGCCAGTAATGATCGCGGCTTTGCCGCTTAAACGTCCCATCCGGGCTTCCCCCTCAAGTCTTTTCATTGACAAGCATACAGGCTGTGCTTAGGTTTTCCAGTAAATATCGGAACAATATTCCATCATGCGGAATATAACGCAGAAAAATCCGCCGATATGCTGGGAGGACTGGTCCATGGCAACAGAAACGGGCGCGGCAACGCGGCCCTTCATCTGGGAGAAATCCTATCCGCCCGGCATGCGCTGGGACTTGCCGATTCCAAGCCGCTCTCTCGGTGATGTGCTGCGTCAGGCGGTGCGTGATTATGCCAGCCGGCCCTTCCTGGAATATCGCGACCATAGTATCGACTTTGCCGCATTCGGCCGCCGCGCCGAGGGCTTTGCCGCTGCTTTGCTGCGTGCCGGGCTGGGGCCGGGCAGCACGATTGCGCTCTATTTGCCCAACACGCCCTATCATCCGATTGCCTTTCTGGGCGCGGCCCTGGCGGGCGTGCGGGTGACGCATCTCAGCCCGCTGGATGCCGAGCGTGAACTGGCGCATAAGCTGAGCGATAGCGGCGCCAGCCTGCTGCTGACAGTGGATTATCCGGGCCTGCTGGGCATGGCGCTGAAGCTGCAAGCCGCCGGCGCGGTGGAACGCCTGGTGGTGGCCAGCGAAGCCGCCTGGGGTCTGCCGGCGGCAGCATTGATGTCGCTGCCGCAACAACCCGGCCTGGTCGGTTTTGATGCTTTCGTTGCCGAAGCACCATTGCCCGTTGCCTGGCCGGAGGTGAAGCCGGAAGCTGTGGCCTTGCTGCAATATACCGGCGGCACCACCGGGCGGGCCAAGGGCGCCATGCTCACCCATGCCAATCTCACGGCGGCGCTGGCGATTTATGATGAATGGTATAACGGCCAGGGCGAGCAGGTGTCGCAGCGCCAGCGTGTCATCGGCGTGCTGCCGCTGTTTCACATCTATGCGCTGACCACGATCCTGCTGCGCCAGCTCTCGGCCGGCGGTGAAATCCTGCTGCGGCCGCGCTTCGATGTGGAAACCACCTTGCATGATATCGAGGTGAAACGCGCCACGGCGTTTCCCGGCGTGCCGACAATGTGGATTGCCCTGGCTAATTTCCCCGGCATCGAGACGCGCGATTTTTCCTCGCTGGAACATTGCGGCTCGGGCGGTGCGCCTTTGCCGGTGGAAGTGGCGGCGCGGTTCGAGAAACTCACCGGCCAGCGTTTGGGCGGCGGCTGGGGCATGACCGAAACCTCGCCGGCTGGCACCGCGCATCTCAAGCATGGCCCGCATAAGCCCGGCTCGGTGGGGCTGCCTTTGCCCGGCATTGAAATGGATGTGGTGGCGCTCGACGATCCACGCCGCCGCCTGGGGCCGAATCAGAGCGGTGAATTGCGCATCAAGGGGCCGAATGTCACGCCCGGCTACTGGAACCGGCCGGAGGAAACCGCGGCCTCTTTCGTCGATGGCTATTTCCTCACCGGCGATATCGGGCACATGGATGCCGATGGCTATTTCTATCTGGTGGATCGCAAGAAGGACATGATCATTTCGGGTGGCTTCAACGTCTATCCGCAATTGATCGAGCAGGCGATTTACGAACATCCCGCAGTGGCGGAAGTGCTGGTGATTGGTGTGCCGGATGGGTATCGCGGCGAGGCCGCCAAGGCCTTCATCACCTTGCGCCCGGGCCAGGCCGAATTTTCGCTGGATGAGCTGAAGCAGTTTCTGGCTGACAAGATCGGGCGCCATGAAATGCCGGCGGCGCTGGAATTCCGCGACGCGCTGCCGCGCACCCCGGTGGGCAAACTATCGAAAAAAGAATTGCGCGACGAAGAACGCGCCAAGACACAAGGGTAAGGAGAGACAGAATGGATTTGCGTTTCACCCCTGAGGAAATCGCCTTCCGCGATGAAGTGCGTGCCTTTTTCAAGCAGGCTCTGCCTGACAGTATCCAGCGCAAATTGTCGGAAGGCCGCAGCCCATCCAAAGAGGATATGGTCACCTGGACCCGTATCCTCAATCAGAAGGGCTGGGCGGTGCCGCATTGGCCCAAGGAATGGGGTGGCACCGGCTGGAGCCCGGTGCAGCAATATATCTTCGGCGACGAATTGCAGCAGGCGCCGGCGCCGCAGATGCTGCCCTTCGGTGTCAGCATGGTTGGGCCGGTGATAATCGAATTCGGCAATGAGGCGCAGAAAAAGCGCTTCCTGCCACGCATCGCCAATCTGGATGACTGGTGGTGCCAGGGCTTTTCCGAGCCGGGTGCCGGTTCCGACCTGGCTTCGCTGAAAACCACGGCGCGGCGTGAGGGCGATTTTTATATCGTCAACGGCCAGAAGACCTGGACCACCTTGGGCCAGCATGCTGACTGGATTTTCTGCCTTTGCCGCACCGATGCCACGGTGAAGAAGCAGGTTGGCATTTCCTTCCTGCTGATCGACATGAAAACCCCGGGCATCACGGTTCGGCCGATCCAGTTGATCGATGGCGGCAGCGAAGTGAATGAAGTGTTCTTCGACGATGTGCGCGTGCCGGCCGAGAATCTGGTGGGCCAGGAGGGGCGCGGCTGGGATTACGCCAAATTCCTGCTGGGCAATGAACGCACCGGAATTGCCCGGATCGGCATGACCAAGGAGCGTATCCGCCGCATCCGCCAGCTTGCCGCCGAGGAGCGCGATGCCGGCCGGCCGCTGATCGAAAATCGTCGCTTCATGGAAAAGCTGACCCAGCTGGAAGTGGAGCTGAAGGCGCTGGAGATCACGCAGTTGCGCGTTGTCGCCAACGAGGCCAAGCGCGCCAAGGGCAAGCCCGATCCGGCTTCCTCAATCCTCAAAATCAAGGGCTCGGAATTGCAGCAGGTTGCCACTGAATTGCTACTCGAAGCGGTTGGGCCTTATGCGCTGCCGTTTGAAGAGGGCGCACTTGAAGGCCGCAACCTGCCACCCATCGGGCCGGAACTGGCCGGGCCGGTGGCACCGGGTTACTTCAATTATCGCAAGGTCTCGATCTACGGCGGTTCGAACGAGATTCAGAAAAACATCATCGCCAAAGCAATTCTGGGGCTGTGAATCATGGATTTTGATCTCAACGACGAACAGCGCATGCTCAAGGATTCCGTCGACCGCCTGATGGCTGGCGAATATGGCTTTGAGCAGCGCAAGGCCTATGCCCGCAATGAAGGTGGTTTCAGCCGCGAGATGTGGCGGCAATTCGCCGAATTGGGTTTCCTCGGCCTGCCCTTTGCCGAAGCCGATGGCGGCTTTGGCGGCGGCCCGGTGGAAACCATGATCCTGATGGAAGCCTTTGGCAGCAGTCTGGTGCTGGAGCCTTACCTGGCTTCCATCGTGCTGGGTGGCGGGCTGCTGCGCCATGGCGGCAGCGCGGCGCAGCGCGAAGCCATCCTGCCCGGCCTGATTGGCGGCGAGCTTTTGCTGGCCTTCGCCCATACCGAACGCCATGCGCGTTATGATCTGGCTTCCGTGGCCACTACGGCGCGGGCGGAAGCTGGCGGCTTTGTATTGAACGGCGCCAAGGGCGTGGTGCTGCATGGCGACAGTGCCGACAAGCTGATTATTTCAGCGCGGCTTGCGGGCGCTGAGCGCGACCGCGATGGCATCGGCCTGTTCATCGTGGATGCCGATGCACCGGGCCTGAGCCGGCGCGGCTATCCGACCCAGGATGGCCAACGGGCCGCCGAGGTGGAACTGAATAATGTGCGTATCGGCGCCGAGCGGCAATTGCTGGGCGGGATTGAGCTGATCGAGCAGGTGGTGGATGAAGCCATTGCCGCCCTGGCCGCCGAAGCGGTGGGCGCGATGGCGAAGCTGCATGACCTGACCATCGATTATCTCAAGACGCGCCAGCAATTCGGCACAGCGATTGGTAATTTCCAGGTGTTGCAGCATCGTGGCGCGGAAATGTTTGTGGCGCTGGAACAGGCGCGCTCGATGGCGATGCTGGCCTGCATGATGGTGCAGGAAGCTGATGCCGATGAGCGCCACCGCAACATGCAGGCAGCCAAGATCCAGATCGGCCGTTCCGGGCGCTTTGTTGGCCAGCAGGCGGTGCAGTTGCATGGCGGCATCGGCCTGACCATGGAATATGCCGCCGGGCATTACTTCAAGCGCCTGACCATGATCGACACGCTGTTTGGCGATGCCGATCATCATATCGGCATGCTGGCCGCTGCCGGCGGCCTGTTGCAGCGCCAGGAGGATGCGGCATGAGCCATCCATTTGATCTCAGCGGCAAGGTGGCGGTGATCACTGGCTCCAGCAAGGGCATCGGTCGCGCTGCGGCGCATGCCCTGGCGGCGGTTGGCGCCAAGGTGGTGATCTCGGCGCGCAAGGCCGAGCCCTGCGAGGTTGTGGCAGAGGAAATCCGCGCCAAGGGCGGCGAGGCTTTGGTGCTGCCGTGCAATATCTCGCGCAAGCCGGAAGTGGAGGCGTTGATTGCCGAAACCGAACGCGCCTGGGGCCAGGTGGATATCCTGGTCTGCAACGCGGCGATCAACCCGGTTTACGGCCCGCTCGGCAATCTGGGCGATGAAGCCTTTGACAAGATCATGCATGCCAATGTGAAAAGCAGCATCTGGCTGGCTAATCTGGTGCTGCCCGGCATGGCGAAGCGCGGCGGCGGCGCCATGGTGATCGTATCATCCATCGCCGGCATTCGCGGCACGCCGGTGATCGGCGGCTATGGCATTTCCAAGGCAGCGGATTTTGCCCTGGCGCGGAATCTGGCAGTGGAATGGGGGGCGCAGAATATCCGCGTCAACTGCGTGGCGCCGGGCTTGGTGAAAACCGATTTTGCTCGTGCCTTGTGGGAAGATGAAGCCAATCTGAAACAGCGCACCAGCACCACGCCGCTGCGCCGCATCGGCGAGCCGGAGGAAATCGGCGGCATCGTTGCCTTTCTGGCCTCGCCTGCCGCCAGCTTCATCACCGGCCAGGTGATCGTGGCTGATGGCGGCGTCACCATCGGCTGAGCGCATGCGCAAACGCGAAGCCGCCCTGCTGCCGATTGCCGGGCATGGCGAGGCTGCCGGGGCCGACAACGATCCCAATATGGTGACGGCGCTGGCGCGTGGCCTGGATGTGCTGCGCGCCTTCCGCCGCAACGATGCCCAGCTTGGCAATCTGGATCTGGCGCAGCGCACCGGGCTGCCCAAGGCCACGGTATCGCGGCTGACCTACACATTGAGCCGCCTGGGCTATCTGGTCTATCTGCCCGAAGCCGGCAAATACCGGCTGGGTGCCGGCGTGCTGGGTCTAGGCTTTTCCTATCTGGGCGCCACCGGCATCCGCGACATGGCGCGCCCGCTGATGCAGGAACTGGCCGATTATGCCGGTGTCACCGTGGCTCTGGGTCAGCGCGATGGGCTGTCGATGGTGTATGTCGAAGTCTGCCGTTCCAGCGGCGTGGTTCATCTCACCATGGATATCGGCGCCCGCATCCGCATCGGCACCTCGGCGATGGGGCGCGCCTATATTGCCGCGTTGGCGCCGGCCGAACGCGCGCCGCTGTTGCAGGATATCGCCGCGCGCGAGCCGCAAAGCTGGCCCAGTGTTGAACTGGGCATCAATCAGGCGCGGCGCGATCTGGCGGAATACGGCTTCACCATGTCGATGGGCGAATGGCAGCCAGATGTGAATGCCGTCGGCGTGCCGGTGGATGGCGGCGGCGGCGCGCTCAGTTTCGCGCTCAATTGCGGCGGCCCGGCCTATCTGCTGCCGCGCAAAAAACTGCTGGAGGATATTGGCCCGCGCCTGGCCGCCATCGGCGCCAGGCTGCGTGGCATGCTCGGCGGCTGACGCTCCATCACGGCCGCATGAATTCGTAATCGCGGTCTTCCAGATTTTCGATGGCGAATTGCAATTCCGAACGCACATTGTCGAGCGGTCGATGCTGTTTGAGGATACGCACGGCTTCGGCCAGCAGATTGCTGGCGATGGTTTCCGGCGCCATGCCGGCGGCCTGGGCTTCGGCCAAGGCGGCTTCGACATGCTTGTTGACCAGTTGATAGGCGCTCATCGCTGCATCCTTCTTTTGCTGCGCGCCATTCTGCCGCTTCAGCTATCAGTGCGCCTTGATCTAAGTCAGCACGTTGCGCACCATGTCGGGCAGCATTTCCAGATGCCGCAGCGCCGCTTTCAGCCTGGCGCGGTCGGCCTTGCTGATGGCAGCCACCGGCAAGCGGCTGCCAGGCTTGCGGCCAGCGGCAAGATCGGCCAGTTGCTGGCGCAGCAGCAGGCCGAGGATCAGTTCATGCGCCTTGAGCAGGCCTTCCAGATCTTCGGTGCTGATATGGCCCAACTCGGCGGCGCCGCGCAGCCGCGCCTGGGTGGCGGTGGCGGGCAGGCCGAGCTTTAGCGCCATGCAGCGGGCGGCGCTGACCAGCGGCAGCAGGCCGCCCAGCTTGAGATCAACCAAGCCTTCCTTTTCCACCAGGCGGCCAAACAGGCCGATGGCGGGATGAATCTGTGCCGCCTGTTCGGCCAGCAGGCGCAGGAAAAGCGGCGAAGCGCGGGCGGCAGCCAGGGCTTCACTGCGTAATTGCTCGCCCAGCCGGCGTTCGCCATGAATCGGCTGCAAGTCAAAGAAGATATCCACGTTGAGCAGGGCTTCCGCAGAATGCCGCCGCACCCATTCCACCACGCGGGCGCGCCACTGCCCCTGGGCACCGCGCCAGGCCGTGTTCATCGCCATCACGCCGCCCTTGCAATAGGGAATGCCGGCGGTATCCAGCAAGTCGGAAATACGCTTGCCGGCGCGGGCATACCAGCCGTCATCCTCGCTGCTGCCAGCCTGGATGATGGCATTGTCCTGATCCGGCACCAGCAGGCTTTCACCGCGCCCGCCCGAGCCCAGCATCAGCAAACACCAGGGCGCCGGGGCGGGATCGTTCTCGGCCTGCAATTGCGCTTCCACCAGACTGGCGGCGCGGGTGGTGATATCGGCATAGATGCCGCTGATCACGGCGGCGATTTCGCTGGGGCTGAGTTTTTCTTCCAGCAGGGCGCGGCATAGATCGGGCAGGGCGGCGCGCACCGCGCCCAGGCTGGCAGCATCGCTGGCGCCCTCTATGCCGTCGCTGACACTCTGCGCCTCGGCGGCGCGCTGGCGCAGCAAGGCGCGTGCCGAAACCATGCCGACATAATCGCCGCGCCCGTCGGTGACTGCCAGATAGCGCAGATTGAGCCGCCGCATACGGCCGATGGCGCGGAACAGCAAGGCATCTTCCGGCAGGCTGATGATGCCGCGTGTCATCGCCTGGCCCACCGGCAGGTCGGCAGCAGCCGCGCCAAGCCGGGCCAGTGCCCGGGTCAGGTCACGTTCGGTCAGGATGCCGACCGGGCGTTCATACTCGCTCACCAGCAGGGCGCCGATATTCTGTGCGGCCATCAATTGCGCCGCATCAGCCAGGCTGCAGCTAAGATCAAGGCTGGTGGCCGGGCGGCGCATCAAACTGCCGATGCGTTTGCGATAGGGGCCGGGATCAAGCAGGTGCGGGCTGTCTGACATGGCGCTATTCCGGCAGCAGCAGATCTAGCGCCCAGCCGGCCTGGCGCTGGTTGAACACCAGATCGCGCGGCCGGCACATCAATTCACGCGCCGCCCCCAAGGTGCCGACGCCCTGGGCGGCAAGATGTGGCCGCAAGGCACACCACAAGGCCGCTGCGGTTTCGCAATCGCCCAGGGCTTCATGGCGGTGCTGGATATGCACATCCAGCCGTGCGGCGATGCCTTCCAGCGTATAGCTCTGTTCACGCGGAAATAGTGCGGCATAAAGCAGGCCGATATCCAGTGCGGCTGGCGGGCGGCGAAATGGCAGCCTGGCCCGCTCGGCCTCGGCTCGGAGCAAGGCCAGGTCAAAGCCGATATTGTGGCCCAGCAATACACGATGCTGCCAGAAGCGGATCACCATACCGCCGATCAGGGCAAAGGGCGGTGCGGCGGCCACGGCGGCATTGTCGATGCCGTGTATGCGCGTGGCGCTGGCCGGGATCGGGCGGCCGGGATGCACCCGCAGGTCAAGCTGCAAGGCTTCGGCGGCATCCTGGCGCCAATGCAGGCCGCCGATGCTGACGATGCGATCCTTCAGCGGATTGAGTCCGGTGGTCTCGGTATCCAGCACCGCCAGCGGCAGGTCATGCAGCGCCAGGGTGGCGGGCAGGCCGGGTTCGCTTTCCGCCAGGCGCCGCCGCCGACCCATGCCAAGCCGGCGCCAGGCGGCGATCATGCGGCGGGGCAGGGGCAGCGTGCGGGCCATGCCGCGCCAGGCTCAGTTGCTGCGGCGGGCAGCCAGGGCAGCGGCCAGGTCTGCCAACTGGAAGCGTTTGCCCATGCTGGTGCGCAAAGCCACCATGTTGAAGCCAAGATCGCCGGCAATCACTTCCAGATCATTGCGCTTTAGCTTGGTATGAATTGGCGCCAGTTCATGGATGGTGCTGGCCGTGGCGCGGATAACCTGTTCGGGCGGCTGCGGCGCTGCCTGGCTGCTAAGCGCAAAACGCTGGTCGAATTCGGCGATGCGATCAGCCCAGCCCTGCGGTCGATGCGCCGGCACGGCTTCATTGAGGATGTCGGCATAAAGCAGCCGCAGGCCTTCGGCCACGGCGGCGCGCTGGCCGGCATCACCGGGGCGCAAGCAGCCCTCAGCCACGATCAGCGTGTCTGCCAGAGTGAGCGAATAGGCTTCCCAGCGGCAAATCTCCAGCAATTCGCGGAAGATTGTTTCCTTCATCAGTTTCTCGAAGGCAAGCAGGGTTTTCACCCGGCAATAGCCGATCACCGATTTCTGCGCCAGATAGGCGGCTTCGCCGGCCACAAACTGGCGCAGGCCGGGCAGGTCGCTCACCTTGGGAGGAAAAAAGAAATCCATGCCGCGCTGCAACAAGCCGCGCTCGGACAATGCCATTTCCATGCTGCCTCCCATTTATATCCACCCTATTTAGCGCCCGGCTCGGCCGGCTGCACCGCATTTTTGCATGACGCTCTGACAATTTACTAAAGATTTACAGCCAAAGGCAAAACCGGCACGGCAACGAATTTCGACTATGGTCTAATGAACGAAAATTTACACCCTCGCTATAGTCTCAGACACGTAGGGGAGGAATCGAGGGGTTTGCATTGCCTCTCCGTGCGGATGCTCGAACACACAAACGAATTAAAAGGGGCAGGAGCGCCAAACATGACTCAACTTTCACCGGAAAAGGCCCAGGCCTATTGGTCCCGCACGTCGGGGCTGATGTGGACCATGCTCGCCATCTGGTTTGTCGCTGGCTTCGGCGTGCATTTCTTTGCGCCGCAGCTCAACGGCATCCGGATCATCGGTTTCCCGCTCGGCTTTTACATGGCCGCGCAAGGCTCGCTGATCATCTTCGTCGTCTCGCTGTTCTGGTTTGCTGGCAAGCAGAACGAGATTGACGAAGAGTTCGGCGTGGCTGAAGACGAATAAGGGGGGCGCAGCCATGGCTGACAATTCGCAAGGCGGCGGTTTTATCAACAACCTCGGCAAGATCTACGCCATCTATACCGGCGGTTTCGCCGGGTTCGTGATCTTCCTCGCCATTCTTGAACAGATGGGCGTCTCCAATCAGGTGATCGGCTATCTGTTCGTGTTCATGACCATCGGCGTTTACGCGCTGATCGGCGTGATCTCACGCACTTCTGAAATGGGCGAATACTACGTCGCCGGTCGCCGCGTGCCGGCGCTCTATAACGGCATGGCCACTGGTTCCGACTGGATGAGTGCCGCGTCGTTCATCGGCATGGCCGGTTCGCTCTACCTGCTTGGCTATGATGGCTTGGCCTTCGTGCTCGGCTGGACCGGCGGCTACCTGCTGGTGTCGATCCTGCTGGCGCCCTATCTGCGCAAGTTCGGCCAGTATACCGTGCCTGACTTCCTCGGCGCTCGTTATGGCGGCAATCTGGCCCGCTTCGCGGGTGTGATCGTGCTGATCTCTGCGTCCTTCACTTATGTGACGGCGCAGATTTTCGGCGTTGGCATCATCGCCTCGCGTTTCCTCGGCATCTCGTTCGAGGTTGCGGTGTTCGTTGGTCTTGCCGGCATTCTGGTCTGCTCGATGCTGGGCGGTATGCGCGCGGTTACCTGGACCCAGGTGGCGCAGTATATCATCCTCATCATCGCCTACCTGATCCCGGTGGTCATCCTGTCGATGAAGGTGACCGGCGTGCCGATCCCGCAGTTGATGTATGGTCAGGCGCTGGAGAAGATCGAGGTGCTGGAAAAGACGCTCGGCGTGGTCAAGGGCCACACGGCGGTATTTTCCGATGCCAAAGGCGTGATGAATTTCACCGATGCGATGAACTTCTTCGCACTGATCTTCTGTCTCATGGTTGGCACGGCTGCTCTGCCGCACATCCTGATGCGCTACTTCACCACGCCCAGCGTGCGTGATGCCCGCAAGTCGGTGGCGTGGAGCCTGTTCTTCATCTTCCTGCTTTATTTCACGGCGCCGTCCTATGCCGCGTTTGCCAAGCTGGAAGTGTATCAGAACGTGATCGGTCAGCAGATCTCGGCTTTGCCCTCCTGGGTGCAGTCGTGGGGTGCCATCGGCCTGGTCGGCGCCTGCGATGCCGCCAATGCCGATACGATCTACGCGCTGTGCAAAGGCGTGAAGGGCAATGCTGACGGCATCTTGCAGCTCAGTGAGTTCCGTATCGCGGCCGACGCCATCGTGCTGGCCACGCCGGAAATCGCCGGTCTGCCCTATGTCATCGCCGGCCTGGTGGCCGCTGGTGGTCTGGCGGCGGCGCTTTCCACCGCCGACGGCCTGCTTCTGGCCATCGCCAATGCGCTCAGCCACGATATCTACTACCGCATGATCGATCCGGAAGCGCCGACCCAGCGCCGCCTGATCATCAGCCGCGTGTTGCTGATCGTTGTGGCCATCGCCTCGGCCTATGTGGCGGCGCAGAAGCCTTCCACCATCCTGGCGATGGTGGCCTGGGCCTTCTCGATTGCCGCTTCGGGCCTGTTCCCGGCGCTGGTGATGGGGATCTGGTGGAAGCGCACCAGCAATGCCGGTGCGGTTGCCGGTATGCTGGCGGGCTATGGCGTCTGCGTGTACTACCTCGTCACCACGCAGTTCTATGGCGCTCCGCTCTGGTTTGGTGTGAAGAACATCTCTTGCGGGTTGTTCGGCATTCCGGCCGCCTTCATCACCACCTACGTGGTCAGCCTGTTCACGGCTGCGCCCTCGAAGGAGATGCAGGACTTCATCGACTCGATCCGTATCCCGGCGGGTGAAGTGAAGCTGGCTGATGCGCGCGATGCCGTTAGCCACTAAGCGCTAACGCTTGCTTGTAACGGGCGGCGGGGATCATATGATGGTCCCCGCCGCTTTTTTTGTCCGAGTGTGGAAACCGTATGTCTGAAAAGCCTGATTTCTTCTGGGATTTCCTGCCCTTCTGGATCGTCGCCTATGGCCTCGCCACTATTGGCTGGACCTGTGTCGGCCGCTTCCTGATGAGCGGCTTCCTGCCGCCCGACAGCACCAACTACATCTATCGCTGGTTTGTGCGGCTGACCGAATGGCCGGTGCGGCTGGTGGGGTTTTTCACGCCGGCCTTTGTGCTGCCGCGCCTGTTGCCGGTGGTCACCGCCTTCTGGGCTTTTCTGCTGCGCTATATCGCCTATGTGCTGTTTGCGCGCTATGGCATGGCGCCGGGCTTGGGAGGCTGAGCCATGTTCAATCCGCAAACCATCTTCATCGCCATGCTTGGGGTCACGCTGGTCAATGGCTTTGTCTCGCCGATTGTGCCGCTGGTTTTTGTGTGGTCGCCGGTCTGGCTGCCGGAATTCGCCCCGCAAACCCCCATCGTCATCCTGTATGGCACTTCGCTGATCGTGTCGGTTTCCACCCTGATCCTGTCTGGTGTGCCGGCGGCTTTGTTCGAGCGGCTCACCGGGCGGCGCGAAAGCGATATGGCCTCGATGCTGGTCTGGCTCGGCGCCGCCTTTCTGCTCACATTGCCCGGATTGATCTGACAGGAGCGCCATGGCGGAGGATTTTGAAGCCACCGCCCTGCGTATCCGCCGCCTGGCCTTCCTTTCGGTTGGGCGCGGCTGCTTTTTCGCTGCGCTGGCGATCTGGTGCTGCATGATCGGCCTGATCTTCGAGCCGGTGCTGGCGCTGAAATGCGGCGCCATCCTCACTTTGCTCACGGCCACTGTGCTGCTGCTCAAGGCGCAGACGGTGACAAGGCGGTCCTACAAGCAGACCGAACTCTGGATCCTGCTGGATCGTCAGGTGGATTTGCTGCCAGCCCATGCCCAGCGCCTGATTGCCGGCACCTTGCAGGAAATCTATCTGCGCTACGCGCTATTTGCCGGCCTGATCGCCATCCTGTTCTGGCTGCTGGCGCTGCTTTTTGGCCTGGCCGTCAAAAATGGTTAAGGCGCGGCTGGGGTTGTAGTCTGGGCAGCGAAGCGGCAATGGTCCGGCTTGATATCCAGCAGCGGCGTGCCGTCCAGGCAATCCAGGCCACGCACCAGCAGGCTGTTGCCCTCGCGCCGCTCCAGCACCACACGCGACAGGCCGATCGGATTGGGCCTGAGCGGCGAGCGTAGCGAGAAGGTGCCATGCGCCTGGCCGTTGCGGCCCGGGCTTTGCTGCACCAGATCGCGCCGCGAACGGTCAAGCCAGTAGAGAATTTCCAGCTGCGCAAAGGCTTCCACGCCGTCCAGCGCCGGCAGCCAGGGCGCAAAAACCTCCACGCGGCAAAGCGGCCCATCCGGCTTGCCCTGGCGCGGGCAGAGGTCGCGCGTGGCCCAGGGTGTATGGATGCGGCCAATGAAATGCAGCCCGGCATCACTGGCCGCCGGCAGTTCCACCGCGATTTCAGCCGGGCGCAAAGTGGTGTCCATGGTCATGCCGCCTGGCTTTCTGCAATCAGCCGTATCGTGGCGTCGAAATCCTTCTGTGCCATCCTCAGGATGGTCAGCGCGGCGCCTTGCGGCTTGGGCCGGTTTGGCTGTTCCCAATTCTGCACACTATCCAGTGTGAAGCCCAACAGGCCGGCAAATTCGGCCTGGCTGTAGCCCAGGCTTTCGCGCAGTTGCTTCACGTCCACATGGCTCGGCTTCAGCACATGCAAGGCAACGCGGGCTGCACATAATTTAGCGCGGAATTGCTCCAGGTCGTCGATCCGGGGCGCCGTGAAATAGGCCGCACGACCCAAGGCCAACTGCTCGGCAACATTACGGGCCGCACGGCTGCTGGCGCCCGCGTCGGCCAGAACGACCATCACATCCGTCAGACGCTGCAAACGGTCCTGTTCAGGGGGCAGCAACAGCAATTCATATGCTTGGCCGGCGCCGCCAGCGTCGGTCCTTGATTGCGCGGCCTGCACGGTCGCCCGCAATCCGGCGGCTGTCCTTGATTTCAATCCATCCGACATCCAGCGCCTCCATCACCACATCGGCCAATTCGCGCAACAACATGCCGTTCATCCTGCCGCCCCAGATGGCAAACTGGCGGATGGTGATCATGTCGTCGCCCCAGATAACGTCGCCGAAAATCTCGAAATCACCCTGGGGCGTTTCCGCCACAACCACCAACATGGTCGTGTCTGTGAGACGAAGGTCAAGATGAACCGCAAAACGTGCCGTCCGTATCAATGTATCATACGCTGGAAGCGTATATTTGTAAATCGGAGTCAAGCCAGACCCCCGAGGTAAATTTGGCGTTTGAGAGGATCAACCCAAATGTTTTCCACAGGCTCAATTGCCCAGCAGAATGTTGATTCGCAGTGTCGGGCTTATTCCAGCAATAAGATCCCTGGGAGATTAAATCTCGCTCACTTTGAATTCGGCGATCAGGAAATCGACCGTTTCTCGGTCTCGCAGCTTGCAGACAATATTCTGATTAGCGAAGGCGCCTTTGAACCATTTGGCTTCTGTTGGTTCGACAGTTTTGCGCCATTCTACACCCACGACATATTCCGCGCGGTCGGCTGGTTCTCCAATCCGCTTTATCCTGGGCTCGGCAAGAGGTTGCTCGAAGAGAGGACCGTTCGGTGTCATGAAATCTGAGGCAGGCTGCGCTTCAATTGTTACGATACCAAAACCAACATAGCCGTTGCCCTTGTCATAAACAAAAATCTTATCCCCAACGGCGAGTTGGTTTAGCCGCTTGGTGTAGAATTCACCGCCTCCCGCACTGATGAAACCGTAGCGCTTCATATCCGTCCATGAACGGTGATCACCGAGGCCTGCATTAACGAAATAGTAGCCGGACCACGGCATGCGAACTTTATGCTCGGATCTTTCGATTACTTCCTCTTGGTCGAGTAAAAAATCAGTTGTAAGCCATTGCTTGCCATCAGCTTCAAATACGTTGAAGAATATGGTGTTGATAGCAACACCATATTCTTCCGAGAGGTACTCTACGATCCGTCGAGATGCTGCATCCAGTTCACTTGCGACGATCAGCATCGAGTGGGTACCGTTCAGTTGTTCCGGAATCCTCTCGCCAAATTTTTCACGAAATGCTGTGGCCAAGTTAGTCTTGAGATATTTTTCAGCAAGACTGTAGATTTCCGGTGTTTCCAGCGTCCGTGCCCAAGAGGCATAGTCCAGCACCTGAGCAACGATCTCACGGCTTGTAAAATCCCTCTTTAATTCGACAATGATCAGAGAGCCTTCTGCGTTCATTGCCAAAAGATCGATAAATTTGCCGTGGTCTGTGCGCACCTGACGTCCGATGATCAGGGCGTCCAAGCCGAGAAGTGAAGGGTCGGAGGCAACCCAATCCTCGATTAGACTCTCCTTTACCAAGGTGCTGCGGGTCGCTGGCCCGAGTTTACCATTAGTGATCGAATAAAGTGACGTCATGTCGAACCTTTCATATCATAAAGAGGGTAATATCTGGGTAGTCTTTCGCGCAATAGTCACTTAGTTCAATCGCATTTAAAAGTCGCAGCGTATCTGAATAGGCAAGCCCTGTGAGGAGCGCAAATGTCGGTTGGAAATTGTTTGGAGGAAATGGTGGGCCCGGAGGGACTTGAACCCCCAACCAGACCGTTATGAGCGGCCGGCTCTAACCAATTGAGCTACAGGCCCGGATATCCTGAATGGCGGCTGCCAATCGGGCTATCAAGGATGGAGGCGCAATTTACGCGAGCGGCGGCTCTGCTTCAATGTTCGGCGCGGCCGCTTGTCATCGGGCTAATCGCGGCGCCAGGGCGGCCACAGCCGCTGCGGGTCCACACCAAACGGATAGCGCATCGCTAGCAGCAGGCCAAAGCCCAATGCCGGCCAGTAAAACCACAGCCGGGTCGGGCTGGTGATCAGATTGAGGATCAGCAGAAAGCCGGCCAGGATGCCGAAACGGCAGGCCATTTTGCGCCATTTGCGGATCTGCTCGGCTTCGTCGGGCGCGGCCTTGCCCTGCTGCGGTGCCGATGATGCGGTTGGCACCGGCTGCGCCTGCTGCGCCGTCGCACCATCCAGCAGGATGCGATAGGCCGGCACCGGCTCGGCGATATTCTTGATATCGCGCGGGCCGATAAAATCGAAGCCAAAATCCAGCTTCTTGCGCACCTGCTCGAATACCGTGCCGGAAATGCAGATGCCGCCCGGCTCGGCCAGGCTTTCCAGCCGCGCGGCGATATTCACGCCGTCGCCATAGAGGTCGCTGCCATCCACCATCACATCGCCGAGATTGATGCCGATGCGGAACAGCAGCGGCGGCGTGCCAGGTGTTTCGGCATGTTCGGCGGCATTGCGCGTGGCGCTGCGGCGCTGCGCCGCCACGGCGGCGAACACCGCTTCCACCGGCGAGGAGAATTCGGCCAGCAGGCCATCGCCCCAGGTATTCACCACGCGGCCATGATGCCGCTCGATCTCGGCGGTCATCTCGGCGCGATGGCGTTTCAGCCGCGTCACGGTGCCAACCTCGTCGGCCTCCACCAGCGTGGAATAGCCCTTCATGTCGGCGCAGAAGATAGTGGTGAGTTTACGCGGCAGGGCGGCGCCGGCGGCGGCTGGCTGGTCGGGGGAGGGGCCGGATGTGGTCATGAACAGCCTCTGATGCGGCGCTGGCAGCAGCCGAGTATAGCCCGATCCGCGCTTTTGCCAGCAGCCGGACAGGGCGACTTTCTGTGATGGTGGTACGGAAAATCGCCGATTTAGACAAAAAAAGGGGGCGAAACCGCCCCCTTTTCAACATTTCTGCTCAGGATTTCTGCTTTGGCAGGATCAGGTATCCAGGAACGAGCGCAGTTTGCGCGAGCGGCTGGGATGCTTCAGCTTGCGCAGCGCCTTGGCTTCGATCTGGCGGATACGCTCGCGGGTGACGTTGAACTGTTGGCCAACTTCCTCCAGCGTATGGTCGGTATTCATGCCGATGCCGAAGCGCATGCGCAGCACACGTTCCTCACGCGGGGTGAGGGTGGCAAGCACGCGGGTGGTGGTTTCGCGCAGGTTGGAATTGATCGCGGCATCGAGCGGCAGAACCGCGTTCTTGTCCTCGATGAAATCGCCGAGATGGCTGTCTTCCTCGTCGCCGATCGGGGTTTCGAGCGAGATCGGCTCCTTGGCGATTTTCAGCACCTTGCGCACCTTCTCCAGCGGCATGCCGAGCTTGGTGGCCAGTTCCTCCGGCGTCGGCTCGCGGCCGATTTCGTGCAGCATCTGGCGGCTGGTGCGCACCAGCTTGTTGATCGTCTCGATCATATGCACCGGGATGCGGATGGTGCGGGCCTGATCGGCGATCGAGCGCGTGATGGCCTGCCGGATCCACCAGGTGGCATAGGTGGAGAATTTGTAGCCGCGGCGATATTCGAATTTATCCACGGCTTTCATCAGGCCGATATTGCCTTCCTGGATCAGATCAAGGAATTGCAGGCCGCGATTGGTGTATTTCTTGGCGATGGAGATCACCAGGCGGAGATTGGCTTCCACCATCTCCTTCTTCGCCATGCTGGCTTCGCGCTCGCCCTCGCGCACCTGCTTGTAGATACGCTTGAACTCGGTCACCGGCAGGCCGACCTGGGTTGCCACGATGGCGATATCGTCGCGGATCGGCTTGATGCTGGTGCCGGCATTCTCGGCAAACTTGATCCAGCCCTTGTGGCTCTTGAGCTTGCCCACCTTGCCGAGCCATTGCGGGTCAAGCTCGTTATTCTCGTATTGCTTGAGGAATTCCTCACGCGGAATCTTGTAGCCCTCGGCCAGCCGCAGCAGGCGGCCTTCCAGCATCATCAGCTTCTTGTTGTGGCTATAGAGGCTTTCCACCAGGCTTTCGATGCGGTTGTTGTTGAGATGCACCGACTCCATCAGCCGCACCATCTCATGCTTCAGCTTGGCGTAGGACTTGTCTTTCTTGGCATCGGCATCGGCATGCACCAGGGCGGCTTGCAGGCGCTCTTCCTGGGTTTTTTGCAGCTTCTTGTAATGCTTGGCGATGGCGTCAAAGGCTTCCAGCACCTGCGGCTTGAGCTGCGCTTCCATGGCGGCGAGCGACAGGTTGGCCTCGTCGTCCTCGTCCATTTCCTCAGGCCCGGTGACCACGCCATCGGCCAGCACGGTGCCCGGCGCCACGGCCACGGCAGCCGGCTTGGTGCCGTCGCCCTTCACCATGACGCCCTTGACCGGGCCGCCCGGCTGGGCCGGCTCGCCCTTGGCCGGGGCCTTGAACTCGGCCTTCATCTCCGCCTTCACCGTGGCCGGCGCGGCGGCTTCCTCATCTTCTTCTTCCATTGCCGGATCGGGGCCAGCGCCGCCGCCCATGGTGGCTTCCAGATCCACCACATCGCGCAGCAGCAGGCGGCCTTCCACCAGTTCGTCGCGCCAATGCACAATCGCCTGGATGGTCAGCGGGCTTTCGCAGATCGCGCCGATCATTTTCTCGCGGCCGGCCTCAATGCGCTTGGCGATGGCGATTTCGCCTTCGCGCGACAGCAGCTCCACCGAACCCATTTCGCGCAGATACATGCGCACCGGATCGTCGGTGCGGTCGGCTTCGGCCTTCGGGCCGGCGGTTTCGCCGGCTTCGGCCTCGCCCTCGGCTTCGGCTTCTTCCTTTTCCGGCGCGGCGTCTTCCTGCTCTTCCGATTCAACGATGGTCACGCCCATCTCGGACAGCATGGCCATGGTGTCCTCGATCTGCTCGGAGGAAACCTGCTCGGGCGGCAGCACCGCGTTAATCTCGTCATAGGTGACGTAGCCGCGCTCCTTGGCGCGGGTCAGCATGCGCTTGATGGCCGCCACCGATGCGTCGATCAACGGCGTATCGGCCGTGTCTTCCTTTTCAGGAGCTTCGTTGGCATCCGGTGCCGCTGCTTGTTTCGCCATGCCGCTTCCTAACGCATCGCCCGGCTCGTGTGAGCGGGTCGTTCAAAAACACACAGAGCCGCCCCGCGAGGAACGGCTCCCATTTGATCACTCATTCCTCGTCCGAGGCCGATACCAGGCTTCGGGCGGCGCCCACTTCCGCCTGCAAGGCCGAAAAACGGCGCCAGGCATCCGGGCTCATATCATCGGCGAGTTCCGCCTGTGCGGCCGCCAGTTCCTTCTCCAGCTCGGTCAACCGATAACGCTGCACGGCCTGGAACCAGCCTCTCTCTACCTTGTCGCGCGGGGTCTCGGTGCGCGTGAACGGCTCAAAGACCCGGTATTCCTCACCGAATACGAGGTCGAGCTGGTCAGCGAGGCCCTGGCCCAACAAATGGGATGCCAGCCCCTCGCCGTCAAGACCAGGATGGCGGGACGCTTCTTCTAGAATCCGGGTCTTGAGGCTGTCAAGTACAGGATTCGGGAATGTCAACCGCGCCGCCGTCTCGGCATGGTCGTCAACCAGCCAGGGATGGCGCAACAGACCCAGCAGAATGGCTTTTTCCCGGCGATCCGGGGCTTCTGTGGGTGGGGCAGTCTCTCCGATCAGGCGGCCGAAACCGGGCCGGCCGCCGGTCCAGCGTTCTCCCGGCCGCCCGCCCCAGGCGCCGGGTTTGAACTGTCCGGGGCCAAATTGACCCAAGCCGGATGCCCGATTCGACCGCGCCGGAGCAAAAAGGCCCCGCAGCCGCTCGCGCAGGTGGTCGCGATAGTGGCTCTGCACGCCAGGGTGTTTAATGCGGAAGGCAGCTTCCTTGAGGCTGTTTTCCAGGGCAGCCCGGCGTTCCGGGGTATCAATCGGCTGGCCCTCGGTTTCCTTGCGCCACAGCATTTCCGCCAGCGGCAGCGCCTGGGCCAGCACAGCTTCCATTGCCGCCGCACCCTGGCCGCGGACCAGATCGTCCGGGTCCTGTCCGGCCGGCAGCAGGGCAAAACGCAGGGATTTGCCCGGCTCCAGCAGCGGCAAGGCGCGGTCCACGGCGCGCAGGGCGGCTTTCAGGCCGGCCTTGTCGCCGTCGAAACACAGGATCGGCTCGGCGGCCAGGCGCCAGAGCAGGCCGATCTGCTCCTCGGTCAGCGCCGTGCCCAGCGGCGCTACGGCATGATTGAAGCCAGCCTGGGCCAGCGCAATCACGTCCATGTAGCCTTCCACCACCAGCACCGTGCCGGCCTCGCGTGCCGCCTCGCGGGCGATGGCAATGTTGTACAGCGTGTGGCTCTTGTGGAAGAGGGGGGTCTCGGGCGAGTTGAGATACTTGGCCGGCGCATCCGGATCGAGCGCCCGGCCGCCAAAGGCGATGGTGCGGCCGCGCCGGTCGGCGATTGGAAACATCACCCGGTTGCGGAAACGGTCATAGCTCGGGCCGCCATCATCCGGCTTGATCAGCATGCCGGCTTCAACCAGCAAGGCTTCCGGGATATTACGCGCCAGCATGGCTTCCTTCAGCGCGGTGCGGCTGGACGGCGCATAACCCAGGCGGAACCGCTCGATGGTGGCCGCAGTCAGGCCGCGCCGCTCAATATAGGCTTTCGCCTCGCGGCCCACGGCGGCCTGGAATTGCGCCTGGAACCATTTGGCGCATTCCTCCAGCGCGCTCGACAGCGATGCCGCCTGCTGGTCGCGCTGGCGATCCTCGGGCCTTTGCTGCGGCACTGCCAGCCCAGCCTCGCCGGCCAGTTGCTCAATCGCCTCGGGAAAGGACAGCCCGCTTTTGGCCTTGAGAAATTCGATGGCATCGCCATGCGCGCCACAGCCGAAGCAATGGTAATGGTCGTCATAGACGTGAAACGATGGCGTCTTTTCATTATGGAACGGGCAGAGGCCCAGATAATCGCGGCCGCGCTTGGTCAGCCGCACATGGCGGCCGATCAGCGCCGGCAGCGAGAGCCGGTTGCGCAGTTCTTCAAGAAACGACTCGGGGAATTGGGCCATGGCCTGCCCATTCTACACCCTTATGAGAGCAGGCCCTTGAGCACGGCCGAGGCTTTGCCAAAATCCATCTGGCCAACATATTTGGCCTTCAGCACACCCATGGCTTTGCCCATATCCTTGATGCCGGTGGCGCCCACTTCGGCGATGGCGGCGCGGGCGGCGGCCTCGATCTCTTCCGGCTCCATCTGCTTGGGCAGGAACGATTCGATGATGGCGATTTCCTGTTTTTCCTGGTCCACCAGGTCCGGGCGGCCACCCTGCTCATAGGCGGTGATCGATTCGCGCCGCTGCCGCACCATGGTTTGCAGCATCGCCAGAATGTCCTGTTCAGGGATGCCGGTGCGGTCGGCGCCATCGGTGCGGGCGTTGATATCGCGGTCCTTCAGCGCGGCCAGGATCAGCCGCAAGGTGCTGGTGCGGCGGGCATCTTTGGCTTTCATCGCTTCTTTCAGCGCAGAGTTCAGCGCATCGCGCAGCATGGTACGTCCCCCGGGAATCCGTAATCGTGAAAGGGGCGAGCATACTCGAAGCGTCGATTTGACGCAAAAACAATAAGCTGTTGATAAGTCTAATTGTTTCGATACAAGTTGCGACTTGACGGAATGGCCGGATTTGCTATGGTCCGGCCCCGGTCGGCGGGGCTGGTGCCAGTCCGCAGCCGCTCATCCACAACACGGGCCCGAAACTCCCGGAGGCGCGGTACTGATTACCCGCTCCGGCAGCTTCCTGCGGCCCAAAAGTCATGCTCGCCGGCATGGCGCAGCACCAGATGGAGTACCGGACATGTCGCCCCAGCCGAACGATCCGTCGATGCCGCAACCAGGGCTGACGGGAATCGTCGTTCTGGCCGATGGCAGTGTTTTCCACGGCCATGGCCTCGGCGCCGAAGGCGTGGCCGAAGGTGAAATCTGCTTCAACACTTCTATGACCGGCTATCAGGAAATCCTTACCGATCCTTCCTATGCCGGCCAGATCATCACTTTCACCTTTCCGCATATCGGCAATACCGGCACCAATCCGGAAGATATCGAAACCCAGGGCATCGCCGCACGCGGCCTGATCCTGCGCGCGCCGATCACCGGGCCGTCGAATTTTCGCAGCGACCACCATCTCGACACCTGGCTCAAGGCGCGCAACCTGGTGGGTATTTCCGGCATTGACACGCGGGCGATGACGCGGCGCATCCGCGACCTTGGCGCGCCCAATGGCGTGATTGCCTTCCGTCGCGACGGCAAGTTCGATATCGCCGCCCTGACCGCGCAGGCCAAGGCCTGGCCGGGCCTGGAGGGCATGGACCTGGCCAAGGAAGTGAGCTGCCGCCAGACCTATGGCTGGGATGAAACGCTGTGGACGCTGGGCAAGGGCTACGGCAAGCTGGAAAATCCGAAATTCCACGTTGTCGCGCTGGATTTCGGCATCAAGCGTAACATCCTGCGTAATCTGGCCAATCTGGGCTGCCGCGTCACCGTGCTGCCGGGCGATGCCACGGCCGATGACGTGTTGCGGCACCAGCCCGATGGCGTGTTCCTGTCCAACGGCCCGGGCGATCCGGCCGCCACCGGCGAATATGCCGTGCCGACGATCCGCAAGCTGGTGGAGAGCGGCAAGCCGGTTTTCGGCATCTGCCTCGGCCACCAGATGCTGGCGCTGGCGCTAGGCGGCCGCACCGCCAAGATGGAGCGGGGCCATCGCGGCGCCAACCATCCGGTGAAGGACCTGGAAACCGGCAAGGTGGAAATCACTAGCCAGAATCACGGTTTCTGCGTGGTGGAGGAAAGCCTGCCGGCGAATGTGGTGCGCACCCATGTGTCGCTGTTCGACGGCTCGAATGAAGGCATCAAGCTGACCGACAAGCCGGTCTTTTCGGTGCAATACCATCCCGAAGCCTCGCCCGGCCCGGAAGACAGCCACTACCTGTTCCAGCGCTTCGTTAACCTGATGGAGCTGGCAAAGTGAAGCGCAGCGCAGTCTCAGAGATTGCGCAGCAGCCGGTCGTATTCGGCATGACTGCCGATCCAAAACCAGTAAATGGTGTCGTCCCGGGCCAGCCCCAGGGCGCGGTAATGGACATCAATGCGAACCGACCAGACTGGGCGGTTTCGACCGACGCGCTTGAAATGCAGGCTGGGGTGCTCGGGGTTCGTTTGCCAAAGCCGGTAGGCCTTGATGGCGCGGCCCTGCACATCGGCGGGCAGGGCGTCAAAAGTCGCAATGAAGCCGGGCAGGCGGCGGCTTTGCATCAGCGCGGGCCGGATTTTGGCGTGGCTTCCTGGTTGGAGTTTTCGATGTCAAAAGCTTCGTCCAGCCCGGCCTCGATTTGTGCCAGCGCACGATCCGCCAGCTTGTCGAGCGCATCCTGGCTGGCGGCGAAGGTGGCATCCCAGCGCGCTTCGTCGTGGATTTCTTCCAGCAGCCATGAAGCCAGCCGGTCCTGGTCGGGCTGGGGCAGCTTCGCGGCCTCGGCGAAGGCTTTTTGCAGCAAGATGGTCATGGCAGTGAGCATAGCGCGCCACGCCGATGGCGCCAATACGCTAATTCAGCAGGTTTCCCATGCCTAAACGCACTGATATCAAAAGCATCCTCATCATCGGCGCCGGGCCGATTGTGATCGGCCAGGCCTGCGAATTCGACTATTCCGGCACCCAGGCCTGCAAGGCTTTGCGCGAGGAAGGCTACCGGGTCATCCTGATCAATTCCAACCCGGCCACGATTATGACCGATCCGGGCCTGGCTGATGCCACCTATGTCGAGCCGATCACGCCCGAGATTGTGGCCAAGATCATCGAGAAGGAGCGGCCCGACGCGCTGCTGCCGACCATGGGTGGCCAGACCGCGCTGAACACGGCGATGAAGCTGGCCGAGGAAGGCGTGCTGGAGAAATTCGGCGTCAAGCTGATCGGCGCCAGCCGCGAGGCCATCGCCATGGCCGAGGATCGTGAGCTGTTCCGCCAGGCGATGAACCGCATCGGCCTCGACATGCCGAAATCGGCCACTGCGCATACCTTGGACGAAGCCCGCGCCGTGCTGGCCGAAACCGGCCTGCCATCGGTGATCCGGCCCAGCTTCACACTCGCCGGCACCGGCGGCGGCATTGCCTATACGCGCGATGAATTTGACGAGATCGTGCTGCGCGGCCTGGATGCCTCGCCCACCACCGAAGTGCTGATTGATGAATCAGTGCTGGGCTGGAAAGAATACGAGATGGAGGTTGTCCGCGACCGCAAGGACAATTGCATCATCGTCTGCTCGATCGAGAATATAGACCCGATGGGCGTGCATACCGGCGACAGCGTGACCGTGGCCCCGGCACTGACCCTGACCGACAAGGAATACCAGATCATGCGCAACGCCTCGATGGCGGTTTTGCGCGAGATCGGGGTGGAGACCGGCGGCTCGAATGTGCAATTCGCGGTCAATCCGGCGGATGGCCGCATGGTGGTGATCGAGATGAATCCGCGCGTCTCGCGGTCCTCGGCGCTGGCTTCCAAGGCCACCGGATTCCCGATTGCCAAAGTGGCGGCCAAGCTGGCCATCGGCTACACGCTCGACGAGTTGATGAACGACATCACCGGGGTGACGCCGGCCTCGTTCGAGCCGACGATTGATTACATCGTCACCAAGATGCCGCGCTTCACCTTCGAGAAATTCCCCGGCACCGACAAGCTGCTCAACACTTCGATGAAGTCGGTGGGCGAGGCGATGTCGATGGGGCGCTGCTTCCAGGAAAGCCTGCAAAAAGCCCTGCGCTCGATGGAGACCGGTTTGACCGGCCTCAACGAAGTGGCGATCCCGAATTACGAGGAAGGCGACAAGGATATCATCAAGGCGGCTTTGGCGCGGCCGACCCCGGATCGCCTGCTGGTGATTGCGCAGGCTTTCCGCCATGGCCTGAGCGCCGAGGAAATCCACGCCGCCTGCAAATACGATCCCTGGTTCCTGGCCCAGATCGAGGAAATCGTGCGCGCCGAGCAGGGCGTGCGCAAGGCTGGCTTGCCGCAGGATGCCGAGGCTTTGCGCAAGCTGAAGCAGATGGGCTTTTCCGATGCGCGCCTGGCTGAGCTGGCCGGCCTGAAGGAAGCCGAGGTTTCCGCCACCCGGCGCGCCGCCAAGGTGCTGCCGGTGTTCAAGCGCGTGGATACCTGCGCCGCCGAGTTCGAGAGCCGCACGCCCTATATGTATTCGACCTACGAATTCGGCGCCGCAGCCGAATGCGAGGCGCAGCCGACCGACCGCAAGAAGGCGATCATCCTCGGCGGTGGCCCGAACCGCATCGGCCAGGGTATCGAATTCGACTATTGCTGTGTCCATGCCGCCTATGCGCTGAAAGAGGCCGGCTATGAGACCATCATGGTCAATTGCAATCCGGAAACCGTTTCGACCGACTACGACACTTCCGACCGGCTGTATTTTGAGCCGCTGACGGTGGAGGATGTGCTGGAGATCGTGCGGGTCGAGCAGTCCAATGGCACATTGCATGGTGTGATCGTGCAGTTGGGCGGCCAGACCCCGCTCAAGCTTGCTGCCGGCCTGGAAGCCGCCAATGTGCCGATCCTCGGCACTTCGCCGGATGCCATCGATCTGGCCGAAGACCGCGAGCGTTTCCAGCAATTGTTGCAGCAGCTTGGCCTGCGCCAGCCGACCAATGGCATCGCCCGCTCTGAAGCCGAGGCACGCGAGGTGGTGGCGCGCATCGGCTATCCGGTGGTGATCCGGCCGAGCTATGTGCTGGGTGGCCGCGCCATGGAGATCGTGCGCTCCAACGCCCAGCTCGAACGCTACATGACCGAGGCGGTGCGGGTTTCCGGCACCTCGCCGGTGCTGATCGACAGCTACCTGTCGGATGCAATCGAAGTGGATGTGGATTGCCTGGCCGATGGCGAGACGCAGTTTGTTGCCGGCGTGATGGAGCATATCGAGGAAGCCGGCATTCATTCCGGCGATAGCGCCTGTGCGCTGCCGCCCTACAGCCTGGCACCGGCGATCATCGACGAGATCGAGGCGCAGACCAAGGCGCTGGCCCGCGCGCTCAAGGTGGTGGGCCTGATGAATGTGCAATACGCGGTCAAGGACGGCGTGGTGTATATCCTGGAAGTCAATCCACGCGCCTCGCGCACGGTGCCGTTTGTCGCCAAGGCGATCGGCGAGCCTCTGGCCAAGATTGCCGCCCGCGTCATGGCCGGCGAGAAGCTGGCCAGCTTTGGCCTGGTGGCCAAGCGGCATGACCATATCGCGGTGAAGGAAGCGGTATTCCCGTTTGCCCGATTCCCCGGGGTGGACATCATTCTGGGGCCGGAAATGAAATCGACCGGCGAAGTGATGGGCATCGACCGCGATTTCGGCATGGCCTTTGCCAAGGCGCAGCTTGCCGCCGGCACCATCCTGCCGCGTGAGGGCAGCGTATTCATCTCGGTGCGTGATGGCGACAAGCCGGCCCTGGTGGAAGCAGCGCGCAGCCTGGTGGCGATGGGCTTGCAGATCGTTGCCACCACCGGCACCGCCAAATTTTTCCAGGAGCATGGCATTGCCGTGCGGGTGGTGAAGAAGGTGATGGAAGGCCGGCCGCACATTGTCGATTCGATGAAGAACGGCGAAATCCAGCTGGTTTTCAACACGTCGGAAGGTGCCGCTTCGATCCGCGACAGCTTTGACCTGCGCCGTACTGCGCTGATGAACAAGATCCCGTATTTCACCACCGTGGCCGGCGCCAAGGCGGCAGTACGGGCGATTGAGGCGTTGCGCGCCGGAAGCCTTGCCGTATCCCCGTTGCAGGCTTATTTTTAGGGTTTGCGAGGATAGAGCCATGCAACGCATTCCCATGACCGCATCCGGTTTCAATCGCCTGGAAGCGGAGTTGAAGCACCTGAAAAGCGTCGAGCGGCCGGAAGTGATCCGGGCGATCTCGGAGGCGCGCGAGCATGGTGATTTGTCGGAAAACGCCGAATATCATGCCGCCAAGGAAAAGCAGGGCTGGATCGAAACCCGCGTGATGGAGCTTGAGGACAAGCTGGCCCGCGCCGAGGTGATCGATGTGTCCAAGCTGTCGGGCGACAAGGTGAAATTCGGCGCCACCGTGGTGCTGGCCGACGAGGATACCGACGAAAAGACCACCTATCAGATCGTTGGTGCCGACGAATCCGACATCAAGTCGGGCCTACTGTCGATCACCGCACCGCTGGCCCGCGCCCTGGTGGGCAAGAGCGCCGGCGATAGCGTGGAAGTTTCCGCGCCGGGCGGCGCCAAGGGCTACGAGATCGTCTCGGTCGACTATAAATAAGCACTATCTTCTGGTGTGAAATGCAGCCCGGGCGCAGAAAACCGCCCGGGACAGCATAGTGACGACCATCACAGAGCCAAAACCACATACTTTCGGTATACTGTTTGCCTGCGGGTAATGGCAGCGCCCTTTGGCGTGGCCGGGAATTGCCCTGCTGCAAGGAGCGCCGAGCGCATGAGTGGTCCGAAGCGTGTTCTGTTGGTGGATGATGATCGCACCCTGCAATCGCTGTTGGCGGAGCAGTTGGAGGCGACCAGGGAATTCGCCACCCATTGCGTCAATGACGGCGCCGCCGCCATTGATGTGGCGCAGCGTGAATTGTTTGACCTGATCCTGCTGGATGTTGGCCTGCCCGATCTGGATGGCCGCGAGGTCTGCCGCGAAATGCGTCGCCTGGGTGTGCGCACGCCGGTGATCATGCTCACTGCCGCCGATAGCGACAGCGATACCATCCATGGCCTGGAAGCCGGCGCCAACGATTACGTATCAAAACCGTTCAAGATGGGCGTGCTGATTGCCCGCGCCCGCGCCCAGCTGCGCCAGTTCGAACAGAGCGAGGATGCGGTTTTTTCCATCGGCCCCTACAGTTTCCGGCCCGCCAACAAACTTTTGCTGGATAACGAGAAGGCCGGCAAGAAGGTGCGGCTGACCGAGAAGGAAACTGCGATCCTGAAATACCTGCTGCGTGCCGGCCAGAAGCCAGTGCCGCGGGATATCCTGCTCACCGAGGTGTGGGGCTACAATGCCGGCGTATCTACTCACACGCTGGAAACCCATGTCTATCGGCTGCGCCAGAAGATCGAGCGCAATCCTGCCGAGGCGCGGCTGCTGCTGACCGAACCCGGCGGCTACCGCTTGCAGCCATGAGCCGCGTTGCTGCCGTCTTGCGCCAGGGTGTTGCCTACCTGCCGGAAAAAAGCGGCGGCCGCTTCTCCGCCATGGCGCGGCGGCCTTCCTGGAAATCCTGCGTCTTGAAGCTGGCCGCGGCGCGGTCGCGGGCGGCGCGTTCGTCCAGCCGGCCATTGGCAATCTCGTTCAGGCTTTGCTTCATGCCGCGCAAGGCCAGCGGCGCCAGGCCGCTCAGCGTGCCGGCCAGGGCTTCGGCGCGGGCCGGCAACTCGGCCGCCGGCACCAGCCAGTCGAGGAAATGGCAGCGCAGCATCTCGGCGGCATCAAAGGTTTCGGTGGCCAGGAACAGCCTTTTGGCCGGCCCCAGCCCAAGCCGCGCCACCGCCCGGCGCAGGCCATGGGCGTGGTATTGGATGCCCAGCTTGGCCGGCGGGATGAAGCAGCGGATGCCTTCAGCGCCGAGCCTGAAATCGCAGGCCAGCGCAATATCGGTGCCGCCGCCATACACGCCACCCTGCAACACACAAAGTGTTGGGCAGGGGAAGGCTTCCAGCCGGTCGCTGACCCGTTCCAGCGGATTGTCGCGCCAGTCATGCCCGGCCACATCGCCAAGATCAACGCCGGCGCAAAAGCTCTTGCCCACCGCACGCAGCACCAGCAGGCGCAGCTTGGGCTGCTTGGCCAGATCCAGCAGGATGGCATCCAGCGCTTCCAGATCGGCCACTTCGAGCGCGTTATGCTTTTCCGGCCGATTCAGGGTCAGGGTTGCGCGCTCGGCTTCGGTCTCTACAATGAAAGCGTCAGACATGGTTTTTCGCGGCTCGCTGGGGGAGAGGATGCCGGTATTTCCGCATAGCCCGGCTTTGGCCGCAAGGCTTGCGTCATGAACGCCGAAGCCCGCATCAGCACGGATTTTTATGTGCGTTTCTGGGGCGTGCGCGGCTCCATCGCGGTCGGTTCGGCCGAGGTGATGCGCTATGGCGGCAACACATCCTGCCTGGAAATCCGCTGCGGCGATCATGTGCTGATCTTTGATAGCGGCACCGGCATTCGGGCGCTGGGCAACCTGCTGCAACGCACGGCGCCGCTGGATGCCGATCTTTTCCTTACTCATACCCATTACGACCATGTTTGCGGCCTGCCGCATTTCTGCCCGTTCTTCGATCCGCGCAACCGTTTCCGTGTCCATGCCGGCCATGTCACTGATGGCCCGGGCATCAAGGGCGTGCTGAAGCAGATGATGACTTCACCGCTCTTTCCGGTGCCGCTGGAGATTTTCCAGGCGCAATTGAGCTTCGAGGATTTCCAGCAAGGCGCCGTGCTGGAGCCGGCGCCGGGCATCCGCGTGCTGACCGCGCCGTTGAGCCATCCCGATCTGGCCACCGGCTATCGGGTTGAATTCCAGGGCAAGTCGATCTGCTATCTCACCGATACCGAACATCCCGCCGAAGGTATCTGCCAGCAATTGGTGGAATTTGTGCGCGGCGCCGATATCGTGATCTATGATTCCATGTATACGCCGGCGCAATACAAGACCCGCAAGGGCTGGGGCCATTCCACCTGGGAAGCCGGCGTGGCCTTGTGCAATGCCGGCGCGGTGAAAACCTATGTGGTGTTTCATCACGAGCCAGAGCATGACGATGCCGCCATGGATGCCATCGCCGTCGATGTGGATCAGGCGCGGCCCGGCTCTATAGTGGCGCGCGAAGGCATGCTACTCAGGCCCTGATGGATTCCAGACTCTACTGGCGCCGGCTCCGCATGGGGCTGCAAACCCTGCTTGGGATCAAGCGGCAGGGTTTTTTCATTCCCTATCGTTATGCCGATGGCATCGCTGAAACGCAGCCGCTTTATGCCGAGATGGCGGCGCTGATGCAGGCGCAGGAAGCGGCATTCCGCAGCCTGCTGGCGGTGATTCATGGCCATGCCGCTGATTTTGCCGCCTTTGGCCAGGGCAGGCAGGCCGGCAGCCCGCGTTTTGACCAGGATTGGTTTCCAACCCTGGATGCGGCGGCGGCTTATGCCCTGGTACGGCAATGGCGTCCGGCGCGTATTGTTGAAGTTGGTTCCGGCCATTCCACCCGCTTTCTGGCTCGCGCCGTGCTGGATGGCGGTTTTGCCTGCCGGATCACCGCGATTGATCCGGCGCCGCGCGCCAGCCTGCGCGGCCTGAATGTGGATTTCCGCCCCGGCATTGCCCAGAGCGCCGATCCGGCTGTATTTGCCGCGTTGCAGCCGGGCGATCTGCTGTTCATCGATTCAAGCCATATCCTGATGCCGGGCAGCGATGTGGACTGGCTGTTCAACCGCGTGCTGCCGCGCCTGCCGGTCGGCATCCGGCTGCATATCCACGATATCTTCCTGCCCGATGATTATCCGGCCGGCTGGGCCTGGCGCGGCTATAACGAACAGCAGGCAATCCCGGCGCTGCTGGCTGGCGGTGGCTGGAGGCTGGATTTCGCCAGCCATTATGCCGCCACACGGCTTGGTGCCGAGGTGGATGCGGCCTTGGCCGGCCTGCCGCGCGCCGCCAGTGGCCTGCCGGCCAGCCTGTGGCTGACCAAGCAGGCGTAAGTCTCAGCCGCGCAAAACCGCCGTCACCTTGGCTTCAAGCTGGCCTAGTACCACCGGCTTGATCAGGAAGGCATTCACGCCGGCATCGCGGGCCTGCAACACATAGTCGCGTTCGCCATGGCCGGTGATCATGATAACCGGCGTATCGCTCGGTGTGGCCCAGGGCAACGAACCAGAACGCAGCTTTTTCACCAGATCAGCACCGGTATTGCCGGTCATGCTGTAATCGGTCAGCAGCAGATGAAACGCCTGCTGGTTCAGCAGCCCTTCGGCTTCGCGGGCGCTGAAGGCGGTTTTGATATCGGCAAAGCCGATGCGGCGCAGCATGCGGGTCAGCAGGTCGATCATCTCTTCCTGGTCATCTACCACCAGCACACGATAGGCGGCGAAGGATTGGCGTGAGGCGCTCATGGTTGGCTCGGGCTTGGCAGCAGGGCATTGATCTTGGCCAGCAGGCGATCCAGGTCCACCGGCTTTGTGTCGTAATCGGCGCAGCCGGCGGCGATACATTTTTCGCGGTCGGTGGCCAGGGCATGGGCGGTGAGGGCGATCACCGGAATTGCCGCAGTACGCGGATCGGCTTTCAGCCGGCGTGTGGTTTCCAGCCCGTCGATGCCTTCACCCAGGCCGATATCCATCAGCACCAGATCGGGCATTTCGCGCGGCGCCACCTCCAGGCCCAATTCGCCGGTTTCGGCATAGCAGAGCACAAAGCCGCGTTTGCTCAAGCGCCGGCCCAGCATGTCGCGGTTCATCTCGTTGTCTTCCACGATCAGGATTTTCTGGCTCATTCGATAATCTCGCCGGCATATTTTGCGGGCATGGTGAAAACAAAGCTGGAGCCTTGGCCCGGCACGGAACTGACCGTGATATCGCCGCCAAGCAGGCGGGCGATCTTGCGGCTCAGCGCCAGGCCCAGGCCGGTGCCGCCAAAATGTCGCGCCGTGTTGCTGTCGCCGCGATTGAATTCGTCGAAGATGCTATCCAGCTTGTCGGGCGGAATGCCGATGCCGGTATCGCTGATGGTGAAGCGCAGCCATTCGGCGCCATCCTGCTCATAGGAGGCCACTTGCAGCACCACCTTGCCGCCGCGGGTGAATTTGGCCGCATTGGATAGCAGGTTGATCACCGTCTGGCGTGCCTTGGTCACATCGGTCCAGAGCGTGCCGCTGCTGGCGCTATTGTCGATGGTGAACGCGTTTTCGTTTTTCTCCATCAGGCGGCGGATCACCACCACCACATCGCCGATCAGATCGTTCAGCGCAATATGCTCCGGCGTGATTTCCATCTTGCCGGCTTCGATCTTGGTGATGTCAAGAATATCGTTGATCAGCGCCAGGATATGGCGGCCGGAAATGCGGATGCGGCGCAGGTCCTTGGCATAAACCTCCTGGCCGTCCTCCTCGGCTTCTTCCAGCAGGATTTCGGAATAGCCGATGATGGCGTTCAGCGGCGTGCGTAATTCATGGCTCATCGAGGCCAGGAAGTCGGTTTTGGCATAGCTGGCACGTTCTGCCTTTTCACGCGCCACCACCACTTCCTGCTCGGCCTTCTTGCGCTCATCAATCGGCAGGATGGCATTCATCCAGGCGCGCTGGCCGCCATAGGGCAGCGGGCGGCAGGAGATCAGCGCCCAGAACAGCCTGCCCTTGCCGTCGATCATGCGGGCTTCATAACCCTCCACCGGCTCGCCCTGCTGCTGCAATTCCGCCAGGCGCAGGAAATCCGCCTCCTGCTCGAAGAATTTGCGGGTTGAGAGCGTGCCGTTTTTCAGCGCCTGCGGCGTGAAGCCAAATACCTCGCTGGCATTCGGGCTGGCGAAAAGCGGCTTTTCGCCCAGGGTCAGCACCAGCGGGAACGGCACCGCCTCAATCAACTGGCGCTGCGCCCCGGCCGCCAGTTCCTGCGCCGTCAACTGATCCTGCAACTTGCGCCGGCCGGAATCGGCGCGCACATGCTCCACAAAGGACAGCCAGTTGAAGCGCAACACCAGCGAATAGGCCAGCAATGCCATCAGCACGCCCACGCTGACCACATGATTCTGCGTGCGGTCCATGGCAAAGCCGCAGACCAGTAGCACAATGCCCAGCGGCAGGCCGAAGCCAACGCCGCTCATTGGCAGGCGTGAGATCGCCGAAGCGGCGCCCACCATCATCACGCCGATCACGCCGACATAGAGCGACTGCTCCTGCGCATTGAGATGCGGAAAGGTCATGGCGCAGGCCATTGCCCAGGCCAAGCCAACCAGGATGGCATGCTGGCTGGCGCGGCGGATGCGCAGTGGACTGATCTTGTCGGGCCACGGCGCGTTGCGGAAGCGGCGCCAACTCAGCAGCATTGGCACTGTCAGCAGCATGATTATGGTGTAAGGCACATAGACATAATGCTCGCGCACCACGTCCGGCGTGTTGAGCACCGAGGCTAGAATGGCCAGCGCGTTGCCCGAAATCAGGAACGGTACCATCTGCACCAGATGCACCGCCTGATGCACCCGGATTTCGTCGGCGTATTCCTTGCGCGCAGGAAAGGTCAGCCTAGCCAATCAGTGGTTCCCCAGTTTGCGGTGACAAGCGGCATCATGATGCCTGCTGCACCGCAAAACGCCAAGGGAAAACAACCTCTGAGGGAGGCTTACCGGTAGGGATCGGCTGCGTCGCGCAAACCGTCGCCGAAGAAATTGAATGCCAGCACTACAACGATAACCGGGATTGCCGGCGCCATCAGCCAGGGGTAGAGCGCCACCACGTTGATATTCTGCGCTTCGTTGAGCAACACACCCCAGGAAGTGATCGGGGGCCGCAGGCCAAGGCCGAGGAATGACAGCGCGGTTTCGCCCAGGATCATCGACGGGATCGAGAGCGTGGCCGAGGCGATCAGATGGCTCATGAAGCTGGGCATCAGATGGCGCCCGATGATGCGGCTGGGGCTGGCGCCCATAAGCTGGGCGGCGGTGCAGAAATCCTCTTCGCGCAGACTGAGCAGCTTGGACCGCACGGCGCGGGCCAGGCCGGGCCAGTCGAGCAGGCCCAGGATGATGGTGATGCCGAAATAGACCAGGATCGGCGACCAGGTGACCGGCAGGGCGGCAGATAGCGCCATCCATAGCGGCAATTCCGGCAAACTTCGGATCAGTTCGATCAGCCGCTGGATCATGCTGTCGATCCAGCCGCCGTAATAACCCGAGATGCCGCCCAGCACGATGCCGATGATGAAACTGATGGCGATGCCGATCAGGCCCACGGTGAGCGAGATGCGCGTGCCATAGACAACGCGGGAAAAGATGTCGCGCCCCAATCGATCTGTGCCGAACAGGTAGAAATGGCCTTCCTCAGCCGGGCAGACGAAGTGGAACTTCATCGGCACCATGCCCCAGAAATGATAGCTGTCGCCCTGGCAGAAGAAACGCAGCGGCAGCACGCGCCTTGTATCCTCGCTGTATTCACGTTTCAGCGTATCGACATTCAGCTTGAAGCGCAGGCCATAGACAAACGGGCCAACAAATTCGCCCTCGTGGAACAGATGAATCTCGCTTGGCGGCGCATAGATGGCGCGCGCATTGCGGGTCTGCACATTATAGGGCGCGACAAATTCCGAGATCAGCGTGGAGGCATAGATCAGCAGCAGGATCACACCGCTCCACACGCCGAGGCGATGGCGCTTGAACTTCCACCACATCATCTGCCATTGCGACGCCTGGAAATAGCGCTCCTGCTCCGGCGACAGCTTTTCCACCGAATAGGGATCAAACGGTTCCTTGGAAACCCAGTGCTGCAAATTGTTGGATTGCAGGCGCGTGTCGTTGCTGGTGTCGGTCATGTCACTTCGCCTTGCCGCCGGTGAGCCGGATGCGCGGATCAAGCAAAGCCAGCAGGATATCGGAAACCAGCATGCCCAGCACGGTGAGCAGCGCCAGGAACATCAGGAACGAACCAGCCAGATACTGATCCAGCGATTGCAGTGCGCCGAGCAGCATCGGCCCGGCAGTGGGCAGGCTCATCACCACCGAAACGATCACCGAGCCAGACACCATCTGCGGCAGCAGGTTGCCGATATCGGCGATGAACGGATTGAGCGCCATGCGGATCGGGTATTTCACCAGCAGCTTCATCGGCGGCACACCCTTGGCCCGTGCCGTGGTGACATACTGTTTCTGCAATTCATCCAGCAGATTGGCGCGCAGGCGGCGGATCATCGCGGCGGTGCCCGATGTGCCGATCACGATCACCGGCACGATCATATGCGCCATCAGCGATTTGATCTTCTCCCAGTTCCACGGCGCATCGATCAGGTGTTCATCCACCAGGCCGCCGATGCTCATGCCGAACCACAGATTGAAGTAATACAGCATCACCAGCGCCAGCAGGAAATTTGGCGTGGCGAGGCCGAGATAACCAAACAGCGTGAAGCCGTAATCACCCCAGCTATATTGCCGCGTGGCGGAATAGACACCGATCGGGAATGACACGATATAAACAAACAGCACGGTGAAGAAATTGATCACCGCCGTCATCAGCAGGCGGTCGCCGATCAATTCGCCCACCGGCCGGTTATATTCAAATGACCAGCCCCAATCGCCTTGCAACAGGCCGGCAAAGCCGTTCGGCCCCGGGATGAAACCCATCCAGATGGCATATTGTTCAAGCAGGCTGCGGTCGAGCGCATATTGCTGGCGCAGGAATTCGGCGCGTTCCAGCGCCGAGGTTTCGCCCTGGGCGCGCAATTCGGCAATCTGGTTGGTCAGGAAGTCGCCGGGCGGCAGCTTGATGATGACAAAAACCAGCAGGCTGATCACCAGCAGGGTGGGGATCATCAGCAGGATGCGGCGGGCCAGATACATCAGCATGGGGCGTGGCTCACGGCTTGAGCCAGAAGGTTTCAGGCCGGTACATGCCGATCAGCGCGCCCGGGTCCCAGTTGTAGATGCCCTCGGCCGGCACATTGGTCAGGCGGCGGTTGATCACGATGGGCTGAAACACGCCGGTGATGACGCCCAAAGTATACATCTGCTCCATGTGAATAGTGAGCATGCGGTGCCAGATGCGCTCGCGGGTGTTGAGGTCGCCGGCATCATTCCATTGCTCGTTCAGTTGCAGCAATTCCCGCGCCTCGGGCATGTCGGGCGCTTCGCCGCTCTTGTTCTTGGTCTCGAAATACTGGCCCCATTTGGGCCATTGCAACTGGAATTGCGAGGTCGGCGCCAGTTCCCACGGGCTGGCGGCGGCATTGGGCACGCCATTCTCCAAGCCCGACCATACCGACATCAGCGCTTCGCCGGCAAAGATGCGATTACGCAGCACATCGCGCTGGCTCGGCTTGGGAAACATCTTGATGCCCAGCTTGGCCCAGCTTTCGGCAATCAGTTCCAGCACGTCGATCTGTTCCGAAACCTCGCCGGCGGTTTCGATGATGATTTCCATCGGCCGGCCATCGGGCAGCAGGCGGATGCCGTCGCTGCCGCGCTTGGTCAGGCCCAGTTCGTCGAGCAGCGCGTTGGCCTTGGCAAGGTCAAATTCGGTGTCGCGGCTTTGATAGGCCGGGCGGAATAGTGGGCTTTCCGGCAGGACCGTGTTGTTGGCTTCCTGCGCCAGACCATAGAACAGTGACTGGTTCACCGCCTCGCGGTCGATGCCATGCGACAAGGCGCGACGGAAACGCACATCGCGCAGCAATTCGCGCCAAACCTTGTCGTTGGCATTCAGGTTTGGATAGAGCGTGAAATGCGAACCCTTGGCGGTCTTCCACAGCAGGGTCTTGTAGCCGGCGCGCTTCTCGTTTTCCTTCAGGAAGGTGAAATTCGAGAAAGCGATGGTGCGGAACTGGATATCGGCCTCGCCGGCGCCGGCCTTGGCCGGGATCAGCTTGGGATCGGCCTGCGCCATCACCACGCGGTCAATGTAGGGCAATTGCACGCCATTGGCATCAACGCGGTGGTAATACGGATTGCGCACGGCAACAAAGCGGATTGCCGGCGGCCGCGTCTGCATCATCCAGGCATCCAGGGTGGGCAGATCGGGATTGTCGTTCTCCACCATGTTGTCGATCTTGTTATGCAGCGCGGCCCAGTTGGCGCGCTTCTCCGCCGCCGCCAGCCGCGCCAGATTCGACGGATCGGCATATTTTGCGTGGAACTGCTTCAGGTAATGCGACGGGCGATACAGGTAGAAGGCGCTGGTGCCGGCGATGCGCGGCAGGAATTTCGGATTACGCTGCTTCCAGCTATAGCGCACGGTTTGCGCATCGGGAAATTCCACCACCGGCTTCTCGCCGTCCACCAGCAAATCGACCGGCGGGCCGGAGGGGCTGATTTCCGGATTATTGGCCAGGTCTTCCCAGAAATAGCGGAAATCCTCGGTCGTGAACGGCGTGCCATCCGACCATTTATGGCCCTTGCGCAGCCGGAAGGTGAAGACGCGCTCATCCTCCACCTCGAAGCTTTCGGCCAAGTCGGGCACAAATTCGTATTTCTCGTTATACACCACCAGCCGGTTGTAGCTGATGGTGTTGAGCAGCCGCACTTCGCGGGCGCGGCCGATCAGGGTGCGCATCTCGCCGCCCTGCTGGCCGGCCTTGTTGGCGCCGCTGAATTTCACCACCAGCGGATTTTCCGGCAGCCTGTGCTCAATCTTGGGTAATTTGCCTGCCGCCACATCGGCGGCCAGCGACAGGGTTTCCTTGTAGGCGGCCTGCACATTGCCCAGGGGCAGGGCAGCGGCGAGCAGGGCAGCAGCAAATAGCGAACGGATCATGCCACAAGCTCCCGGGCATCGGCCGAAGCCGCAGCCCGAACAAAATGCCCGTCGCCAAGATCAATCAGCGCAGGGCGGGTGGTGCCATCGATGGTGAAGGGAGCGGGCCACAGCGCCGGGTTCGACGCCTTGCCTTCCATCAGCAGCTTAAGATCGAGGCGCGCATTCGGGTCCGGCTTCGGCACGGCGGAAAGCAGCGCCTTGGTGTAGGGATGCACCGGCTGCTTGAACAGCGCTTCGCGCGGCGCCAGTTCCACCAGCCGGCCGGCGCACATCACGGCAATGCGGTCGGCGATGTAATCCACCACCGCCAGGTTATGCGAGATGAACAGGTAGGTCAGGTTCAGTTCCTGCTTCAAATCCTTCAGCAGGTTCAGCACCTGGGCCTGGATCGACACATCAAGCGCCGAAACCGGCTCGTCGCAGATCAGCAGGTCGGGTTGCAGCGCCAGGGCGCGGGCGATGCCGATACGCTGGCGCTGGCCGCCGGAGAAGCTGTGCGGATAGCGCCGCAGATGGCGCACATCCAGCCCCACCAGGGTCATCAATTCCTTCACCCGCTGGAAACGCTCGGCCTCGTCGCCGATATTGTGGATCACCAGCGGTTCGGAAACGATGTCAAACACCGTCATGCGCGGATTGAGCGACGAGAACGGGTCCTGGAAAATGAACTGCACCTTGCGGCGATAATCAAACAAAGCCTGGCCATCCAGCTTCAGCACATCCACCGCCTCGCCGCCATCATGGAAGCGGATATCGCCTTCGTCGGGCGACACGGCGCGCATGATCATTTTGCTGGTGGTGGTTTTGCCGCAGCCGCTTTCGCCCACCAGGCCCAGGCATTCGCCGCGTTGCACGGTGAAGCTGACATCATCCACTGCCAGCGCCGAAGCCGTGGCCCTGGGCGAGAAGAAGCCGCTTTTGCGGATCGTGAAACGCTTGGTGAGATGGCTCACTTCCAGCAGGGTTTCGCCGCATTCGGTCTGCATGGCGGCGCGGCGCTTGAGCAGGCCGCCCACTTCGGCCTTGATCTCGCGGATCGGCACCAGCCGCTCGCCCGGCTTCATGTCAAAACGCGGCACGGCGTTGAGCAATGCCTTGAGATAGGGATGCTCGGGCTTGCGGAAAATATCATCCAGCGAGCCGCGCTCCATCACCTTGCCGTGGTACATCACCACGATCTCGTCGGCCATGTTGGCCACCACGCCGAGGTCATGCGTGATCATCAGCACGGCCATGCCCAGCTCGGCCTGCAGATCCTTGATCAGTTTCAGAATCTGCGCCTGGATAGTCACGTCCAGCGCCGTGGTCGGCTCGTCGGCGATCAGCAGGGCCGGGCGGCAGACCAGCGCCATGGCAATCATGGCGCGCTGGCGCAGGCCGCCGGAAAGCTCGAAGGCATAGGTGTTCATCGCCCGCGCCGGATCGGGAAAGCCCACCAGGCGCAGCATGTCGGTGGAAAGTTCGTCGGCCTCGGCCTGGCTGGATTTGCGATGCAGACGCAGCGCCTCGGTGATCTGGTTGCCGATGGTGTGGAGCGGACTGAGCGAGGTCATCGGCTCCTGGAAGATGATCGAGATGCGGCCGCCCTGAAGCTGGCGCATTTCCGGCCCGCCGCGTGGCAGCTTGGCGATATCGGTGATCTTGCCGCCATTGGCGGCATCATGGAAAAGGACTTCGCCGCCGGCGATATGCGCGGCGCGCGGCAGGATGCCCATGATGGCCTGGCTCACCACCGATTTGCCCGAGCCGGATTCGCCCACCAGCGACACGGTCTTGCCCTGTGGCACGCGGAAGCTGACGCCATCCACCGCGCGGATCAGACCTTCGGCAACCTTGAAATGCACTTTCAGGTCGCGGACATCAATGACATTCGCGTTCATGCTGACGGCAGTATCACTCATAGCAGGCCATTCCGGTTCAAGCCCTGCTGCAACAGGCGCGCATTTATTTCCGTGGCGGGATCCAGGGTCAGGCCCTGGCGCATCGCCTCGTTCAACGCCCGCAATACGAGCGGCTCAAAACCTTCTAGATCACTATCGGCGCGCACTTTTCCCCCGTGGCCCCTGATCGTCACTGTCATCCAGCCGGCACTGCCATCGCGCCGGGTGGAAAAATAGCGCAGCTTCACACTGCGTAGTTCCCCCCAGGCGATGCGTTTCGGCTTCGCCCAGCCCCAGCGGCTGATCTGCTGCACAGCATCGCCATCCAGGGCGAATTCGGTCTGCTGGCGCCACAAGGTGTGAACGCACAGCCAAGCCAGCAGCAGGCTTACACCGGCAAGGACAAAAAAGATGACAGATACCGGTGCGTTAAACAACATCAGAGCGACGCAAAAGACCAAGCCAAGCCCGGCACGCAGATGATCGGGCCACAACCGGGAGAGCGGGTAATACAGCCGGGTCATGACCGCTTCATGACGATGCGCGCGGGCTGGTTGCCGATTGCGGCGGCCCGGCGCCGAAAGCAGCATCCACATCCACCCACAGGGTGCCAGAATGGCCCGCCACATGATGCAGGAAACGGGCGATGAAAGCCCAGGTCGCACCATCATGGCGGGCATGATGGGTCAGCAGGCCCAAGGCTTCCGGTTCCGCCACATCGCGCATCAGCCGCAGATGCGTAATGGCAGCCGCCAGGCAGGCGGTTTCGCCAATAAAGGCGGCATCCCGGCGCCAATCGGCCGGGTCGAGATGGGTGTTCACCTGCATCAGCCCGGGCGCGGCCCAGGCATCATCGCGGCTTTTGAAGCCTGAAACTCCATGCAACCCGAGGCGCGGCAGATGGGGCAGCAAGCCTGCCGCAATGCGGTTCCAGGGCGGCACCAGGACCGGGCGCAGGCGCCGGCCAAACAGCGCCTGCATGCGGCTGCGGCCCTGGCGCAGATCGGCCAGGCTGTCCGTCACCGGCCGGCTGGCGGGGAATTCGCTTTTTTTCTCGCCTGCCGGGGCATGATTGGCATGGGCATGGCCATGTTGCAGCACAGCAATCGCGGCCAGGTCTTCCAGCCGCCGCGCCAATGCCGGCTCGGCGGCAGCCGGAATCACCGCCAGGGCCAGCGGTGCATTGCTTGCGGCCTGCAAGGTCAGCAGGCGTTCCAGGGCCGGGCTGGGCGCCGTGGCGTCATCATCGCGCCACCAGAACAAAGCCCGGCGGCCGGCCTGGCTCCAGGCATCCAGTTCAGCATCCAGTTCCTGCCAGCTGCTCATGATAGGAGGTTGCTCATGGCAGCAGACGGCGCAGCAAGGCGGCGGTATTGGCGGCGCCATTCAGGTCCAGCACCGGCTTTTCCGGCAGCGGCAGCGCCAGGGCGCGGTCCACCGCCTGGGCCAGATTGGCCGGGCTGAGATCGCTCTCGCGCAAAGCCTGCACCGCGCCGCGCTGTGCCAGCAAATCGGCGCGCAGCGCCTGCTCGGTTTCGTCGCCGCCGGAAAACGGCACCACCACGGCGCGGGCGCGGGCTGCCAGGGTTTCCATCACGGTGTTGTAGCCGGCCTTGCTGATCGAGAGCCGGCATTGCCGCAGCATGCCGGGGAAATCCGGCCGTGCCCAATCCACGATCACCCCCGGCTGACCGGCAGCCTCCGCCCGCAGCGCGGCCACATCGGCATCACTTTCGTTGCGGCTAACCAGCAGGCGCCAGGTCAGCCCGGCAGCCTGGCTCAGCGGCCGGGCGGCGATGGCGGCATTGAATAACGGCATGCCCACGGCGCCGCCGCCGGCCGAGACCAGCACTTCGTCGCGCCCGGCGCTGGTTGGCAGCAAATCCTCGTGCTCGACAATATAGCCGGTGTAATGCAGTGGCGTGCTGATACGATGCGCCAGCGGAAAGGTTTGCTCAAACGGGATGAAAGCCGGATCGCCATGCACCAGCGTGCCGTCGTAATAGCTGTCCAGCCAGTTCAGCACATCCAGGTCGCGCTCCGGCTTGGTGCGGTCCACCAGGATGTCGCGCACCGAACTCAGCACCAGCGGGCGCGGCTGGCTTGAACGGATATGCGCCAGCCAGGGCAGCAATTCATGCCGCATCGGCCGCCGCGCATAGGGAAACAGTTCAGTGATCACGATGGCCGGGCGCCAATCGTCAAACAGGCTGAACAGCGCGGCGCGGCGTTTGTCCCACCAGGCTTCATCCACTTGCTGGCCGGCTTCATCCAGCACGATGCGGAAACTGGCATCGGCGGCGCGGGCCGGCGGCAGTTGCGCAAAGCGGATACCGTCCAGCCGCCCCAGGGTGGGATCGGGATAGCCGCCGGAAACCAGCAGCACGGCAAAATCCTGCTTGGCCAGGGCGCGGGCGATGGCGGCGATGCGGTGCAGGTGGCCCACGCCCAGCAGATGCTGCACATAAATAAGAATGCGGGGCAGCGGGCTGTTGGGCTTCGTCATGCGGCTTCCAGCGCAATGTTGATCTGGCCGGGGCGTGGCCGGCCATCGGCCTCGATATGAAAAACCTGCAAGGCCGACCAGTCCAGCTTCGCCGGCGGCTTGCCCAGCATCGGCCAGTCATAGGCCCAGGCCAGCACGGCGCGCATCACGCCCTTGTGGCACACGGCGCCGCAATCCTGGCCGCTGGCGGCCAGCCGCGCCAGCAGCGGCGCCAGGCGTTGCTGCACCATGCGCGGGCTTTCGCCGCCGGGCGGCTGGAAATCCAGGCCCAGAGCCTCGTTGGCGCGGAAGGCCGGGTCGGTTTCCAGCTCGCGCAGCAGCCTGCCTTCATAGCCGCCCCAATCGGTCTCGATCAGCGCCGGCTCGGGGCTGGCCTGGATGCCCAAGGCGGCGGCGGTCTGCCCGGCGCGCAGCAACGGACTGGCCAGCCAGGGCCAGGCAGCATAGGGCAGCGGCAGGCGGCGCTGGCGCAAGGTCGCCAAAGCATCTTCCAGCACCGGGATGTCGGCGCGGCCCTGTAGGCGGCCTTCCAGATTCCAGGCGGTGCGGCCATGGCGCAGCAGGGCGAGGCGGATCATGCCGGCAGCCCCAATTCTGCAAACAGCCTGGCAAAGCGGCGCTGCGTGGCGGCTAGGTCATGTTCGGCAGCCACATTGGCCAAAGCCGCCTCGCTCATGTATTCCAGCCGGCCGGGCGCTTGCAGCAGATCGGCCAAAGCCGCCGCCATCGCGGCCCAGTCGCCCAGCGGCGTCAGCCAGCCGGTTTCGCCATGGCGCACAATATCCGGCACGCCGCGCGTATCGGCCGCCAGCACCGGCAGGCCGCAGGCCTGGGCTTCCAGCAGCGCCATGCCATAGGCCTCGTTCACCGAAGGCCAGATATAGAGATCACTCACCGCATAGGCGCCGGCAATTTCCTCGGCATTCATCAGGCCGGCAAAGCTGGCGCGCGAACCCAGCGGCGCCAGGGCCGCCTCCACCTCGGCGCGGGCCGGGCCATCGCCCACCACCAGCAGGCGCCAGGGCTTGTCGAGCGCGCGGCCCAGCACGTCGCCCAGGGCGCGGAACGAGGCCAGCTTGTCGCCTGTGCGCATCATGCCGACACTGAGCAGCCAGGGTTCATCCGGCGGTAGGCGGAAACGCTGCGCCCAGCTTGGCCGCAAGGCGGCGCGATGCGCCCGTACACGGGCATAGGGCGCCGCATCCAGGAAAGGCGGCAGGGCATGCACCTTGTCAGCCCCGGCCAGGGCTTCCACACAGGCGCGGTCCAGATTGGTCAGGCAGAACAGCGCGTCGGCGGCGCGAATCGCATTGGCCGCCTGCACATAGCCCTTGGCCCAGGCCGAAGCAGCGCGTTTCGGCGCCACAGACGGCTCGGCGATCACATAGGGTTTCTGGAAACGCTGCTTCAGCACGGGACCAAGGTAATCGGCAGCCTTGTGGTAGACATGATAGGTGAAGAACAGATCTGGCACCGCCACCGGCGGGCCGGCGAAAAGCCGCGTCAACCGCGTCACTTCCGCACTGGAAGCCGCCGCAATGGAAGCCTCGCGGGCGGCATCGCCGTCGCTGTTATAGGCGCGCAGGTCAGACAGTACCTGCACCTCGTGGCCCATGCCCTGCAAGGCGGCGATCAGCAGTCGCGCCATGCGGCGGTCGCCCGATGGCGCCGGATGGTCGGGTGGTTTCAGCGGGGCATAGAAGCCGATCAGCATGGTGCCGCACCCGGATCAGGCAGGCCGAAGCGGCGCGCCAGTTCGGCGATGCCGGCCTGCATGCTGAACTGGCTGCGCACCCGCTCGGCACCGGCCGCGCCCAAAGCCTGGCGCAAGGCCGGCTGCTCGATCAGGCGGCGCAGGGCAGCGGCCAGGGCGGCGGGGTCTTCCGGCGGCACCAGCAGGCCGGTGCGTTCCGGCTCGATCAATTCCGGGATGGCGGAGATATGGGTGGCCAGGCAGGCCAGGCCCTGGCTCTGGGCTTCCATCAGCACATTCGGCAGGCCATCCATATCGCCATCCTGGTCCTGCCGGCTGGCCAGCACAAACAGGTCGGCGGCGCGATAGGCCGCAATCACCGCATCCTGAGCCTGGGCGCCGCGCCAGGTGATCCGTTCGGCGAGGCCCAGTTTCTCGGCTTGCTGCCTGAGTTGCGGCAGCAAAGGCCCGCCGCCGATATGCTCCAGCCGCCAATGCAGCCCGGGCGGCAGCAAGGCCAGCGCATCCAGCAGCGTGTCGTAGCCCTTCTTGGCCACGGCGCGGCCCACCGATACCAGATGCAGCGGCGTTTCGGCCCGGCTGCCGTCATTATTGGCCTGTTCAATCCGCTCAGGCGGCGGTGGAAAGCGGCTGGTGTCGATGCCGTGATACACCAGGCTGACCTTGGCGGCGGCATGGATGCTGCGCAGATGCGTGATGTTATGCGCGTTGCAGGTTACCGCCCATTGGCAATCGGCGAACTTCTCCTGCTTCTCCCAGGCCGGCGTGGTCCACAGGTCGCGGGCATGGGCCGAGGCGGTCCAGGGCAGCCCAAGCAGATGTGCTGCATAGCGCGCCACCGAACCCGGCGTATGCACAAAATGCGCGTGGATATGGCGATAGCGTGGCGGCAATTCAGCGGCCAGCACCAGCGCCTGGCCGAGCCGGCGGCCGCGATTGGGCGAGGGATCACGCAGCAGGTCGCGCCACCACAGCCGCAGCGTCGCGCCATAGCCGGGCAGGCGCCGGGCATGCCACCAGCCGCGCAACACGCGCAAAGGTTCCTGGTAGAGATATTCCGGCAGATAGAGCAGCGGCGCCTTGATCCGGTCGTTCAGCGCATGGCGCTTCTTGTCGGTGGGATGGCGCAGCGAAACGATCAGGATATCCAGCCCCAGCGCTTCCAGTGCGGCAATTTCCTGGGCGATGAAGGTCTCTGAAAGGCGCGGATAGCCCTTCAGCACAAAAGCCACGGGCACAGCGGTCACGCGCGGAACTCAACCACCCGATTGGCATCGTCCTGGCCGGCCTCGGCATCGCGCGGCACCGGGCGCAGCCATGGCTGCACCAGGCGGTTGACATTCTCCAAGCCCTCCAGCAGGCCGGGGATCACCACTTCCGAAGGCAGGCGCTGGCGCGGCAGGGCGCGCAGGGCAGCCGCCATGACGGCGGCATCATAACTTTCGTCGTCTTCCAGCATGCGCACCAAGCCCAGCTCCTGCGCCCGGGCGGCGCGGATATACTGTTCCATGCGCGGCTTCTTGCGCGGCACGATGATGGCGCGTTTGTTCAGCGACAGGATTTCGCAGAAGGTGTTGTAGCCGCCCATGGCCACCACGCCCACGGCATTCTGCACCAGATGCTCCATATGGGCATCGAAGGTGATGGCCTCTATGCGCGGCAGCTTGGCGACGCGAGCGAGGAATTCGCTGCGCCGTTCGCGCTGCATGAACGGCCCCAGCACCAGCAAAGCCGGATAGGGCACGATCTCGCTGCTTTCATAGGCGCGCAACACCCATTCGATCAGGCCTTCGCCATCGCCGCCGCCGCCGGGTGTGACCAGCAGGAAGGGGCGCTGGGTGATTTCCGGCAATTGATGCTCGCTGGGCGGTTCCGATGAACTGCGCGGCAGATAGCCGGTATAAACGATCTTGCGCGCCACCTTGTCAGGCAGGTCGATGCCTTCCAGCGGATCGCAGAATTGCGGCAGGCCATAAACCCAGATCTGGTCGTAGAGATTACGCAAGGCCGGCATCACATTCTTGCGGCGCCATTCCGGCTCCAGCGCCTTCGGCTCGTCCATCACATCGCGCAGGCCGAGCACCAGCTTGGTGCCGCGCGCCTTCAACATACGCAGCGTATCGGCCACTTCGCCGCGCAGGCCAAGCGGCTCCTTGTCGACAATGAAGATATCCGGATCAAAAATCCGCGCGGTATGCTGGATGATCTCCGCGCGCAGCTTCAACGTCTCTTCGATATGGATCGGCAGGTTGAGTGAATTATACTGGCCGTCACGCAACTTGATGACGCCAGGAATGCGCACAAAATCCACCCGTGAGCGGAAGTCGAAACTGCCGATGATCGGTGAACCGGAGAGAATCAACACCGACATGTCCGGGTTGCTCTCCACCAGGGCATGCGCAATCGTGCGGCAACGGCGCAAATGGCCGAGGCCGAACGTGTCGTGGCTGTAGATCAGCACACGCGTACCGTCGCTGCGCGACACCATGCTGGAACCCCCCAGGGTGTGACTTGCCTTGCCGACTATTGCATGCCGGCCCGGCTCGGGCCAAGGGGTAGAGCGGCGCTACCGCTCTATACATTAATATAGGGTAACGGCGGTTATCTGCCCTTGACGGAGCGGTTGGCGGCTGCTTACGGCCTAGTATAAGCTGCGCCCGGGCCGCAGGGGGCATGGCGTGGAAAAGAACCTCTACAAATTCATTATCAGGCATAGCCTGAAGCAGCAGGTCATCATCACCCTGCTCTCGATTGCCTCATTCATCCCGTATTATTATTACCTGTCGATGCCCAAGACGATTATCAACGAGGGCATTGCCGGCAAGGGCGTGCAGTATCCGCTTGATCTGTTCGGCCTCGGCTGGCTGCAGCTTGATGCGGTGCAATATCTGCTGGTGCTGTGCTTCGGTTTCCTGGTGCTGGTGGTGATCCAGCAGGGCTTCAAATACGTTATCAACGTATTTCAGGGCATTGCCGGCGAGCGTATGCTGCGCCGCCTGCGCTATGATTTATACGCGCAGGTGCTGCGCTTTCCGCTGCCCACCTTCCGCAAGACCAGCCAGGGCGAAATCATCCCGATGATCATCGCCGAAGTGGAGCCGGTGGGCGGCTTCATCGGCGAAAGTTTTGCGCTGCCGATTTTCCAGGGCGGCATGCTGCTGGTGATTTTCGGATTCTTGATGATCCAGAATCCGGTGATGGCGCTGGCCGCCGTGGCGCTGTATCCGATCCAGTTCTACATCGTGCCGAAATTGCAGCGCCATGTGCGCGCGCTGGGCAAGGAGCGGATCAAGAACCAGCGCAAACTGTCAGATCGCATCGGCGAGACCGTGACCGGCGTGCTGGAAGTGCATACGCATGACAATTCCAACCGCATGCTGGCCGATTTCGCCAAGCGGCTGGGGGTGAGCTACTGGATACGGGTGGAGATTTTTCAGCGTAAATTTGTCATTAAATTCGTCAATAATTTCATCCAGCAGCTCGGGCCGTTCTTCTTCTATGCCATCGGCGGCTATTTCGTCATCAAGGGCCAGATGGATGTAGGCACCGTGATTGCGGCGGTGAACGCGCATAAGGAAATGGCGGCGCCGTGGAAGGAATTGCTCAACCATTACCAGACCCGCGAGGATGTGAAGCAGAAATACGAGCAGGTGGTGACGCAGTTCGAGCCGCCCGGCATGCGGCCGATTGACGATCTGCTGAGCGAGCCGGCCGAGCCGGTGGCCCTGACCGGGCCAATAACGCTCAACGCCGTGTCGATGCAGGACGATCAGGGTGTTGCGGTGCTGGACGGTATCAGCCTGACGCTGCCCTGGCCGGCCCGCGTGGCGGTGCTGGGCGGCGCCGGGCGCGAAGACTTGCTGCAAGTGCTGGCGCGTTTGCAGGAGCCGAGCCGCGGCAAGATCACGATCAACGGCCATGTTCTGGCCGACCTGCCGGAAACCGTCACCGGGCGGCAATTGGCCTATGTTGGCGCCGCATCGCACATCTTCAATGCCACTTTGGGCGACAATCTGCTGCTGGGCCTGCGCCAGCGGCCGGTGCGGCCGAAGCAGCGCGACGAGCGCCACAAGCGCCAATATGAGCGCGAGATGGTGGAATTGCGCGCCTCGGGCAATATCCTGCACGATATTGATGCCGACTGGACCAATTTCAGCCGTGCCGGTGCTGCCAGTCCGGAGGAATTGACCAAGCAGGCCATTGCCGCCTTGCATGTCGCCGCCTTCGATGAGGATGTGTATCAATATGGCATGCGCGGCACGATTGATCCAAAGCGCCAGGCCGCGCTGGCCGAGCAGGTGCTGGAAGCACGCAGGGCCTTCCGCTCGCGGCTGGCCGATGGCGATATCGCCGATCTGGTCGAAGGCTGGGACCCGGAACGCTACAACAGCAATGCCACGGTGGCGGAAAACCTGATCTTCGGCACCGCCCGCGACGGCGCCTACAATGTCGACACCATGGCGCGCGATCCGCATATGATGCAGGTGCTGGATGCCGTTGGCCTGCGCGAGCGCTTCTTGCAGATCGGCCATGAAGTGGCCTCCACCATGGTGGAATTGTTCGCCGACCTGCCGCCGGATCATGAATTCTTCCAGCAATTCAGTTTCATCTCGTCGGATGACCTGCCGGAATACAAGGAACTGATCGCCCGCGTGCGGCCCGACATGCTGAACCAGGTGGCCGAGGCCGACAGGGCGCGGCTGATGGCGCTGCCGTTCAAGCTGATCCTGGCGCGGCATCGCCTGGGGCATTTCGACGAAGCCGAGCGCGCCGCCATTCTGCGCGCCCGCAAGATTTTTGCCGATACCCTGCCGGCCGAGCGCCGCGCTGCCATCGCCTTCTTTGATCCCGAGCAATTCACCGCCTCGGCCAGCATCGTCGACAACATCCTGTTTGGCCGCGTGGCCTATGGTCAGGCCCAGGCGCAGGAGAAGATCGGCCGCGTGATGGCCGATGTGATCGCACAATGCGGCCTGCGCGAGCCGATCATCGAAGTGGGTTTCCTGTTCGAAGTTGGCATTGCCGGCGCCCGGCTCGGCGCTGCGCAGCGCCAGAAACTGGCGATAGCCCGCGCCTTGCTCAAGAATCCGGATTGGATCATGCTCTCTGAAAGCACCGCTTCGCTCGATCCACGCAGCCATGCTGCGGTGCTGCGCGCCATGCTGGAGCGGCGCGCCGGAGCCGGCCTGGTCTGGTCTTTGCAACGCGCCGCCGATGCCGAAGGCTTTGATCTGGTGCTGGTGCTGGAAGAGGGCCGGCTGGTGGCGCAGGGCCGTTTTGCCGAACTGGCCGAACATAATACGGGCTTCAAGCAGATGCTGGCCGGTTGAGCCGCAGCTTGAAACGAGGGGGCTGAGTGTCATGAGTCTGAACGAGGAAGTTGAAGCGCTGCGGCGTATTCCGCTCTTTGCCAAGATCGAGCCGGCGAAGCTGAAGCTGCTGGCCTTCACCAGCCAGCGCATCATCTACAAGCCGGGCGATGTGCTGTTTCACCAGGGCGACCCGGGCGATGCCGCCTATGTCATCTTCGGCGGCGAGGCCGATGTCACCGTCAACACACCGGGCGGGCCGCTCAGTGTGGCGCGATTGAAGCAGCATGATTTTGTTGGCGAGATCGCCATCCTGTGCGATGTGCCGCGCACCGCCACCGTCACCGCCGTGAGCGAATTGATCACCCTGCGCATCGCCAAGGATTTGTTTTTCCGCCTGATCAACGATTTTCCGCAGATTGCCATCGAGATCATGCGCGTGCTGGCGCAGCGCCTGGAGCGCACCACTGCCGATCTGCGCGCCGCGCGGGCGAAATAGGCTGGCAGCATGAGCCGTCTTGATAGTTTTATTCGCCGCGTGACGGCGCAGCGCGCTGTGCTCGATTGGGCCGCTGGCGCCATCGCCGCCATACCCGGCCCGGTGCTGGAAGTGGGCCTGGGCAATGGCCGCACTTTTGATCATTTGCGCGAAAAACTGCCCGGCCGCGAGATTTATGCCTTTGATCGGGCCGATAACGCGCATCCGTTATCCAAGCCGGCGGCGCCTTTCCTGGTGCTGGGCGAATTCGCCGCCACCCTGCCGGCCTTTGCTGCCAGCCAGGGCGCGGTGGCGGCGCTGATCCATTGCGATACCGGCTCGGGCGATGCGGCGGCCAATGCACGCCAGGCCGCCTGGCTTTCAGACCTGCTGCCCGGCCTGGGCCGGCCCGGCGGCATTGTGCTGTCAGACCAGCGTCTGGCGCATGCCCGGTTGCAGCCCTTGCAGGCACCTGTCGATATTCCGCCGGATCGCTACTTCCTTTATGCGATAACTTGAAATGATGCTCGGCTTATAGTGGAGTGTTGTTCTGACATTCCAGGGGGAGCCGGCATCATGACAAAGCAGAAAATTGTTATTCTGGGCGGCGGCGTGGCCGCGCTCACCAGCGCGTTTTATCTCGCCAGTCGGCCCGGCGCGTCCGAGCGTTACGACATCACCGTGTATCAGCATGGCTGGCGCCTGGGTGGTAAATGCGCCACCGGCCGCAACATGGATTACGCCTATCGCATCGAGGAGCATGGCATCCATGGTTTCCTCGGTTCGTATTACAACACGCTGGGCATGATGACGGCCTGCTATGACCAGCTTGGCCGCCAGCCCGGCATTGATCCGATGGCTACATTTGAAGAGGCGTTTTATCCGGTCAACAGCGTGATGTGCTGGGAATTCCGCGACTACCGCTGGGTCAACTGGCCGATCACGGTGCCGAGCAACGATCTCAAGCCCTGGGAAGCCGAGGCTTTGCCCAGCCTGCGCTACTGGATCAAGGCGGTGGTGGATTTCCTCGCCAAGCTGTTTTCGCACCATGCCGACAAGAGCGGGATCGGCATCATCCAGGGCGAGATTGCCGGGCGGCTGTTCAAGCGCATGGCCGATCTGGTGGAGCGCGATGCCGGCGGTCTGCTGGCGGCGATTGAGGAATTCTGGAAATGGTTCAAACATGCAGTGGAAACGCTGATCGTCAATAACGATACATTGCGGCATCTCTACATCACGCTGGATTATTTCCTCACCATGATCCGCGGCGTCATCAAGGATGACGTGCTGACCAAGGGTTTCGACCAGCTCGACAATGAGGATTTCGCCGCCTGGTTTGCCCGCCATGGCGCCTCGCCGCTGACAATTTCCTCGCCGCTCAGCCTGAACACGCCGAACCTGTCGTATCAATACCCGATGGGCGACACATCGCGGCCGGCCACGATGGCGGCGGGTGCCTATCTGCACTGGACCCTGCGCGAATTCGCCTATCTCGGCTCGTTCGGCTGGCTGTTCCGCGCCGGCACCGGCGATACCGTGGTGGCGCCGCTGTATCAGTTGCTGCGCGACAAATACGGCGTGAAATTCGAGCTGTTCCACAAGGTGCGCGAATTGACGCTTGGCGCGGATGGCAAATCGGTCGGCGAAGTGGTGATCGATGTGCAGGCGACGCCGAAGGATGCCGCCAAGGGCTACGATCCGCTGCTCTATCTCAAGCTGCCGGATTTCGCCGAACTGCCCGGCACCTTGCCCTGCTGGCCGGATCGGCCGCTTTATGACCAGTTGGAGCAGGGCGAGGCTTTGCGCCACAATATGGATACCACCGGGGTGGATATCGAAAGCTACTGGTCGAGCTGGTTGCCGGTGGCTGAGAAGCGGCTCAAGGCCGGCACTGATTATGATATTGTGATTTCGGCGCTCTCGATCGGTGCCATTCCGTATCTGATGCCGCAATTACTGGCGGCCGATCCGCGCTGGCCGGCGATGGTGGATGCGATCAAGACGGTGCAGACCCAGACGCTGCAAATCTGGCTCAAGCCGACCATGCAGCAGATGGGCTATCCGATCACCTATAAGAATACGGACATCCTGATCGGCGCCACCTTTGTCAATCCCACCGATGGCGTGGCCGATTTCACTGATCTGATCGGCAAGGAATTGTGGCCGGTGGATAATCTGCCACAGACCTTGCTGTATTTCTCCGGCTGCACGCCGCAATATCAGCCGCAGCCGCCATTCAGCGATCATACCTATCCGTTGCGCGAGAAGGCGCGGGTGCAATATCAGTCGCAGCAGTTTTTGCAGGCCGCCACCGGCGTGCTGCTGCCCAAGGCCACGGTGAACAGCAACAACCCGCCGGGCGATCCGATCAGCCTGGATTTTTCATTGCTCACCTGCATCAAGGATGATGCCGGCAGCATCGGCATCTCGCGTTTTGCACAGCAATTCTGGAAAGCCAATATTGATCCCACCGAGCGCTATGTCACCTCGCCGCCGGGCAGCACGCAATATCGCCTCAAGGCCTGGGATAGTGGTTTCAGCAATCTGGTGATTGCCGGCGACTGGATCTATACCGGCCTCAATGTCGGCTCTTTCGAAGGCGCCTGCATGGGCGGCAAGCTGGCGGTGCATGCCATCGACCCGGAAGCCATGCCGCTGGTCAAGGTATATGGCTATCCGCTGGCACAGGGGCCGAAGGCGGCCAATATGTAACGCCCGCCTACAAACAATCTCATGCTTGCCCAAGGCTGGCCTGATACGCCGGCCTTGGTTAGCATCGCCTCCTTCGCAGATGCGGGAGGACATGACATGGGCGGCGCCCCCGGGCGGCTCAATCTGCTCAGCGATGTGCCGGGAATCCGTGTGGGCCAGGCGCATGATGCGGTGGTGCGCAGCGGTGTGACCGTGATCCTGCCGGATGCCCGCGTGGCGGCAAGCGTGGATGTGCGCGGCGGCGGGCCGGGCACACGCGAGACTGATCTGTTGCAGCCGCAGGCCATGGTGCAGCAGATCGATGCCATTGCATTGGCTGGCGGCTCGGTATTCGGCCTGGATGCGGCGTCCGGTGTCACCCACTGGCTGGCGCGGCAGGGCCGCGGCTTTCCGGTGCATGGCATGGTGGCGCCGATTGTACCGGCGGCGATCCTGTTTGATCTCGGCAATGGCGGCAACAAGGATTGGCCGGACGAGCCGCCCTATCGCCGGCTCGGCTTCGCTGCCTGCGAGGCGGCGACAGAGGATTTTGCGCTTGGCAATGCCGGCGCCGGCTATGGCGCGGCGGCCGGCCGGCTCAAGGGCGGCATCGGTTCGGCTTCATGGCAAGCGGCGGATGGCCTGATCGTTGCCGCGCTGGTGGCGGCCAATCCGGTCGGCAGTGTGCTCGGCCCGGGCAACAAAGCCTTCTGGGCCGCGCCCTGGGAATGCGGCGCCGAATTCGGCGGCCTGGGCTGTGTGCCTGCCGGGGCTGGCGCCGATCACGAATTGCCGCCCGAAAGCCGCATCGGCGGCCATACCTGCATCGGCGTGGTGGCCACCAATGCGCGGCTCGACAAGACCGCCTTGCGCCACATTGCCACCATGGCGCAGGATGGCCTGGCCCGCGCCATCCGCCCGGTGCATACACCGTTTGATGGCGATACATTATTTGCGCTGGCGCTGCCTTCCTGGGCCGGGCAGCCGGGCGATGAGGCTGGCGCCGCCCGTCTGGTGGCGCGGATCGGCAGCATTGCCGCCGATTGTGTCGCCCGTGCCGTGGCGCGCGGGGTTTGGGAAGCCGAGCCGCTGGGCGCGCTGCCGGCGGCGAAACAGATTTTGCATCCGCTGGGTTGATCAAGGAGACGCTTCATGCTGCGACGGACAATTCTTAAGGCCACCCTGGCTATTGCCTCGGTCAGTCTGGCAATCACCTGTGTTTTGCCGCAGGCCATGGCCCAGGCGCGCAAGGATAGTGTGGTGCTGGGCATGGTGCTGGAGCCGCCGGGGCTTGATCCCACCGTGGCGCCGGCTGCCGCCATCGGCGAGATCGTGCATTTCAACATCTTCGAGGGCCTGACCCGCATCCAGGAGAATGGCCGCGTGGCGCCTTTGCTGGCGGAAAGCTGGAGCGTCAGCACCGACATGAAGGAATTTGTGTTCAAGCTGAAACCGGGGGTGAAATTCAGCGATGGCACGCCGCTCAGCGCCGCCGAGGTGAAATCCTCGTTTGAGCTGTATGGCGCCAAGGACAGCCTGAACAAGCGCAAGGCAGTGTTTGCCAATATCGACAGTATCACGGCGCCGGATGCCACAACGGTGGCGATCAAGCTTAAGGAAACCGATCCGAATTTCTTGTTCTCGCTGGGTGAGAATACCGCCGTGATCACCGCGCCGGGCAGCCGCGCCGGCAATGCCACCAATCCGGTCGGCACCGGGCCTTACAAGCTGGAAAAATGGGTCAAGGGCGACAATGTGGTGTTGAGCGCCAATGCTGCCTATCGCGATGCGGCGGCCTTGCGCATCAAGACCGTCACTTTCCGCTTCATCGCCGATCCCGCCGCCCAGGTGGCGGCTTTGCTGGCCGGCGATCTTGATGGTTTCCCCATCGGCATGGGTGGCGAGAGCGTGGCGCAGTTTGAGAAGGACAAGCGTTTCCGCGTTGTCATCGGCACCACCGAAGGCGAAACCATGCTGGCGATCAACAACAAGCGCAAGCCGCTGGACGATCTGCGCGTGCGCCGCGCCATCACCCACGCCATCGACCGCAAGGGCATGGTGGAAGCGATCAACTTCGGCTATGGCACGCCGATTGGCAGCCATTACCCGCCGCATGATCCGGCTTATGTCGATCTCACCGGCCAGTATCCATATGACCCGGCCAAGGCGCGCGCGCTGCTCAAGGAAGCCGGCGTGGAGAAGCTGGAACTGACGCTGCGCCTGCCGCCGCCGGGTTATGCGCGGCGCGGCGGCGAAGTGGTGGCGGCGATGCTGGCCGATGTGGGCATCACCGCCAAGATCGAGAATATGGAATGGGCGCAGTGGCTGGATGTGGTGTTCAAGAATTTCAATTACGACCTCACCATCATCAACCATGTCGAACCCAACGACATCGTGAAATATGCCGAGCCGAATTATTACTGGCAGTATGACAGCCCGGAATTCCGCACCCTGCTGGCGCAGGCCAATGCCACGCTGGATGCCGGCGAGCGCGGCCAGATCATGCAGCGGGCGCAGCGTGTGCTGGCGCGCGATGCGGTTAATGCCTGGCTCTACAACGCCGCCCGTATCGGCATCTACCAGGCCGGCCTGAAGGGCTTCTGGGCCAATGCGCCGATCTTCGCCAACGATATAGCGGCGGTGCATTGGGAATAGGGCAATCTTCTCATACCCTCGTCATCGCCGGGCTTGACCCGGCGATCCTCTCTCAACCGCAGAACTATCTGTAAAACAGGTGAAAAGAGAGATGCCCGGGTCAAGCCCGGGCATGACGATGGAGATGTGGTTGGCGGTGCCGCCCAAGATGTAAAAACCGGAAGGCTGCGTCATGTTGCGACGAGACCGCCGCCAACCTCAGCCGCCGGGTGGGCCGAGGAAACTTTCCACCAAAGCGGCGCAGACCAGGTTCCAGCCATCCACCAGCACAAAGAAGATCAGCTTGAACGGCAGCGAGATGACGACCGGCGGCAGCATCATCATGCCCATCGACATCAGGATCGAGGCCACCACCATATCCACCACGATGAACGGGATGAACAGCAGGAAGCCGATCTCGAAGGCACGCTTCAATTCGCTGATCATATAGGCCGGCACCAGCACGCGCAGCGGGATGGCGGCCGGGTTGGCGGGCGGTTCCAGCTTGGCGAAGCCGGCAAACAGCGCCAGATCCTTCTCGCGCACATGGGCGCGCATGAATTCATGGAACGGCGCCACCGAGCGGTCAAAGGCGGTCTGCTGGTCGATACGTTCCTCGATCAGCGGCTGGATGCCATCATTATAGGCGCGTTCCAGGGTGGGCTGCATGATGAAGAAGGTGAGAAACAGCGCCAGGCTGATCAGCACCGTGTTGGGCGGCGTGGATTGTGTGCCCATGGCGCTGCGCAGGATGGAGAATACCACCACGATACGCACAAAGCTGGTGACCACAATCAGGATCGACGGCGCCAGGGTGAGCACCGTGGTGAGCGCCAAAAGCTGGATCACCCGGCCGGTAAGCGTGCCGCCCTCGCCAAGCTCGATATTGATCGATTGCGCCAGCGCCGGGCCGAAGAAGGCGAGCGCGGTATAGGCCAGGGCGCCGGCCGTGACCAGGATCAGCATATTGGCCGGATGCATGGAACGCAGATTGGCCAGCAGGGATTTCATTTCAGGCGCCATCCTTGCCGCTGGTATCCTTGCCGGGCATACGCAGCGAGGGCAGGGATGGCCAGGTGCCGCCAGCGGCCGGGCCCTTGCCGGCTTCCGGCTCGGCGGGCTTGGCCAGCGGGATGCCGCTTTCCACCACCAGGTCGCCATCATCGCCGAGCAGCAGCAGATGTTCCACATTGTCGCGCCGCACCAGCACCAGGCGGCGGGTGCCATCCACCGGCGCCATATCCACCACACCGATGCGCTGGCCGCTGCGCCATTTGCCAACACGCATATTGCCGGCGAAATGCTTCATCGCCCAGTAGAAGGCACCGAGCAGGATGAGAATAACGCCGAGGCCAAGCCCGAGGCGGGTATAGTCAATGCTTTCCATCACGGCGCACTCTGGTTGCCGGGGCCGAGTCGGGTCAAGCTGGTTTAGCTGCCGGGCTTGGCCTCGCCGGGCGTCTTGCCCTGGGTGCGGTAGATATAGCTGAGGATTTCCGCCACGGCGGCAAAGGCTTCCAGCGGGATCAGGGTGTCGATATCCAGTTTGCCGAGGATTTCCACCAGATCCGAATCCTGTCGGATGGTGACGCCGTGATCCATGGCGATGCGGATCACCTGCTCGGCCATATGGCCCTGGGCATTGGCCACCACACGCGGCGCGTCTTCCCGTGCGGCATCGTAGCGCAAGGCCACGGCTTTCAGGGTTTTTGGCGGTTTTGCAGGCGGTTGTGCCATGCGGCCCAGTATATCATGGAAACCCGTTAACGAATTATGGCGCCAAATTAACGAATGATTCACGGGTTCGGGGGATGGTGGCAGCCGAGGCAGAGGATTCCCATGGATCTCGACAGCATCAAGATTGTGAAAGCCATCGCCCGGCGCCTGGAATGGACCGGCGAGCGGCAGCGCGTGCTGGCCGAGAATATCGCCAATGCCGATACACCCGGTTACAAGCCGCGCGATGTCAAGGAAGTCAGCTTCTCCGAATTGGTGCGGGGCCCGGACCAGCGTAATGCGCTGGCCGTGACCGCGCCCGGCCATATCGCGCATTCCTCGGCCAGCGGGGCGGAGAAATGGCGCAGCGGCCGCAGCAAGGGCGAATTTGAAGTGGCGCCGAATGGCAATGCGGTGAATCTGGAGCAGCAATCGATGTTGCTTGCGCAAAACCAGGGTGAGCATAATTTGATGACCAATCTGTATCGCAAACAGGTTGGCCTGCTGCGCCGCGCCCTCGGGCCGCGGCAGCAGTAATAAGAGCAGGAGCCGCACATGGAACTGAAAAATGCCATGAAGATTGCCGCCTCGGGCATGAAGGCCCAGGGCGAGCGTTTGAAGGTGATCGCGGAAAACCTGGCCAATGCCGATTCGCTCGGCAAGACGCCCGGCGCCGATCCCTATCGCCGCAAGGTGGTCAGCTTCAAGTCGGAACTCGACCGCACCACCGGCGCCAATCTGGTCAAGGCGCAAAAGCCGACCCGCGACCGCTCGGATTTTGAACTGAAATTTGATCCGGGCCATCCGGCGGCCAATGCCGATGGTTATGTCAAGCTGCCCAATGTGCGTTCGGTGATTGAAATGGCCGACATGCGCGAGGCGCAGCGCACTTATGAAGCCAATCTCAACGTGGTTGAGGGCGCCAAGCTGATGTCCAGCCGCACCGTCGATTTGTTGCGCAATTGATGGAGGCCTGAATCATGGTGGATATGCGGATTGGCGGTCTGCTCGACGGCCTGACCAGCGTCGGCCCGAAAAACCTGGCCACTGGCGGGGCGATCCCGGCCGGCGGCACCGGCTTTGGCGATCTGGTGCGCGAGGCCATGCAGAGCACGGTGGATGCCGCGCAGAAGGCCGAAGCGATCTCTGCCCAGGCGGCAGTGGGCAAGGCCGATGTGACCGATATCGTCACTGCCGTGACCAATGCCGAAATGGCATTGGATACCGTGGTGGCGGTGCGCGACAAGGTGATCAACGCCTATCAGGAAATCATGCGCATGCCCATTTGAGGGGCTTTTATCGGCGGTTTCGGGTATATAGTGCGGTCAGGAGCGATTCGATGACCGCAGCCGAAGTAACCGATGTAATGCGCGATGCGATCTGGGTGCTCATCAAGGTATCCGGCCCGGCAATGGCTGTCAGCCTGGTGATCGGCCTGATCATCTCGCTGATCCAGGCCCTGACCCAGTTGCAGGAGCCGACGCTTACCTTCGTTCCTAAAATCCTGGCAATCTTTGGCGTGCTGATCATCTCCATGCCGTTCATGATCGGCACCATGGTGACCTTCATGGAACAATTGGCGCAGCGTATCGCCGGATTGAATTAGCGGCCGGCCGCGATGTTGCAGCAGATCGTCGCCGGCAACGTCTTTGTTTTCCTGCTGATCCTGTGCCGGGTCGGCTCGGCGATGATGTCACTGCCCGGCATTGGCGAGGCCTCGATTCCGCCGCGTGTGCGGCTCAGCATCGCGCTGCTGATGTCGGCGATTTTGGTGCCGATCCTCGGCCCCGGCCTGCCGCCGCTGCCGGCACAGCCGATCCACCTGGCTTTCCTGCTGATCAGCGAGATCGGCTTCGGCCTGGCCTTTGGCCTGCTGATCCGCATGTTGTTCACGGCGCTGCATGTTGCCGGCACGGTGATCGCCATGCAGGCCGGCCTCTCGGCAGCCACTTTCTTTGATCCCAATATGGGCGGCCAGAATGCCATCCTGTCCGGTGCGCTGGTGTTTCTCGGCACGGCCCTGATGTTTGCCACCGACATGCACCTGATGCTGATCCAGGCGGTGCATGACAGCTACACATTGTTTCCGCCGCTCTACGCCCCGGCCTTTGGTGATTTCGCCAAGGTGGCCACCCAGATGCTGGCGGATGGCTTTTCCCTTGGTTTGCGCATGGCAGCGCCGTTTCTGGTTTATGGCACCGTGTTCAACGTGGCGCTTGGCCTGCTCAACCGGCTGATGCCCACCTTGCAGATTTTCTTTATCATGCAGGCGCCGCAGATTGCCTTGTCTTTCCTGCTGTTTGGCTTCACGCTCACCGCCATCGGCATCGCATTCACCGCCTATTTCGAGCAGACTGCGGCGCAGTTCCTGGCGCCGCTGGCTGCGCCACGCTAGCGCTTTAGGGAGGCCGCCGTATGTCGGAAGATGCCGACCCCGAATCTAAAACCGAAGACCCAACAGAAAAGCGGCTGCGCGATGCCGAAGAGAAAGGCAATATCGCGCGGTCGCAGGAAATCGGACACTGGTTCACCTTCCTGGCCGCCATCATCGGCTTGTGGATGCTGAGCGATCCGGTGACGCGCCAGTTGGTGGCCAGCAATCTGGTATTCTTCGAGGCGCCGCACCGTATCGACATGAACGCGCCGAACCTGACCCGGGTGGCGATGGACATGGCGGTGAGCATCAGCGCCGTGCTGCTGCCGCTGCTTGGGCTGTTTGCGCTTTTCGGCCTGATCGGCAATGTAGTGCAGAATCCGCCGCAGATCAGCGCCGAGCGGCTGATGCCGAAATTCGACAAGATCAACCCGTTCAGTGGTTTCAAGCGCATTTTCTCGGCCGCCTCTGTGGTCGAGTTCATCAAGAACATCGTCAAGATTTGCGTTATTGGCGCGCTGCTCACCTATCTGATCCTGCCCGAGCTGGATTCGCTGGAGACGCTGGTGGCGCTCGATGTATCGATGATGCTGTCCTACACCATGCGGATCGTGTTCAAGCTGGTGGGCGCCATGCTGGCGATCATGTTTGTGGTGTCGGTGGGCGATTATCTCTACCAGCGCTACAATTACATCAAAAAGCTGCGCATGACTAAGCAGGAGCTGAAGGACGAATACAAGGAGAGTGAAGGCGACCCGCATATCAAGGCGCGGCTGCGCCAATTGCGCATGCAGCGCGTGCGCCAGCGCATGATGACGGCCGTGCCTGAGGCCAGCGTGGTGGTGACCAACCCGACCCATTATGCCGTGGCGCTGAAATATGAACTGGGCAAGATGGATGCGCCCACGGTGACCGCCAAGGGCGCCGACCTGATTGCCAAGCGTATCCGCGAAATCGCCACCGAGCATGAAGTGCCGATTGTGGAGAATGTGACCCTGGCGCGCGCCTTGTTTCTGGTGGAGATCGACGATCCGATCCCGGTGGAGCATTACAAGGCGGTGGCCGAAGTGATCAGCTATGTGATGAAGCTGAAGAATGGCGGCAATGGCTGAAGGCTGGTTCAATCGCCTGCTCGGCGGGCAGCAAGCGGATGCTGGGCGCGCCCGTCTGGCCCAGGCGATTGCCGATGCCTCGCCGTATCCCCGCATCCTCACCCGCACCACCGCCGATGGCAAACTGGCCGCGGTTTGCGCCAATGCCGCTTATGGCCGGCTGGCGCAAAAGCTGGGTATGCCAGATCCGGAACATGGGCCTGGGCCGGGCCATGTCGTGCCGCCCGATCTGGCGCCGGATGCGGCTGGTGCTGCGGCGCGGCGCGTGCTGGAGCGGCTGGCGCGGCGGGTGCCGCCCAGCGGCGCGGTGACCGATGAAGTGGCGATCAGCTTATCCGTCATGGCAACGCCCTCAGGCGATGACGAGGCCTGGCTGCGGGTCAGCGTGATGGCGCGGCCTGATGAGCCGGCTGAACTGATCTGGGACCTGGCCGATATCACCCATGAGCATCATGCGCTGATGGACATGGCGGTGCAGCGCGATGCCCTGGCCAGCTTTCTCGATAATGCGCCGGTAGGGCTTTATTCGGTGGCCCCCGATGGCCGTTTCCTGTTTGCCAACCAGACCTTTGCCGCCTGGCTCGGCCTCAGTACCGAGGCGTTGACCGGCGGCGGCCTGCATCTTGGCGATGTGTTGCAGCATGGCGACCAGGAAGGCCGTGGCGAGGCTGGGGCGCGGCCGATTGCGCCAACCTGGGAGGGCGGCGAAGCCAAGCTCTGCCCGCCGGCGATTGCCGCCAATTCCGCCGCCGAGCCGTTGCGTCTGGTTGGTGTGAGTCAGACCCCGGTGCTGGACCCGGAAGGCAAGCCGACCCGCTACAGCGCCGTGGTGCATGATCTGAGCCGCGAATTGCGCCTGCGCGGCACCATGCGACCGGTGGAAGCCGAATTCCGCCGCTTCTTCGATCAGGCGCCGATCGGCATCCTGGTGCTGGATGCTGCCGGCGGCATCATCGAGGCCAACGCGGCTTTTGGTGTGCTGTGTGGCCGGCCGGACTGGCCCGGCCAGCGCCTGGCCGCTTTGGTGCGCGAGGAGGATGGCGCCGACCTGAATCGCCATCTCATGGCGGTGCGCCGCAGCGAGGCGGTGACGCGGCCCATTGAAGTGCGCTTTCCGGGCCAGGCCGGTGGTGCAAATCCCGGGCGCGAGCGGGTGGCGGAATTATTCGCTGCGTCGCTGGATGCCGGCGCCGACAGCCAGGCGGCGCAGCTGGTCTATCTGGTGGATACCACCGAGCAGCGCAGCTTGCAGGCGCAGTTCAATCAAAGCCAGAAGATGCAGGCGGTGGGCCAGCTGGCCGGCGGCATCGCACATGATTTCAACAATCTGCTCACCGCGATGATCGGCTTTTGCGACCTGCTGCTGCAACGGCATCAGCCCGGCGACCAATCCTTCGCCGATATCATGCAGGTGAAGCAGAATGCCAACCGCGCCGCCAACCTGGTGCGCCAGTTGCTGGCTTTCTCGCGCCAGCAGACCCTGGTGCCGAAAGTGCTGGATGTTACCGATGTGCTGGCCGACCTGCGCAACCTGATCGGCCGCCTGATCGGCGAGACGATCCAGCTCAAGCTGGTGCATGGCCGCGATCTCGGCCTGGTGCGGGTGGATCAGGGCCAGTTGGAACAGGTGATCATCAATCTGGCGGTGAATGCCCGCGATGCCATGCTGCAAGGCAGCCATGCCGGTGTGGGCGGCGGCGAATTGCATATCCGCACCGCCGATTGGCGGCCCGACAAGCCAAGCATCACGCTGGGCGGCGAGATGATGCCGCCGGGCGATTACGTGCTGATCGAGGTGAGCGATACCGGCCATGGCATTGCGCCCGAGCATATGGCGAAGATTTTTGATCCGTTCTTCACCACCAAGGCAGTGGGGGCGGGCACCGGCCTGGGGCTTTCCACGGTCTATGGCATCATCAAGCAGACTGGCGGCTTCATCCAGGTGGAAAGCCCGCCGGGCCAGGGCGCCAGCTTTCGCATCTTCCTGCCGCGCCACCAGCCCACGGCGGCCGAATTGAGCGTGGCACGCGGCGAGGAACGCGGCAGCAGCCCTGATCTCACCGGCCAGGGCCTGGTGCTGCTGGTGGAAGACGAGGATGCGGTGCGCGCCTTTGCCACCCGGGCGTTGCGCAACAAGGGCTACACTGTGATCGAGGCCAGTTCGGGCGAGCAGGCGCTGGCTTTGCCGCGCGAGCAGCTGGATCGTGTTGAGGTGCTGGTATCCGATGTGGTGATGCCGAACATGGATGGCCCCACTTTGGCCGAGCATCTGCGCCAGCGTCGGCCTGATCTGAAAATCCTGTTCATCTCCGGCTATGCCGAGGATGCGTTGCGCAAAAGCCTGGCGCGGGCCGATAACGTGTCCTTCCTGCCGAAGCCGTTTTCGCTCAGCCAGCTCGCCGGCAAGTTGAAGGATGTAATGGGCTGAAACAGCCCTTATGGGAATGTTCCGGCAGAATCGCCGGGGCGGCCCGGAAAACCGGAACAAGCCGGAATAGGCCTTGGCCCATATCTGGAACAAAGCAAAAAAATGAGTGAAACCAGCACTTTATAAATTCTGCTGGACAGAGCATACAAAATCGGAACATATACAGGCCTAACCGAGCCTCATTGCAATTCTGCGGGGGCCGTGAAAGGATAGAGGTCCGCTATGGCAGCTTCTGCCGCATCTTCCGCCAGCCTCCGTTTAGTGGACAAGGAGAACATGGATAAGGGTAAAGCGCTTGAAGCCGCGCTCAGTCAGATTGAGCGCACCTTCGGCAAAGGCTCGGTCATGCGCCTGGGCCAGCGGCAGAGCATGGAAGTGGAAGCAATCTCCACCGGCTCGCTCGGGCTCGACATCGCGCTCGGCATCGGCGGCCTGCCCAAGGGCCGCATCATTGAAGTTTACGGGCCGGAATCCTCGGGCAAGACCACTGTGGCTTTGCATGTGGTGGCCGAAGCGCAAAAGCGCGGCGGCACCTGCGCCTTTGTGGATGCCGAGCATGCGCTCGATCCGGCCTATGCGCGCAAGCTGGGGGTGAATATCGCCGACCTGCTTATCTCGCAGCCCGATACTGGCGAACAGGCGCTTGAGATTGCCGATACCCTGGTGCGTTCCGGCGCCATCGAGGTGCTGGTGATTGACTCGGTGGCCGCGCTGGTGCCGCAGGCCGAACTGGAAGGCGAGATGGGCGACACCCATGTCGGCTTGCAGGCGCGTCTGATGAGCCAGGCTTTGCGCAAGCTCACCGCGTCGATCTCCAAGTCGAATTGCATGGTGATCTTCATCAACCAGATCCGCATGAAGATCGGCGTGATGTTTGGCAACCCGGAAACCACCACGGGCGGCAATGCGCTGAAATTCTATGCTTCCGTGCGCCTGGATATCCGCCGCATCGGCGCCATCAAGAACAAGGACGATGTGGTCGGCAACCAGACCCGGGTCAAGGTGGTGAAGAACAAGGTGTCGCCGCCGTTCAAGGTGGTGGAATTCGACATCATGTATGGCGAAGGCATTTCCAAGACCGGCGAATTGGTTGATCTCGGCGTCAAGGCCAATGTGGTCGAGAAGTCGGGCGCCTGGTTCTCGTTTGACAGCCAGCGTATCGGCCAGGGCCGCGAGCAGGCCAAGAATTTCCTGCGTGAACATCCGGAAGTCGCCGCCAAGATCGAAGCCGCCGTGCGCGCCAATGCCGGTGTGGTGGCTGCTGCCATCGATGCCGGGCCGGGCGAAGATGGCGACGGTGACTCTGAGTAGGTTTTACAGTTTTCCCAGCGTGGGCGGCTGGTAATCCACGGCTTGCCCCACGATTTTTCTCCTCCATGGGACCCCCGGCGCCGGAACTCGGCGCCGGGGTTTTTTTTGCCCGCCGCACTGCTCAGGGCCAGTCGCCGCGCAAGCTGCTCACCACGGCGCGCAGGGCTTCCGGGCTGGCCTGCTGCGGCGGCTGGGCATCGCCGGCCACCACACGCAGCCTGGCCCAGAGCCGGCGCGGCCATTTCCGCATCGCTTCGCCGCCGGCATGGGAGAAGAAGCTGCCCCATAGGCCATTCAGCGCCAGCGGCACCACCGGCACCGGGGTTTCTTCCAGGATACGCAGCAGGCCGGGTTTGAATTCGTTGATCGTGCCATCCGCCGTCAGGCGGCCTTCAGGAAAGATCAACACCAGTTCGTCGTCGCGCAGATAGGCGGCAATGCGGGCGAAGGCGGCCTCATAGGCTTCCGGCGCTTCGCGGCGCGGCGCAATCGGGATCGCACCAGCCACGCGGCAGATGAAGTTGATTAGCGGCAGGCGGTAGATCGCCGCTTCCATCACAAAGCGGATCGGGCGGCGGCACGAGCCGGCGATGATCAGCGCATCCACAAAGCTGACATGGTTGCTCACCAGCAGGGCGGCGCCGCTGGCCGGGATTTTGTCCAAATCCTGCCGCTCGATGCGGTAGCACAGGCTGGTCAGCAGCCAGACCAGGAAACGCATGAGGAATTCCGGCAGCAGGGTGAAGATGTATAGCGCCACCGGAATGTTCAGCACGGCAAACAGCAGGAAAACCTGCGGCACGGTCCAGTCGAGCAGGCTGAGCAGCAGGATGCCCAGGCCGGCAGCCAGCACCATGCAGCCGGCATTGAGGATGTTGTTGGCCGCCACCACGCGGGCGCGGGTTTCCGGAGCAGTACGGGCCTGCATCATGGCAAACAGCGGCACCACATAGAAACCGCCGAACACGCCGATGCCGAACAGGTCGGCGATCACCCGCCACACCATCGGATCGGCCAGCACGGTCTGCACATCGCGCAACGCGCCGCTCCACGGCTCTGGTGCAGCGAAATACAGATCAAAGCCGAAGATCAGCAGGCCGATGGCGCCGAACGGCACCAGGCCCAGTTCGATGCTGCGGCCCGACAGCCGCTCGCACAGCAGCGAGCCGGTGCCGACGCCGATGGAGAAGGTGGCCAGCAGCAAGGTGATGGTGCCGGCCTGGCCGCCGAGCACGGAGGTGACGTAAAGCGGCAACTGGGTCAGATAGGTGGCGCCCAGCATGAAGAACCAGCTGATGCCCAGGATGGAGAGGAAAACCGAGCGCGTGCCGCGTGCCAGCCGCATGCAGCTTGCCGTGGCACGGAAGATGTTCCAGTCGATTTTCAGCTCGGGCGCGGTGGCCGGCGCGGCGGGGATGCTGCGGCTGGCCCAATAGCCCAGCCCGGCGGCAATCAGGATGCCGATGGCGATGTAGCGCGGCCCGTCTTCCAGCCCGATGGCAACACCGCCCAGGATGGTGCCGATCAGGATGGCGATGAAGGTGCCCATATCGATCAGGCCGTTGCCGCCGATCAATTCCTCGCTGCTCAGATGCTGCGGCAGGATGGCGTATTTGATCGGGCCGAAAAAGGTGGAATGCACCCCCATCAGAAACAACGCCAGCACCAGCAGCCAGATTGTGTTGCTGAGGAAGCCGATGGCGCCCAGCGCCATGATGCCGATTTCCGCCTGTTTGATGATGCGGGTCATGCCGGCCTTGTCGAGTTTTTCCGCCAGTTGCCCGGCCGTGGCGGAGAACAGGAAAAACGGCAGGATGAACAGGCCGGCGCAGAGATTGACCAGCAGGCTGCCATTGGCGGCGGTGAGGGTGAGAAACACCATCAGCGCATTCTTGAACAGGTTGTCGTTGAAGGCATTGGCGAACTGGGTCAGGAACAGCGGCAGGAAGCGGCGCGTGCGCAGCAGATCGAATTGATTGGCGTGGCTCATGGCTGTGGCTTTCGGTTCAGGAAAACAAAACGCGCTGCATCGCCTCGGCAAAGGCGTCGGCGCGGTCGGCGAAGCGGAAATCCAGGCGGCCATAAATTTTCAGCACCGCCGGTTGCAGGATCACGCCCATTGCCATGGCGGCACGGAATTCGGCCTCGCTTTCGGGTAATTCGCCGCGCCGGATGGCATCGCGGGCAATACCCACAATCACCTCCACCGGGTTGGGCTGGTCGTCGGGCAGTTGTGGCAGAAACATGTGCATATTCAGGTGATAATAGGCGAATCCGGGCCAGTCGCTATCGCCAAAGTGGCAGTAGCAATCCACTGCGGCGCGTATCCGGGCGGTCAGGTCGCCAGCCGCCGTCACCACGGCCAGCGCTTGGGCCAGCGCCACATGGCGCTGCAAAAACAGCCCCAGGGCCAGGGCGTCCTTGCTCGGAAAATGCCGATAGATGGTGCCTTCCGCGATGCCGGCGGCCATGGCGATCTGCCGCGTGGTGGTCTGGGCCACGCCATTGGCCACAAACAGCATCAAGGCCGTGTTGGCGATATGGCCTTTGGTGTCGCCGTCGCGGCGTTCAGGCTCGGTATTACGCATCCTGTTTCCCCAATTAGAGTGAGCGGTCACTCGCTTTCGCGAATATCTATAGTGAGCGTTCACTCGCAGCGCAAGGGATTTTTTTCTCTCACGTTTCCCTGGCTTTGCCGATTTTTGCCGGGTGTCAGCCGATGCAGCCGGCGGCTGAACCCTGATATATTCCGATGAACAATCAGGAGAGGAAACCGGGCCATGGCCGCCGAAGCACAACCGCTCGATCCGCAGAGCATCGAAATCCTCAAGGGTATTTCCACCGCCACGCTCACCACCGTGCTGCTCAAGAAGGGCCTGCGCAATGTGTGGCTGCGCGGCACCAAGCCGATCCGCCCGGGCCAGCCGCGCCTGGTGGGCCGCGCCTTCACGCTACGTTTTGTGCCGGCGCGCGAGGATTTGGCCACGCCGGAATCCTGGGCCTCGCCGAAATCCACCCGTGGCGCCATCGAGGCGATGCCGGAAGGCTGCATCGCCGTGGTGGATGCCATGGGCATCACCGATGCCGGCATTTTTGGCGATATCCTCTGCGCCCGCATGCAGAAGCGCGGCGTGGCGGCGCTGATCACCGATGGCGTGGTGCGCGATCTGGCCGGCGTGCTCGGCACCGGCCTGCCGGTCTGGTGCCAGGGCGCCGCTGCACCGCCCTCGGTGGCCGGTCTCACCTTTGTTGACTGGCAGGAGCCGATTGCCTGCGGCGGCGTGGCGGTGTTCCCCAATGATGTGATCGTGGTGGATGATGACGGCGCCGTGCTGATCCCGCAGGCTTTGCTTGAAACCATCCTGCCGATTGCGGTGGAGCAGGAGCGCCAGGAAGCCTGGATCATGGGCGAGATCGAAGCCGGCGTGCCGCTGCCCGGCCTGTATCCGCCCAACGAAGCCACCAAGGCGCGTTACGAAGCCTCGAAGCAGAAGTGAGCGCCGCAGCATGAGCCAGGGCCCCATCACCAAAGGCTTGCGCAAGGGCCTGACCAGTTATGGCGACAAGGATTTTTCGCTGTTTCTGCGCAAGGTGTTCATCAAGGCGGCGGGTTATTCCGACGACGCGCTGGACCGGCCCATTGTAGGCATCACCAACACCTACAGCGACTTCAATCCCTGCCATGGTAACGTGCCGGACCTGATCGAAGCGGTGAAGCGCGGCGTGATGCTGGCCGGCGGCCTGCCGATGGTGTTTCCCACCATCTCAATCCATGAAAGCTTCGCGCATCCCACCTCGATGTTCCTGCGCAATCTGATGGCGATGGATACCGAGGAAATGCTGCGCGCCCAGCCGATGGATTCCATCGTGCTGATTGGCGGCTGCGACAAGACCGTGCCGGCGCAGCTGATGGGCGCCATCAGTGTGGACCTGCCCACTATCTTCCTGCCGGTTGGGCCGATGGTGGTGGGGCATCATCAGGGCGAAGTGCTGGGCGCCTGCACCGATTGCCGCCGGCTGTGGGGCAGCTATCGCGGCGGGCAGATCGATGCGGCCGAGATCGAGGCGGTGTCGAACCGCCTGGCGCCATCGGTGGGCACCTGCATGGTGATGGGCACTGCCAGCACCATGGCCTGCATTTCCGAGGCGCTGGGTTTCACCCTGCCGCTGGGCGCCACGATTCCGGCGCCGCATGCAGAACGCCGTCGCATTGCCGAAGCCAGCGGCAAGCGTGCCGCCGAGATGGCGGTGAGTGGCGGGCCGCGCCCGAGCGAGCTGATGACGCCCGCTTCGCTGCGCAATGCCCAGGTGGTATTGCAGGCCATCGGCGGCAGCACCAACGGCATTGTGCATCTGGCCGCCATGGCCGGCCGCGCCGGGCTGGAGCTTAATCTGGATGATTTCAACCAGATCGGCCGTAACACCCCGGTGCTGATCGACCTGAAGCCCTCGGGCGACGATTACATGGAGCATTTCCATCATGCCGGCGGCTTGCCGCGCCTGATGCGTGAACTCACCGACCTGCTCGACCTGTCGGCGCCCACTGTGGCCGGCGGCACGCTGGCCGACGTGGTGGGCGGCGCCGAGGAGGTGCGTGGCCAGACCGCAATCCGGCCGCGCAGCAATCCGCTCAAGGCGGAAGGCGGCATGGCGGTGCTGCATGGCAATCTGGCGCCACGCGGCGCCGTGATCAAGCAGGCGGCGGCCTCGGTCAAGCTGATGCAGCATGAAGGCCGCGCCGTGGTGTTTGAATCGGTGGAGGACATGACCAACCGGGTCGACGATCCCGATCTGGATGTGACCGCCGATGATGTGCTGGTGCTGCGCAATGCCGGGCCGAAAGGTGCGCCGGGCATGCCGGAAGCCGGCTATCTGCCGATCCCGAAAAAGCTGGCACGCCTGGGCGTGAAGGACATGGTGCGGATTTCCGATGCGCGTATGAGCGGCACCGCGTTTGGCACCATCGTGCTGCATATCACGCCGGAATCGGCCGATGGCGGGCCGCTGGCGCTGGTGCGCAATGGCGACCGTATTCGCCTGGATGTGCCCGCCCGCAGCATCGACATGCTGGTGGATGAAGCGGAACTGCAACGCCGCCGCGAAGCTGCCCCGCCACCGCCTGCCATCCCGGCACGCGGCTATGCCAAATTATACATGGAAACCGTGTTGCAGGCTGATGGCGGCTGCGATTTTGACTTCCTGGTGCCGCCAAAACCACCCAATTCTGACTAAGCCGGAATAGCGGTTGAAACCGGCCGGGAACTAGCGTAATCGGGATTCATGCTCCCCGAATCATTTGTCTTTGGCAGCCAGCGCTTCTTCCCGAAAGACACCGATGTGGCGGTGACGCGCTGGTGTGCCACGCAGAACCGCACGCTGGAAGACCTGGCCCAGAAGCTTGGCCTGTCGCGCATGGCGCTAACCCTGGTCCTGCGCGGCATTGATCCGGTGACCCCGGCGCTGGAGCGCCGCCTGCGCGAGATGATGCAGACCGAGCAGAAACGCAGGGCTTAAAACCTCGTCGGCGTTTGCCCCGTCTTGTCATAGCCGCGCAAGCGGGTATCGCATTCTGTAGGTAAAACGCAAAAAGCCCGGCCCTTTTACTGGGCCGGGCTTTCCGCTGTGCTGAATGGCGCCTCAGCCGAAGGCGTCGGCGATGATGCCGGCATACCAGCCCTGGGTATATTCCGCCTCGCGCTTGCGGAAGGCCGCATCGGCCTGGCCGGGGCTGACGCCGCCGCTATTGGGCATTTCGGCCACGGTTTCGCCGGGGCGGTAGGTGCCGGTGACCGAGATGCCGTAATCCGGCGTCACCAGGCTGTAGCAGGTGTTGTGATACACGGCGGGCGGCGCCGCCTGGCCGCGCAGGCTGGCGACGATGCTGGCCGCCACCACCTTGGCCTGGCTATTGGCCGCCGAGCCGGATTTCGGCATGGCGCCGGCAATCGAGGCATCGCCCAGCACATACACATCCTGCGCCTTACGCGAGGCAAAGTTTTTCGGATCGACGGCGCACCAGCCATTGGCTTCTGCAAGGCCGGCATCGATGGCGATCTTGCCAGCACTTTGCGGCGGGATCAGGTTGATAACGGCGCCCTTTTCGTTGCCGAAGCCGGCCTTCACCGTCATGTTGGCCACGTCGATCTCTTCCACCTTGCCGCCATCCTTGCCGGCCAGCCAGGTGATCATGCCGGGATATTGCGATTCCCAGGCACTGATGAACAGGCCCTGCTTGGAGAAGGCATCCTTGGCATCCAGGATCAGGATCTTGGATTTCGGCTTCTTGTTCTTGAGATACCAGGCGATCATGCTCACCCGCTCATACGGCCCGGGCGGGCAGCGGAACGGATTGCCCGGCGGCGCAACGATCACGGTGCCGCCATCGGGCATCGCCTCAAGCTGGCGCCGCAGCAGGGCGGTCTGAGCCCCGGCCTTCCAGGCATGCGGCACACGCTCGGCAGCCTTTTCACTATAGCCCGGCACGCCGTCATATTTCAGCTCGATACCCGGCGCCACCACCAGGCGGTCATAGGGCAGTTGTGCGCCATCGGCCAGCCGCACGCGCTTGGCCGTCAGGTCCAGCGCCGTGGCATTGCCCTGCACCAGCCGCACGCCCCAGCGCTTGTTCAGCGGGTCGCGGCGATGCTGGATCGAGCCAAGGTCGCGGATGCCGCCCAGCACATAATTCGAGAACGGGCAGGTGGTGTAGACCGCATCGCGATCCACCAGGGTCACGTCCAGGCCGGGATCGAACAGCTTGAGAT
>NZ_JAGOLP010000104.1 GCF_017994015.1 Ferrovibrio sp. | reverse complement strand
GTCGGCAATCACGCCATCGATGGGCGCCACAACCACCGCATCGCTCAGCGCCTTGCGTGCCATGATCACCTGTTGCTCATAGGCCGAAACATTGGCGCGTGCGGTGTTGTAGGCATTCTCGGCATCGTCCACCGCAGCCTGGGATTTCACGCCGCGCTGATTCAGCTGCACGGCCTTGCCGCGATTGGTCTCGGCCAGTTGCAGGCTGGAGCGCGCGGAGGCCAGGTTGCTTTCGCGCTCGCGCAGCCGCGCGGCCAGGTCGCGGGTATCCAGCCGGGCCAGCACTTGGCCTTTCTTCACCGTTTCGCCGCGTCGCACCAGCACATCCTGCACCAGGGCGGCCACTTCGGCGCGCACCACGGTCTGTTCCAATGGCTGCAGGCCGCCGCTAAGCCGCACGGCCTGCCGCAGATCGGCAAGGGCGGCTTTGGTCAGGTCGGCAGGAGAGAATTCCACGCCCTCGAAACGCGGGGCCGGGCTGGCTGCCGCGGCCGGCACCGCAGCCGTCTCGCCCGCAGCCTTGCGCTTCATATAAACGAAACCGCCGCCCCCCAGCACGGCCAGGGTGAGCAGGGAGGCAACTGCGATCTTCAATTTGGCCATGGATGCAGACCGAATGGTATGGGGCAGGATTGCGTGGTAACACGGCGGGAAAGGCAATCTCCTGCGGTATTTTCCCCGCTGGCGGTGTATATACTGTCGCAAATTTTACCACAACGGCGGTCACGGATTGCGATGCATGTGATGGCCATCACCTTTCCCCAGGGGCAAGGTTTCGGGGCTGGGCATGTCTGACAGCGTTTACCATACGGTGATCCACAGCATCGGACATTCCAGCCATTCCGAGGCGGAGTTTCTGGCCCTGCTCCGGCGGCACGGCATCACCCTGCTGGCCGATGTGCGCTCCATCCCGGCCTCGCGTTATGTGCCGCGTTTTGCCGGCCGCAACCTGCGGCAATGGCTGCCGCAGAATGGCGTATCCTATCGCTGGCTTGGCGACCGCCTGGGCGGCAAGCCGCCGCTTGAATTGTTGCCTCTCCGGGCCGAACGCTTCCAGGATGGCATCGCCGAGCTGCTTGCTTTGGGCACAGAACACAAGGTGGCGATGATGTGCGCTGAGCGCGATCCCGCCCATTGCCATCGCGCCCATCTTGTGGCGCCGGGCCTGCTGGCAGGCGGCGCACAGGTGCTGCATATCCTGCCCGATGGCGGCATCGAGGATCATGCCAGCCTTGTCTTGCGGCTGGCGCCAAAACAGGCAGATTTGTTCGGTACCTGATACTGGCATCCGGATCGTCCAGTCCAAACTGCACGATAAGTAACCAGTTGGTTTCTCGCGTCAAACGCGATCTATGCTTGACGCCGGGTAGTCCGCTGCCGCACACTCCGTAAACAAAAATTATAAACCTGGAGGAAACAATGAAAAAATCCGTCATGCGCGGCGCGTTTATGGTATCCGCAATTTCGTTCGGCCTTGTCGCCCTGCTGGGTGCCAATGATGCTTCGGCGCAGACCTATCGTCTGATGACCGGTCCGCAGGGTGGCGTCTGGGTGCCGCTGGGCGGCACGCTGAAGGCGATGTTTGAAAAAGCGGTTTCGGGCGTAACGGTCCAAACGCTGCCCGGCGCCGGCATTGCCAATGTGAAGGGCGTGGAAGAGGGTAAGACCGAATTCGGTTTCGGCAACTCGATCTCCACCGTGGATGGCGTTGCCGGCCGCGCGCCGTTCGACAAGCCGACCGCCAATGTTTGCCAGATCGCCAACCTGTATCCGCAATATTTCCAGGTGGTGGCGCTGGCTGATGCCAAGGTGGCCAAGGTGGAAGATATGAAGGGCAAGGCCATCGCGGTGCAGACCCGTGGCAATACCGCCGAGGCGATCTCCGCCGATATCCTCAAGGCCCATGGCCTGTCCTATGCCGCGGCCAGCAAAGTCAATTATATGGCCAGCTATAACGATGCCGCGGCACTGCTGAAGGATGGCCACGCGCAGATCTTCACGCTTGGCACCACCATCCCCGCAGCTTCGGTGATGGATCTGGCCACCGCGCGCGACATCACCCTGGTGCCGGTGACCGATGCCAGCGTGGCGGCGATGAAGAAGATCAATGCCGGCTATGTGAAGGGCATCATCCCGGCCAACACCTATCCGAAGCAGACCACGGATGTGCCGGTGATTGCTTATTCGGCGCATTTCATCGCCTCCTGCAAACTGCCGGAAGCGCAGGTCTATGCCATCACCAAGGCAATGGCCACGCATATCTCCGATATGGCGGCCGTGAACAAGGCGATGAGCAATGTCACGGTGAAGGACATGGCCGAGGATATCGGCGTGCCGTTCCATCCGGGCGCTGCCAAGTATTACAAGGAAGTTGGCGCGCTGAAATAAGCCAGCACCGATCAACGATGCCGCCGGGTGGATTTTTATCCGGCGGCATCGGCTTTTGTGGCATGCAGGTTTTTGTCGTGCGTACTGCTTTGTAGCAGTTGTGTTGTGCAAGTAAGGGGATGCACATGACCCAGATTTCCAGCCTGATCGGCCGTATCGTCGGTCCGATCGGCGTGGCGATGGCGCTGTATCACATGTATGCCATTGCCATCGCGCCGCCCGAGGCGATGATCTATCGCGCCATCCACCTGTCTTTCGCACTCACGCTCGTATTGTTGCTCTATCCCTTCGCCAAAGCCGAGGATGGCAGCCGCCGCTTCGTCTGGATCGATGTGCTGTGGTTTGCCGGCGCCACGCTGGCGTTGGGCCATCTGTTCGTCAATTACGATTATTTCATCAACCGCATCATCTATATCGACGATCTGAAGCCGCTGGATGCCGTTGCCGCGGTGATGCTGGTGGTGGTGGTGCTGGATTGCACCCGCCGGGTGATCGGCTGGGCGCTGCCGATCACCGCGATGGTGTTCATGGGTCATGCGTTGTTTTTCACCCGCGTCGATCCGCTCACCCTGCTCGACCAGCTCTACATGACCACCGAAGGCATTTTCGGTTCCACGCTGGGCGTGTCGGCGGCCTATGTGATGGTCTTCGTGATGTTCGGTTCCTTCATGGAGCGGACCGGCACCGGCCGGCTGTTCATGGATTTCGCCTTGTCGCTTACCGGCCGCTCGGCTGGCGGGCCGGGCAAGGTGGCGGTGGTGTCGTCCAGCCTGTTCGGCACAATCTCGGGCAGCGCCGTGGCCAATGTGATGGTGGATGGCCCGATCACGATTCCGCTGATGAAGCGCACCGGTTTCAGCAAGGCCTTTGCCGCCGGCGTGGAATCGGTTGCGTCCACCGGCGGGCAGATCATGCCGCCGATCATGGGCGCCGCCGCCTTCGTGATGGCGGAATTCCTGGCCGTGCCTTATGCGCAAGTGGCGCTCTGGGCGTTGATTCCATCCGTGTTGTATTACGTGGCCTGTTTCGGCGCGGTGCATTTCGAGGCCAAGCGCCGTGGCCTGTTGGGCCTACCGCCGGCGGAAGTGCCCTTCCTCAAACTGGTGCTGATCGAACGCGGCCATCTGTTCATTCCGGTGGCGATCATCCTGGGCGGCATGTTCGCGGGTTATTCGGCGCCGCTTTGCGCCCTGGCCGGCACGCTGGCCTGTTTCCCGGTGGCTTTGCTGCGCGCCAGCAGCCGTGAGGGCCTGAGTTTCCGCCTGATCTGGGAAGCGCTGGAAGATGGTGCGCGCAACACACTGGCGGTGGCGCTGGCCTGCGCTTGTGCCGGCCTGGTGATCGGTTCGATTACGTTGACCGGCCTTGGCATCAGCTTCACCAACGCCATCGTGGGCCTGGCGCAGAACAGCCTGTTGCTGGCGTTGCTGCTCACGGCGGTGGCCGGCATCATCCTGGGCATGGGCATGCCTACCACGCCTGCTTATATCGTGATGGTGTCTTTGATGGTGCCCGCCATCATCAAGCTGGGCGTGATCGAGCAGGCGGCGCATATGTTCGCCTTCTACTTCGCCATCCTGTCGGCGATCACGCCGCCGGTGGCCCTGGCGGTTTATGCCGCTGCCAGCCTGGCCAAGGCGAATATCTGGGATGCCGGCTGGTCTGCCGTGCGTATCGGTGCGGCCGGATTCATCGTGCCGTTCATGTTCGTTTACGAACCGGCCTTGCTGTTTATCGGCGACCCGCTCACGATTATACATGCCAGCATTTCGGCGGTGATCGGCTGTCTCGCCTTGGCGGCCGGTCTGAACGGCCATCTGATTCGCCATGCCGTGCTTTGGGAACGCTTGGCCCTGGTGGCGGCGGCGCTGCTGTTGATCAAGCCCGGCATCTATACCGATCTGGCCGGCCTGGGGCTGATTGTGCTGGTGTACATGGTGCAGCGCCAGCGGCCGCCTGAGACCGCCGGCATTAGCGTGAAGGAAAGCTAGAAGCTGTAGCTCAGCACGATCTGGCCGAGCCAGATCGTGCGATCTACGGCCTCGCCATTGCCGGCGGCATTGCTGGTGAGCTGCTGTTTCTGGCCGCTGCCGGGTTTGCCGGCTGCCGTCAGCAGGGTGATGCCTAAGCCCTTCAGCGGCGTGTCCCATTGCGCATAGAGGTCGATCTCGTCCATCAGGCGGCTGGATGATACGCCGGCCGGCGCTTTGTCGAAATCATGCCGGTAATAGATCGCACCGATCTGCCAGGCCTCTGCCGGTTGCAGGCTGAGATGCAGCATATGGCTGGCGAGATTGCTATTGCCGCCCACATAGCGGGCATAGATTTCGCCTTGGTCCCAACGCCCGAAGCCGCGCGGACCGCCGCCGCTATAGAGGCTGTCCCAGCTTTTGTCGGTGGCATCGTTGGTATTGGCATCGCCGCTGAAATACGCATAGCGATAGGCCAGCTTGGGTGTCCAGGGCAGGCTGGAGACCGTGTATTGCGGCTCCACATACCAGGCATGGGCGCGCACCTTGCGGTTTGTGCTGTCGTTGCGCTGCACGGCATATTCGGCATAGAAGCCGAAATCCGACAAGGCTTCGCCCAGGGGTTCTAGGGCCTCGTCCAGCGGCGCCAGCACGGCGCCGCCGCTGCGGATGGAAAATACATTCAGCCCATCGCGGTTGGCGCCGCCCGCGCTGCCGTTATTGCCATTGGCAAAGGATAATGCGCCGGAGGAATCGGCATCGTAGACATGCAGGGCCGTGAGGCCGAGATACCAGGCGCGGTCTTCATAGGCGTTGCGGCCTTTATTGCCATTGCCGGAGCCGAACCATTCCAGATTGGCACCGTAAAGCCGGGTGGCGGGAGCGTCGCCTGCCAACATACGGCGCTGGTCCACATTGCCGGCCAGATGGAACAGGTCGGCGCGCAGCGGGGCGGTGTTGATACGCAGGATGGCGGTGTCGGCGAAGGCGGCGCGCGGGCCCAGCACATAGGCGGCGCGGCGCGAGCCCTCGGCGGTGCCATCCAGGATCAAAAAGCCATCGCCGATGCTGAAAGCCTGATTGCCCAGCGAGATATCGATGGCATCTTCGCCCAACGCCGCGAAGCTGCCGCCCGAACGCCAGCCGATGGCATAATCTTCCGGCGCCAGATGGCTGGGCCGCATGCTGGTGCCGCTGGTGGCCTGGGCATCGCCATCGCCTCGGGTGATGGTGCCGATGGCGGAGAGCAATCCATAGGCCTGGCCATTGCCCAGGGGAGCGGAGATTTCAACGCCGGGCTTGGCGAAGCCCTCGATCCAGTCGCGGCCACCCTGGCGGATGCCATTCTGGCCTGCGGAGCCGGCGCCGAATTGTGCATTGCGCAGAGCAAAGCCGGCCAATGCCGCATCCAGGGTAACGGAGATTTCCGCTTCCCCCAGCCGGGTGGTGAGGCCTTTATCCTCGGCGCAGGCGAAATTGGATGACAGGGCGAACAGGCTGGCCGTAGCCAGCATGAGGGTGTTGCGGTCAATGGTCATGGC
>NZ_JAGOLP010000043.1 GCF_017994015.1 Ferrovibrio sp. | reverse complement strand
TATGAAGGCACCGGCCTGGGCCTGCCGCTGGTAAAGGCGCTGGTTGACCTGCATCGCGGCAATTTTGATCTGCGCAGCACCCTGGGCCAGGGCACCTGCGTTACGCTGGAACTGCCGCCGCCGCCGGATGCGCAATCGCAAACGGCGTCACCCGACGCAGCGTCAGATTGATCCGGCCGCCGCCCGGGATCAGCGCATCCGGCACCAGCCGACTGCTGCCGGGCTGGATGCGGTCGATGCCATGAAAGGCCAGCCGGGCCGGGCCGCCCAGCAGCATCACATCGCCGGAAGCCAGCCGGAATGAGCGTGTCGGCGCGGTGCGGCTGGTGCCGCCGAGGCGAAATATCGCCGTGGCGCCGAGCGAGACTGACAGCACCGGTGCGTCAAACGCCTGCTCGTCGCGATCCTGATGCAGCCCCATGCGCGCCTCGGCATCATACAGGTTGATCAGGCAGCATTCCGGCGCGGCGGCATAGCCGGTCAGCGCCTGCCACAGCGCCAGCAAGGGCGCCGGGATTGCCGGCCAGGGCCGGCCGGTCAGCGGATGCTGCGCGATATAACGATAACCGCCAGCCCGGTCGGTATACCAGCCAAGCGGGCCGGCATTGCTCATGCGCACCCGCATCTTCTGCCCGGAACGCGGCATTTCCGGCTGGTAGGGCGGCGCCTCGGCCAGCACATCGCGCACAGCCACCAGCAATTCCGCCTGGGCGGCGGCATCCAGATAACCGGGCAAGAGGCGGAAACCGTCCATACTGGCTGAGCTAGCGCGCCCGCAGCCGGCGCCAATTCTCCAGGCTGTAGAAGATCACCGCGATCCAGATGCAGCCGAAGGCAATGGCATGGTGCAGCCTGAAGCTTTCGCCCCATAACAGCACGGCGAGCAGGAATTGCAGGCTGGGCGAGATGTATTGCAGCAGCCCCATCGAAGCCAGGGTGAGCCGGCGCTGGCCGGCGCCGAAGGCCACCAGCGGCACCGTGGTGACCAGACCGGAGAGCAGGATCAGGCCGAGCAGGCCGAGCCAGGGCCGCGCTTCCCCTGCTGCCTGCGCGATCTGCGCCAGGGCGCCGCCGCCATGCCAGGCCAGATAACCCAGCGCCAGCGGCAGCAGCAGCATCACCTCGATGGTGAAACCCACCAGGCTGTCCACCGGAAAGCGCTTGCGCTGCAACGCATAGAAGCCCCAGGAAAACGCGATCAGCAGCGACAGCCAGACACTGCTTTCGGCCGCCGCCACCAGCACCAGCACGCCAGCCGCCACCAGCCCGAGCAGGCCCCATTGCAGCGGCGAAACCCGCTCCTTCAGCACGATGCGCCCGAGCAACACCGCCACAAGCGGGTTGATATAATAACCCAGCGACACCGCCATCACCTGCTGCCGGTCGATGGCATACACAAAGATCAGCCAGTTGGTCAGCATCAGCCCGGCAGTGAGGCACAGCACCGCCAGCAGCCGACGGTCGCGCAACACGCGGCCGAATAGCGCCAGCTTGCCGGTGGCGGCCACCAGGCCAAGGCAGAGCAGGAAGGCCCACAGCACCCGCTGGGCATTCAGCTCCAGCGGTGTCATCATGCTGGCGGCACGGAAATACAGCGGCGACAGGCCCCAGCAGGTGTAGGCCGCAACGCCAAATAAAATTCCCGTAAACACCGGCGACTTGAGAAACGGCGTGGCGGCAGGCTGAGGCACGGCTATTCCTTCGGCTGACCCGCTCTGGACGGCCAAAACGGCCTGATACGGCGCGGCTTTCAAGTTTTTTTGATCGGGGCGGTTGCGAGACCCCCGCCCCCCACTTACATACCCGTCACATGTAGAACCAGACAAGGGGTCCGGCCCGGCGCTTAAACACCAGAAGGCCGCTCCGGACTGCCAGAATCGAGGAGAGAGTAGTTATGGCGAAAGTCATTGGTATCGACTTGGGGACGACCAATTCCTGCATTGCCATCATGGATGGCAAGACCCCTAAAGTGGTTGAAAACGCCGAAGGCGCGCGCACCACGCCGTCGATGGTCGCCTTCACCAAGGATGGCGAACGTCTGATCGGCCAGCCGGCCAAGCGCCAGGCCGTCACCAACCCGGAAAACACCCTGTTCGCGGTGAAGCGCCTGATCGGCCGCAGCATCCGCGACGAAGCCTCGCAGCGCTTCACCAAGATGGTGCCCTACAAGGTGGTGGCCGGTGATAACGGCGATGCCTGGGTGGAAGCCGATGGCAAGAAATACAGCCCGAGCCAGGCTTCGGCCTTTGTGCTGCAAAAGATGAAGGAAACGGCGGAAACCTTCCTGGGTGAAAAGGTCACCCAGGCGGTCATCACCGTGCCGGCCTATTTCAACGACGCCCAGCGCCAGGCCACCAAAGACGCCGGCCGCATCGCCGGCCTGGAAGTGCTGCGCATCATCAACGAGCCGACTGCGGCGGCTTTGGCCTATGGCCTCGACAAGCAGGGCGATGGCAAGAAGATCGCGGTCTATGACTTGGGCGGCGGCACTTTCGACGTTTCGATCCTGGAGATCGGCGACGGCGTGTTTGAAGTGCGCTCCACCAACGGCGACACCTTCCTCGGCGGCGAGGATTTTGACCAGCGCGTGGTTGAATATCTGGCCGACGAGTTCAAGAAGGAAAACGGCATCGATCTGCGCAACGACCGCCTGGCGCTGCAACGCCTGAAGGAAGCGGCCGAAAAGGCGAAGATCGAATTGTCGTCGTCGCAGCAGACCGAGATCAACCTGCCCTTCATCACCGCCGACCAGTCGGGTCCGAAGCATCTGGTGATGAAGCTGACCCGCGCCAAGCTGGAAGCCCTGGTCGACGACCTGATCCAGCGCAGCATCGAGCCGTGCAAAAAGGCATTGAAGGATGCCAGCCTGTCGGCCGGTGATATCGACGAAGTGGTGCTGGTGGGCGGCATGACCCGCATGCCCAAGGTGATCGAGGTGGTGAAGCAGCTCTTCGGCCGCGAGCCGCATAAGGGCGTCAACCCGGATGAAGTGGTGGCCATCGGCGCCGCGATCCAGGCCGGCGTGCTGCAAGGCGACGTGAAGGACGTGCTGCTGCTGGACGTGACCCCGCTTTCCTTGGGTATCGAAACCCTGGGCGGCGTGTTCACCAAGCTGATCGAGCGCAACACCACGATCCCGACCAAGAAGAGCCAGGTTTTCTCCACCGCCGAGGACAACCAGAACGCCGTGACGATCCGGGTGTTCCAGGGCGAGCGCGAGATGGCGGCCGACAACAAGGCGCTGGGCCAGTTTGACCTGATGGGCATTCCGCCGGCACCGCGCGGCGTGCCGCAGATCGAAGTGACCTTCGATATCGACGCCAACGGCATCGTGCATGTCTCGGCCAAGGACAAGGGCACCGGCAAGGAGCAGCAGATCCGCATCCAGGCTTCGGGTGGTCTGTCGGAAGACGACATCAAGAAGATGGTGCGGGATGCCGAGGAGCATGCCGCCGAGGACAAGAAGCGCCGCGATGCTGCCGAAGCCAAGAACCAGGCCGAGTCGCTGATCCATGCGACCGAGAAGACCCTGGTTGATCTGGGCGACAAGGCCCCGGCTGGTGACAAGGCCGAGGTTGAGGCGGCGATTGCCGATCTGAAGCAGTCGATCGAGGCCAATGACGCCGAGGCGATCAAGGCCAAGACCCAGAAGCTGAGCCAGATCGCCATGAAACTGGGCGAGGCGCTGTACAAGGAACAGGGCGCCGGTGCGGCCGGCCCGGAAGCCGCGCCTGAGCCGGAAGCCAAAAAGCCCGATGACGGCGTTGTGGACGCCGAATTCGAGGAAGTGAAGGACGACAAGAAGAAGAAATAAGCTCGGAGACAGCCGACGGATCGGGCGCCCTTGAACAAGGCGCCCGGTTTCGGTTCGGCAGCATGGGCTTCGGCCTGCAAGAGCTTCGGGTGGGGTGCAGAATGGCGACCAAACGCGACTATTATGAAGTGCTGGGTGTGCCGCGCGGTACTGCCGATGCGGACGAGCTGAAAAAGGCGTTCCGCAAGCTCGCCATGAAATACCATCCGGATCGTAATCCCGGCGATCCGACGGCTGAGCAGAATTTCAAGGAACTGAACGAAGCCTACGACGTGCTGAAGGACGATCAGAAGCGCGCGGCTTACGATCAGTATGGCCATGCGGCTTTTGAAGGCGGCATGGGCGGGCCACGCGGTCCGGGCGGCGGCCAGGGCGGCGCCGGCTTCGATTTCGGCTCCTTCTCCGACATATTCGACGATCTGTTCGGCGACATCATGGGCGGTGGCGGCCGGCGCGCTGGCGCTGGCGGCAACAATGCCAATCGCGGCTCTGATCTGCGCTACAATCTCGAAATCAGCCTGGAAGATGCCTTCCGCGGCAAAACCGTGCAGGTTCGTGTGCCGACCTCGGCGGCCTGCGAAGCCTGCGATGGCTCCGGTGCCGAAGCCGGCGCCCAGCCAATTGCCTGCCCGACCTGCAAAGGCTTTGGCAAGGTGCGCTCGGCCCAGGGCTTTTTCACCATCGAACGGACCTGCCCAAGCTGCGGCGGCGCCGGCAAGGTGATCGAACATCCCTGCAAGATCTGCGGCGGCGCCGGCCGCGTGCACAAGGAAAAGACCCTCAGCGTGGATATCCCGCCGGGCGTGGATGAAGGCAACCGCATCCGCCTCTCCGGCGAAGGCGAGGCCGGCCTGCGCGGCGGCCCGCCGGGCGATCTCTATGTTTTCCTCTCGGTGGCGGCGCATCGCATTTTCCGCCGCGAAGGCCAGCATCTGCAATGCAAGGTGCCGATCTCGATGACCACAGCGGCTTTGGGCGGCATAGTTGAAGTGCCGACGCTGGATGGCGGCAAGGCGCGCATCACGATCCCCGAAGGCACGCAGAGCGGCAAACAATTCCGCCTGCGTGGCAAGGGCATGCCCAGCCTGGCCCAGCAGGGCCGTGGCAGCGGCTTCGGCGACCTCTATATCCAGGTCAATGTCGAAACCCCGGTGAAACTCTCCAAACGCCAGCGCGAGCTTTTGGAAGAATTCGCCGAAATCGATGCCGACAATACCAGCCCGGAAAGTGCCGGCTTCTTCGCCCGCGTCAAGGAAATGCTCGGCGGCAAGGGCGATTGAGACTGCCGGTTGACGCCACCCTCCCGGTCTGCGAAACCGGGACGGCAGCATCCGGGAGGCCCGCATGAGTTCCGACAATACGCGCATCGGCATTATCGGCATTGGTGGCCGTATGGGCCAGGCCATCCTGCGCGAAATACATGCCACGCCGGGCGCCGCCCTGGCTGGCGGCACCGAACGCGCCGGCTCACCCCTATTGGGCCAGGACCCGGCCTTGGCCGCCGGCCTGCCGGCGAGCGGCCAAAGCGTGCTGGAAGACCCGGCGGCTTTGTTTGCCACCGCCGATGCGGTGATTGATTTCAGCGCACCCGCCGCCATTGCCGGCCATGCCGCCCTCGCCGCCCAGGCCAAGACCGCCTATATCGTCGGCATCACCGGGCTGGAAGAAAGCCATTTCGATACGCTGCGCAAGGCGGCGCGACATTGCTGCGTGGTGCAGAGCTTCAATATGAGCCTGGGTGTGAACCTGCTGGCCGGCCTGGTGCGCCAGGTTGCCGCCACCTTGGGCAATGACTGGGATATTGAAATCGTGGAGATGCACCACCGCATGAAGGTGGATGCGCCATCCGGCACCGCGATCATGTTTGGCGAGGCCGCCGCTGAGGGGCGCGGCGTGGCCCTGGCCGAGATGAAGCAATCCGGCCGCGACGGCATCACCGGCGCGCGGCAAGCCGGCCATATCGGCTTTGCGGCCTTGCGCGGCGGCAATGTGGCCGGCGAGCATACCGTGATCTTCGCCGCCGAAAATGAGCGGCTGGAGTTGAGCCACAAAGCCACCGACCGCAGCATCTTCGCCCGTGGCGCGGTGCGCTGCGCGCTGTGGTCACGCGGCAAGGCGCCGGGGCTTTACCACATGCCTGATGTGCTGGGGCTCAAGGGGTAAACGCGAAATACTTCTCAAACGCCGCGCGGCCTGAGCGGGTGACGCTGAGGCTGCGGCCCTTGCGATCCTGCGCCAGCCAGCCGGCATCCAGGCAATGCCGCGCCAGGGCGGCGCCCAGCGCGCCGGCCAGATGTGGCCGGCGTTCGCTCCAATCCAGGCAAACCCGCGCCAGGCCGCGCCGTTCACTCTTGAGCGGCGCCAGATCGAGGCCGAGTGAGCCAAAAAACGCCTCGCCCTGCGGCGTGACGATAAAATCCTTGTCGGCGCGCGCCATATGGCCCTGCGCCAGCAAGGCATCGGTGAGCTTCACACCCAGTTCGCCGGCAATGTGATCGTAGCAGGTGCGCGCCCGGCGCATATCGGCATCACGTGGCCCGGGCAACCGCTTCGGCTTTGGCGCCTCGCCGGCCAGAGCCATGATGGCTTCCAGCGCCTGCGCCACTGCCGGGCTTTTCAGGCGGAAATAACGATGCCGGCCCTGGGCTTCCTGCGCCAGCAGGCCGCCAGCCAGCAACTTGCCAAGATGGCTGCTGGCGGTGGAAGCCGCCACGCCGGCAATCAGCGCCAATTCACTGGCGGTCAGCGCCTGGCCACCCATCAGCGCCGCCAGCATGTTGGCGCGCGCCGGATCGCCGATCAGGGCGGCAATTTCCGACAGGCTGGGCGCATCATGATGATCCGACATACTTCGATCATAAACGAAATATGCCCGCCAGACAATATTGGCGGAAAAGGTTGACTTTTGATATGCAGTTTTTATATCTGATTTTGGTACGCTTCGGCTGCCTCCCCCGACATATTTGATCCGCAGGAGCAAAGCCATGCCGCATCACACGCCCCTTATTGCAACTGTTGTCGGCGGTTTGGTGCTGGCCTTTATTCTTGGGGCCATCGCCAACCGCCTGCGCATTTCGCCCCTGGTGGGTTATCTGATGGCCGGCGTGGTGGTGGGGCCGTTCACACCGGGCTTTGTCGCCGACCAGGCTTTGGCGCCGGAACTGGCCGAACTGGGCGTGATCCTGCTGATGTTTGGCGTTGGCATGCATTTTTCGCTGAAAGACCTGCTCAGCGTGAAAACCATCGCCATCCCCGGCGCCATTGCCCAGATCGGCGTGGCCACCCTGCTCGGCATCGGCCTGGCATTGGCGATGGGCTGGGGCCTGGGCGCCGGCTTTGTGTTTGGCCTGGCGCTTTCGGTGGCTTCCACCGTGGTGCTGCTGCGTGCGCTGCAAGAGCGCCACATGATCGAATCCGAGCGCGGCCGCATCGCGGTGGGCTGGCTGATCGTGGAAGACCTGGCCATGGTGCTGGCCTTGGTGCTGCTGCCGCCGCTCGCCACGCTGATGAAGGACGGCGCCGAAACCGGCGGCGGCGGGCTGGGCTCAAGCGACCTGGCCATGGTGCTGCTGATCACCCTGGCCAAGGTGGCGGCCTTTGTGGCGCTGATGCTGATCGTCGGCCGCCGCGTCATCCCCTGGCTTCTGCATTACATCGCCCATACCGGCTCACGCGAATTGTTCCGCCTTGCCGTGCTGGCTATCGCGCTGGGCGTGGCCTATGGCGCCGCCATGCTGTTCGGCGTGTCCTTTGCGCTTGGCGCCTTCTTCGCTGGCATGATCCTGGCCGAAAGTGAATTGAGCCACCGCGCCGCCGAGGAATCACTGCCTTTGCGCGATGCTTTTGCGGTGCTGTTCTTTGTCTCGGTCGGCATGCTGTTTGATCCCGGCATCCTGCTGCGTGATCCGTTGCCGGTGCTGGCCACTTTCCTGATCATCGTGGTGGGCAAATCGGTGGCGGCCCTGGCCCTGGTGCTGGCCTTCCGGCATAAACTTTCCACCGCGCTAACCATTGCCGCCAGCCTGGCGCAGATCGGCGAATTCTCCTTCATCCTGGCGGCACTCGGCGTTGATCTGGGCTTGTTGCCGGCCCAGGGGCGCGACCTGATCGTGACCGGCGCGATCCTCTCGATCCTGGCCAATCCGCTGTTCTTCGCCTTGCTGGATCGCCTCAAGGACTGGCTGGAAAAGCGCGAGGGCCAGGACAGCCTGGCCGAAGACAGGGCCAAAGTGGCGGAAGAGGAATTATTGCCAACCGCCTTGCAGCAGCATGCCGTGCTGATCGGCTTCGGCCGCGTCGGCAGCCTGGTGGCCGAGGCGCTGCGCCGCGAGGGCCGGCCGCTGCTGGTGATCGAGGAACGCCAGAAACTGGCCGAGCAGGCCCGCGCCGCCGGTTATGAAACTATGCTGGGCAACGCGGCTTCGGCCGAGATGATCCTGGCCAGCAATATCGTTGGCGCGCGCTGGCTGTTTGTGGCGATCCCGAATGCCTTCGAGGCCGGCCAGATTGTGCAGCAGGCGCGCAAGGCCAATCCGGCGCTGAAAATCATCGCCCGCGCCCATGCCGATGGCGAGGTGGAGCATCTGAGCCAGCTGGGCGCCGATCTGATCGTGATGGGCGAGCGCGAGATTGCCCGCGGCATGATGGAACGTGCCTTTCCGATGCCGGGCAGCAACCCTGAACCGGCAGAGCCTGGGCCAGCGGCAGCTTAAGCCAGATCGAGCGGGCGCAGGCCGGCGCCTTTCGGCTGGCGCCAGCGCCATAATGCCTCACGCAGGGCCTCGGCCAGTTCCAGCCGCTCGGGCGGGCTGAGGAAGCGGCCGAGGCTGACGCCGCGGCCGTGGCTCCACAGCGTCAGGGCATGGCTATCGGGTTGATCGTCGCATTCCACCCGCACCCAATAGGGCTGCAATTGCCATTGCTGCTGCTGCCCGGTGGCGCTGACCCGGCGGATGGTCAGGCTGCTGCCATCCAGCAGCACATATTCCCTGGCCCGCGCCTGGGCATAGCTGAAACGGAAGGCGAGCCACAGCAGCAGCACTTCCAGGCCGCAAAAGCCCAGCACAGGCCAGGCCCCGGCCAGGAAAAACGCCATGCCAGCGGCAAAATTCACCAGCGCCACAAAAGCGATCAGGATCACAAAGCCGCGCCGACCGAGCGAACGGTGCGGCTTCAGTTCAGCGGCAAAGACAGGCTGGCTGGTCATGCCGCATCAGATTAATCCGTCCTGCCGGCCAGGCAAGCCACATGATTGACGCCGAACGGTGCAAGCCTTAACCCTGTGGCTCGCATTTCTCTGGATGAGAGCCATGGCGCCGAAACAGAACCCGCTGAAATTGAACCCGCTGCAACTCAAGACCCTGACGCTCTTGCAGGCGATTGCCGAAGTGGCCGGCGAGCCGCTGCCCGATGGCAGTTTGCGGCTGCATCAATTGCCGCCGGCGCATGGCAATCATTTCCATATCGGCGCCGCCGTGGTTTCCGGCGCCGATGCCACCGGCCTGCATAACGAGGCGGTATGGGTGGCGCTGGGCCGCAAGGGCCTGGTGCAGGCCGGCATGACCATCACGCCGGCCGGCCTGGCCTATGAAACCGGGTTGCGCAACACCATCCTGCACCACGCGGATCATTGAGATGCTGCTCACCCTGGCTGATATCGAGGCCGCCGCCGGGCGCATCGGCGGTGTGCTGACCCGCACGCCCTGCCTGCATTCGCGCACGCTGTCCAATCTGGCCGGCGCCGAGGTGTGGCTGAAGTTCGAGAATCTGCAATTCACTGCCAGCTTCAAGGAGCGCGGCGCGCTGAACAAGCTGCTGCAACTGAGCGACGATGAACGCAAGCGCGGCGTGATTGCCATGTCGGCCGGCAATCATGCCCAGGGCGTGGCCTATCATGCCGGGCGGCTGGGCATTCCGGCCACCATCGTGATGCCTGGCTTCACGCCCTATGTGAAGGTGCGCCACGTGCGCAACCATGGCGCCCGCGTGGTGCTGGAAGGCGAAACCCTGGCCGAAGCCGCCGCCCGCGCGCGCAGCATCGCCGAGGCCGAGGGGCTGGTATTTGTGCATCCCTATGACGACCTGGCGATCATGGCCGGCCAGGGCACAGTGGCGCTGGAAATGCTGGAACAGGCGCCAGACCTGGACGACCTCGTGGTGCCGGTGGGCGGCGGCGGGCTGATTGCCGGCATGGCGATTGCTGCCCATGCCAAGCGGCCCGGCCTGCGCCTGTTCGGCGTGGAGAGCGAACTTTACACCGCGATGTATCAGGAGATGCATGACCAGCCGGTGAATGTGGGCGGCATCAGCATTGCCGAGGGTATCAGCGTGCGCGATATCGGCCGCGCCCCGATGCAGGTGGTGCGGCAATTGGTGCAGGATGTGCTGATCACCCGCGAAGCCGATATCGAGCGCGCCATTGTGCTGCTGGTGGAGATTGAAAAGACCGTCACCGAAGGCGCCGGCGCCGCCGGCCTGGCGGCCCTGCTGGCGCATAAGCAGCATTTCCAGGGCCGCAAGGTTGGCCTGGTGCTATCGGGCGGCAATATCGACACCCGCCTGCTGGCATCGGTGCTGATGCGCGGCCTGGTGCGCGATGGCCGGCTGGCGCGGCTGATTGTCACCACCGACGACGCGCCGGGCCGCCTCGCCCGCGCCGCCGGCATCATCGGCGCCACCGGGGTGAATATCATCGAGGTGGCGCATCAGCGCCTGTTCACCTTGGCTTCGGCCAAATCCACCGAGATCGAGTTTGTGGTGGAAGCGCGCGACCGCACGCATCTGGGCGAATTGGTGGCAGCGCTGGAACAGACCGGCCTACGCGCCCGCTTGGCGGAGATCGGCGTATAGGGCTATGCTCGCCGCCTGATCCGTTATCGGGAGGAAACTATGGGACGAGTAGCCAACAAGGTCGCCTTCATCACCGGCGGCGCATCCGGCCTGGGCAAGGCCACCGCCGAAATGATGGCGCGCGAAGGCGCCAAGGTGGTGATTGCCGACCGCAATGTTGAAGGCGCCGAAGCCGTGGCGCGCCAGATCGGCCCGGCCGCGATCGCCGTGGCGCTGGATGTCACCAATGAGCAGCAATGGATCGCCGCGCTGGATGCCACCGAGGCGGCGTTTGGCAAGCTGAACGTGCTGGTGCATTCGGCCGGCGTGGGCGTACTGAAAAGCGTCGAGGATATCAGCGTGGAGGAATGGAACTTCGTCCATGCGGTGAATCTCGATGGCCCGTTTCTGGGCAACAAACACGCCATCCCACGCATGAAGCCGCATGCGCCGGGTTCGATCATCATCATCTCGTCGGTTTCCGGCATCATCGCCGGGCATAACATGAGCGCCTACAACACCTCGAAGGCGGCGGCCCGCATGCTGGCCAAGACCACGGCTTTGCATTGCGCCAAGCGCGGCTACAATATCCGCTGCAACTCGGTGCATCCCACCTTCATCGACACGCCGATGGTGCAATCCATGCTGGTGGCCGGCGGCGATCCGGCCAAGGTGCGGCAGAAGCTGGAAAGCCAGGTGCCGCTGGGCCGCCTGGGCGAACCCGACGACGTGGCTTATTGCATCCTGTATCTCGCCTCCGACGAATCAAAATTTGTCACCGGCGCCGAATTTGTGCTGGATGGCGGCATCACGGCGCAGTGACGGCAAATGTGACCGGTAACACGCCGGACATAATACGGGCTGGATTGCGGCAGCGAATCGGGGCATCTTAACGGAAACGGGCATCTCCCCGCCCGCAACCGAACACGGAAGCCAGATGGACAGCGCTGCCGCAAAGCTGCCCGTATTGATCGTGGTGCATCAGGAAACCTCCAACCCAGGCCGGGTGGGCGACGAATTACGCGCGCTGGGCCACGAATTGGATATCCGCCGCCCCTGCCTGGGGCATGATTTGCCGCAGGATTTGAGCGGCCATGCCGGCGTAGTGGTGTTTGGCGGCCCGATGAGCGCCAACGACGACCACCTGCCCTTCATCCGCCGCGAACTGAACTGGATTCCGCATGCCGTGGCCAGCGGCAAGCCTTATCTGGGCATCTGCCTGGGCGCGCAATTGCTGGCGCGGGCCAGCGGCGCCCGGGTTGCGCCGCATCGTGATGGCTGGCATGAAATCGGCTATTACCCGATCCGCGCCACCCAGGCCGGGCGCAGCCTGTTCCCCGACAAGCTGCATGTCTACCAATGGCATGGCGAAGGGCTGGAGCTGCCGCGCGGCGCCGTGCGGCTGGCGCAAACCCAGTGGTTTCCGAACCAGGCCTACCAGCTGGGCGCCAATGCCTATGGCATTCAATTTCACCCGGAAGTGACCGGCAGCATCATGCGGCGCTGGGCCACCATGGCAGGCCATCGCCTGACCCTGCCCGGCGCACAATGCCGCAGCCAGCAATTCCAGGGCCATGACCGGCATGATCCGGGCATTGCGCAGTGGCTGCGCGGCTTCCTGCCGCTCTGGCTGCGCGCCGGCCAGCCGCAGCAGACAATGCTGGCCGACGCGGCGGATTAATCCGCCTGCGCTTCAGCCGCTGGCCCTGCCGCTGCCTCTGCGCTGCGCTCCAGCACGGCAACAAAGAACCCGTCCGTACCCTGGCGCCCCGGCGTGAGGCGCAGAAAAGCCTCGCTGCTCGGGCAGGGACCACCCACATTGCGCTGCCAGATCGGCGCCACCGGCAGGATGCTGAAATCGGCATGGCGCGCCAGGAAAGCCTCAATCTGGGCCTCATTCTCCTCAGTCAATACTGAGCAGGTGACATAGATCAGCCGGCCACCAGGCGCCACCAGGCGGGCGGCACGCTTCAGAATCTCCTGCTGCCGCTCGGTCAGTTCCTGCACATCGGCTTCGGTCAGGCGCCAGCGTGCATCCGGCTTGCGGCGCCAGGTGCCGGTGCCACTGCATGGCGCATCCACCAGCACACGATCCGCCTTGCCGGCCTGGCGCTTGAGCCACTTGGCTTCCAGGCCACGGCATTCGGCATTATGCACCCCGGCGCGACGCAGCCGCAGCTTGGCCCGTTCCAGCCGCGTGGCGCTGACATCACAGGCAATCAGCCGCCCGGCATTGCGCATTGCCGCACCGATAGCCAGGGTTTTGCCGCCGGCCCCGGCGCAGAAATCCACCACCAGTTTGGCATCGGCCACATCCACCAGCAAAGCCGCCAGTTGCGACCCTTCATCCTGCGGCTCGATCAGGCCATCGGCATAGGGTTGCGTGTTGTTGACATAAGCCTGGGCACCAAGCCGCAGGCCATGCGGCGAGAGCGGCGTGGGCTGCGCCCGCTGGCCGCTGGCATTCAGCAGGCCAAGCGCGGCATCACGGGTGGTCTTGAGCTGATTGACGCGCAAATCCAGCGGCGCCGGGCGCAGGCTGGCAGCCATTTCAAGATCAAAATCGGCGCCGAACCGCGCACGCAGGCGCGGCTCGATCCAGGCCGGCAGGCTGTAGCGCGCGGTGGCCGGCATATCCGGATGTTCCAGCGTGTGGCCTTCCAGCGGCTGCAATAAAGCCGTGATCGGCTCTACCTCACTCTGCTGCAAATTCAGCGCTGCCAGGACACCGGCCAGCTTTGCGCCATTGGACAGGATGCGGTAGGCCGCCACGCGCAAATCCATGCCCGGCGCAATCTTGCCGCCGCTGCTGCGCACCAGCCACCAATCCAGCCGACCGCGCTGGCGCTGCACATCATCGGCAATCTGCACGATGGCGGCGCGTTCATTGGCATCGAAGCGGCGATGATTGCGCTTCATCCAGACATGCAGCATCCGATCCGCCGGATCGCCGCTCTGCTCGATCACCTGCAACAACTCGATCGCACTGGTTATCACCAGCCGGCTGCTGCCCGGCCGCCGGGTTGGCTGTTCGGGCCGCTCGGCTTGGCCCTGATACTCCGGACGCGGGCGGGAATCCTGATCCCGGCGCGGCGGGCGGGTGTCCTGGTCGCGGCGCGGCGGGCGCGTATCCTGATCGCGGCGCGGCGGGCGGGTTTCCTGGTCGCGGCGCGGCGGACGGGTGTCCTGGTCACGGCGTGGCGGACGGCTTTCCTGGTCGCGACGCGGCGGGCGGGTTTCCTGGTCGCGGCGTGGCGGACGGGCATCCTGATCCCGGCGCGGCGGGCGCGTATCCTGGTCGCGGCGCGGCGGGCGGCTATCCTGATCGCGACGCGGCGGGCGGCTATCCTGGTCGCGGCGCGGCGGACGGGCATGCTGGTCGCGGCGCGGCGGGCGGGTTTCCTGATCGCGGCGCGGCGGGCGGGTGTCCTGATCGCGACGCGGCGGGCGGGTATCCTGGTCGCGACGCGGCGGGCGGGCATCCTGATCGCGGCGTGGCGGGCGGGCATCCTGGTCGCGGCGCGGCGGGCGGGTTTCCTGGCCACGCTCTGCGCGTTCAACCCGTTCCACGCGCTCGAGCGCGCGGTCAATGGTGCGGGCGCTGCGCTCATGGCGCTGGCCGGGCCGATGCGGGGCCTCTCTCACCACAGCGCCGGCCTTGCCCTCATAGGGCTTGGCCTTACCACCCGGTTTGCCAGAACCGGCATATTTACCCGAGCCGGCATGCTTGCCCTGGCCGGCATGCTTACCCTGGCCGGCAGGTTTGCCTGCCGCGGCAGATTTGGGCTTGCCCGCACCACCACGGCCAGCGGCAGAATGTTTGCCGGGCGGGCGACTGGACGAGGCAGCGCCGGCGGATGCACGGCTGGAGGGCGGACGTTTGGCGGGGGGCTTGGTCACGGCATACTCTGAATATGGGGGGATTGGCCCCCGTCATAGGCCCCGGCGTGGCCCCGGTCAATGCCGCAGGGCAATAAGCAGCGGCTTCAATCCGCCAGCAGGGCGGAAATCCAGCCGGCTTCGATCCAGTTGCGCAACAGGCCGGCGGCGCGCAACGGCGCCTCTGCCTCGCCGCCATGGCGCGCCAGCAAGGCGCAGAGCGCGGCAAAATCAGCACCGCCGCGCAAAGCCCAGATTGCCTCGGATTCATCCGGCGCCAACTGGCGGAACTGCACCTGGCCGGCACCGCGCCAGACCGCCCAGTTGCGCGCCCGCATTGGCAATGGCTCGGGCTGTGGCGCGGTCGGCGCATCCTGCTTCAGGTCTCGCGCGGCAAGCCAGAAATCCGCCACGTTATAGGCCAGCGCCAGCAGATGCAGGCTGGGATGCAGGCTGAAACGCAGGCCCGGCCAGGCTTCCGCCGGCAATGCCGCCAGATCGTCGATTTGCAGCAAGGGCGCATCGGCGGCATCAAATGCCAGACCCAACGCCCATTCCAGCCGCGCCATATCGGCCACGGCCGGATGCTCGTCCCAGCCGCCATTCACCACCAGAAATTCGGCCAGATGGCGGCCAAACCAGCGGATATTCGGATCATGCGACGGCTGCGCGCAGGCATAGGCATAAGACAGCGCAACAAAATCCTGCGCGCCGAGCAGCAATTCCAGCACCGGATAATCGCGCTGCAAAACCTGGCGCAGCCGTTCCAGATAGGCATTGTGATAAATTTCCAGCCGCGCCAGCTTGCTGCCCGTATCGCCCGTATCATCCCGGGGCGGCTGGCGGATTTGCTCGGCCAGGGCATCGGTGCCGGCTTCGCGCAGGATATAGCGCGTCATCTCACGTTGCAGGCGGTCCAGCGTCAGGCCGGTCATGCCGCCGGCTCGGTTTGCAGCGCCCCGGCGGCAACGCGGCGTAGCTGGCCCAGTTCAGCCAGCAGGTCGGCAAAAGGCGGGAAATTGTCGTCGCGTTCGATCATCGCCGGCAAAGCGCCAAAGCGCCGCACGGCATGGCCATAGAGATCGAACACGGCCGCCGCCACTGGTGCATCATGGGTATCAATAATGCAGGCGCCGCTATCATCATGGCCGGCAAGATGGAATTGCGCCACGCGCTCCCTGGGCAAGGCATCAATGAATGTGCGCGGGTCAAAGCCCTGGTTGCGGCTGTTGACATAGACATTGTTGATATCCAGCAGCAGCAGGCAATCCGCTTCAGCACAGAGCGCCGAAAGGAATTCCCATTCGCGCAAATCCGAGCGCTGCCAGTCGATATAGGCCGACACATTCTCCAGCAGAATGCGGCAACCGAGAAAATCCTGCACCTGGCGCACCCGCGCCGCAACATGGCGCAGGCTTTCGCCGTTATAAGGCAGCGGCAGCAGATCATGCAGGTAGATGCCGTTATGGCTCGACCAGCAGAGATGATCGGAAATCCAGGCCGGCTTGACGCGGCGCGCCAGCGCCTTGACCTGTGCCAGATACTGCACATTGAGCGGATCGGTGCCGCCAATCGACAGCGACACACCATGCAGCACCAGCGGATAACGCTCGGCGATGCGGTCGAGCTGGCGCAATGGCGCGCCGCCCGGCACCAGATAATTCTCGGTGATTGCTTCGAACCAATCCACGGGCCAATCCACCGGCGGTTCGCCGTCCAGAATATCGGCATAATATTCCGGCCGCAGCCCCAGGCCGAAGCCAAGCAGCGGTAGATCAGGCCGGATCGCGGCCGGGGATGAATGCGGCATATTCATCATGGCGCCAAGCGTAAAGCCGGCAGGCGGCAATCGCAACGGATCGCCCCCTGCCAGCTTGCATGCCTGCGAATGATCCGATCAGCCGACCTTGCCGCCAGCCTTGGTGCAGGCTGCCGCATCCGACATTGTAGTGAAACCCTGACCCTTGCAGGCATTATGGCCCTTGCAGGCGCTGGAGGAGGTTTTGCAGGCACTCTGGCCCTTGCAGGCATTGGCGCCGACACACTTCACGTCGGCAGCATGGGCCGGCGCGGTGGCAAGGGCGATGGTGCCGGCCGAGAAGAATGCGGCGGCGGCGATGGCGATGCTGGCGGTGCGATTCATGTTAGTCTCCCTGATGGTGTTTGATCCGCCGGTCTGGCGAACGCGGCGGATGCTAGGGGCGCCAAGCCACAAATGCCTACACACGGCTCTGTGACCGGGCACACGCCGCTGTGAGGCCGTATATGGTGTTTTCACGCACTGAATTTCTGCCGGCTGCCATTAAGGCGACGCTATCAGGGCCGCAGCAGCGCTGGCACAAATCTGCGCCGACAGGCTATGCTCACGGCATCGTGCGCTCAACCAAGGCAAAGCCACAAGGTCATCACGATGATATCAGCCCGCCATGCCGCCCGGATTATCCGCCCCTGGCGATTGCCAAGCCTCTGGTTTACGCTGCTGCTGCTTGCCGGCTGTGCCAGCCGTGTGCCGCAGACCGGGGCCATTCAGGAATTTGCCCTGCCGCCGGGCGCCGAGGCGATCTCGCTATTTGCCGAAAGCAGCGGCGATGTGTGGTGGCTGGATAACGATGGCCGCCGGCTGTTCCGGCTGGATTATGCCCGTGGCGTGCATGAAGCCATCGCGGTGGACCCGCCCAGCCCGGCCGGCCGGCTGAATATGGATACCCAGGGCCGGCTATGGCTGCTGAGCCGTGATGGCGCGCCGCTCTTGGCGATCCGCATCGGGGATAATGAATTGCCCAGCCGGCAAAGCCCGTGGCGGCTGGATAAGGGCCTGCCGCGTGAAGCCGACAAGCCGGCGCTTGATCCCGGCCGGGGCGGCTTCGTCGCACTTTCGGCGCAGAAACAATGGCTGTGGCTGGCGCAGCCCGGCAAGCTGCTGCGCTTGGCGCTGGCGGATCAGCCGTAGCGGATATTGCGCGGGTTGACCTTGAGCTTGATATCGTTGACCGAGATTTCCATCATGTTGATCGCGCGCTTCATGGCGTCGAGTTCTTCACGGGTCTTTTCCAGATTGCTGTTCAGCTCGGCGAGTTGACCAAACAGATTCTGCGCGGTCTTTTCGTTATCGGCAAAAAAGCGGTTATAGGCCTGATGCTGGCGCTCGATCACGCCCATGCGGTTTTCCAGCCCCTGGCGGAGCTGGCTGATGCGCATTTCAAAATTGCCCAGATGCAGCAGCAGCCAGGCGCCGCCCCAGAACAGGACAATGCCGCCGCCGAGGATATAGACCCAATCGCCCATTCTGCCGCCTCGCTTGTGACGTTCCCGGATGAACAGGATATAGGTCGGAAACCGCGCCGTGCAATCCTGCTTTAGAACCAGCACGGCTAAGTAGCAGCGGGTAATATCTGCCCGGCAAAAACCACCTGACGGCGTGGATTAAAGCCGATGCGATAGGCCAGCGCTGCCGGCCGGTCGATATCCCAGACCACAAAATCCGCCTGCTTGCCCAGCTCCAAAGTGCCGATCTCGCTGCCAAGACCTAGCGCCCGGGCGGCCTCGCGGGTGGCCCCGGCCAGCGCCTCTTCCGGGGTGAGGCGAAACAGCGTGCAGCCCATGTTGAGCATCAGCAGCAAAGATGTGACCGGCGAGGTGCCGGGATTGCAGTCGGTGGACAACGCCATCGGCACACCATGCTGGCGGAACAACGCCACCGGCGGTGCCTGGGTTTCGCGCAGGGCATAGAAGGCGCCTGGCAGCAAAACCGCCACACTGCCGGCCCGCGCCATCGCCGCCACCCCGGCTTCGTCCAGATGTTCCAGATGATCGGCCGAGAGCGCGCCGAATTCCGCCGCCAGCCGGGCGCCGCCGAGATTGCTGAGTTGCTCGGCATGCAGCTTGACCGGCAGGCCATGCGCCTGTGCCGTCTCGAATACCCGCCGTGTCTGCGCCACCGAAAAGGCAATGCCCTCGCAGAAGGCATCCACCGCATCGGCCAGGCCCTGCTCTGCTGCGGCCGGGATGATCTGGCGGCAGACCAGATCGATATACGCATCGGCGCGGCCGGCATATTCCGGCGGCAGGGCATGTGCCGCCAGCAAGGTTGTGCGGATACGCAGCGGATAAAGCTGGCCCAGGCGGCGCGCCACGCGCAGGCATTTCAGTTCATCGTCCAGGCTGAGGCCATAGCCGGATTTGATCTCCAGCGTGGTGACGCCTTCGGCCAGCAAAGCCTTGAGGCGCGGTGCGCTCTGGTGCAGCAAATCGTCTTCGCTGGCAGCGCGGGTGGCGGCCACGGTGGAGCGGATGCCGCCGCCGGCCCGGGCGATTTCCTCATAACTGGCGCCATTCAGGCGCAATTCAAATTCATGCGCGCGGTTGCCGCCAAAAACCAGATGGGTGTGGCAATCCACCAGCCCCGGGGTGATCCAGCCCCCCGCCAGATCATGCAGCACGGTTTGCGGGCCGATCTGCGCAGCCGGCAATGCGGCGGCCGGGCCGATCCAGGCGATCCGGCCATCACGCACGGCAATGGCGCCGGCCTCAATCGCCCCGAAGGGCCGGCCCGGAACCATGGTGGCAATATCGGCATTACGCCAGACCGTATCGAAGAACATGGTGCGGCTTTCCCAAAACGGCGGTTTCTGTCAGCTTATATATACAAGTGAGGAGAAACCGTCATGCGCCGCTTTTGGCTGAGCCAGGCCCGTCTGCCGCAGGGCTGGGCAGACCAGGTGGAAATCCGGGTGGATGCCGCCGGCATCATCCGGCAATTGACGCCGAATGCCAGGCCGGCCGCCGATGCGGTGCAATTGCATGGCCCGGTGCTGCCTGGCATGCCGAACCTGCACAGCCACGCCTTTCAGCGCGCCATGGCCGGGCTGGCCGAGCGCGCCGGCCCGGGTGACGACAGTTTCTGGACCTGGCGCGAGACCATGTATCATTTTGCGCTGCGGCTTGGCCCCGAGGATGTGCAGGCCATCGCCGCGCAGCTTTATGCCGAAATGCTGCAACAGGGCTATACGGCGGTGGCGGAATTCCATTATGTGCACCACCAGCCCGATGGCAGCCGCTATGACGACCCGGCGGAATTGAGCTGGCGCGTGCTGGCCGCCGCCGAGGCTACCGGCATCGGCCTGACCCATCTGCCGGTGCTTTATGCCCATGGCGGCTTCGGCCCCAAGCCGGCCGGCGAGCGCCAGCGCCGCTTCCTGCATGATGCCAAGGGCTATGCGGCGCTGCTGGAAAAACTGCGCCCGGCTTTCCGCACCGGCAGCTCGCCATTGCGCCGCCTCGGCATTGCGCCGCATTCGCTGCGGGCGGTTTCCGGGCCTTTGCTGGCCGAGGCTCTGGCGCTGACCGGGGCCGATTGGCCGGTGCATATCCATATCGCCGAGCAGACCGCCGAGGTGGATGACTGCCTGGCGCATTACGGGCAGCGCCCGGTGCAATGGCTGCTGGACCATGCACCGGTGGACCGGCATTGGTGCCTGGTGCATGCCACGCATATGGATGCTGCTGAAACTGCGGCGCTGGCGCGCAGCGGCGCAGTGGCCGGGCTCTGCCCAACGACTGAGGCCAATCTCGGCGACGGCCTGTTCCCTGCGATCGACTATCTGGCCCAGGGCGGGCAATTCGGCATCGGTACGGACAGCCATATCAGCATCGACTGGCGCGAGGAATTGCGCCTGCTGGAATATGGCCAGCGGCTGGCGCGGCGTGGCCGCAACCTGCTGGCGCTAGGCCCCGGCGGCTCCACCGGGCAGCGCCTGTTTGATGCTGCCATGGCCGGTGGCGCCCAGGCACTGAACCAGCCGATGGGCGCCATCGCCATCGGCCGCCGCGCCGATCTAGTGCTGCTGGATGGCACGGCGCCGATGCTGGCCGGGCATGGCGCGGAAAGCCTGCTGGATGCGCTGATCTTCAGCGGCCAGCCCAATCCTGTGCGCGCAGTATATGTCGGCGGCCGCCAGGTGGTGGCCGAGGGCCGCCATGTTCAGGCCGACGAAATCGCCGCCGCCTATCGCGCCGCCCTGACCCGGCTGACAGCATAAGGCTCGGGGTCCCCTCCTTGATTCGTCATGCCCGCTTTCGCGGGCATGACGAGACGAGAATGGATTGGCGCCCGAGCAGGTGTTCGCTCGCCCCATAACAAAGCGCGTCATGGTACGCGAAGGCGTACCATCCACGTCTTTTGTTCTACCGGCTGAAAAACACTCGTGGATGGTCGGCCTGCGCCGACCATGACGAGCTACGTTAGGGGGCGAATAACTTGGCCATAATCTTTGGCTTTACGCTGTCCTCAGGAAATCCAGGCTGCCATCGCCGGCGCAGAAATCGATCAGCCGGCGCATGAAGGCTTCGCCCTCGCGCACCTGGGTTATCTCGATAAATTCGTTCGGCTTATGCGCCTCGCGGATATTGCCCGGGCCGCAAACCACGGTGGGAATCTGCGCCAGGTCGAAGATGCCGGCTTCGGTGCCATAGGCTACCGCCTGGGTGCTGTTCTGCTCGGCCAGCCGCAACGCCAGCCGCTCGGCCTTGCTGGCCGGCTGCGGCAGAAAGGGCGGCACATGCGCCACCAGCCGGGTATCCACCACCGCGCCGGGATGGATGCGCTGCATGTCGGGCAGGATACGCTCGGCGACAAAGCGATTGAACGCCTCCACCACTTGCTGGTCATGCTCAGGCCGCACCGCACGCACATCCCACTGGAAATGACATTCCTTGGCCAGGATGTTGCGCGCCGTGCCGCCGCTGATCTGGCCCACGGTGATTGTGGTATGCGGCGGCTCAAACCGCGGCTCGGTATGCTCCGGCTGCTGGTAGACCCGTTGCAGGCGGTTCAGTTCCGCAATCATCTCGGCGGCATACTGGATGGCATTGACGCCCTGATGCGTGGCGCTGGAATGTGCCTCCAGGCCATAGACCGAGGTATTGCAGGCGCAGACGCTTTTATGCGCGTTCACCACCTGCATCTCGGTCGGCTCGCCGACAATGCACATGGCCGGCCTTGGCCCGCCGCGTTGGATGAAATCGACAATGCCATGCACACCCAGGCAGCCCACTTCCTCATCATAGGAAAAGGCGAAATGCAGCGGCACCCGCAGGGGCCGGCGCAGCATCTCGGGCAGCAGAGCCAGGCAGATGGCGATGAAACTTTTCATATCCGAAGTGCCGCGGCCCCAGAGCCGGCCATCATGCTCGGCAAGGCGGAACGGATCGGTATGCCAATCCTGGCCATCCACCGGCACCACATCGGTATGGCCGGACAGGATGATGCCGCCCGGCTCCCGCGGCCCGATACTGGCATAGAGATTGGCCTTGCCGCCGCTGGCATCGTAGATTTTTTCGGCCACGATACCGTGGCTGCCGAGATACTCGGCGATGCAATCGATCAGGGCGAGATTTGAATCGCGGCTGGTGGTATCGAACCCGACCAGCTTTTCGATCCATTCCTGGGAGATGGGTTTGTTCATCCCCCGACTATAGGCGTTTCAGTTGCTGTGTTGAAGCGCGAGGTCAGACCACGATATTGGCAATCGAGCCGGCATCCTTGCCGCCATTCTGCTTGATGGCATTGCGGATCTGCTCGCGGATTTCTTCCTCGATCTTGGCCCGGGCTTCAGAGTCGAGTGAGCCGAGCTGATCCTCGTCCATACCCTTGCTCTTGAGATACTGGGCGCGAATGCGCTCGCCAACCGACATCTTGGCGAAATCGAGAAATTCATTCTCGGTCGCCTGCTTGCTGTTTTCCGGCACAGCGGTGGTATTGGCTGCCGATGATTTTTCGCTGCCAAGCGAGCGGGCGATGCTGCCGACTGACTGGATCAGGCCGGGTAAGGCGGTGCTGAGTGAACCAATGCCGAAAAGTGACATGACAGGTCTCCACAAATTGCTTGCAGAGATCAGAGCAACGCCCATGCCACTTGGAAATATCAGGGTAATCAGCAGTTTTTGATATTGCCTGGCTTATCCAACGGCAAATTCTGCCGGGCTGGATTTGCCGCCTGCCTGTTGTCAGCGGTCGATATGGCCCAGGTCACGCGCCGGGTCGAGCCGGTCGCGCACCAGCTGCTTCAGCGTTTTCACATCCGGGAAGCCGCCATCGCGTTTGCGTTCCCAGATCAGCGCGGCGTCATACTCAATACGGAAGGCACCGCCGCTGCTGGGCTGCAACGCCACCTCGGCGAGTTCGTCGCCGAACGTGGCGAGCAGTTCCTGCGCCATCCAGGCGGCGCGCAGCAGCCACTGGCATTGCGTGCAGTAGACAATGACGATGCGCGGCCGCGCCGCCGGCCCGGCGGCCTGCATCAGCCCTCGACGGCGCGGGCCGGCGAAGCGCCGCCAATCATCGCCATGAATTCCTGCCGCGTGCGCGGGTCTTCCCGGAAGGCGCCCAGCATGCGGCTGGTGACCATGGTGACACCCGGCTTATGGATGCCGCGTGTGGTCATGCATTGATGCGCCGCCTCGATCACCACCGCCACGCCACGCGGTTGCAGCACGGTCTGGATCGTGTTGGCCACCTGGGCGGTGAGCTTTTCCTGAATTTGCAGGCGCTTGGCATAAACTTCCAGCACTCGCGCCAGCTTGGAGATGCCCACCACGCGCTTGCCCGGCAGATAGGCGACATGCGCCTTGCCGATGATCGGCACCATGTGATGCTCGCAATGGCTTTCCATGCGGATATCGCGCAGCACCACCATCTCGTCGTAGCCGTCGGTTTCCTCGAAGGTGCGCTCCAGCAAGGCCACCGGGTCTTCGTCATAGCCGGCGAAAAATTCCTCATAGGACCGCGCCACGCGATCCGGGGTGCCGACCAGGCCTTCGCGGGTAGGATCGTCGCCAGCCCAGCGGATCAGCGTGCGCACCGCCGCTTCAGCTTCCTCGCGGCTCGGCCGATCCGGCGTCACAACATCGCCCGGCTTGCTGAAACGCTTGATCTCGGCATCCTTGCCCTGCGCCATGTGGTTCATAACAAACTCTCCAGTTCCGGAAGCCCGACCCGCCATGGCCCGGCACTTCCTTCCAGATAGGGTGAAACACTGCCCAGGCAATGCCGAAATTGGCCAGTCTGTGGCCAGGATCAGTTCATCCGGCGCGCTTCATGCGGGCTATCAAGCGAAAAGGCCGGAATCGCCACGTCAAAACTGTCGCCGCCATGGCTGACCATCTGATAGGTGCCGACCATGAAGCCGGATGGCGTCGGCAACGGCGTGCCGCTGGTATATTCAAAACTCTCGCCCGGGCCGAGAACCGGCTGTTCGCCCACCACGCCGGGGCCACGCACTTCCTGCACCCGGCCGCGTGCATCGGTGATGCGCCAATAACGGCTGTGCAATTGCACGGTTTCGGCGCCCTGATTCTCGATGCGGATATTGTAGGCCCAGACAAAATAATTCTCGTCCGGCGAAGATTGCTCGTCGAGATAGGTCGGCCGCACGGTGATGGCGATGCCACGGGTGGTTTTCTGATACATGGCGAGGATTTTAGAACGACCGGGCAGTTTGTCCACCCTGCAAGACGGCCACGTCGCGCCCCAAAACGCCAACGGCCGCCCCGGTTGCCCGGAGCGGCCGCTGTTTAAGCCTGGATCGAGACGCTTACTTGCGCAGGAAGATCTCGGCGCGGCGGTTCTCGTCGTTGCGCTGACCATCGGCGGTCGGCACGCGCGGACGGCTTTCGCCGAAAGCAGCGGTCTGGATCGCCGCGCCGCCAATGCCCTTGGCGGTCAGGTAATCCGCCACCGACTTGGCGCGACGCTCAGAGAGCTTCTGATTGTAGACATCCTTACCGGAACGGTCGGTATGGCCTTCGATCACGATCCGGGTGCTGCCGGTGGCGCGGTAATCGGCGATGGCGCGGTCAAGCACCTGAGCCGCAACCGGGCTGATATCCGACTTGTCGAACGCGAAGAACACCACATAGGTTTCCGGCAGACGGGCCGGCGGCGGCGGCGGCGGCGGCTGCACAACCGGAGCCGGCGGCGGCGGCGGCGGCGGCGGCGGCGGAGCGGCCACAACCGGCTGCGGCTTCGGCGCCGGCGCCGGGGCGCCGAAACGGTAGGTGAAGCCAACCATCACGGTGTGGTTCTGGTTGCTGCCCTTGCCATCAACATTCGCGGTGTTGCTGTCAAACTTGGCGCGGCCACCGGTCAGGTAGCGGTAATCGGCGCCCACCAGCCAGTTGTCATTCAGCGCGTAATTGGCACCAACAATGCCCTGCACGGCCGGAGCCCAGGCGCTGTCATCAAACGTCACGGCGCCGACTCGGCCTTCGCCGGAGATGTTGGTCAGACCAACGCCGAAGCCGACACAGGGCACGAAGTTGCCC
>NZ_JAGOLP010000103.1 GCF_017994015.1 Ferrovibrio sp. | reverse complement strand
CGGTGGTGCTGCGCACCCAGATGCAGGCCTATTACTCGGCCAAAAATCTGGGGCATTTTGGCCTCAACCTGGCGCGCTATGCGCATTTCACCTCGCCGATCCGGCGCTATTCCGATGTGCTGGTGCATCGCGCCCTGGTCAGCGGCCTGGGCCTGGGCAAGGATGGCCTGACCGACGAAGACCGCGCCAGCTTCGACAACATCGCCGAGCATATCTCGTTCACCGAACGGCGCTCGATGCTGGCCGAACGTGACAGCCTCGACCGCTTCGTTGCCGCCTTCATGGCCGAGCATGAGGGAGCCGATTTCGCCGCCCATATCAACAGCGTGAACCGCTTCGGCCTGTTCGTGGAACTGGACGAAACCGGCGCCGACGGCTTTGTGCCGATGTCTGCCCTGGGCGACGACTATTTCCAGCATGACGAAGCCCGCCATGCCCTGGTCGGCCGCCGCACCAAGCAGCGCCTGCGCCTGGGCGATGCCGTGATGGTGCGGCTGGTGGAGGCCACACCCGTCACCGGCGGCCTGCGCTTTGAACTGCTCAATGCCCATGGCAAACCCAGCGCCCATGGCAAACTCGGCGGGGCACAACCGCGCTCCGGCGTGCACATACCCCGCCCCGGCAAGCCCAAATCCGGCCGCCCGCCCGGCATCCGCACCGGCAAGAAGCAGCGTAACCGCTGATTCTCCCGACATAGCTGCGATTATTCAACGAAGGCCAGCGCAATCTATCCCATGAACAACAAACATCCATTTTAGATTGCACATGACGGGGCACATGATAGATTCTGGAGGAAACTAAGATTACATTTTGTTGGAGTGAAATTATGCATACCGTCCTCAGCAACATATGCACTCAACTTGACGAAATTATCTCACAAATCCAATCACAGATGCCTAGTGATGAGCCTTTAAACGTTGTCCATAATAACTGGAGTTTCCCGGGACTGACTCGCTCAGAATTGATTGAAAGAGTAAAGTGTATTTCAGATGAGATTCGAGAATATTCTCCAACAGAACTTGGCCCCGCTGAGGCAAAGCTTGCAGACTATCCTAGACGCCTCAAATTTTTTAAGAAATAACACCGTTCCTCAATTGTGGAGCAATGCTCAGCAAGCCGTGCCAGCCTTACTCGAAACAATGGCCGGCTTGTCCTTTGCTCTAAAGCCTGTTCTTATCCCAAACGACTTGAATGAAAAAACACGAGAGGCGCTATTAGTTTTAAAACGGCTAAATACAAAAATTCGTACAATCGAAGCTAATATTACAGCAATACAACCTCGTTCAGCAGATTTGTCTTTATTAGTCGAGAGGATTGAGAAAGCTCACGAAGCCGCGGACCAATTGCCCGTAGACCTTGAGGCTCTATCGGAAGCGCGAAGCAAAATCACCGCTATCTCCAAACAAGCAGAGGAGGCATTAGAATCTGCGAACAAGGAGAGGGGCAAGATTGAAAATATTTATGCAGAAACCCAGATAATCGAGGCGAAACTCAAAAAAAAACGCAATAGAATCTGACGCAGTGGTTAAGAAAGCGGAAATGGCCTATTCGGCCGCCACAAGTCAAGGACTTGCAGCGGCGTTCACTGAACGCTCAAAAGCACTTGACTTGTCAATGCGGTTCTGGATTTTCGGTCTTATTTTAGCACTAGCTGCGGGTAGTTATTTTGGGTTTATACGATTTCAAGAACTATCAAATTCACTGAATATGCCAACAGTTTCTAACGCATCAATAATTACCAATTTAATTATGTCCTTCTTCTCCATCGGCGCTCCGATTTGGTTTTCATGGATTGCCACCAAACAGATTGGACAATGCTTCAGACTATCAGAGGACTATGCTTTTAAGGCTTCTATTTCAAGGGCATACGAAGGATATAGAAAGGAGGCTGCGCGAATAGATGAGGCATTTGAGAAAAGCGCGTTAGAGCCCCAGCTACTTGCCTCTGCATTGACAAGGCTTGATGAACAACCTCTTCGTCTTGTGGAAACTGCATCTCATGGTAGCCCATGGCAAGAATTGCTGGATTCGGACACTGTTCGGGATGCTATAAAAAACGTCCCAGACTTTGGGCGACGGGTAATTGATTTGGCTCGCGACTCTCTTAGCAGGCCGAGAAGCTCTGTGCCGAATACAGTTAAAGCTGAAATACCAGAGTCAAAACCTGACTAGGTTAGGCCAAGATTTGCACGAATATGCCGAGCAGATATATCTACAACATGATTATAGAATGTTTGCATGGACTTAGCCGTTGCCCCGACTCGGCTAACATGCGTTAGATAATTGCACCATGACAGATAGTGCCAAGAAGCCCTCGCCGCCGATCCGCGACGCTGCAACCCTGATCCTCTACCGTTTTACCGCCGGCCAGCTTGAAGTGCTGCTGGGCGAACGGGCCGGTGGCCATGCCTTTATGCCGAACCGCTATGTTTTCCCGGGCGGCCGACTGGATATGGCGGATTACCGCATCCGCCCTGCCACCGGGCTGCACCCGGCCACCGCCGCAAGGCTGGAACGGGCGCGTATCACCGGGCCGCGCAAGGCCATGGCCCTGGCGCTGGCGGCGATCCGCGAAACCTTTGAGGAAACCGGGCTGCGCCTGGCCGCCCCGCTGGCCAAGCCGCCGCGCCAGGCCAGCGCCGCGCTGCCCAAGGGCTGGCAGGGCTTCTGCGCCGGCCAGGATGGCCAGTTCCTGGCCCCCGATCCTTCATCGCTGCTCTATGTCTGCCGCGCCGTCACTCCGCCGCAGCGCCCGCGCCGCTTTGATGCCCGCTTCTTTGCCGCCCCGGCAGCAGCCGCCAGCGGCAATCTGGCCCCCTCGGAAGAACTCGGCAAGCTGCATTGGGTGACCCCGGAAGACACCGCCAAGCTCGACCTGCCGGATATCACCAAGCTGGTGCTGAGCAAGCTGCCGGGCTGGGTGGCGCCGGAGGTGGTGGCCGATCCGAGCCAGGGCGTGCCCTATATTCGGCGCGGCCGCGACGGCAAACACGCCATGATCCTGGAATGAGTGAGCCGGAAACGCTGCCGCCCTTTGCACGCGGTGCCGGCCCGGCCTTGCCGCCCGGCACCCGGCCGGTAAAGCCGCGCGATGCCGCCAGTCTGGTACTGGTGCGCCGGAATGATGCTGCCGGCCTGGAAGTGCTGCTGGGCCGCCGCGCCGGCAAACATCGTTTCCTGCCCAATGTCTATGCCTTCCCGGGCGGCCGGGTGGACCTGGAAGACAAATCACATACGCCCGTTAATGATCTGAAACAGCAGGAAAAAGACCGCCTGCTTAAAGCCGGCTGCGCGGCCCGCGATGCTGCCGCCCTGGGCATTGCGGCGCTGCGTGAGACCTGGGAGGAAACCGGGCTGGCATTAGGGCCGCTGCAGGATGGCCGCCTGCGCCCGGACCTGTCGCACCTGACCTATCTGTGCCGAGCCATCACGCCGGTGGAAAGCCCGATCCGCTTCCATGCCCGTTTTTTCCTGGCTGATGCCGAGGCGGCCCAGGGCAGCCTGGGCGGTTCTGGCGAATTGCTTGATCTCGGTTTCCGGCCCTTGGATGAGGCGCTGCGGCTGCCGCTGGCCGATATCACCGAGTTTGTGCTGACCCAGATCGGCAAGCTGCCGCCCAGCCTGCAACCGCCGCGCACCGCCTTCTGGCGCTACCGCCAGGGTCGCCCCGTGGTGAGCTGGGAGGATTAGGGTGCGGGCCCATTCTTAGCGGGTCCGTGACGGCGTGATTTTCTTGCCTGGCCAGGAGGCAAGCCGAAAGCGATGTGGGGCATCGGTGAGGCTTGTCGACGCCGCCAGGCAAGAAAATCACGCCGCCCCGCAGGGGTTGGCCCAGTCAGGCCGCCGGACGTTGTCGCAAATCTTGCCCGTAGCCCCACTACGCGCTTCGATTTGCTCCTAGCCGGCGGCCTGACTGGACCAATCCCGGACCCACTAAGAATGGGTCCGCACCCTAGCCCGTTCGTTTTTTGTATCGGCCCTGGTAGGGCTGTCGCCCAGCCGTAACCCTTCCTTGACAAACTGGCGCGAATCCCTATGCTGCGCCAACTTTTTCGCATCCGTTCGTTGGAATCAGCATCATGGCAAAGCCGACCACCCTGAAGATCAAGCTCTTGAGCACCGCCGACACGGGCTATTTCTACGTGACCAAGAAGAACCCGCGCACCAAGACCGAGAAGCTGAGCTTCAAAAAGTATGATCCGGTGGCGCGCAAGCACGTGGAATTCAAGGAAACCAAGATCAAGTAATCCGTCTGCGGCGGCTAACCCGCTGCATATGCAAACGGCGCCTTCACGGCGCCGTTTTTGTGTTTGTATAACAGGGCCTCATCGCCGCCCTATTCAACCGCCAGCGCCACCTGATTGCGGCCGGCCTGCTTGGCCTTGTAGAGCGCATCGTCGATCCGCTTGAGCAGTGAATTGGCCTCCTCGCCCGGCCGGCTGGAGCCAAGCCCGATCGAGCAGGTAACGGTAAGCTGTTCAATCGGCGCAGAAACCCTTACCGGCACCTCACCGATGGCCCGATGCAGGCGGCTGGACACGACCTGGGCGGCATCCAGGGCGGTATCCGGCATCAGCACCACAAATTCCTCGCCGCCATAGCGGCAGGCCATATCCATGCCGCGGATATTGCGCACAATGCGGGCGCCAATCTCGCGCAGCACCTCGTCGCCCACCGGATGGCCATAGGTGTCGTTGACCTGCTTGAAATAGTCGAGATCAAGGATCAGCGCCGCCGTGCCATGCTGCGACAGGCTCTGGCTCAGCAAAGTGGAGAGATGCGAGGCCATGTAGCGGCGATTGTAGAGGCCGGTCAGCGGGTCGATCACCGCCATCTCGATACTCTGCTGGTAATGCTGGCGCAGCCGCTCCTGATAGCGTTTGCGCCGCACCTGGGCGCGCAGCCGGGCGATGAATTCGTTGCGGTCAATCGGCCGAACGACATAATCGGTGACGCCGATTTCCAAACCCTTCACCAGCGCGCGCTGATCGTCCGGCCCCACCAGCAGCAGGATCGGTACATTGCGAGTTTCCTCGGTGGTGCGCAATTGCGAGCAGAGCCGCAGCCCATCGGGATTCTTCAATGCCAGACTGACCACGATGGCATCATATTCCTGGCGCCGCGCCTCGGCGATGCCGGCAGCACCATCAGCCTGCATCTGGGTTTTGAACTGGCCCTCGATCATGCGCTGCAAACGCACCTGATCGCGCGGATTATCCTCGATCAGCAGGATGCGGGCATTGGCATAATCCTCGTCCACGCTCGGCACCGGCGGCGACAGCACACCCAGCGACTGCGAGGTGCGCTCACGCATGCGCAGCTCATCCAGCATCAGCTTGACCCGCAGCAGCGAACGCACGCGGGCGAACATCGCCACATCGTCCACCGGCTTGGTGAGGAAATCGTCGGCGCCGGCGGAAAGGCCCTGCACGCGGTCTTCAGGATCGCCCAAAGCCGTCACCATGATGACCGGGATATGAGCGGTGGCCGGATCGGACTTGAGCCGGCGGCAAACCTCGAAACCATCCATGCCCGGCATCATCACATCCAGCAGGATCAGATCGGGATTGCCATTCACCGATGCTTCCAGCGCCTCCGGCCCGTTGGCGGCGGTGATGACCTCGTAATATTCACTCGTCAGCTTGGCTTCCAGCACCTTGATATTGGTGCGGATATCATCGACGACCAGGATGCGCGCCGTCATAGCGGCAGCGTCAATTCTTGGCGTCGAGGAAGTGCTTCACCGTCTCGATGAACTTGCCGACCGAGATGGGCTTGGCGATATAGGCGTCACAGCCGCCTTCGCGCATCTTCTCCTCGTCACCCTTCATGGCGAAAGCGGTCACCGCCACCACCGGGATCGAGCGCAGGTTATCGTCTTCCTTGATCCACTTGATCACTTCCAGGCCCGACACTTCCGGCAACTGGATATCCATCAGGATAAGAT
>NZ_JAGOLP010000042.1 GCF_017994015.1 Ferrovibrio sp. | reverse complement strand
GGCCTGTGGAGTATGCTGTGCAGCAACATCGCGGCTGAGATCATTGCCACGGCCGGGTTTGACTGGGTGGTGCTGGATACCGAGCATTCGCCGAACGAATTGCCGATGGTGTTGCAGCAATTGCAGGCCATGCAGATCGATGCCAACACCGCGTCGCCGGTGGTGCGCCCGTCATGGAATGATCCGGTGCTGATCAAGCGCTTCCTGGATATCGGCGCGCCGAACCTGATCCTGCCTTTTGTGCAGGACGAGGTCGAGGCCAAGGCGGCGGTGGAAGCCACCCGCTATCCGCCCAAGGGCATTCGCGGTGTCTCCATGGCACAGCGCGCCAACCGTTATGGCTTGGTGGCGGATTACCATAAGCGGGTCGAGGAGGAACTCGGCGTCATCGTGCAGGTGGAAACCCTGGCGGCGGTGAACCGCATTCCGGAAATCGCCAAGCAGGATGGCATCGACGGTATCTTCATCGGCCCGGCCGATCTTTCCGCCGATGTGGGCCATCTCGGCAATGCCTCGCATCCCGAGGCCCAGGCGGCAATCATGAAGGCGCTGGAATTGTGCAAGGCGGCAGGTAAGCCGGCCGGCATCCTGGCGCCGAACGAGGATGATGCGAAGCGCTATTTCGATGCCGGCTTCACCTTTGTTGCCGTTGGCGTTGATCAGGGTCTGCTCACCAAGGCGACGCGCGATATCGTCAAGCGCTTCCGTTCCCATCTCGGCGCCTGAGCCGCGCCAGCAAAGCTTGCCACGCAGTTTTGCTACGCGTGCTGAGCCGGTCGAACAGATCCGGCTCGGCACGCAAAACCGCTTCGATGGTTTCGGCACCTGCGTTGGTTTCGCCCAATCTTAGCCCGGCGCGGGTCACCTGGCCGGCCTCGGTGTCCCGCACTGTCAGGGTGGCATCGCCGAAGCGGATGCGGTCGCCGATATGTGCCGCGCCGCCAAGCCGGCGTGCTACGGTCGCAGCGAGACTGAGGCTGGCCTCGGCTTCGTGCAAGGTGATGCCATACAGCGCCGATACCGCCTGCATCGGCGCACTGCCATTCAAGATGAATTCGTTTTCCGCTGGCAAGGCCAGATCGCCAGCACTGCCAAACAGCCGGTCAAGCCGGCCAAGATGCTGCGGTTCGCTGAGCACATACACATAATCATGCGGCCGCAGCGGCGCTGCGGCGCCTGGATCAAGCAATTGCTCATCGCGGATCAGCAGCACCGGCCGCACCCATTTCGGCAAGCCGCCAAGCCGCAGGGCCAGGCTGTCGGCTGGAATCGGATAGCCCACCATTTCATGGCTGAGCTGGCCCGGCAGGTCCAGTTCAACACGTTTGGCCGGTTCGCCAGCCTGCGGCAACACCATGCCAAGCTGACGCGCCGCGAAGGTGACCGTCCAGCCCTGCACCATGAGGGAAACCAGCACAACGAAGAAGGCCACATTGAAATAGATTTCGGCTTGCGGGATCCCGGATAGCATCGGGATGGCCGCCAGGAAGATGCTGACCGCGCCACGCAGGCCAACCCATGAAATGAAGGTCCGCTCGCGCCGGCTGAAACCGAACGGCAGCAGGCAGAGCCACACCGCCAGCGGCCGCCCTACCAGGATCAGGAAGGCGGCCAGCAGCAAGGCCGGCAGTGCGAAATCGAGCAGCTTGGCAGGCGAAACCAGCAGGCCGAGCATCAGGAACATAACAATCTGGCAGAGCCATGTTGCCGTATCATGGAAACTGATCACGCTGGGATAAGCGCGCAGCGGGCGATTGCCCAGCACCAGGCCGGCCAGATACACAGCCAGGAAGCCGCTGCCATCCAGCACAGCCGCCACGCCATAGACCAGCACCGCGCTGGCCACCACAAAAACCGGGTGCAGGCCGCTGGGTAATTCCACGCGATTGAGCAAGGTGGAAGCGAGAAAACCGCCGGCAAGGCCGATCAGACTGCCCAGGATGGCTTGTTCGCCCAGGCTGACCATCACGGTCCAGCCCAGGTCGCGCGGGCCTTGCAGCAGCAATTCAACCAGTAACACGGTGAGGAATACCGCCACCGGATCGTTGGTGCCGGATTCGATTTCCAGCACGGTGCCAACGCGGCGTTTCAGTTTCATGCCGCCGGTACGCAGCAGGAAAAACACGGCTGCGGCATCGGTGGAAGCCACGATGGCGCCAAGCAGCAAAGCGCCAATCCAGCTCAGATCGAGCAGCAGATAGGCGACAAAGCCGGTCAGGCCGGCGGTGATGAACACGCCCAGGGTTGCCAACACGGCAGCCGGTGCCAGCGTGCCGCGAAAACTGGCCAGCTTGGTACGCAGGCCGCCATCAAACAGGATCACCGCCAGCGCCAGCGAGCCGATCAGATAGGTGGTCTGGTAATCGCTGAATTGCAGCCCGCCCGGGCCGTCTTCGCCGGCCAACATGCCGACGAACAGAAACACCAGCAGCAGCGGGGCGCCAAAGCGGCTGGCAATCAGGCTGGAAAGCACACCAACAAGTACCAATAAGGCCCCGAGCAACAGGGCGGCGTTAACTATACCAATACTGGCCATGCGCGACTTTCCGTTGTTTGGAACCATGGTTAATAAGAATTGCGGCTGAAATGCGGCGCATTCGCACTGTGAAACAAAATACACTTTTGTAAAAACGCAGGAGCGGTATACTTAACAAATCATGGCTGACACGATCACTCCGATCCTGGCGACTAACCCGGTCTACCGCACAACACTGGATGCTCCGGTGTTTCCGGTGGCAACGGCGAAGATTGCCCGCATCACCGATGGTGCAGCGGCAGGCGTGGAAGTGAACCTGCAAGTGCTGCTGCGCATCGCCTCGGTGGTGGCCAAGGATCAGGCGGCAGATAATGCCAATCCCGATCCGCCGGTGCGGGAATTCAAGGATGCGCCGGTTTCCTATGATGGCAACGGCAATGGTCGCCGCATCTCGCCGGTGGAAGTCAACCAGATGTTCTGGATAGCCTGAATCACCATGCCTGCGGCCAGCGCGGCCCGGGCCGCAGCCGGCTCCAGAGCCATGCCACGGCCATCAGGATGACCAGCGCCAGCAGCAGCGGATCCACCAGGAACATCCAGCTGGCCTTGATATTCAGCACGATCAGCGGATTGGCGCCGGCCGGTGGATGCATGATGTTGCCCAGCTTCATCACCACGGCAATCAGCGCCACGCCCAGGGCCATGCTCCAGGCATGGGCGCCGACAGAGTAAAGCAGGCCGAAGCCGATCAGCGCGCCGAGCAGATGGGCGATCAGCACCGTGCGTGGTTGCGCGCCTTCATGATTGGGAAAGCAGAAAAGCAGCACGGCAGTGGAGCCGATCGAGGTGAGGGCAAGGCCATGCTCGGCATCAATCACCAGCAGCAGCAGGCTGAGCGCAACACTCATGCCGGTCAGCACCCACAGGCTTTCGAGCAGGCTGGTTCGGTTCATCAATTTTTCTCCTGGGGAAACAGGGGCTGCGTCGTGGCTTCACGGCCAGAGGGCAGCGCGGCAGCAGGATCGTTTATCCAGGCAGCAATATCGCGCCACACTCGTTCGGCCTGTAAATCGCGCAGCAGCATATGCCAGCCGGTATCATAAACGGCAATGCGGCGCTGGCCGCCCAGCCTGGCGGCAAAACGCTCCACCGGTTCCTTGCGGATCACCTGATCGTTCACGCCATACAGCAGCAGCAGCGGCAAAGCCGGATCAAGGCGCGGGCCGGCAGCCAAGGCCGCATCCATCAGGTTGACCAGGCCATATACCGCATCAATGCGGGTCTGTTTGATTACCAGTGGATCGGCGCTATAGCGCCGCAGCATCGGGATATTATCTGACGCCTGGATGCCGAGGCCACGACCGGAAAGCCGCAGCCAGGGCAAGATATGACTACTCAGCGCAAGCGTGACGCGGTAGCTCAGCGGCATGGTGGCGCGGCCCCATACTGCCGGCCCGACCAGGATGGCGCCATCGGGCAAATTCGTGTTGTCGGGTTCGGCCAGGGCAGCCAGCAGCACGGCGCCGCCCATACTTTCGCCAAGCCAGAAAAGCGGGCGGCCCGGATGTTGCTTGCGCAGCAGGCGGGTCAATTCTTTCAGATCGGCCTGCATACGCTCGGCGCCGGCCCAGAGGCCCGGATAGGGCGCGGCGCCAAAGCCGCGCTGGTCCGGTGCGTAGAGTGCGATGCCGCGCTCCCTGGCCCACCAGGCAGCCGGGTCGGCAAAGCCATTGCCGTAATCATTGAAGCCATGCAAAGCCAGGATCACGGCTTGCGGCTGGCGCGGTGCCTCAGGCTGCCAGCTTCGTAAGGGCATGACCGCGCCATCTTCGGCACGCCAGGCATTCTCCAGCAGGGCAGGCGTGGTTTGTGTTGTCCCGGAAGGTTGCAGTCGCGGTGCGCAGCCAGCCAGCGCCAGGAACAGTAGGGCAAAAAGCAGTTTCGCCATCAGTCGCTGGGTACCGCGCCAAGCATGGCGCCAAAATCGGAAACGCGGCTGATCCGCTCGGGCGGAAAACGCAGCCGGGCAATGGTGCCTTTGCCTAATTCACTGGTGAGCTGGATGCGGCCACCATGCAATTCCACCAGCCGGCGGGTGATCGGCAGGCCCAGCCCGGTGCCATCATATTGCTGCCGCACCAACTGGCTGCCGCCACGGGCAAAGGGTTCAAACACCCGCGCCACTTCAGCTTCGGCCATGCCGATGCCGGTATCGCGCACCGCGATTTCATACCAGCCATCGGCGGCCACGCCATGACTCACCGTCACGCTGCCGCCGGTGGGGGTGAATTTCACGCCATTGGCGGTCAGGTTGAGCAGCATCTGGCGCAGGGCGCGCTCATCGGCCCAGAGTGCAGCGTCGGCCTGGCCGGGCTCAGCCTGCAAAGTCACACCTTTGCTGCGCGCCTGCACATCCACCAGATCCAGGCAATCGGCCACCAGGCCGGCAATATCGATACGATCCTCGTTCAGTTCCACCCGGCCGGCTTCAATGCGGCTCATGTCGAGGATGTCATTGATCAGGCTCAGCAGATGCTGGCCGCTCTGCTGGATCGAGGCGACATATTCGGCATAACGCGCATTGTCGAGCGGGCCGAACAAGCCCTGATGCATGATGTCGGCAAAGCCGATCACGGCATTCAGCGGCGTGCGCAATTCATGGCTCATTGAGGCCAGGAAGCTGGACTTGGCCCGGTTGGCAGCCTCAGCCTGGCGCCGTGCCGCTTCCAGATCACGTGCCAGCGCGGTGAGATGACGATGCGCTGCATCGGTGGCAGTGGCCTGGCGCAATAGCAGGCGCGCCACAACCGCTACCACGGCGGCGCCGCCGAGCAGCAAGGCCAGCAGCAGCAGATACAATGTCTGCATGCGCCGGTCGGTATCGCCGATGCGGCCCTGCGTGATGCTGTTGGCGCGGGCGGTGAAGGCGCCGAATTCAGCACCAGCCGTGGCAAGCTGCCGCAACAATACATAGCCGGTATGATCGTCGCCGCTGACAAAGCGCTGCACCTGTGGCTCCCAGCGCCGGATTTCGCTGGCCAGGCCACGGAACAGCGGCGCCAGTTCGCGGTCATGCGTATACAATTCGGCGCTGCGGCCTTCCTCCAGTGCTCTTACACGGGCGATCAGTATGTCATAGGCCACCTGCACATCGTCGCGCTCGCGCTCCGGCATGCCGGCGAGCACTTCCGCCATACGGTTGCGCAGGGTCAGGTATTCGGCGCGTAACTGAGTGCCCTCAAAAATCACATTCTGCCGCATGGCGCGGGCGAATTCGCTGTGCTGCACATAGAGATAAGAAGCGATACCGGCAAAGGCCACAACGAATACGGCAGAGAAGATCAGCACAAAGCGGCGCGCCGATCCGATCAGATCATTGCGGCCGGTTGGTGCTGACTGAACCGCTGGTTCTTTTTGCGCCATGGCGGCTTAGCGGATTTCGAGGCGGCGCAGCTGCCATACCGAACGGGTATAGTAGCTTTCCTGACGCAGGGCTGCGTCGCCGTCAAACGGATAGATGATGAAGAGTGGGCCTTTGTCGCGTACGGTCATGTAGCTGCCATTCAGCTTCAGAGCCAGAATCAAGCCACGGTTTAGAAAATCTGCCACCGGCACCGCTGAGGCATAGTCATTCAGCGCCACTGCCTGCGCCATGCCATCGGGCTTGGCGCCCACGGCCTGCATCAGTGCCTTGCCCGGCACGCCATCAAAGCGTACGACACCGGTATGCCATGGCGTGCTGGTCTCAAAACCGGCCTGGCCCAATGCCTCCAGCATGGCGCGGTCAAAATGTGCCAGCTTGCCGCCCTGGGCATCGCTGGCATTGCCGCGTGTGATGGCGCCGCTGACAGTGAGGATGACCGGGCCGCTTGGTTGCGCCAGGGGAGTGGAGGGGCTTTGCGCCTTGACCGGGCCGTAGCCCTGGCCGAGCCAGCAGAGCAGTGCGATCAGCAGGGCGGTGAAAAGGCGCATGCGGAACATTTCCCCTGAAGATGCGAGGCCGCTGTAAACACTATTGTAAAGCAACTTTCGGCAGCGTGAAACTGCTTAGACGACGCAGCCGGAAAGCTCGGTTAGAGGGTGCGGGTCAGGCCGCCATCCACATCCAGGATGGCGCCGCTGATATAGGCGGCGGCCGGCGAGGCCAGGAAGGCCACGGCCCGGGCGATTTCTGCCGGCTCGCCAAAACGTGCCACGCCCATGGCGCGCGGCATGCGGCTGGCGGCTTCCTCGGCGGAAATGCCTTGTTCCTGGGCGAAGCTGGCGATGCGGGTTTTGAGCCGGTCGGTGGCGATGGTGCCCGGGTTGATGGCATTGACCCGCACGCCTTCGGTCACGCCGCGATCGGCCAGAACCTTTGTCAGGTTCATGCCGGCGGCATTCACACTGCCGCCGATGGCGAATTCAGCGCTGCCGGTGCGGCCACCCACGCCGATGATATTGACAATGCTGCCCTGCGCCGCTTTGAGCTGCGGCCAGGCGGCTCGGCTCAACCGCATGGCACCAAAGAATTTCAGCGCAAAGCCATCAGCCCAATCCTCGTCGCTCAAAGCCAGGAAATCACCGCGCTTGGTGGCGCCGGCATTGTTCACCAGCAAGTCGATGCGGCCGAAGCGCGCCAGCGTGGCCTGCACCAGATCGGCGCCGGCCTGCGGCTGGCGCAGGTCCATCGCTTGCACCAGACAATCGGTGGGCAAGTCGGCGGCCAATTGTTGCAGCAGGTCGGCCGAGCGGGCGGCCAGCACCAGCTTCATGCCGGCGGCGGCAAGCTCCACTGCGATGGCCCGGCCAATGCCCTTGCTGGCGCCGGTAACAATGGCCACCTTGTCGGTCAGTTGCAGGTCCATGAGGCTTTCTCCGGGTGTTGAGCGGTTTTATAGTTCGGACCCTAACAATCAAAGCCGGGGAAAAACAATGTTCAGGTCTGATCTGTTGCAAGGCAAGCGTATCCTGGTCACCGGCGGCGGCACCGGCCTGGGCAAGGCGATGGCACAGAAATTCCTTGAACTAGGCGCCGTGGTCTATATCTGCGGCCGGCGCGAAGGTGTGCTGCGCGATACCGCATTGGAGCTGAGCAGCGCCACCGGCGGCCAGGTCCATTACATGGCCTGCGATATCCGCGTGGCGCAGGCCGTGGATGAAATGATCGAGACGATCTGGCGCGATGGGCCGCTGGATGGTCTGGTCAACAACGCGGCCGGCAATTTTATCGCCAAGACCGAGCAGATGAGCCCGCGCGGCTTTGATGCCATTGCCAATATCGTGTTCCATGGCAGCTTCTATGTCACCCAGGCCTGCGGCAAGCGCTGGATCCCTGCTGGTCACAAGGCCAGCGTGATCTCGATTGTCACCAGTTGGGTGTGGACCGGCTCTGCCTTTGTGGTGCCTTCTGCGATGTCGAAAGCTGGCGTGGCGGCAATGACACAAAGCCTGGCTGTGGAATGGGGGCCGAAGGGCATCCGGCTCAATGCCATCGCACCGGGACCGTTTCCCACTGAGGGCATGACCAAGCGTCTGGCGCCAACCCCGGCACTGGAAAAGCGCATGATTGAGGCGATCCCGATGCGGCGGGTTGGTGCGATGAGCGAATTGACTAATTTCGCCGCCTTCCTGATGGCCGATGAAGTGGGCTATATTAATGGCGAAGTGATTGCCATTGATGGCGGCCAATGGCTCAACTCCGCCGGCGGCTTTGGCAACCTGCTTGAACTGACCGACGACGACTGGACCGAAATCCGCGCTGCCATCGAGGCGACCAACGCCAAGGACAAGGCGCAACGCAGCGTTTAGGAGATATCACCATGACCGGCATGCGGCTGGAACACGATTCCCTCGGCGAGCGTGAAATTCCGGCAGACGCCTATTACGGCGTTCAGACCCAGCGGGCCTTGGATAATTTCCGCATCTCCGGCATCGGGTTGAACCATTATCCACATCTGATCCGTGCCTTCGGCATGGTGAAGAAGGCGGCGGCTGCGGCCAATACCAGGCTGGGTTATCTGGCACCGGAAAAGAACACTGCGATTGCTGCCGCTTGTGACGATCTGATTGATGGCCGGCTGCATGAATGGTTCACCATCGATGTGTTCCAGGGCGGCGCCGGCACGTCCACCAACATGAATGTGAACGAGGTGGTGGCCAATCGTGGCCTGGAATTGCTCGGCCATGCCAAGGGCGAGTATGCCCATCTGCATCCGAATGACGATGTGAACCTGTCGCAATCCACCAATGACGCCTATCCCACGGCGGTGCGGCTGGCCACTTTGCTGAGCCATGCCGAACTGAGCCGGGCGCTGGAGCAATTGGCCGGCGAGTTCCGCAAGCGTGGTGAGGAATTCACCAGCATCGTCAAGCTTGGCCGTACCCAGTTGCAGGATGCGGTGCCGATGACGCTGGGCCAGGAGTTTGAGGCTTTTGCCATCAATATCCTGGAAGATGTGGCGCGTGGCGACGAAACCGTGCGCCTGTTCCATGAGGTTAATCTCGGCGGCACGGCGGTTGGCACCGGCATCAACACCGATCCGGATTATTCCGCCCTGGCGATTGCCGAACTGGCCCGGGTTTCCGGCCTGCCCATGGTGCGCGCCGCCAATCTGATCGAGGCAAGCTGGGATATGGGCGCCTTTGTGCTCTATTCCGGCATGCTCAAGCGCGTTGCCGTCAAGCTGTCGAAAATCGCCAACGATCTGCGGCTGCTATCGTCGGGACCACGCGGCGGCCTGAACGAAATCAACCTGCCGCCGATGCAGCCGGGCTCGTCGATCATGCCGGGCAAGGTCAATCCGGTGATCCCGGAAGTGGTCAACCAGGTCTGCTTCCAGGTCATCGGCAATGACATGGCAGTAACCATGGCGGCCGAGGCTGGCCAGCTCCAGCTCAATGTGATGGAGCCGCTGATCGTTCATAACGTGATGCATTCGCTGCAATTGCTGGTGCGGGCGGCGCGCACGCTGGCAGAATTGTGTGTTGCGGGCATCACCGCCAACGAGGATTACTGCCGGCGCCATGTCGAGGCCAGTATCGGTCTGGTCACGGCGCTCAATCCTTATATCGGCTATGAGCGTTCTGCGGCCCTGGCCAAGGAAGCAATCAAGACCGGCCGCACCATACGCGAATTGGTGCTGGAGAAGGGCTGGGTCGATGCCGGCCAGATCGATACGATCCTCGACCTTGCCGGCATGACGCAGCCACGCAAACGCTGAACCGCCTCAGAATTCCTTCCAGTCGTCGTCATCGGCCGCTGCCGGGGCCGGCTTAGACACCAGCTTTGGCGCCGGCTTGGCCGCCACCGGAACGGCGGGCTGCGATGCTGTGGGTTTTGGCGCGGCAGGCTTGGCGCCAGGCTTGATCACGCTGGCGGGCTTGATCACAGCCGCAGGCTTTATCGCTGGCGGCGGCGCTTTTGCGGTGCTTGGTGCCGCTGCGCTGGCCGGGCTTGGGTTATGGCCGCCGACCTGGAAGAAGCCGACCATACGGGTCAATTCCCGGGCCTGGTTGCTCAATGCCTGCGCCGCCGCCGAGGTTTCTTCCACCAGGGCGCCATTGCGCTGGGTCATTTCGTCCATGCTGGCTACGGCGGTGTTGATCTGATCCAGCCCGGTGGCCTGCTCGCGGCTTGCGGCAGCAATTTCGGCTACAATATCGGTCACCTTCTTCACCGCTGTGACAATATCGCCCAACGCGCCGCCGGCCTGGTTTACCAGACTGGCGCCGGTGCGCACCTGGCTGTTGGATTCCGCGATCAACGCCTTGATATCCTTCGATGCGCTGGCCGAACGCTGCGCCAGCGCGCGTACTTCCTGCGCCACCACGGCAAAGCCTTTGCCTGCCTCGCCGGCACGCGCCGCTTCCACGCTGGCATTGAGCGCCAAAAGATTGGTCTGGAACGCAATCTCGTCGATCAGGCCGACAATCTCGACGATCTTCTGGGCGCTGCCTTCGATGCCGCTCATCGCCCCCACCACTTCCTGCATCACATTGCCGCCCTTGTCGGCGGCATCACGCGCAGCCTGGCTGAGCTGGTTGGCAGCCTGGGCATTGTCGGCATTCTGCCGCACGGTGGCGGTGATCTCGTGCATCGAGGCGGCAGTCTGCTCAATGCTGGCGGCCTGCGCCTCGGTGCGGCTGGCCAGATCCTGGCTGCCGGCGGAAATCTCCGACGAGGCATCATTCACCGCTGCGGCGCTTTCGGTGATGCCGCGCACGGTGCTGCCGAGCTTCTCGCTGGTGGCGTTCACATTGTCCTTCAGCTTGGCGAATACGCCTTGATACTCGCCGCGCACACGCCGGGTCAGATCGCCGCCGGCCATGCCGGCCAGCACCTGGCCTACTTCATCAACAGCAGTTGCAACACTGCCCACCAGCCGGTTGATGCCGTCGCCCAGGCCCTTCATCACGCCGTGCAGATTGCCAGTGTCGATGCGCCGACCCAGATCGCCTGCTGCGGCAGCATTCACCACCAGGCCGACGGAGCGGTCGAGTTCAGCTTCCTGCTCGGCGCGATCACGCTCGCGCTGCTGGCGCTCCTGTTCCACCTGATTGCGCAGTCGCTCACTCTCCTGGCCATTCTGTTTGAAGATTTGCACCGCCTGGGCCATGCGGCCAATCTCATCGCGGCGCTGCAGACCATCCACCACGGCGCTGTAATCGCCGGTGGATAGTTTTTCCATGGTGCCGGTGAGCTCCAGCACCGGATTACGGATCGAGCGACCAATCAGCAGGGCAAAGATCACCGCCACCACCAGGGTCACCGGCGCAATAGCCGCGATCACCATCAGGGTGAGGCCAAGATTACGATGCAGCTTGGTTTCGTCCTCATCCAGATCGGCGCTGCGTTCAGTGGCAAGCGCCGCGCTTTCGGCGATGGCGGCATCGGCATGCTGCTGCAACCGGCCCTGCATATCGGCGCCGATCTTGCCAATGATGGTCATCACCTGCACCAGGCTGTCGCTGTAGGTCTTTGCTGCAGCGCGCAGTTCATTCACCGACCCGCCGCTGGATGTCATCGCCAGGCGTTCCGCCAGGGCTTCGGATTGAGTGTTAAGCGTGGCGGCAAGCTGGATGCTGCGGGCCAGCAATTCGGGCTTCGGCCGGTAGAGATATTGATAGGCCGCCGCGCCGATGGCGTTCAGGGTCTCCTGCACGCGGGTGGCCAGAAAGGCGGTCTGGTAATCATAGGCGCCTTCGGCGCGCTTGATGATGTCGGGCAATAGCTGGCGCAGTTTGGTCGAGGCCGGCACCGTATCCTTGGCAAAGATTGCATTGTAATCGGCGCGGGCCTTGACGATTTCCTCAACGACAATGCCAAAGCGCTGCACATCAGCCCGAATTTCCGCCAGACGCTGACGGTCTTGGTCACTGGCTTCGGCTTCGGCGCCGGCCAGGGTTTCCGGGATGCTGCGGATCATCTGGCGGGCTTTTTCAAGCGCCTGCTGGCTGTCGCGCTCGGTGTAAAGCATCACGTTGCGGCTGATCTCGATCACATCGCGCTCGGCGCGCAACACAGCGCGCACGGCATCCGACGATATGTCGTAGCGGCCAAAGAGCTGGCGCGCATTGTTGGCGCCAAACAGCCCGGCCCCGGCCACCGCGATCAGCAGCAGGATCACGATGCCAAAACCGATATTGATCCGGCCACCAATGGAGGTGTTGGAAAAAGCGCTGGCCGACATGGTGTTTCCTTCTGAAGCTGCCAAGTCGTCAGCATAGGCACTATCGCGTAATGCGGGAAAGTGTTTGCCCTGATACATTGGGTGGATAATCGGGTGGTATAATAAAACCGCTTTCATAAAAGTTGGCTTGACGGCGGAAATGGCGATTTTTAGGATGTATATACATGTCTAGTCATTAATATTTGTCACCGCGACGAAGGAGGCTGGAATGGTCGATCTGCTGCTGCAACCGGGCAAAGTGGGTTTGAGCGATTGGCGCCGGGTGGCGCGTTCGGCAGCGGGCGAGCCAAATTTGCGGCTTGATCCTGTCGCTCGCCCCGGGGTGGAGGCTGCCGTAGCCCTGGTGGCGCAGATTGTGGCCGAGAACCGGGTTGCCTATGGCATCAATACCGGTTTCGGCAAACTGGCGCAGACGGCGATCCCGACCAAAAAACTGGCTGAATTGCAGCGCAATCTTGTGCTGTCGCATGCTGTGGGCACCGGGCCTTTGCTGGCCGACGATGCCGTGCGCCTGATCCTGGCGCTCAAGGCGGCCAGCCTGGCGCGTGGCCATTCCGGCGTGCGCTGGCTGGTGATCGAGCGCCTGCTGGACTTTGCCAATCGCGGCATTCTGCCATGTATTCCGGCGCAAGGCTCGGTTGGCGCGTCCGGTGATCTGGCGCCGTTGGCTCATATGACGGCGGCCTTGATCGGCGTTGGCGAGGTGCGGGTGAACGGCCGCCTCATGCCGGCTTCGCAAGCCCTGGCCGCGGCCGGGCTGGAGCCGCTGGAACTGGCCCCCAAGGAAGGGCTGGCATTACTTAACGGCACGCAGGTTTCTGCCGCCCTGGCAATGCTCGGGCTGTTTGCGGCTGAGGATACCTTTGCCGCCGCGCTGGTTGCCGGCATGCTGTCTTTGGAAGCCGCCAAGGGCAGCGATGCGCCGTTTGATCCGCGCATCCATGTCTTGCGCGGCCAGCCGGGCCAGAGCGACACCGCCGCGCTGTATCGCAGCCTGTTGCAGGGCAGCCGGATCAGGGAATCGCATCTGGATTGCAGCCGGGTGCAGGATCCCTATTCGTTGCGCTGTCAGCCGCAGGTGATGGGGGCGGTGCTCGACCTGCTGCGCCAGGCGGCGGCGATGTTGGCGCGTGAGGCCAATGCCGTCACCGACAATCCCTTGCTGTTCGCCGATAGCGGCGAGGTCATCTCAGGCGGCAATTTCCATGCTGAACCAGTGGCTTTTGCCGCCGATATCCTGGCCCTTGCCTTGGCCGAGACCGGCGCTATTGCCGAGCGGCGCATCGCCTTGCTGACCGATCCGGTGTTGAGCGGCCTGCCGGCCTTCCTGGTGGCCGAGCCGGGGCTGAATTCCGGCTTCATGATCGCGCATGTCACGGCAGCGGCGCTGGCTTCCGAAAACAAACAACTGGCGCATCCGGCCAGTGTCGATTCGCTGCCCACCTCGGCCAATCAGGAAGATCATGTCTCGATGGCCACGCATGGCGCGCGTCGCCTGCTGGCGATGGCGCAGAATACCAGCACGATCATCGGCATCGAATTGCTTGCCGCCGCCCAGGGCATCGAGTTTCACCGCCCGCTGCATAGTTCGGCGCCATTGGAGGCGGTGCATGGCCTGATCCGCGCTGCTGTGCCGGCCTATGAGCGGGATCGTTTCTTCGCCCCGGACATCGCCGCCGCCGGACACTTGGTGCGTGCCGGAGCGTTTAACCGTTGGAGCAGCGAGCTTGTGCCATCTATGCAGGATGGCTATTCCCAATAATGGTGTGTGTTGCTATGATTTATCGGTAATTAAGTGCAATGGTGTAATTGAATGGCGCGCAGAAGCTGATTGTTTGCAGCCAAAAAGCAGTGGAGGGGTTGTTTACATGCGTTTTGCCCGGACTTTCAGTGTTTTATTGGCGGCATGTTTTCTCTTGGCCGCATGCCAGACAACATCGACCGAAACGGTCATCAAACGGCCTGATAGCGGCCCCGTGGCGGCGAAGGGATTAAATATCCTGTTCATCAATGCGGCGATGAAGGAGCGTTATTCTTCCGGCAAGGAAGCAGACAAGCTCGGGACGGCGCTCAAGGAGCAACAGATCACGTTGCGCAATGCCGTTGTTGGCCAGTTGCCCGGCCATCTCGCCAAAAAAAGCCTGAAAGCTGAAGCCATTTCCGTTGAGTTTGACCAGCAGGACAAACCAATCCCGCTTGGCCCTTTCGGCCAGCGGGACTTTCACCGGCTGTTGATCATGCCGATCGCGGCACAGGAATCATGCCGTGGCGGTGCCTGCCTGTCGGTATTCACGGTTTCAATGAAACTTATGGCGCCGGGCCAGAACAGCTCTGTCTGGGATGTAACCCTGAAAGAGCCGGAAGGCGGCCTCTGGCAGCAGAATGGCGATAACCGTTTCAACGGCTTCATGCTGGATATCGCCGAAAGCGTGGGGCGCATGGTGGCATCAGCCCCGTAAGGCGTTTACCGGCTTTGCCGTGATGTGAAAGTTTCGGCATGTAGAAGGCCGTATACAGCTTTTTTTATTGTTGGTTGAGGCAATGCAGGCAAGTATAGTTTCGCAATGTAGCAACTTGCGGTCAGGGCTGCGGATAGTTGCCGCAGTGGGGCGGCTAGGCATTGTGCCGCAGCGATGAAAAGCCCATAACCCCGCGTGTTTTGCAGCTTTTGCATGCAAGGTGAAGCGCGTTGCAGCCTCTCAAAGATATCCATCTGATCCAGCTCTACCAATATTGGGCCGGTCAGGTTGGCACAGACGGCGCCCTGCCCGGGCGCGAGGTTTTTGACGCAGCCAATATCGGACCCGCCTTGTTGCCCTGGGTGGTGCTGCATGATGTGGTGGAGCAGCCGCACGGCCCCTATGGCCGGCGCTATTACTACCGACTGGTCGGCACCGAGGTGGTGGCGACTTTCGGCTTCGATCCGACCGGGCGTTATGCCGATGAAGTGGGCGACACCGAGATGGTGCGCCAGGTGCATGCCTACATGGATGAAGCGGTAACAACCCGTCGCGCACATGTCAGCCACACTGCCACCATGGCGCCGCATAAGGAATACATCCGCACCGAACGCCTGATCCTGCCACTCGGTGGTCCCGATGGCAGCGTGACAAAGCTTATCGTTGTGCCGCTGGTGGTTGCGCGCGGCTGATTAGGGTGCGGGCCCTAGCCGGCGCCAATGGATGTTTTACAGGATGCTTCCGATTTGTTGCTGCCTGCCTGTAGTGTGACCGTGCCGGCTTTCCCGGCATGTCTGTCAAACAAGCAGAGAAAGAAGCAGCATGATTGCTCCCGATTTTGACATGGAGGCCTATGTCAAACAGGCCGCCGCCCTGGGCGGCTATACCATCACGCCACAGCAATTGCCCGGCGTGCTGGATAATATGCGGCGGATTGCCGGAACCGCGCAGTTGTTCCTGGAATTCCCGCTGCCTGATGATCTCGAAATTGCCGCAACCTTTGCGCCATGATTGATTTTACCAGCAAGGCGGCTGAAATCGCCACTGCCGTGACCGAGGGCCGCATCAGCGCTCTTGAGGCCACGGAAATCTCGCTCGCCCGTATCTCGGCAGTGAATGGCAAACTCAATGGCTTCACCACCGTTTTGGAGGATCGGGCGCGGGCCACGGCGCGTAAGCTGGATGCTGCTCGTGCTGCCGGCCAGCCGCTGGGGCCGATGGCCGGTGTGCCTTTCGCGGTGAAAAATCTCTATGACATTGCCGGTCTGCCCACAGTGGCCGGCTCGAAGATCAATCGCGAACACGCGCCGCGCGAAGCGGATTCGCCGCTGATCGAAAGGCTGGAAGCGGCCGGCGCGGTGCTGGTCGGTGCGCTCAACATGGGCGAATATGCCTATGATTTCACCGGCGAAAATTGCCATTACGGCAATGCCTGCAATCCGCATGATCCGACCCGCATGCCGGGTGGCTCGTCCAGCGGTTCAGGCGTGGCGGCGGCAAGTGGCATGGTGCCGCTGGCGCTGGGTTCGGATACCAATGGTTCGATCCGCGTGCCGTCCTCGTTTTGCGGCTTGTTCGGGTTGAAGCCGACTTTTGGCCGTTTGCCGCGTAATCGCAGCTTTCCGTTTGTTGCCAGCCTGGATCATCTCGGGCCGATGGCACGCAGCAGCCATGATCTGGCTCTGGCCTATGATGTGATGCAGGGGCCGGATGCCGCCGATCCGGTTTGCGCCCAGCGCGCGCTGGAACCAACACTGCCCAGTCTGGAGCAGGGCATTGATGGTTTGCGCATTGCGGTGGCGGATGATTACTTTGCCCGTGGCGGCGAGCCTTTGGCGCATGAAGCGGTAGAGGCCTTTGCCAAGGCATTGGGTGCCACCCGGCGTGTCACCATTCCGGAAGCACGGCGGGCGCGTGCAGCCGCCTATACCATGACCGCAATCGAAGGCTCCAATCTGCATCGCCAACGATTGCAGCAGCGCGCCGATGATTTTGATCCGGATACGCGGGATCGTTTCCTGGCCGGTGCGCTCTTGCCAGGTGATTGGTATGTGCAGGCCAATCGGTTCCGGCGCTGGTATCGCGCCCGCATGCAGGAGCTATTCCGTGACGTGGATATCCTGCTGGCGCCGGCGGCACCCTGCATTGCGCCAAAAATCGGCCAGCGCATGATGACCCTGGATGGTGTCGAAATGCCGGTGCGGGCCAATATCGGCCTGTTCACACAGCCGATCACCTTTGCCGGCCTGCCGGTGGTGGCAACGCCCTATGCAGCGGCAGCGCCGATGCCGATGGGGGTGCAGGTGATTGCTGCACCATGGCGTGAAGATCTGGCGCTGCGCGTTGCCCGTTATCTTGAGAAAGCGGGCGTTGCCGGCTCTCATGTAGCCTTATAAGGGCGGAGTTTCCGCCAATTTTTGTGGCGGCAATATGACTAACTGGACAGTAATATTGCCGCCACGCTAGTTTCAGGCGTGCTCTAGGCGCCATATTGATTGAGGCCGCATGCTTGATCGTGTTGATCCACCATTGGCGCAGGATAAATCGGAAATCCTGGAATGCAGCGTGAATGGCTGCCACACCAGGCTTGCCATCGAGCCGGGTGCCAGTCTGTTGGAAGCCTTGCGGAATGGGCTGGGTTTGACGGGTAGCCGTTTTGGCTGCGGGCTGGAGCAATGCGGTGCCTGCATGGTGCTGGTGGATGGCCGGCCGCGCCCTGCCTGTCAGCTTTTTGCCCCGGATGTGAATGGCCGCCAGGTCATCACTATTGAAGGTTTGCACAAGGATGCTGCTGGCCAGGATTTGCTTGCGGCATTTTTGCAGCATCAGGCCGGGCAATGCGGCTATTGCCTGAGCGGCATTGTGGTTACCGCCTTTGCCTGGTTGCGCGATCTGCAGCACATGCCGAACCGGGCCGAGATTGCTGCCGCACTGGATCCGCATCTCTGCCGTTGTGGTGCGCAGCCGCGTATTCTGGCGGCGATAGAGGCGGCTGCAAAGCAGCGCCTTGCTGGCGGTTTGGCATGACAAGGCCATTGCCAAAAAGCATTCTGGATAACCCCCGCCTGGAAAGCTGGTTCTGCCTGGCGCAACCGGGGCGGCTGGGCATACGCAGCGGCAAGGTTGAACTGGGCCAGGGCATTCTCACTGCTTTGGTGCAGATTGCCGCCGATGAATTGGGCTTGTCGCCTGAATCGATTGACATGTTGCCGTTGAATACCGCTGCGGGGCCGGATGAATGGCTCACCGCCAGTAGCCAATCGATTGAAACCGGTGGAGCTGCATTGCGACTGGCCGCCGCTTGCCTGCGTGATGCGGCGCTGGCAGCGGCGGCAAGCATGCTGAACCTGGCGCCACAGGCCCTCTCAATGCAGCAGGGCAATATTCTTGCAGATGGTACACCGACGGGTGTTTCACTCTGGTCGGTGGCTGAAAGGATAAATTGGCGCCAGTCAATTCACGCCGAACAAAGCTTGCTTCCAAGCCAAGGCAATCGACTGGTGGGGCAATCCTTGCCGCGCCGCGATCTGCCGCAAATCCTGGCCGGCAGCGGTTTTCTGCATGATTTGATTTTGCCTAACATGCTGCATGGTCGCGTATTCCATGCTCCCTGCTTAGGGGCGAGCTTGCGGGATGTGCCGGCTGCAAATTTTCATCAGCGTTATGGCGATAAATGTCGATTAGTGCGACGCGGAAACTTTCTGGCACTGATCGCCGGTAGTGAAAGTCTGGCGCGGCAGGCGGCTGCATATTTGGAACCCATGCTGGGTTGGGATGCGCCGCACATGCAGATTCCGGAAGAGGTCGCGCCATGGCTGCAAAGCGCACCGACCAAAGTAATGCACGATGATCCGCAGCCGGCTTTGCCGGCAGATACAATCCAGGCCACTTATAGCCGGGCTTTCCTACTGCATGGTGCAATAGGGCCCAGCTGTGCCGTGGCAGAGCAGCAGGGTGATAAGCTGAAAATCTGGTGCCATAGCCAGGGTTTGTTCAACCTGCGCAGCCAGATTGCCCGTGTGCTGGGCTATGCGCCACAGATGTTGGAATTGGAGCATCGGCCCAGTTCAGGCTGTTATGGCCATAACGGCGCCGATGATGTGGCATTAGAGGCGGCCTTGCTGGCTGATGCGATACCGGGCTATCCGGTGCGGGTGCTATGGACCCGACAAGATGAAATGCGCGCCACCAGCGGCTCAGCCATGGTTATGGAATTGAGCGCCGGGCTGGATCAGGCGGGCCTTATCCAGGGCTGGCGCGCCAGTATTTCCAGCGGCACACATTCCAGCCGACCCGGCGCCGGTGGCGATATAAATCTGGCGGCGGCAACCGCCTGCGATGCCGGCTTTGCGCCAAAAAACTTAAGCGATGTGGCCGATGCGGTGGGCAGCGGCGCTTTGCGAAATGCAGTGCCGCTTTATGACCTGCCCGCAGTCAGCCTGCAACATCGCCTGTTGCATGACCTACCCTTGCGCACATCGTCGCTGCGTGCTTTGGGTGCGCATCCGAATGTATTTGCCATTGAGGGCTTTATTGATGAATTGGCGGAAAAGGCCGGCTGCGACCCGCTGCTCTTCCGGCGTCGCCATTTGAGCGATGCCCGCGCCCTGGCGGTGCTGGATAAAGTGGCCGAAATGGCGAACTGGCAGGCAAATGCCGAGACAAGCACAGGCCGCAGCCAGGGGATCGGGCTGGCGCGCTACAAGAACAAGTCTGGCTATTGTGCGGTGATTGCAGAGGTTGAGGTCGAGGAAGCGGTTCGCGTTACGCGCATATGGTGCGCCGTGGATGGCGGCTGCATTATCAATCCGGATGGCGCGCTGAACCAGATTGAAGGCGGTGTTGTGCAATCAATCAGTTGGAGCCTGAAGGAAGCGGTGCGGAGTGTGGATGGTGTTATGGCCAGTGTGGATTGGCAAAGTTATCCTATACTGCGCTTTTCCGAAGTGCCGCCGATAAAAACCTGCCTGCTTAAGCGCCCGGATCAGCCGCCGCTTGGGCTTGGCGAGGTATCGCAAGGGCCAACTGCTGCGGCATTGGGCAATGCAGCCAGTCGGGCGTTGGGGCAACGCCTGCGCCATTTGCCATTGAGCCGCGAACGCCTGATGGCGACATTGCTGCGGCAGGAATGATGCCAAAGCCAGCAATTAGTGCCGAATTATTTGGCAGCTTGCGCGGAAAATCCGCTATCTTTTTGTCGCTTGACCATATGAAGTTTATCACATTAGACTGACCAGATAGTCTATTATTCCTGAAGCATGATGAAGGTCATGTGGATGGCTTCAGGTAGCTGGGTGGGTGGTGCCATGGGTGGTGTGCAATCAGCGTCGGCTGCGGCTGGCGCGGCGATGATTTTTGAAAAAGACGTGCCGATTGAAGTGGGCGATGGCACCGTGCTGCGCGCCAATGTGTATCGTCCGCAGCAGGCCGGTCGTTATCCTGTTGTGATGGCGCTGGGCATCTATGGCAAGGACATCCATTTTGCCGATGGCTACAAGCCGCAATGGGAAACCCTGACCCGGATTTATCCTGGCATAGACCGCGATGGCAGCTCTGGCCAGCATCTGCGTTGGGAACTGGTTGATCCCGAACGCTGGGTGCCGGCGGGATATGTGGTTATTGCAGTCGATTCGCGCGGCAGCGGCAAGTCGCCCGGCTATCTCGATCCGTTCTCGCCGCGCGAGACCCAGGATTATTACGACGCCATCGAATGGGCTGGCGTGCAGCCCTGGTCAAATGGCAAAGTCGGCACCATCGGCATTTCCTATTACGGCATCAAACAATGGCAAGTGGCGGCCTTGCGGCCACCGCATCTGGCGGCGATTTGTGTTTGGGAAGGTGGTTCCGATCTTTATCGTGACTGGAGCCATCATGGCGGCATCTTCAGCCACTTGTTTCCAACCGCATGGTATCCGCGCCAGGTGCTGCCCAACCAGCATGGCAATGCCGACACGCATTACCGCGAGCGTGATACCGGTCTGCCGAATACCGGCGCAGCGCTGAGCCAGGCAATGTTAGCCGGCAACCGCGCCAATCATCCCCAGGACTTGCTGCAACATCCGCTGGATGATGCCTGGTACAAGGCGCGTTCGCCAAATCTGTCGCGTATCGAAGTGCCGTTGTTATCAGCCGCCAATTGGGGTGGCGCCGGCTTGCATCTGCGCGGCAATATTGAAGGCTATCTGCGCGCCGGCTCGTCGCAGAAATGGTTGCAGATGCATATCGGCACCCATTTCGAAAGCTTTTATCTGCCGCAATTTGTGCAACGCCAGCAGCGGTTTTTTGATCACTTCCTCAAAGGTGAGGATAGCGGCTGGCTGGAGGAACCGAAGATCAATCTGTTTGTGCGGCGGCCGGATGGCGGGGCCTTCCGTGCCGAGCAGGAATGGCCGCTGGCGCGCACCGACTGGACCCGGTTGCATCTGGATGCTGCGGCCAGGGCATTGCTGCCCACCACGCCGCAGCAGGAAGCCCGGGTCAGCTACCGCGCGCTGGGTGAGGGCGTGAGCTTCACCACGCCGGCTTTTGAGCAGGAAACCGAATTCACCGGCCCGCTGAAGGCGCATCTGTGGATTAGCTCCAGCACAGCGGATATGGACCTGTTTGCCACTTTGCGCATGTTTGATCCAGCTGGCAAGGAAGTGGCCTTCACCGGCGCCAGCGATCTAACCCCGGTGGCACGCGGCTGGCTCAGGGCTTCGCACCGCAAGCAGGATGCGGCGATGACGCTGCCTTACCGGCCCTATCACAGCCACGATGAGGTGCAGAAATTGACCCCCGGCGAGGCTTATGAGCTGGATGTTGAAATCTGGCCCGCCAGCATTGTGTTCCCGGCGGGTTATCGCCTGGTGCTGACAATTCAGGGGCGTGATTTTGAAACGCATGATATCCCAGGCCGTATTCTGCATAACAGTGAACAGGATCGGCCGCGTGCGGAATTTGACGGGCTCTGCTCGATCCTGACTGGACCTGAGCATGATTCTTATCTTTTGCTGCCTCGTATTCCGGGCTGAATGGTGCGCCGATGAAACTGTCTCAACTTGAATATGCGCGCCCCGGCAGTGTGGATGAAGCCATTGCGCTGTTGCAGGCCAATGAGGGCGCCAAGATCATCTCCGGTGGTCAAAGCCTGATTCCGGTATTGGCATTCCGGCTTTCAGCGCCGCCGCTGCTGGTGGATATCGGCAAGCTGGAGCCGTTGCGCCAGGTGACCATAACGGCCGGGCAAACCCGGCTGGGTGCACGGGTGCGCTGGTGTGAGATTGAGCGCCACACTGCTTTGCGTGTGGCACAGCCTTTGCTCGCAGCCATGATCGACCAGGTGGCGCATTACCAGATTCGCAATCGCGGCACTGTGGGCGGCAGCCTGGCGCATGCTGATCCGGCGGCCGAAATGCCGGGTGTGGCGGTGGTTTGTGATGCGGTGTTGCGTATCGCCGGCCCTGCTGGCATCCGTGAAGTGCCAGCGGCCGAGTTTTTTGTTGGGCCATTGCAGACCGTGCTGGCCGATGAAGAGATCATTCTGGAAGTGATGCTGCCGGCCTGGCCAGCAAGCCGGCGCTGGGCTTTTGAGGAATTCGCCCGGCGCCAGGGCGATTTTGCTTTGGCCGGTGTGGCGGCGCATTACGATATTGATGCCGCTGGCCTGATCAGCAACATGCATGTTGGTGTGATTGGCGCCGATCTGATTCCGCGCCGGCTGCATGATGTGGAAGCGTTGCTCAATGGCAGGCGGCTAGATGCTGCTTTGATCGAGCAGGCATCCGCTCTGGCTGCCGCCAGTGTCAATCCGATGAGCGACCTGCATGCCGATGCGCATTACCGCAAGGCCCTGGTCGGCACATTGCTGGAGCGTGTGCTGCATCGCTCCATGCAGACGCAGTAGGAATAGATCATGCCCGTAGAATTCAAACTCAACGGCAAGCCGGTGGAATTCACCGGCGAAGCACGCACCACGCTGTCCGATTGTGTGCGGCATCATTTTGGCCAGACCGGCACGCATGTTGGTTGCGAACATGGCGTTTGCGGTGCCTGCACCATATTGGTGAATGGCGAAGCGGTGCGTTCCTGCCTGATGCTGGCACCATAGGCCGAGGGCTGTGATGTGGTGACGGTGGAGGGCCTGTCAAATGACGATGCCTTAACGCCTTTGCAAGCGGCTTTCCGCAAACACCATGCGCTGCAATGCGGCTTCTGTACCCCAGGCATGATCACCACCGCGCATGCGTTGTTGACGCATGAGCCGGATGCCGACGTGGATCGTATCCGCCATGTCTTGTCTGGCAATATCTGCCGCTGCACGGGCTATCTACCCATCATTGAAGCGATCCTGGAAGCCAGGGCGGCCTATGCCAAGCCAGTTGCCGCAGCGGAGGGCCAGCCATGAGCCTGTTGGCGCCTGCGATTTCCAGTGGCCAGCCTGCCATCGGCCAGGCCATTGAGCGCGTGGAGGATTTCCGCCTGCTGCGCGGCAAGGGCAAGTATATTGATGATCTGTCGCTGCCTGATCAGTTATATGCCGTGATGGTGCGCAGCAATGTGGCGCATGGCATCATCCAGCGGATTGATGCCTCGGCAGCTTTGGCTTTGCCCGGCGTGCATGCCGTGCTGACCGCCGACGATATCGGCCAGCCGGTGCCGACAATTCCGGTGCGCCTGTTCGGCATTCCGGAATACCTGCCATTCCAGCAGCCGGTGATTGCCCAGGGCAAGGTGCGTTATGTTGGCGAGCCGATTGCCGTGGTGATTGCCGATAGCGTGGCGCTGGGCGAGGATGCACTGGAATTGATAGAGGTGGATATCGAGAGCCTGCCGCCAGTGGCCGATATCACTACCTCATGCGCTGATGAAGCGCTGCTATTTGAAGCGCATGGCTCCAACAAGGCGCATTATTTCAAAGCCAGCAAGGGCGATGCCGATGCGGCTTTCGCCACGGCTGACTATACCCGGCGCGAGCAATTCTATGTGCATCGCCATACCGGCGTGACCATGGAATTGCGCGGTGTGCTGGCCCATTGGGATGCCAATGCCGGGCATATGACCGTGTGGGGCGCGCATAAGGTGCCATTCGCCAATCGTCGCATCCTGGCCAATGCCATGGGGCTGGCCGAAGAAGCGGTTGACATGATCGAAGGCGATAGCGGCGGCAGCTATGGCGTGAAGGGCGAGTTCTTCCCAGAGGATTTCCTGGTGCCCTATGCCGCCAAGCTGATGAACCGGCCGATGAAATGGACCGAGGATCGGCGCGAGCATCTGTTGGCGATCAGCCATGCGCGCGATTTTTCCTGTGATATCGAAATTGCCTGTAATCGTGATGGCCGCGTGCTGGCCATGCGGGGCGAGGTATGGGCCAATATCGGTGCCTATATGCGCACGGCAGCGGTGATCAGTCCGCGTAATGCCGGCCAATTCCTGTCCGGCCCCTATAAGGTGGAAAACCTGCATATCGACGTGGCAATGCAGGTTTCCAACAAATCACCCTCCGGCACATATCGCGGCCCGGGTCGTTATGAAGCGGATTTTTTCCGCGAGCGGCTGTTTGATCTGGCCGCAAAGGATTTGGGGCTTGATCCGGTTGAGTTCCGCCGCCGCAATCTGGTGCCGGAATCCGACATGCCATATCCATTGCCGAATACATTGCCGGTGCCTAATCCCACGGCGCTGGATAGCGGCGCTTATGAAATACTGCTGGATCGTGGCCTAGCCGAGGCCAAGTGGTATGAGAAGCAGCATCTGCAAGGCAAGTTGATCGATGGCCGCTATCATGGTTTGGCCGTAAGCTGCTTCATCGAAGGTGGTGCCGCCGGTCCCAAGGAGGGCGCCCGTATTGTCATCGAGGCCGATGGCATTGCCTCGATTTATGTCGGCTCGTCCGGGGTTGGTCAGGGCGCGGAAACCATCCTGGGCCAGATTGCTGCCGATGCGCTGGATATTCCTTACGAGCAGGTGCGGGTATTCCTGGGCTCCACCACTTACGTCAAGGAGGGCTGGGGTTCTTATCACTCGCGCTCCACGGTGATGGGTGGTTCGGCGATCCTCGATACTGCCGAGCAGCTCAAGCTTAAAATCCGTGAAGCGGCAGCCAAGCGTTTCAATTGTGCACCGGAAGAGGTTGAACTGGCGCGCGGCGTCGCTGCTGCTCGTGACGGCCGGCAATTGAGCCTGGCTGAACTGGCCGATCAGCAATTGAGCGCCGAGGGCAGTTTTTCCAATCATCGCCACACCTACGCTTATGGCACGCATGTTGCGCATGTGGCGGTTGATCCGCGCACCGGGCATGTTGAGGTGGTGGATTACACTGCTATTGAGGATGCGGGGCGCGTGATCAATCCGCTCACGTTGCACGGCCAGTCCATCGGCTCGATTGTGCAAGGCCTGGGCGGCACATTGCTGGAGCATCTGGTGTATGACGAACATGGCCAGATGCTGAGCGCATCCTTTGCCGATTATCTGATGCCATTGGCGACCGATTATCCCAATATCAACTCGATCTCCATCGGCCTGCGGCCCTCGCCGTTCAATCCGCTGGGGGCCAAGGGCGCGGGCGAGGGCGGCACCATTCCGGTAGGCGGCATCATCGCCAATGCCGTGGCGAATGCCTTGGCGGATTTTGGTGTTGAGCCAAAGGAATTGCCGCTATCGCCGCCGCGCGTGTGGGCAATGATCCAGGCGGCGCGCGAGAAACACCAGGCAGGTTAACATGCCGGTGCACAACGCTTTTTGCTGCTTAAATATTGACTGAACAGTTAGTGTGAAATTATTGAGGTTGAAGCAGATGGTGCAGGTTATCAACTCTTTTGTGCCCGGGCAGATTGTGCCGTCGGAAGGCGGTTTTGATCTTGTGCGGCCGGAAGATGGCGTGGTGATCGGCCGCATCGCAGAGGCCGGCGAGACCGGCGTGGCAGTGGCGGTGGCATCGGCACGGGCGGCTTTTACTGCCCAGCGCAACACGCCATTGCATCAGCGCGCCAAATGGCTGCGGGATGGGGCTGCGGCGCTGAGCGCGGATGCTGCAAAGGTTGCCACATTGATCGCCGAGGATGTGGGCAAGCCGATCCGCCTGGCGCGCTTTGAAGTGCAGCGAGGTGCTGAATTCATGCTCGCCTGTGCTTCGGCCATCGAAACTTTGCCGGCCGGTGAAATGCTGCCGCTGGATGCGGCGGCAGCCGGCACTGGTTTGATCGGCTTCGCTCGCCGCGTGCCGTATGGCGTGGTGGCGGCAATCACGCCGTTCAATGCGCCGGTGAATCTGCTGGTGCAGAAGGTGGCGCCAGCCATCGCTGCCGGTAATGCCGTCGTGGCCAAGCCGGCGCCGGCGGGCACCCGCACGGCTCTGCGCCTGGCCGAGCTGTTTCAGGCTGCCGGCTGGTCTGATGGCTTGTTCAATGTGGTGACCGGCGATCGTGCTGCCGCCCTGGCTGTGTCGGCGCATCCCGATGTGCGGGCG
>NZ_JAGOLP010000006.1 GCF_017994015.1 Ferrovibrio sp. | reverse complement strand
CCGGCATTGACATGCGGCAGCAGCCCGGTTTCGCGCTGCACCAGCGCACACATGGCATATAGATACTCCACCGTGCTGGCATAACCCTGCTGGCGCAGGAAATCCGCTGCCTCGCGGTAGCGCAGTTCCGGCTTGTCGCCGAGCGTGAACAAAGCCTCATGGCAGCCGGCTTCGCGCCCCCTGCGGGCAATATCAAGCACCTGTTCTGGTGTGAGAAAAGCCGCCGGCAGGTTTTTTGGCGTATCGGCGAAGGTACAGTAGCGACAGGTATCGCGGCAAAGCTGGGTCAGCGGAATGAACACCTTGCGCGAGTAGGAGATACGATCACCATGGCCCTGGCGCCGCAAGGCGGTGGCCTGCATCAGCAGGTCGGCCAATGGCGTTTCCGCGAGGCGCCGCGTCAGCACGGCTGCCTCTTCCCATACCTGCCCAAGCTCCATAACGCACTACGCTCCTCAACTCGACAAATCTAGCTTAGATCAAGCCCATTACATCATCGCGGGCGATGGCGCACGCAAGCCGGCATGGCGCGGCACGGCGCCCAACTGACTGGAAATATCCGCCGCAGCACACAATGCCATGCTGCGCAGCCGTTCATGTTCGGCAGCATAGCGCCGCTGATCATCCGGCTGCATCACGGCAAAACTTACCGCCGCCACGGTCTGCCCGGTATAATCACGGATCGGCGCCCCGATGGCGTAGACGCTGGGAATATTCTCGGTGTTGCAGATAGCAAAGCCGTCTTCCGCCACACGGCCGACTTCCTCGCGCAAACGGCCACGATCCACGATGGTGGTGGGGGTCAGGGCCGGCAGCTCCAGTTCAGCGATGGCATGTTCGCGCGCATCCAGTTCCAGACCAGCCAACATGGCCTTGCCCAAAGCTGTGGAATGCACAAAGGCGCTGGAGCCAGGCTGCACATTGACCGGCGTGGGCCCGTTCATCAGCGACAGCAGATAAACCACCGTGTTGTTGCGCAGCACGCCGAGATAGGCGGCAACGCCGCCATGCAGCGATAATTCATGCATGCGGCCAAAGGCGATCTGCTGCAAGGTCTGCTGCGCCAGATAGGATTGCCCAACCTGAAACGCACGATGGCCGATCCGATAGCGCAGGTTATAGGGATTCTGTTCAATGAAGCCATGTGTGCGCAATGTCGCCAGCAAGCGGTGCGCCGCCGTGGTGGAAACCCCGACGCGGCGCGCCAATTCGCGCACACCAACTTCGCTTTCCGCCAGTTCAAGCTGTTCCAACACCGCGAGGCCCTTGGCCAGCGACTGGTTGGGATCAGCTTTGTACCTATTATCGGAACGACGTTCTGACATGACAAAAAGATTATAAGCGCCCTCCGGGAGCGTCAAGGAAATCTTTGTCACGTCGTAAGGCCAATGCGAAACATGCAAGAAAACCCGCATGAAATGCGCATTTCAGCAGCAGATGCCAAATTATTTATCGCAAGAAATACACGGCAACGCGCAGTGCGCGCATGCGCGGAAGTTTTTCCCGCGCATGCTTGGCAGCCAGCCTCAGCCAGCCGGGCGGGTCACGCGCAGCACATCGGCCAGCACCGCCGCATCACCCTGGCCGGCCAGCACCAGTTCATCCAGGCCGACTTGGTTATAAGCTGAGAAACGCGCCTGAACCTGGGCAATGGTGCCGCTGGCGGCATGGCGGCGCACCACATCATCGGTCACCAACCGCTCCACTTCGACCCAGTTCTCAGTCAGAAAGGCTGCTGCCAATGCTTCCTGATCCAGCACCGAGCCGGCGAGTTCAAGATTGCGCGCGTGATGCGCGCCACGCAGGATGAAGGCCAAGGTGCGGCGCAGCTTGTCATGCGCCTGGCTTTCACTGCCGCCAAGCGCGGCATAAAGCAGCCCGATGCGGCGGATGCGACGGCCGGCTTCGGCCTCGCCCTTGGCCACCAGATCAAGGCACCAATTGACAAATTCCACCGAAGTGGCGGCACTGATCAACACGCCATCGGCAATGCGCCCGGCCAGTTCCAGCATCTGCGGCCCGGATGCTGCCAGCACCAGCGGCACCTTGCGCCCGCCCATTGCCAGGCGGCGGTCATGCACCTGGTATTTTTTGCCATCGAACTGGATCACTTCGCCGCTGAGCAATTCAGCCGCAATAGCAAGCGATTCGCGCAAAGTTTGCAGCGGTTGCGGCGCCTCGATACCGGCAGCCTGCAAATCACGCGGCGCACCAACGCCAAAACAAAGGGTGACGCGACCTGGATACAATTCATCCAAGGTTGCCGCCGCCATCGCCGAGTAGACCGGATGCACGCTATACGGGCTCATCGCCATCAGAGCGATCCGCACATGCCGGCTGCTCTGCAATGCCATCGACGCCATGGCAATCGGCTCGCGCTGAAACAAATGACTGGCAAACCACAGCGTCTCAACACCATTGGCTTCAGCCACCGCCACCAATTCGCGCACCTGCGCCGGGGTTTCCTTGCCTTCAAAAGACAGGCCGAATGCTGCGCTCATGATGTTATGCCTTGCGCCCAAGCTGATCGATCAGGGCTTCCAGGCCGGCTTCATCGGCAAACGGCACCCCATCGGTTTCGGCCCGCAGATCCTTGAGGCCGGAAGATGTCAGGATTGCCACCACCGGGCCTTCAAACCGTTCGCCGCGCCGCAAGCCGGCCTGCAAGGCGGCCAGCCCGGCGGAACCGGACAATTCCTGATACAGCCCCATATGAGCCAGTTTGCTGCGTAGATCGATCAGGCCATCGTCGCTACAGGTCATGGCACGGCCATTGCTGAGCCGGATCGCTTCAACGCCGCGGAAACTGCTGACCGTGCAGGCAATGCCGGCAGCGATGGTGGGCGCCGCCTCCACTTCCATAGCAGCGGCATTGCTGCGCAAGGCGCGCGCCAGCGGGCCACGCGCTTCCGGCTCGGCCGAGGCAATACGCGGCATGCGGTCGGTGAGGCCGAGGCGCTTCAATTCAGCGAATCCCTTGGCCACGCCATAGAGCAATTCACCATAGCCGGTGGGGATCATCACCGTACCCGGTACGCGACGGCCGAGTTGCAGGAACAACTCATAGGCAATGGTCTTGTAGCCTTCCGGCCCGAAGGGATTGCCGGTGTGATAGCGGGTCAGGTTGCTGACCGGGAAAAAGCCGGTCTGCTCGATCAGGCGGTTGAGCACCGGCCAGCGCCGCTCGGTCGGCACGATCACCAGATGAGCACCGAGATTATGCAGAAACTGGCGGAAGGCAGGCTGCGCGCCCGGGCTGGTCACCACCACACAGGGCAGGCCGACGCGGGCGGCATAGGCGGCAGCGGCGGCGCCATGATTGCCTGACGATGCCGCCGCAATGCCGCGCGCACCGCCTAGCTTGGCCGCACTGACGGTGCAGAGATTGAGGCGATCCTTATGGCTCCAGGTCGGATTGCGGCTTTCATCCTTGAGCAGCAATTCGCCGTCAAAGCCGATCTCACGCGCCAGCTTGTCGGCCTGGATCAGCGGCGTGCCGCCTTCACCGAGCGAAATGCCCGGTGCCAGTGGCGGCAGCAGCGGCGCCCAGCGATCCAGCCCGGCCAAAGCACCCTGGTCAAACAGGCTGAGATCCAGCTTGTCGTAGGCATAATCAATATCCAGCGGATACTGCATCTCCGCCGTGCTGGAAACCGGGCAGCCCATCAGCAAGGCAGGCTGCAAGGGAAAAAGCTGTGATGGATCGCCGAGGGAGCGCTGGCCGATGGCCAACGAGGCTTTTTGGGAAGCGGCAGAAACGGTCATGGCAAACGCACCCTCGGCAACATACGGTCAAACGATTTTCGGCATTACGCTTTCGGCGAAAAGCTGCATCTGGTCAAGCAGTTCCTGCACATCATTGGCGGCGAAATACAGCCCGAGCAGATGCGTGACACCAGCCGCGCGCAGCTTGAGCGCCTTTTCAACCACATCGTCCACACTGCCAACCAGATTGATATCTTCCATCTTCTTGTTGGCCTGCTCCTTGAGCGTGGATTTGCTCAAGGAAACCAGATGCTGATACATCTGGCTCTGATGGAACCGCGCCACTGCCTGTTCGCGGGTTTTGCCGACATGCACAATATATTGCGGCGCAATTTCAATCTTGCTCGGATCGCGGCCCTTGGCAGCGGCCATGTCATGCAGTTGCTTGACATTCTCCGCCAGCCGCTCGGTTTCCATACCGGCCGGAATCCAGCCCACAGCGGCATCCGATTCAGCCACGCGGCGGATATGATTGGCATTGTTGCCACCGAAATAGATCGGCAGCTTGGCCTGCAACGGCTTGGGGAACAATTCCACGTCGCGGTATTTGTAATACTTGCCGTCAAACGAGGCGACGCGCTCGGTGAACATCTTGTTCAACGCATCGACGCCTTCTTCCACCATGTCGCCACGATGCGCCTTGCTGTCCGGCCACAAAGCCTCGAATTCCTCGCGATAGGCGCCCACGCCGACGCCGATTTCCAGCCGGCCGCCGCTGAAATGATCCAGCGTGGCGATCTGCTTGGCCAGCACTACAATATCGCGCCGCATCGGCAGCACCAGGATGCCGGTGCCGAAACGCAGCGTCTTGGTGGCAGCGGCAACAAAGGCATAAGTGATCAGCGGCTCCCAGAAACGCGGCGGCACCGGGAATTCATCGCGCACATAATGCTGCGTGGTCATGTGGTCGTTGCCCCAGACCGAATGATAACCGAGCTTTTCGGCCTGCTGGGCAATCTTGATCACACTTTCCGGCGAGGAAAACGGGATCGGATAGGTGAGGCCTTCCATGCCGGTGGGCAAGCCAGCGCTAACAAGCATTTGCTGTCCTTTCAGGGTTTATTATTGGTTCAGGCTTGGCCGCGCAGCGCGCTGGTGGCCGATTGGTCGATGGCCAGGTCCGGTGTGATGACCACGCCGTATTCCTGCTGTGCCGCCGTCCGCGACACCATGCCGATGCGCACATCCTCCAGCACCAGGGCCGGATCTCGGCTTTTGGGATCGCCGATGCCGCCGCCGCCGGGCATTTCGATCACCAGGCGGTCGCCGCGTGCGATGGTCTGCTGGCCCTTGCCGCGCAACTGGCCGCCGGAACGCAGCAACAGCCGGCCGGCCATCCCATCGCGCCCGCCATCACGGCCACGCGGCGGGAAATCGATACGGTCGTAATTGGCGCTGATGGCAAAAGGCGCGTCGTCCTGGCTTTCCACTTCCATCACCTGACCCAAGCCACCACGGCACAGGCCGGCACCGCCGGAATCGACCCGGTATTCCTTGCGCCAGATCAGCAGCGGCGACATCGCCTCGGTGATTTCCACCGGCGTATTCTTCACCCCCGAGGGGAAGGCGGTGGCGGATAGCCCGTCCTTGCCCGGCCGCGCACCGGTGCCGCCGGAATGGAAACACAGCACGTTGAACACCTGGGCATTAGCCAGTTCGGCCGGATCGCCATCCACACGGCCCTGGCCGCCCATGGCAAACAGGTTCCACAGGCAGGAAGCACCCTCAGCCGGCACCTCATTGCTGATGGCCTGAGCGAGGCAGCCGAACATCAGATCGGGCAGCATCTGGCCGGTGACATGGCGCGTGGCCACCGGCATTGGATGCAAGGCGTTGACGATGGTGTTTTCCGGCGCGCTGATGCGGATCACCGAAAGCGAACCGGCATTATTCGGCACCTTGGGCGCCACCACGCATTTGATGCCGAAGCTGGAATAGGCTTCAGTATAGCAGAACGGCACGTTGATACCGAAGGCCGAGGGCGCCGAAGTGCCGGTGAAATCGACGCTGATGCCGGTATCGTCGATAATCATGGCCGCATTGAGATCAATCGGCTTGTCATAACCATCCACCCGCATGGCATTGCGGTAGGTGCCGGCCGGAATGCGGCGCACCGCTTCCAGCATGGCTTCGCGTGAACGCGCCAGGATATGCTCACCCAGCTGGTCAAAATCCTCGATGCGGAATTCATCCATCATCGCCAATAGGCGGCGCGCACCCACATCGTTGCAGGCCATCAGCGAATAAAGATCGCCCACCACCTGCACCGGCTCGCGTACATTGGCGCGCACGATATCCAGCAATGTTTCATTCACCTTGCCCTGGTCGGCAAAGCGCATCAGCGGCACATAGAGGCCTTCCTCATAAACCTGACGGCCATCCGGGCCGATGCCGCGGCCGCCGATATCCACCACATGGCAGGTGCAGGCAAACAAAGCCACGGCGCGGCCATGGCGGAAAGTTGGCGTCACCACGGTGAAATCGTGCAGATGCCCGGTGCCTTTCCAGGGATCGTTGGTGATGAACACATCGCCGGGCTGCATCGTTGCCAGCGGAAACGCATTCAGGAAATGCCCCACGGCGCGGGCCATGGAATTGACATGGCCTGGCGTGCCGGTAACCGCCTGGGCAAGCATGTTGCCGCGCACATCGAACATGCCGGCGGAAACATCGCCGGCTTCGCGGGTGGACGTGCTGAAACCGGTGCGGATCAGGGTTTGCGCCTGCTCCTCCACCACGGAAATCAGCCGATCCCACATGATCTGCTGATGCAGGAAGGAAAGTGCCTGGTTGCCGCTCATGACGCCACCTTCATTTCCAGCACGATATAGTTGAACGCATTGATATGCGCCTCAAAAGCTTCGGTAATGATGGTAGTGGTCTCGTCTTCCGAGATCACCGCCGGACCACTGAGTCGTGCCCCGGGCGGCAGGCCGGCACGTAGATATACCGGCACTTCCTGGCTTTCGCCGTTGAGCGGATTGATCATGCGGGTGAAACCGGCCGGGACTGCCGGCTGCTGCCCCAGCACTGGCGGGCAGGTTCGCGCTGGTGGCTCTTCGGTGGCCAGCCGCAATGACCAGTTCAGCACTTCCACTTCCAAGCCCGGAATCGAGCGCCCGAATTGCTGTTCATACTGACCGACAAATAGCGCAATCAGCTGCTCGCGGTCGGCGTGGGTCAGGTCGCCACTGGGCAGCGCCACGGTGACTTCATGGCCCTGGCCGCGATAGCGCATTTCGGCGCTCCATTGTTCCACCAGCCGCGCTTGCGGCGCGCCTTGGCGCACGATGGCCTCGGCTTCTTCGCGCATCGCCTGGCGGGTGAGATTCAATTGCGCCGGATCAAAAGCGGCATCAAACAGCACATACAGGCTGCGCACCACCTCATAGGCCACAGGCGCCATCAGGAACCCCACCGCTGAGCCAACGCCAGCCCCGGTCGGCACCACCATGCGGCGCACCCCGAGCTTTTCCGCCAGCCGGGCGGCATGCAGCGGCGCAGCGCCGCCAAAAGCCACCATGGTGCGGTCAGTCAGTTCCTTGCCGCGCTCCACTGCATGCACGCGGGCGGCATTGGCCATATTCTCTTCCACCACCTCGACAATGCCGAGCGCGGCTGTGGTGGCATCAATGCCGAGGCGATCCCCTGGCATGCGCTGGGTGGCAGCGCGCGACGCAGCCGCATCCAGTTTCATGCTGCCACCGGCAAACCGATCCGGATCAATGCGGCCTAGCACCACATCGGCATCGGTGACCGTGGCCTCGATGCCGCCACGGCCATAACAGGCCGGGCCGGGCTCTGAAGCAGCGCTTTCCGGGCCAACCTGGATACGTTTCAGTGCATCCACGCTGGCAATCGAGCCACCACCGGCGCCAATCTCCACCATCTCGATCACCGGGATACGCACCGGCAGGCCGCTGCCCTTGAGGAAACGATATTGCCGCGCCACTTCGAAACTGCGCGAGTAATGCGGCTGGCCATCATCGATCAGGCAGATTTTTGCCGTGGTGCCGCCCATGTCGAAAGACACAATCTTGTCGTAGCCGCATTCCTGGGCAATCCGCGCCGCCAGGATGGCGCCGCCGGCCGGGCCGGATTCCACCAGCCGGATCGGAAAGCGTCGCGCGGTTTCCAATGTGGTCAGGCCACCGGCCGAGGTGATGAGGAAAACCGGGCAGGCAAAACCACGGCGGCGCAATTCATCTGCCAGCCGCTTGAGATAGGACGCCATCACCGGCTGTACATAGGCATTGCCGCAAGCGGTGGACCAGCGCTCGTATTCACGGATTTCCGGGCAGACTTCGCTGGATAACGTCACCGCCAGTTCGGGCAGTTCCGAAAGCAGGATATCGCGGGTGCGGCGCTCATGTGCGTCATTGGCATAGGAGTGCAGATAGCCGATAGCCACGCTGGCCACGGCTTCGGCGCGCAACATCGGCACCAGAGCACGCACCGCCTCTTCATCCAACGGCTTCACCACCTTACCCTGCGCATTCATACGCTCCGGCACTGCCAGGCGCAGATGGCGCGGCACCAGCGGCGGCGGCTTGTCCATCATCACATCATATTGCTCGAAACGATTTTCATAGGCCATTTCGATGGAATCGCGGAAACCATCGGTCACCAGCAGGGCGGTGCGGGCGCCTTTGCGTTCGATGATCGCATTGGTGGCAAGCGTCGTGCCATGGATCAGCAGGCCGATATCAGCCGGCGCCAATGCGGCACGCGCCAGGATCACATCGATGCCATTCAGCACGCCCAGTTCCGGCGCGCTGGGTGTGGTGAGCACCTTGGCAGTGAAACGCTTGCCGGCGATATCAAGCGCCAGATCGGTGAAGGTGCCGCCAATATCCACGGCCATCTTCGCTTGCGCGGTCATACTGTTTCCTCACTGATATTACCGCCCAGATAGGCATTCTGGATGCGCGGATCGTTCATCACCGCAGCAGCAGGGCCTTCCAGGAACTTGCGCCCCATCTCCAGCACAATGGCTGTGTCGGAGATCAGCAGGGCGCCATGCACATTCTGCTCAACCACCAGGATGGTGACCCCGCTGGCGGCAATGCTGCGGGCAATGGCGAATACCTCAGCCTGGGTTTTTGGCGACAGGCCAAGCGATGGCTCATCCAGCAACAACAATTTGGGCTCTGTGAGCAGCACCATGGCGGTTTCCAGGATCTGCTGCTCGCCGCCCGAAAGATTGCCGGCCTTTTCCTTCAGCTTGCGCTGCAACATGGGAAACATCGCCAGCACGCGCTGCAACGCCGCATCATGTCGCCTGGCTTCCAGGATGTAGCAACCCAGCTTGAGATTCTCCCACACCGTCATGCGCGGGAAATTGCAGCGCCCCTGCGGCACAAAGCCGATGCCGCGCTTGTAGCGCTCCCAGGGCGGCAATGGGTCGATAGCCTGACCAAGCAATTTTACGCTGCCGGAAAATTGCTGGCACGCGCCATAGATGGCACGCATCAGGGTGGATTTGCCGGCACCATTGCCGCCGATCAGCGTGGTGATCGAGCCCGGCGCCAGCGCAAAGCTGAAATCATGGATGATCGGCACGCCGGCATAACCGGCCGTAACGGCTTCGACCTCAAGCACGGATGCCAAGATACGCCTCCAGCACACGCGGGTCAGACCGCACCGTTTTGGGATCACCTTCGGTCAGCTTGCGGCCGCCCACCAGCACAATGACATGCGAACACAGCCGCATGATGAAATCGACATTATGCTCAACAATGGCAAAGGTTTCGCCGGCGGCATGCAATTGCCGGATCACTTCTTCCACTTCGAGAATGCGGCTGGGATTAACCCCGGCCACCGGCTCATCCAGGATCACCAGACGCGGCTTCGGCATCAGTGCGGCGGCCAAGGCCAGCAGCTTCTTCTGACCATAGGAAAGAATCGCTGCCGGTGCCTCGGCATAACGTTGCAGGCCGATCAGCGCCACCAGATGCTCGGCCCGCGCCCGCGCCTGGGCTTCTGCCTGGCGCAGCCGGCGGGTGCGCAGCAGGTCGTCAAGCCAGCCGGCCCTATCAAACGGCACCATGGCCTGCATCAGATTCTGTAGCAGCGACATGTCGTCATACACATTCACGGTCTGGAAGGTGCGGATCAGGCCGGCGCGTGCGATGGCATGCGGCGGCAGATTGCCGATATCGCGTCCATCAAACAGCACCTGGCCGGCATCAATGGCCTGAAAGCCGGAGAGGCAGTCAATGGTGGTGCTCTTGCCGGAGCCATTCGGCCCGATGATGCCAGTGATGGTGTTTGGCATCACATCAAGATCAAGGCCATCCACGGCATGAATGCCGTAGAAGGATTTGCGCAGGCCCCGAATGCTGAGCAGGGGCTGAGGGTTGGGCGTCGCCGTCATCGCAGGGTACTCCGCAGCTTGCGCAGGCTGCGTTCGCGCAGCCAGCCGCCGACACCACGCGGCGCAAACAGCATCGCCGCCACCAGCAGCACGCCGAAGAACACCATGCGCAATTCATTCGAGATGCGCAGCAATTCCGGCACGAAGGTCATCACCAGACCGGCAATCACCACCGGCCAGAAACTGCCGGCACCGCCTACGATCACGATGATGAGAAAGGCCTGCATGTAATAGAAATCAAAGATCAGCGGGTCGACCAGGGTGAGCTTGAACACAAAGATGCCACCGGCCATGCTGGTGAACAGAGCCGAGACAGCAAAGGCCAGCAGCTTGTAGGGCGTTGGCGAGATGCCCTGCGAACGCGCCAGCGCCTCGCTCTGTTTCAGGCTGCGCAGGGTGAGGCCGATACGCGAGGTGCAGAGCAGGTAGAGCGCGCCGATGGCAAGCGCGGCATAGACCAGGCAGAGATAATAATAGGCCGTCTGGCTGCGGATCGGCTGGCCAAGAAATTCGGGCGCCGGCAGACCGGGTATCCCCAAGGGGCCACGCGTCAATTCCACCCAGTCACGCGAAATCAGCATCACCAGCAGACTGAAGGAAAGCGTCACCACCACAAAGGAATGGCGGTTGAGCCGCAAGGCTGGATAACCAACCAGCAAAGCCACCACCATGTTGATCAGGCCGGCCAGCGGCAGCGCCAGCCAGAAATTGATGCCGGCATCCACCACCAGGATCGCCGTGGCATAACCGCCGATACCCCAGAATGCCACCTGGGCAATCGAAAGCAGGCCGAGATAACCGTAGATCAGGTTGAGCGACAAAGCCGCCACGGTGAACACAAAGGCGCTGACCAATACACCCGTGGCATAATCCGGCAGGCCCAGGCTGGGCAGCATGGCCAGCAGCAGCAGAGCGACCAGGGCGAGAAATGGCGGCTTGAGCATGGCGTGTTGCATCAGCCCACCCGCACATTGCCGCGGGCAAACAGGCCCTCGGGACGCAATATCAACACCAGGATCATGGCGATGAACCCAACCGCTTCCTGCCACACGATGGAGAAGAAACCGCCGACAAAATTTTCCACCACGCCCAGCAACACGGCGGCAGTGATGGCACCGGGAATACTGCCCAGGCCGCCGATCAGCACCAGCGCAAAAGCCTTGAACACAAGGAACTGCCCCATCTGCGGCTGCACCAATTGCACCGGGGCAATGCAGGCGCCAGCCAGGCCACACAGAGCCGTGGCCAGCATCACGGCGTTACGGGCCACTTTCTTTGGCTGAATACCCACCATCAGCGCCGCCTCGCGGCTTTGGGCAATGGCGCGCATGCAGCGGCCGAATTCGGTGGCATTAAGGCACCAGTAGAGCAGGCCAAAGGCCAGCAGGGCAAAGCCGGCAGCGGCGATACGCGCCCAGGTGATCTGGATATCGCCGATGGCAACACCGCTGAAGCCGAATTGGGTATCCACCATACGCGGCGTGGCCGAGACAGCATATTGCATGCCGTAAAGCAGGATCATCGACAGGCCCATGGTGATCAGGATGCCGCGTTCAAATTCGCCGCGCTGCACACGCGACAGAAAACCCTCAAACAGCAACAGACCGATGCCGCCGCAAAGCAGCACCGAAAGCGCCAGCGATGGCAGATAGCTCAGGCCGAAAAGCGGCAATGTGAAGCACATCGCATAGGCGCCGAGCATGAGGAATTCGCCATGGGCGAAATTGATCATCTCCAGCACGCCAAACAGCAGCGACAGGCCGGCAGCGATCAGCGCGTAGATCAGGCCGAGCACCAGGCCATTCAGCAGCAATTGCAGCAGATACAGGGAATCAGGCATGCCGGGGCTTTTCTCACGCTTCAATTCACAGCCAAATACATACGAGCTTACAAAAATTATTTCTAGTAAAAATTCATGATGTCGTAATAGAAAATCTCTGTTAGCATAAAGATAAGTCGTTGTATTAACTGTGTTCCTTATGGCGGAACACTTCATTCCAGCAGAGGAGAGCCAGATGAAGGCAAAGTATTACATGGGAGTTAACCAATTTTTCTTAGGCGCTGTTGCGCTATTCGGTACACTTGGTTTGCTGGCCGGTACCGTGCCGAGCAATGCCCAGGCCCAGGATATCCTGATCGGCGTCAGCACGCCGGCCAGCGGGCCGGCTGCCATTGCCTCCGAACGCGAGATGTGGGGCGTCAACCTGGCAGTGGACGAGATCAACGCTGCCGGTGGCCTGCTCGGCGGCCGGAAGCTCAAGACCATGGTGGTGGATAATCGCTGCAATCCTTCTGAAGCCGTGAATGCCGCCAACAAGCTGATCGAAGCCAAACCGGTGGCGATTATCGGCGCCCATTGTTCTTCCGCTTCGCTGGCGATGATGCCGCTGATCAAGGATGCCAAGATCCCACTGGTGGGCGGCGTTGCCTCCAGCCCGCGCATAACCGATCTGTCCGGCATCGGCGGCAATGAATGGACCTTCCGCACCAATCCTTCCGATGCGGCGATGATGGAAGCCCTGGTCGGCTATCTGGCCGACAAGAAGATTTTCAAGAAGGTGGCGGTCATCGCCGAGGATACCGATTTTGGCCGTGGCGGCGCCAACAGCTTTGTTGAACTGGCCAAGAAGGCGGGCTTGGAAATCATCTCGGTGGATTTCCCGCCGCAGAACACGCCGGATTTCACCAGCCTGCTGACCCGCATCAGCCGCAGCAAGCCGGATGCGGTGGCGCTGTTCCAGCTTGGTGGCGACCAGCTTAACCTGTTGCGGAATGCCATGCAGATGGGCCTGCGCATTCCCTATACCGGCCGTGCTGAGCTGGGTGGCGAAAACATGCAGATCATCCAGGCCGGCGGCATGGAGAATTCGATCAGCACCTGGAGCTATTCCACCGCCATCGACAGCCCGACCAACAAGGCCTTCATCGCCAAGATCACCGAGCGCCACAAGCTGGCCCCGGTGCTGCAGACCTGGGCCGGCTATGACAATGTGCGGGTTATCGCCCAGGCCATCACCGAAGCCGCCAGTGCCGATCCGGTGAAGGTGCGCGATGCCCTGAGCAAGGTGAAATTCCAGACCGTGATGGGTCCGGTGGTCAGCTTCGACGAGCGTAATCAGGCCGGCAAGATTGTGCTGGTGCAGCAGGTGAAAAACCGCGCCATCAGCATTGCCGAACTGCTCAACATGAAGTGAGTAAAGCGCCGCGCCGGAGCCAGTTGGTTCCGGCGCGGTGTTGTTTCAGCGTCAGGCCGGCAGCAGGGCCGGCGCAGCGGCGGTGGCCGCGCTCCAGCGCCGGTAATCCGGCACCCGATCCAGATCAAACCAGGCCGTATCGGCGCGGCAAATCTGCGGCACCAGGCCGGCGCGCCAAGCCGCTTCGGCATGCAAGGCACAGCTATTGGCGCCATAACGGTAATGCAGCAGCCGCACCGGCGCCTGATACAGAAAATTGGTGCCTTCGCCATGCTGGTCGGCAATCAGCAGGCAGGTCGGCGACGGCGGCGCCGCTGCAATCGTGTGGCGCAGCTTGGCAGCACTCAGCATCGGCAAATCCACCGGCAGTACAAACAGCGCCTCGGCACCATGCGCCAGCGCCACCTGGCTCGCTGCCGCCACAGCATCATTCAGCGTTTCGCCCCCTGGCGGATCAGCCAGTGCGATCATGCCGCGCCGCTGCGCCAGATGGCGCACGTCGGCCGAAGCACTCACCACGATGCAGCGGGCCGGGCCGGGAAATTCCGCCGCCACCGCCAGCGTGTGCTGCAACAGGCAGGCATTCAAGGCCACGCGCTCGCTCGGTGGCAGCCAGCCGCCAAGCCGCGACTTGCCGATGGCAAGCGGTTTGACCGGAATGACGGCATACACATCCTGCATCACGACACCATGGCGCCATGGCGCCCCAGGATATCAAGACAAAGCTGCCCCAGCCTACGCCGATCTGCTGCATCACGCATCAGGATATCCGCCAATACCGGCCGGATGCCAAGCGCGGCGATTGCCTCGGCCTGATCAGCATCTGCCTGGTCGATCAGCAGATAATCGATCAGACCGCGATAATATTCGGCCACGGCACGCGCCGAAGGTTCAATGCCGAATTCACGCATCAGCTTGGCCGCCGGGCCTTTCACCGCCGCACCACCGATGATCGGTGATACCGCAAGGGCCGGGCATTTGCGCTCGGCCAGACAGCGCCGCGCCGCCGGCATCGCCAGGATCGGCGCAATGCTGAGATAAGGATTGGATGGGCAGATCACAATGCCGGCGCAATCCGTTTCGGTCCAGGCACGGCCCTGCATTTTGGCTGGCTGCGCCGCCTCGGCGCCTTCATAGCGCAAACCACGCACCACAGGTCGGCATTGCTCGCGCACAAAATAGACCTGGAAATCGAGCTCGCCCTGTTCGGTCAATACCCGCGTGCGCAATGCATCATCACTGGCCGGCAGAATAGCGCAACCAATGCCATGCGCGCGCCGCAGGGCATCAATCGCCTGGGCCAGTGTCTGCCCCTCGGCAAGCAACTGGCGCCGCCGGGTATGCGTGGCAATATCCTTGTCACCCAGCCGGAACCAGGTTTCTCCACCCAGCGCCTGCATCGCCGCCATAAAATTCCAGCTTTCGCCGGCTATGCCCCAGCCGGTTTCCGGATTGGCAATGCCGGCCAGGGTGTAGAGCACGGTATCAAGATCAGGGCAGACCGGAAAACCGAGATGGCTGAAGTCGTCGCCGACATTCACCACCACGGTCAGTTCTTCCGGCGGCAGCAGCACGGCCAGGCCATGCGCCAGCTTGGCGCCGCCAACGCCGCCAGCCAGGGCTATGACATGCTGCTGCATAAGAGTCTCACACTGCCGGCAGGCCGGTGATGCTGATGCCGGCATCCGGAATCTTGTAGGTGCGGTTGATCCAGATCAGCACCGAGGTGAGGCTTTCCGCCACAGTGGAATTTGCCAGCACACCAGCATCCACGCCACGCAGACCGGCATCGCCGGCAAGCTGGATCACACTCTGCCGCGCCGCCTTGTCATTGGCGCAAACCAGCACATCGCAGGCGATCTGGTAATTCAGATCCTTCAGCTTGTGCGCCGAAACATTCTGGAAAGCCGATACCACGCGCACGCCATCGCCCAAAGCCTGTTGCAGATCAACGACGCAGGAACCCGAAGCCGGCAATTGCACCTGGCTCACCTTGGGCGGCATCAGCGGCACGGTCACATCCACCAGAATCTTGCCGGCCAGCACTTCAGCCAAACCCAGAGCCGTGGCCTGCTGCGCCGCGAACGGCACTGCCAGTACGGCGATATCGGCGGCGGCAACCGCGGCGCGGCTTTCCATACCCTGGATGGCGTCACTGCCCAGCAACACATTAAGCTGCTTGGCGGCTTCCTCGGCCTTTTCCGGCTGGCGTGACCCGATAATCACCTTGTGGCCGGCATGGGCCCAGCGCAAAGCCAGTCCGCCGCCTTCGGCACCAGTACCGCCGATCACGGCCAGGGTAAAACGCTCATTCGTCATCACGCATCCTCGTCCACTTCTGTTTGAACATCATCACTTCAACGCCCAGGCCGGGGCGCCCAGCTTCTGCGAAATCCGCCTTGTCGCCTGGGTCATCAATTCGATCTGGCCCGGCAGTTTGGCTGGATCAACCAGATTACGCGGCAAGGCGGCACTCATCGCCGCCACGCATTGCCCGCTGCTATCGCGGATCGGTGCGCCGAAGGCATAAACATTGTCGAGATTCTCTTCATCACAAAGCGCATGGCCCTGGCTGCGGGCCGCCGCCAGATTGGCCAGGAATTCCTGCTGTGTGGTGATGCTGTGGCGGGTCAGCCGTGCATAGGGCGGCTTGCCTAATCGTTGCAGTATCTCGGCTTCCGACAGATCAAACAGCAGGGCCTTGCCCAAGGCCGTGGTATGCAGATGTGTGGTTGAACCTGGCAGGTTGCGAATGGTGATCGGGCCGTTACTCTGCGTTGCTGCCAGATAAACCACGCGGTCATCACGCAACACGCCCAGGAAAGCGTTTAGGCCATGGCGGTCGGAAAGCTGCCGCATCTCGGAAAGCGCAAGATTGAGCAGATCATTGGCGGCAACATAAACCTGGCCGATACGATAGGCCATGAAGCCGATGCGATAGCGCTGGGTTTCTGCTGATTGCTCAACATAGCCGGCTTCGGCCAGGGTGCGGATCAGGCGCTGGGCAATACTGGCCGCGAGGCCAAGGCGGCGGGCGATATCGCGCACCCCCATATCGGCCTGATTGCCGGCCAGCAGATCAAGGATCGCCAGCGCCCGCGATACCGACTGGTTGGCATTGCGCTCGATCGCCGGCCGCGCCGCCGGCTTTGCCGCCGCCTGCTTCACCACTGGCGCCGCCTTGCCGGCCACCGCTTGTTTCGGCGCGGCTTTAGTGGTGTTCCGTATAGAGGAACGGTGTTTTTGTTTCATGGTTGAGGCTAGTCAATCCGATGAAACCCGTCAAGCGCAACAAAATCGGCGGCGGTTTTATGGCGCTACAAATCCAGTGCGTTGCGGCCACAGATTCTGATAGGCGCGGATCGAAATGCTGGCATAAACACCGTTGCGGGTGAACGGTTCGTCATGCAGCCAGGCTTCGGCAGCGGCGCGATCCGGAAAGTCGATCACCAGCAGGCTGCCCTGCATGGTCACGCCATCATCGGCCAGCAACGGCCCGGCAAAGGCGATCTGGCCCGCCACGCGGGCAAGGTATTCCTTATGCGCCGGGCGCCATTGTTGCCGCAAAGCGGCGGCATCGGGCTGATCGATATTGTGAAAACAAAACAGCATGGCTCAGGCCTCCAGCAAACCGAAATCGTATTGCACAACGCAGAAGGCTTGATCGGGCCTGGTGCCATCCGGCGCCAGGCTGCCCGCCACCTGTTCGACAAAATCCACCACCAGCGAATTCTTCACGCCGAACACGGCATCGGAATCAAGATACGTATCGCCCTCTGCGAACAGATGCGTCACCACCGGCTGGTAGCCTGGTGCGCTGAGAATGAAATGGATATGTGCCGGGCGATAAGGGTGCCGCCCCATCAGCAACAGCATTTTGCCCACCGGGCCGTCAGTCGGGATCGGATAGGAAACCGGCTTGATGGTGCGGAAAAGGTAGCGGCCCTCGGCATCGCTGCGAAAACGACCGCGCAGCCGCATCAGGCCCTGTTCGGGCCGCTGCACATCGTAGAAGCCTTCGTGATCGGTCTGCCACACATCCAGTTGCACACCCGCCAGCGGCTTGCCGGCAGCGTCGCAGATGCGGCCATGGCAATAGGTGGCGATACCGGGATGGCCAACCGCAATATCACTGCCCAAAGGCAATTCCGGCGCGCCGGCAACATGGAATGGCCCCAGCACGGTGGTTTCCGTGGTGCCTGCCGGCATACGATGGTTAATCGCATCCACCAGCATGGAAACGCCCAGCGTATCGGACAGCAGGATGAATTCCTGGCGCTTGTCGTCGCAGGTATGGCCAGTGGCCGTGAGGAAGTCGATGGCGGTTTTCCATTCCGCTTCAGTCAATTCCACATCACGCACAAAATCATGCAGATGCCGGATCAGCGCGGTCATGACAAATTTGAACCGGGCATCGCTGGCACCTTCCAGCTTGGCCAGCACGGCTTCGGTGAGATTGTCTTCGCTCAGATTGCGCATGTTTGCTTCACTCCCGCTTCATTCAGGCTGGCCGGCGGCCATGATAGGCATTGTCTAGCAAAAGCCGCACGCCCTCGCGTGTTACCGGACAGGGATTGTAATAAGGATTCTGCACTGCCAGTTCGGCAGCACGGTCCAGGCCACTTTCCGGCATGCCGATATCCTTCAGCGCCAGCGGCGCGCCGATGCTGGCGGCAAGATCATAGAGGCCCTGGGCCGCATGTTCACATCCCAGCGCACGTGCCACCCGCGCCATCGCCTCGGGCGCGGCAGCATTGTTATAAGCCGCCGCATGCGGCAGCAGAATGGTATGGGTTTCTGCATGCGGCAGATTGAAGCTGCCGCCCAATGTGTGGCAAAGCTTATGATGCAAGGCCATGCCAACAGCGCCGAGTGAGGCGCCAGCCAGCCACGCGCCATATAGGGCCTGGCTGCGCGCCGCCACATCATCCGGCTGCCGGATCACCTGCGGCAGACTGCCAGCCAATGCACGAATGCCATCTTCGGCCAGCAGCGAGATGATCGGATTGGCATCCTGGGCATAGAGCGCCTCAACACAATGCGCAATCGCATTGATTCCGCTGGGGCCGCCGATGCGTCCCGGCAGGCTCAGTGTGAGCAGCGGATCATAGATCACAACACGTGGCAGCACGCGGGCATCGCGGCCGGTCTTTTTGATGCCGGCTTCGGTCAGGCCATAGATCGGTGTCATCTCCGATCCGGCATAGGTGGTGGGTACGGCGATGATCGGCAGGCCGGATTCCAGCGCGATGGCCTTGCCCAGGCCGATGGTGGAGCCGCCGCCGATCGCAACCGCGCAATCGGCACCCAGCCGGCGAGCTTCGTCGCGGGCTGCACGAGCCACTTCCACCGGCACATGCATCACCGCACCGGGAAACAGCCCGGCGCAACGTTGGCCCAATTGCGCCGCTGCGGCCTCGGCCTGCCCCACCTGCTCCGGGGTACACAATACCAGAGCGCGCTCGGCCCCCAGCCGCTGCACTTCCGCCCCAAGCTGATCCAGCTTGCCCGGGCCAAAAACCACCCGGCCGGGTAGCTGATCGTAGGTGAAATTCAACAGCATATCCGCCCCATTTGTTCGCATATCGAACACATATTCGTTATGCGAACAGCCTAGCGCTATGGCAGGGCCTGAGCAATACGCGCGGCAGCAACGCGCATCGCCGGCAGGCAAACCTGCTGCAAATGCTGCAAGCTCACCTGGCTGGCATGGCCGCATACATTGATTGCGGCCAGGATGCCGCCATTGCGGTCAGCCAGTGGCACGGCCACCGCGATCAGGCCATCCTCGATTTCCTGGTCGATCACCGCATGGCCCGCCGTGCCGGCCTTGGCGATTTCCGCCAGCAGCAGATCAATATCGGTTTCGGTGCGGCTGTTCAGTTTACGCAGATCGCTCTGTTCCAGCCGCAGGCGCGCCGCGTCAGGCGGCAATTGCGCCAGCAGCACGCGGCCCATGGCGGTGCAATAAGCCGGCCGACGCATGCCGATTTCCAGCCGCACCGAAACCACGCGGTCAATCGGGTATTGCGCCACATAAACCACATCGGTGCCATCCAGCACCGCCACAGAAACATGTTCGCCAATCTGGTCGCGCAAATCCTGTAGATAGGGCCTGGCGATGCCGAGCCAGTGCCGCGAACTGACATAGGAATAACCGAGTTCAAGAATACGCGGCGTGAGGCTGAAGCGACGGCCATCACAGGCGACATAACCCAGCGCCTCCAGCGTGCGCAGCACGCGGCGCGCGCCGGCGCGGGTCAGTTGCGTCTCCCGCGCCACTTCGCTCAGGGTCAGTGCCGGATGCTCGCGGCTGAAGACACGCAATACCGCCAAGCCCTTGGCCAGCGAATGGATAAAATCCTTGTCGGTGTTATCGATGGCGTTCACAGGCTACTCATATTGCCGGCTGTTGCCGGCAAGCCTATCCTATTCCAACCTGCCTGGTCCAACCGCTTGGGAAAGCCTGGACCTTTGGCATTGGCCGAAAATTGTAAAAGCTTTCGGCGTTGTTTGTTGAAAGGAAGCGGCGGCATGAAAATTCTGGTTCTGGGCAGCGGCGTGATCGGCACCACAAGCGCCTATTACCTGGCCCGCGCCGGCCACGAAGTGACCGTGCTCGACCGCCAGGCTGGCCCGGCATTGGAAACCAGCTTCGCCAATGCCGGCGAGGTTTCGCCCGGCTATTCCGCGCCCTGGGCCTCGCCCGGCCTGTTGTGGAAAGCCGTGAAATGGCTGGCGATGACCTATCGGCCACTGGTGCTGCGCCACCGCATCAGCCCGGAGATGATCCGCTGGGGCCTGCAATTGCTGGCAAATTGCAGCGACCGGCGCTATGCGCTGAACAAGGGCCGCATGCTGCGCCTGGCCGAGTATAGCCGCGACTGCCTGGGCGAATTGCGTCAAACAACCGGGCTGCATTATGACCAGCGCATGCAGGGGACGCTGCAACTGTTCCGCAAGCAGCAGCAGCTTGATGGCGCCGCCGCCGATATGAAGGTGCTGGATGATTTCGGCGTCGGCTTTGAATTGCTCGACCGCGCCGGCTGCATCGCCGCCGAGCCGGCCCTGGCCGGGGTGGCGGAGAAATTCCTCGGCGGCCTGCGCCTGCCTGGAGACGAAACCGGCGATTGTTTCAAATTCACCAATGCGCTGGCGGAACAGGCCCGCGCCCTCGGCGTGGATTTCCGCTTCAACAGCCGCATCGAGGCGATCCTGCGCGATGGCAGCCGTATCGGTGGTGTGCTGGTGAATGGTGAAATGCACTATGCCGATGCCTATCTGCTAGCGCTGGGCAGTTATTCACCCATATTGGCCGCACCGCTCGGCCTGCGCCTGCCGGTCTATCCGGTGAAGGGCTATTCCATCACCTTGCCGATTGTGGATGTTGCCGGCGCCCCTGAATCCACCGTGATGGACGAAACCTACAAAGTGGCGGTGACGCGGCTGGGCGACCGTATCCGGGTTGGCGGTACGGCGGAACTGGGCGGCTATGACCTGACACTCTATCCGGCCCGTCGCCGGCCGCTGGATTTTGTTGTCTCCGACCTGTTTCCACGCGGCGGCGATCTTGCCCGCGCCACCTACTGGACCGGGCTGCGGCCGATGACGCCAGATGGCACGCCGATCATTGGCGCCACACCCTATGCCAACCTGTTCCTCAATACCGGGCATGGCACATTGGGCTGGACCATGGCGGCCGGCTCGGGCCAGGTGCTGGCGGATATCATCTCCGGCCACAGCCCTGCCATTGATACCAGCGATCTCGGCCTGGCGCGTTACTAATCAGTGGTTTAATTGCCATGTATCAAATCAGGTGTATTGATCGCCATAATCACTAATTGATTTGAAAGCGGTTTAAGCGCAGCTAAATTCTACCCAGGTTCGGTATAAGGCGGAACTAGGTGGAGTAGATGCAGCGCAGTCGCGAGGCGGCAAGACGTGCCGTCAATCTTGCCGGGCTTCAGGCATTGTTTGAATGCGTTTGCCATGATGCGATTGAAGCAACCAGGGCAACCCGCACCAGCATCTGGTATTTCGAGGCCAATGGCAGCATTGTCTGCCAGTATATGTATGACCGGCGCAAATCCGGCTTTGAACGCGGCGCCACGATCGGGCGCGAACACCATGCCGAGTATCTCGATACATTGGTGAATGACGGCATCGTGGCTGCCGAAAACGCCCGCAATCATCCGGCGACGGTTTGTTTCATCGACGAATATTTCATCCCCAACGACATCCATGCCCTGCTTGATATCCTGATCCTGGATGCCTATGGCCGGCCGGCGGCTGTATTATGCTGCGAGCAATGCGTGGCGCCACGGCCCTGGAGCGAGCGCGATATTTCGGCCCTGCATGGCCTGACCGCACTGATCGGCAGCACCTTGCGCTATCAAGGCGGCAGCGCTGCTCAGCGCGCCCTGCTCACCCCCAGCCTGCCCTTTGCCGATCAGCCATTGTTAATGGAAGCGGCGCTGTATTGGTCGGCCAAACGGTCATCCCGCCAGATGCCGCTGGTGGATGATATCTCGGCGCTGGATTTGCCGCGCCCGCTTTTGCCCAACCTGCTGCTGGTGGATATCGAAGCCACGCCGTTCCGGGTGCGCTATAGCGCCGCCGGCAGTGAAATCCGTGCCCGCCTAGGCCGTGATCTGATCGGCTACACTGTGGAAGACATTATGAGCGGCGATTATTGCACCTATCTGCTCAGTCTTTATCGCAGCGTTTTTGATAGCGCACAGCCGGTCTATTCCGAAAGCACGTTCAAATGGGATGATGGCGGCAGCAGCCGCACCCATCGCCTGTTGCTGCCGCTATCGCAGCAGGGCGGTGAAGCCGGGCGATGCCGGGTGGACAGGGTGATGGCCGTGCAAGTCTGGCCCGACGATGCGCGCCGCAGCATCAGTTTCCCCAGCCGCATGACCTTGCGGCCAGACCTGATCGACAATTGCACCATCGCCAGCCTGACCTTGCCAGCCCTGCGGCGCGAGTTGTAGAGCACGCTGCGATTAGATTGATGCACTGCGCCGCGGCGATTTTGCGTTTTTGCGGAGGAGCCCGGCGCCGGGCGTAGTGGGGCTACGGACAAGCCGGGCGACGCGCGCAAAACGCAAAATCGCCCGGCCCCTTTGGGGTTGCGCCTGGAGGCGGCATCCGCGTCGTCGAAACGCTTGCAGGTACCGCAAGGTACCTGCTGCGCGCTTCTCCTATCGGCTACCGCCTCCAGACGCAACGCAGCGCGTCAATCTAATCGCAGCGTGCTCTAGCTCAGCTCGCCATCAGCACCGGTATGTCGAGATGATCCAGGATATAGCGCGTGGCGCCGCCCAGGACGGCCTCACGCAGCCGCGAATGGCCATAGGCCCCCATCACGATCAGATCGGCCTCGATATCCGCCGCCCGTGCCAATAGCAGACTGCCGGCATCCATATCGGGCGCCACCACCGGCGAGACGGTGACGGCCACACCATGGCGCGCCAGATATTTGGCAATGTCGCCACCGGCAATACGGCGAGCGCCGGCCAGATCGGGATTAACCTCGGTGACGGTGACATTGCGTGCCTTTGCCAGCAGCGGCAGAGCATCATGCACCGCGCGGGCCGCTTCCGGCGTGGATTTCCAGCCCAGCAGGATACGCTGGCCAAAACTTTTCGCCTTGTAATCCTTGGGCAGCACCAGCACCGGACGGCCGGTGGCGATCACCACATGACCCGGCGACGGTAGCTCCGGCTGCTCCAGGTCGAGCGAGTCGCTGCCGGGGCCGATAATCACCAGATCAACATAACGGCCATGCAGCGCCAGCGTGTCATCAACATCGCCTTCAATGGCACGCCACTCAATCTCGATACCGTGGCGCTGCCGCGCCGCTTCAACCTTACCGCCGACCTCAGCCTCGCGATGGCGCCGCAACTCACGCTGCCATTGCAGCACCGAAGCTGCCATGCCGGTGGCCATGATATCGGCTGGCACATAGGGCGCCGCCTCGACATGCAGCGCGACCAGATGCGCCTCATGTTCTTTGGCAAAATGTGCGGCAAAATCCAGCCGCGCCTGACTTGCCGGCGTGGCATCAACATGAACCAGGATATCCTTGAAACCCATGATACGTTTCTCCTGTTGAATCTTGATTGCGCTGAATCAGGCGGCGAGGCGCAGGCCGACAATGCGGAAAGTATGCTGGCGGCCATCATGCTCGGTGACCGAGACATATTCGCCCAGGCGCATGACATGGCGGTCAAAGCGGAAAATCGGTTCGTCATCGGCATCGGTGGTGGGATCATAGGAAAACGCCCAGCGCCCGCCGCGCCCATGAATCAGATGCCCGGTTTCATCTTCCTGACCAGGCCAGAAACGCCGCACGGTGCAGAATTTGCGCTGGCTTTTCCATTCATCGGCATCGAACTGCCCGGTCGCATCCAGCGGCGCAACAAACTCATAGCCATGTTCGCTGCTGCCCTGGGGAAAGTCCTTTTCGCGCGCAAGTTCAAGGCGAATGACATGAAGTGTCATGATCGTACTCCGTTGCTGTGGCGTTACTATCGCTGGGGGTAGTAAAGCGCGCATTGATCCAGCGCAATGCAGCGCGTCGGCAAGCAGAAGAGGATGCCGGAACCCAATAGGAGGGAATCATGCGCTATCAAGACATCCTGCTTCACCTGACCGATGACCAGCGCAGCGCCGAGAAGGCGCGCACCGCCCTGGCCCTGGCGAAACAATTCGGCGCAAGGCTGACAGCACTCTACACCCTGCCGCGACCGCAGCAGCTTTATTATATGGGCGAATATGTGCCGGTGGAATATTACCAGCAGCAGGCCGATGAAGCGAAAAAAGCCGCTGCCGTTGTGCGCCAGACTTTCGAGGCTGCTGCCCAGCAAGCGGAAGTTGCCTATACCTGGATCGAAACCGAATTGCCGCCGCTGGAAGCCATGCTGGAAGAGGGCCGCCATGCCGATCTGGCGGTGATCGGCCAGCCTGATCTGGAAAGCCCCGGCGCCGCGCCCGGCATCCTCGGCATTGCCGGGCTGCCGGCCGATCTGGCGCTGACACTTGGCCGACCGGTGTTGGTGGTGCCCTATGCCGGTGCGTATCCGGCACCGGGTAAAATCGTGATGGTGGCCTGGAACGCCAGCCGCGAAGCCGCCCGCGCCGTGCATGATGCGCTGCCGCTGCTGACCCGCGCCCATAAGGTGATTGTGTTCGGCATCAATCCTGATGCAGCCGCCACTGTTTCGGCCAACGCCCTGGTGGCGCATCTGCAACGCCATGGCGTTGCGGTGGAAAGCCGCCATACCGTGACCGGCGATCTGCCGGCCGGCGATGCGCTGCTTTCAGCGCTGGCCGACAATGGCGCCGACCTGCTGGTGATGGGCGCCTATGGCCATAGCCGGCTACGCGAGATGGTGCTGGGCGGTGTGACCGAAACCGTGCTGGACAGCATGACCGTGCCGGTGCTGCTGGCCAACTGAGCCACAAAAAAAGCGGGGGCGGCCTGGCTGGCTGCCCCCGCTTTTACTTTGCAAGAAAAATCAGGCCGCCTCGGACAGCGCCTTGAGCTTTTCTGGCTGCTTGATCTGCACCCGGTCGGCCGCCAGCAGGCCGATCACATCCAGCTTGCGCAGCTTGGTGAAGCAGCGGCTTACCGTCTCGATGGTGAGGCCGAGATAATCCGCCACTTCGGCGCGGGTCATCGGCAGCGAAATCGGATTGGCCGGCATGCCGCGCGCCTGGCAACGCTCGGATTGCAGCAGCAGGAAAGAGGCGATGCGTTCCATCGCGGTCTTGCGGCCAAGCAGCAGAATCTGTTCCTGTGCGGTGGCCAATTCGCCTTCCGCCAGAGCCAGCAGGCGATGTTCCAGCGGCGGCGTTTCGGCAATCAGGCGCTGGAATTGCTGGCGCGGGAAGCGGCACACCCTTGTATCGGTCAGCGCTTCGGCACTGAGCGTGTAGGTGCTGCGCGTATTCAGGCCAAGGAAATCGCCCGGGCCTAGAAAGCCGGTGATCTGGCGCCGGCCATCGGCCAGCGATTTCGACACCGACAGGCTGCCACAGGTGACATTATAGACGTGCTCGGCATTGTCGCCTTCCTGAAACAGCATCTGATGCGGTTGCAGGCATACCGTGGTGGCGTGATCGGCAAGCCGCGCCTGCTCTTCACTGTTCAGCGATGCGCAGATGGTGAGGCTGCGCGCCGTGCAATTGGCACAGGGATCACTGGCGCGATGCAAAACCGCCGCCGATGCAGGCGAAGGCTTGCGTAGCGGCAACGCGTGAATCTGAGCCATGCTTATTCTCCCTCCGGTTCGTCCGGGTACGCACAGTACAACCCCAATCAACGCGCCTGGCAAGTTATGAAACGATAACGCCGTTCCATGGCCTCGCCCCAGGCCGTCAGATCATCGGCGGTTAGGCGTTCGCGCGCCACTGGTAAAATCGTCGCATCCTCCCAGACCAGATGGCGTCGCTGACGTTCGGCAAAATGCGCCATGGCGTCACACAGGTCGCTCCAATCGGCATCGATGCCATTGGCAAATTCCAGGCAGGCAGCGGCCAGCTGGCGCGCTTCCTGGCAATCCTGGCGATGTTCGTCGCTCAACTGGCGGATCACATCGTCCAGATCGTCGCCGAGCAGCAGGCGGCGCTCCAGATGGTGCAGCAGGCCCTCTTCCTCCTCGGTGATCAGGCTGAGGAAATCCCGTTTAAGAAAGGTGGCAAAACTGGGCGCCAGCGCCCGGGTCAAGGCCGGGCCGGCGCTGGGCTGGGCTTTCAGGATGGCACAAAAGGCCAACAGGTTCAGCCGATGCCCAACCAGCCGGTCTAGCGCCGACAGGTCACTACCGGCACCGGCCAGCGCCATTTCGATTTGCAGCATGGCCGAAACCGGAAAAATCGTGTTTTGCGGGATGGGCGTGTGGGTCATGGCAGCAGTCTAGGCCGCCTTGCCTGCAACACATTGATCCACGTCAAGCCGCCACCGGCTTTTTGCCGTATTATCTTCGGCATGACACTGGATTGGCAGGCATTCCTGGCCGCTTGTGCAGCGCTGGCGCATGGCCAGCCGCTGGCGGACTGGATCGATTATGGCCGGCCAGTAGGCATGCTGCTGTTTGGCCTGGTCGGCGGCGCCACGCATTGCGCCGGCATGTGCGGACCCTTTGTGCTGAGCCAGGTGGGTAGCCGGCTGGCGACAATACCGCTGCAACAGGCCGGCCGCCTGGAACGCCTGCGCGGCATCGCGCTGCTGCCGTATCATGCAGGCAGAATAACCACTTACAGCTTGCTGGGCGGTGTGGCCGGAGGCTTGGCGGGCGGCATCGAGCCGCTGCTGGCTCATGGCTATTTGCCCGCCCTGGCTTTGCTGTTGGCAGCATCCGGCTTTGCCCTGGTGGCGGCCAATCGCCTGCTGCCGGCCGGCAGCTTCGGCCTGTCCGGCAGCGCCGGGTGGCAAAACCATCTTGGCCGGTTATTCCGCCAACCCAGCGGCTGGCGCGGCTATCTGCTTGGTCTGGCGCTTGGCTTCCTGCCCTGCGGGCTGATCTATGGCGCCTTGCTGCTGGCGGGCGCTGCGGGCAACTGGCGCGACGGCATGCTGATGATGGCGGCCTTTGCCCTTGGCACCATGCCCGGGCTGCTGGTGGTGGGCTTCCTGGGCGCTGCCGCCGGGGCGCGCTGGCGCAACCTGCTCAACCGGCTGATGGTGCCGGTTCTGCTGCTCAATGCCGGGCTACTGGCCTTGCTGGCCTTACGCTGGCTGGCGCGCTGACGCCCCCCAGAGCTTATTCCACCACATCGCGATAGGCATGCCAGCTGGCATGCGCCACCAGCGGAAACAGCAGGCCAAGGCCAAAGAAGAACGTGGCCAGCCCCACCGCCGTGAACAGCGTGATCAGCCCGGCCCAGAGCAGCATCGCCTTGGGATTGTTGAACACCGCCCGCAGGCTGAGCAGGATGGCGGAGATCACATCAATGTCGCGATCCAGCAGCAGTGGCAGCGAAATCACCGAAATGGCAAAGGTAATGGCGGCAAAAACCCCGCCGATCAGGGTGCCGATCACCAGGAAGGGCAGATTCTGCGCCTCGATCAGGAAGAGCGGCAGTTTGTCCAGCGCCGGCGTGCCGCCATGGAAATACAGCACGAACCAGAGCAAGGCGACGCGCATCCAGGCAAAATGCAGCAGCAGCAGGATCAGGCCAAAACTGGCCACCTGCAACGGCCGCCGCCAGGCCAGCAAGGCACCGGTGAGGCTCACCGGCTCGCCGCTCTGCAACCTGCGACTGGCATCGTAAAGCCCCACGGCGGCGAATGGCGCCACAAGCAGGAAACCACCGGCCAGCGGCAGTACCAGATAGAAACCATCAGCGCGCCAGAGCAGAAATGACAGCAGATAGCCGGCAGCCACAAAGCCGGCGCCATAAGCCAGGCTGACCCCGGGAATCCGGGTCAGATCCTGCCAGCCAGCCTGCAACCAGGACCACGGGCGGTCATCAGCTATGATACGGATTCCGGGTACACTCGCGGACGAAAGCGCATTATCGTTCATTGGGGCGTCTCCTCTGCGGCAATCCGCCACAGTTTAAACCGGATATTGCATGCTTCGCAGCATCCGGAATTGACCTGGGTCAATGTTTTGTCGCCTTCGCCCGCACATAGTCTGCCATACGCGGCCGCTCAAGCCGCGACCAGCATTGAGGGAAGACCATGACGGCCGTTGCAGCCAGCCCGACCCCCACCCCGCTTCATGCGGCAACGACCAATCCGCCGCCGCCTTATGTCGAGGATGTGGTGCGCGCCTTTATGATCGCCACCGTATTCTGGGGCATCGCCGCTTTTGCCGCCGGTGTGTTCATCGCGCTGCAACTGGCCTTCCCGGTGCTCAATCTGGGCCTGGAATGGACCACCTTCGGCCGGCTGCGACCGCTGCATACCTCGGCAGCGATTTTCGCCTTCGGCGGCAATGCCCTGCTCGGCTCGTCAATCTATGTGGTGCAGCGCACCTGCCGCGCCCGGTTGTTCGGCGGCTCGGCCACGGGCTGGTTCCTGTTCTTCGGTTATCAGCTTTTCATCGTGCTGGCGGCTTTGGGCTATGTTTTCGGCATCACCCAGAGCAAAGAATATGCCGAGCCGGAATGGTATGTGGATCTCTGGCTCACCCTGGTCTGGGTGATCTACCTGATCGCCTTTGCCGGCACGCTGCTGAAGCGCGAGGAGCCGCATATCTACGTGGCGAACTGGTTCTACCTCGCCTTCATCATCACCGTGGCGATGCTGCATATCGTCAATAACCTGGCGGTGCCGGTGTCTTTCTTCGGCGCCAAGAGCTATTCGCTGTTCTCCGGCGTGCAGGATGCGCTGACGCAATGGTGGTATGGCCATAACGCGGTCGGCTTTTTCCTCACCGCCGGCTTCCTGGCGATGATGTATTATTTCATCCCCAAGCAGGCCAACCGCCCGATCTATTCCTACCGCCTGTCGATCGTGCATTTCTGGTCGCTGATCTTCCTCTACATCTGGGCCGGCCCGCACCATCTGCATTACACCTCGCTGCCTGATTGGGCCGCCACGTTGGGCATGGTGTTCTCGATCATGCTGTGGATGCCGAGCTGGGGTGGCATGATCAACGGTCTGATGACGCTGTCCGGCGCCTGGGACAAGCTGCGCACCGATCCGGCCTTGCGCTTCTCGGTCACCGCCGTGGCCTTCTACGGCATGGCCACGTTTGAAGGCCCGGTAATGTCGATCCGCCAGGTCAATGCCCTGAGCCATTACACCGACTGGACCATCGGCCATGTGCATTCCGGTGCGCTGGGCTGGAATGCCTTCATCACCTTCGGCATGCTGTATTACATCGTGCCAGTGCTGTGGAAGCGCGAGCGGCTCTATTCGCTGCGCCTGGTGTCGCTGCATTTCTGGATCGCCACCATCGGCATCCTGCTTTACATCACCGCGATGTGGGTATCCGGCATCATGCAGGGCCTGATGTGGCGCGCCTATGACCATCTCGGCTTCCTGCAATATTCCTTCGTGGAAACCGTGCAGGCGATGCATCCCTTCTATGTCATCCGTGCGCTGGGCGGCATCCTGTTCCTCGCTGGCGGCCTGCTGATGGCCTACAACCTGTGGCGCACCGCACGCGGCGACCTGCGCGAAGAAACCGTACAATCCGGCTATCCGCAGCCGGCCGTTGCTGCCTGAGCGGGAGAGCAGAATCATGTTCATCAAACACGCCACCATCGAGCGCAACACCATCCTGCTGTCGGTGCTCACCCTGCTCACCGTGGCCATCGGCGGCCTGGTCGAAATTGTGCCGCTCTTCACCATCGAAACCACCATCGAGCGGGTGCAGGGCATGCGGCCCTATTCACCGCTGGAACTGGCCGGACGCAACATCTATATCCGCGAGGGCTGCTATGTCTGCCACAGTCAGCAGATCCGCCCGCTGCGCGACGAGGTGGAGCGCTACGGCCATTACAGCCTGGCGGCCGAGAGCATGTATGATCATCCGTTCCAGTGGGGCTCGAAGCGCACCGGGCCGGACCTGGCCCGCATCGGCGGCAAATATTCCAACGAATGGCACGCCGCGCATATGATCGACCCGCGCGCGGTGGTGCCGCAATCAATCATGCCGGCCTATGCCTTCCTGGCCGAGAAGCCGCTGGATGGCAAGGATATCGCCGAGCATCTGAAAGCGTTGCGTGTGGTGGGCGTGCCCTACAGCGATGAGATGATTGCCCAGGCGCGCAGCGACCTGGAAGCCCAGGCAACGCCGGATGCCGATACCGAAGCGCTGCTGACGCGCTATCCCAAGGCAGCCGTGGGTGATTTTGACGGCGACCAGAAGCGCATCACCGAAATGGATGCCGTGATCGCCTATCTGCAAATGCTGGGCCGGCTGGTCGAATTCGACCGCACCCAGCCCGGCGGCCTCAGGCAGTAAGGCGAGGATCGTGGCATGACTTCTCTGATCGAGCATTACCCCTGGCTCAAGGCATTGTGGACAGTCTGGTTCTTCCTGCTGTTCGTCGGCCTGATCATCTGGACCCTGTGGCCCTCACGGCGCACCCGCTGGGCAGAACTGGGCCAGATTCCGCTGCGCGACACCGCCAACCCGGCGAGGAAAGACCATGACTAAGACCAGCAACAGCAAGCCGGCGCCGGCCAATCCCCCAGCCGACAACACCACCGGGCATGAATGGGACGGCATCCAGGAACTGAACAACCCGCTGCCGAAATGGTGGCTCTACACCTTCTATGCCTCGGTGCTTTTTGCCGTGGTATGGTCGGTGCTGTATCCGAGCGTGCCGGGCCTGCGCAGCTATTTCGGCGGCACGCTGGGCTATTCGCAGCGCGATGAAGTAGCCGCCGATATCAGGCAGGCAGCCGGCGCCCAGGCCGGCTATCGCGACCGCATCACGCAGCTTGATGTTGCCGCCGTGAAGGCGGATGACGAGCTTTACCGCTTTGCCATTGCCGGCGGCCGCGTGCTGTTTGCCGAGAATTGTGCCGGCTGCCACCAATCCGGCGGTGTTGGCACCAAGGGTTATCCCAATCTGGCCGATGACGAATGGCTCTGGGGCGGCAAGCTGGCCGAGATCGAGACCACCTTGCGCCATGGCATCCGCTCCGGCCGTGATGAGGCACGCCTGTCGCAGATGCCGCGTTTCCAGGCCGATGGCATTCTGGCCGCCAAGGAAGTGGAAGCCGTGGCCGATCATGTGCTGGCCCTGGCCGGCAAGCAGGCGCCGAAGCCGAGCGATGCCCAGGGCAAGCAGCTTTTTGCCGATAACTGCGCCGCCTGCCATGGCGAAACCGGCAAGGGCAACCGCGAGGTTGGCGCACCCAACCTGACCGATCAGGTATGGCTTTATGGCGGCGACCGCGCCAGCGTGATCCAGAGCATCGCACAATCACGCAACGGCGTGATGCCGGCCTGGACCGGGCGGCTCGACGACGCCACCATCAAGATGCTGGCGGTGTATGTCCACTCGCTCGGCGGCGGCGAATAGGCGGGTGATGCCATGCCAGCCGAACCGGGCCTAGGCGCGGCCTCCAGGCCACAGCCAAGCAACAGCGCACCACCAGCAGCAGACGAAGCGCTGCTGGGGGTTTTTGCGCCCTCGCTGTATGCGGATCACATCAAGGTATATCCACGCGCCGTGCGTGGCGCCTTCCGCAATATCAAATGGCTGGTGCTGATCCTCTGCCTGGGGATCTATTACATGCTGCCCTGGCTGCGCTGGGATCGTGGCCCGGATGCGCCAAGCCAGGCCTTGCTGCTCGATATGTCCGGCCCGCGCGGCTATTTCTTCAATATCGAAATCTGGCCGCAGGAAGTCTATTACATCACCGGCCTGCTGATCCTGGGCGCCGTGGCGCTGTTTCTCGCCACCGCCCTGTTCGGCCGCGTCTGGTGTGGCTATACCTGCCCGCAGACGGTGTGGACCGACCTGTTCCTGCTGGTGGAACGCTGGATTGAGGGCGACCGCAATGCCCGCATCAAGCTGGACAGCCAGAAGCTGACCACCGAGAAATTCCTGCGCAAGACCGCCAAGCATATGGTCTGGCTGCTGATCGCGGCGGCCACTGGCGGCGCCTGGATCATGTATTTCCAGGATGCGCCCACGGTGACGCGGGAAATCCTCACCGGCCAATCCAGCGGCGCCACCTATTTCTTCTTCGGCCTGTTCACCCTCACCACCTATGGCCTGGCCGGCTGGGCGCGCGAGCAGGTTTGCACCTATATGTGCCCCTGGCCGCGTTTCCAGGCCGCGATGCAGGACGAGCATTCGCTGATTGTGACCTACCAGGGCTGGCGCGGCGAGCAGCGCGGCAAGCACAAGGCCGGCGAAAGCTGGGACGGCCGCGGCGATTGCATCGACTGCAAGGCCTGTGTGCATGTCTGCCCCACCGGGATCGACATCCGCAACGGACCTCAGCTTGAATGTATCGGCTGCGCCTTGTGCATCGATGCCTGCGACGAGGTGATGGCCAAGGTGGAACGCCCGCCGCGCCTGATCGATTTCATCTCACTGGATAATCTGGAACGCCGCGCCAAGCAGCAACCCACCAAGCTGAAGCTGCTGCGCACCCGCACCATGCTTTATGCCTCGATGCTGCTGATCGTGGCCATTGTGATGACGGTGGCTTTGCTGCTGCGCAGCGAAATGGAATTCACCGTGCAGCAGGTGCGCAACCCGCTCTATGTGGCACTTTCCGATGGCAGCCTGCGCAACGGCTATGTGGTGAAGATATCCAACAAGACGCGCGCGCCGATGGATTTGCGGCTTGGCACTGCCCGGCTTGACGGCGCCGAACTGTTTCTGGCCGGCAGCACCGAGCGCAGCAACATGCTGGATGTTTCCATCGCAGCCGATAGCGTGGGCGAATATCATGTCTTCGTGAAGGCCGCACGCAGCAAGGCCGGCGGCCTGATAAATTTTGATTTCGTGTTGCGCGACCGCGCGGGCCGCGAAGCGGGCCGGCTGCAAAGCCAGTTTGCGCAACCGAACTGAAACGGATAGGCGGGTGGCCATGGACCGGATCAAAGCAACCCTGAAGCAGCGCTGGATACCCGGGATATTTGTGCTGGGTTTCCTGGTGGTGGTGGCGGTGAACGCGGTGCTGATTGTGACCGCCACCGGCACGTTCAGTGGCCTGGTGGTGGCGCATCCCTACAAGAAAAGCGCCGAATTCAACCGCCTGCAACAGGACCTGACCGAGCAGAAGACCCTGCATTGGCAGTATAGCCTGGGCAGTGAAACCCTGCCTGACGGCGGCTTGCGCCTGGTGCTGGATTGGCGCGATGCCGAAGGCCGCGCGCTGAGCGGCCTGACATTGCAGGCTGAACTGAGCCGCCCGGTGGAGAATCTGGCGCCGCTGGCGCTGCAATTTCACGCCCTTGGCGGCGGTCGCTACGAGGCAAGGCTAGCACAGACCCGCCCCGGCCAGTGGGATCTGCGCGCCCAAGCCAGCCGCGACGGGCATAGTTTCAGCATCGCCGAGCGGTTCACGGTGCAGGCGCGCTGATGACCAGCCAGGCCATCCTGCAAGCGGCAATCGCAGCAGCGGCAAAGCCTGAGCCGCAGGCGGCGATGCTCTGCGCCCATTGTGGTGCGCCAACAGCCAAGGGCGAGCGTTTCTGCTGCACCGGCTGCGCCGGGGCTTTCGCTCTGATCCAGGGGCTGGGGCTGGAACAGTATTATCGCCTGCGCGACAAGGCGGCGCCGGCAAACACCGAGGATGCTGCCGCCACCAACTGGCGTGACTTTGTTGAAACCCTCGGCCCAGGCAAATACCGGCTGAGCCTGATGGTGGGCGACCTGCATTGCGCCGCCTGCCTGTGGCTGATCGAACGCGCCCTGCGCGCCCAAGCCCAGGTGACCCGGGCACAGCTTTCCAGCGCCACCCGCCGCCTGACCATCGAGTGGCAGGGTGAGGCGGCAGAAGCCGATCATCTGGCCGGCATCGTGGCCCGGCTGGGCTATCGCTGCCTGCCGGTGGATGAGGCCAATACCGATCTGGCCGATAATGCCGAGGAACGCGGCCTGCTGCGCGCCATGGGCGTGGCCGGTTTTGCTGCCGCCAATATCATGCTGCTGTCGGTGTCGGTGTGGTCCGGCCATGTCGGCGAGATGGAGCCGGCGACCCGCGACCTGTTCCATGGCGTTTCGGCGCTGATCGCCATCCCGGCCATCGCCTATGCCGGGCTGCCCTTCTTCCGCTCGGCGGCCACCGCCCTGCGCCATGGCCGCAGCAATATGGATGTGCCGATTTCCATCGGCGTGGTGCTGGCGGTGCTGGTCAGCCTGGCGGAATTCATGCGCTCCGGCCCGCATGCCTATTTTGATGCTGCCATCACCTTGCTGTTTTTCCTGCTGGTGGGCCGTTATCTGGATTTGCGCGCGCGCGGCTTTGCCCGCCGCACGGCGCAGCAATTGCTGGCCTGGACCAACCGCCCGGTGATGGTGCAAACCGCTTCCGGCCTGGTGCAGCGCCCGGCCCAGCGCGTGGCGCTGGGTGAAACCGTGCTGGTGGCGGCCGGCGAACGTATCGGTGTGGATGGCATTGTGCTGGAAGGCCATTCCGCCATTGATGCCAGCCTGCTGACCGGCGAGAGCCTGCCGCAGCCGGTGGCGCCCGGTGCGCAACTGCATGCCGGCGCGGTGAATATCGATGCGCCGCTTAGCCTGCGTGTCACCGCCACCGGCAGCGCCACGCTGGTGGGCGAAATGACCCGGCTGCTGGAAGCCGCCGAGCAGGGCCGTGGCCGTTTTGTGCGTCTGGCCGAAACCGTGGCGCGCTGGTATGCCCCGGTGGTGCATCTCACGGCGTTGCTCAGCTTCATCGGCTGGATGCTGCTGGGCGACATGGTGTGGCGCGATGCCTTGCTGATTGCCGCCACCGTGCTGATCATCACCTGCCCCTGCGCCCTGGCCCTGGCAGTGCCGGTGGTGCAGGTGGTGGCCAGCGGCCGGCTGATGCGCAGCGGCATCCTGATGAAATCCGCCACCGCGCTGGAACGCGCCGCCGCCATCGACACAATCGTGTTTGACAAGACCGGCACCCTGACCCTGGGCCGGCCGCGGCTGGTGCCGCCCGATGCTGACGGTGCCGCTTTGCTGGCTGTGGCCGCCGGCCTGGCGGCGCGCAGCCGGCATCCGCTTTGCCGCGCCCTGCTGGCCGCTTGCGCCAGCTCGGCAAGTTTCGAGGGTGTGGAGGAAATCCCTGGCCAGGGGCTGAAGCTGCGCCGCCCCGAAGGTGAATACCGCCTGGGCCATGCCCGCTTCGCCGGCATCGCTTCAGCCGAGCAGGATGGCCGCAGCGAATTGTGGCTGGCGCGGCCTGATGGCGCGCCTTGCCGTTTCCACTTCGACGACGACCTGCGCCCCGATGCTGCCGCCGTGGTGGCGAATTTGCAGCGCCAGGGCAAACGGCTGGTGATCCTCTCTGGCGATCATGCCGGCGCGGTGCGCCGCGTGGCAGAGCAGCTTGGCATCGCTGAATGGTTTGCCGGCATCGATCCGCGCGGCAAGGCGGAAAAAATTGCAGCGCTGAAAACCGCCGGCCATTCTGTGCTGATGGTGGGTGACGGGCTGAATGACGCCGTGGCGCTGGCTTTGGCCAATGCCTCGCTATCGCCGGCTTCCGGGCTGGATATCGCGCAGAATGCAGCCGATGCAGTATTCCAGGGCGAGAAGCTGGGCGCGGTGCTGGAATTCCTGGCCGTGGCGCGGCATAACCAGCGCCTGTCGGTGCAGAATCTGGGCCTGGCGCTGGTGTATAATCTGTTTGCCGTGCCGCTGGCGATTGCCGGCCTGGTTACACCGCTGGTGGCTGCCATCGCGATGTCCAGCTCATCGCTGCTGGTGGTGGCGAATGCGCTGCGGCTGGATTTTGGCCGTGCCGCCAGGCGCAAGGGAGAAACACCATGAGCATCCTGCTGCTGCTGATCCCCGCCGCCCTGCTGCTTGGCCTGCTGGGCATGGCCTGCTTTATCTGGGCGCTGAATAGCGGCCAGTTCGATGATCCCGAAACTGCGGCCTCGCGCATCCTGTTCGATGATGCCGATGCCGCCCTGCGCGAAAGGAAACAGCCATGAATGACCTTGATGAATCGCTCGGCTATTGGGTGATATCGGCCTTGCTGGTGGTGCTGGGCATGCTCGGCATTGTGGTGGCGGCCAATGCGGTGGATACCGCGATGCAGGTCTTTGGCCTGGTACTGGCCGGCTTTGCCGTGCTGTTCTGCTATTTTTCCATCGACCGTACCCATAGCCTGGGCAAGGACGGCCACTGACGGCTTCACCCCTGCCCGGGGACCGGGCAGGGGTGGTCCTGGATCAGGCCGCCAGGCGCTGGCGGGCCGCAGCGTATTCGCGTTCCAGCCGGGCCACCAGTTCAGCCGCCCCGACAATTTCCTTCACCGCGCCGATACCCTGGCCGCAGCCCCAGATATCCTTCCACGCCTTGGTGGCGGCACCGCCGAAATTCATCTTGCTCGGATCGGATTCAGGCAGCTTGTCCGGATCAAGCCCGGCAGCACTGATCGACGGCTTGAGGTAATTGCCATGCACGCCGGTGAACAGGTTGGAATAGACGATATCGTCTGACGTGGAATCGACGATCATCTGCTTGTAGCCATCGGCGGCGCGCGCCTCATGCGTGGCGATGAAGGCCGAGCCGATATAGGCAAAATCAGCCCCCATGGCGCGGGCCGCGGCAATGGCGCCGCCGGTGGCAATCGAGCCGCTGAGCGCCAGCGGGCCGTTGAACCATTCGCGGATTTCCTGGATCAGCGCAAACGGGCTTTTCACGCCGGCATGGCCGCCGGCACCAGCCGCCACCGCGATCAGGCCATCGGCGCCTTTCTCAATGGCTTTGCGGGCAAAACGGTTGTCGATCACATCATGCAGCACCACGCCGCCATAGCTGTGGATCGCTTCATTCACTTCCGGCCGGGCGCCGAGCGAGGTGATGATCACCGGCACCTTGTATTTCACTACCATTTCCATGTCGTAATCGAGCCGGTCGTTGCTCTTGTGCACGATCTGGTTGATGGCAAACGGCGCTGCCGGCTGATCGGGATTGGCGCGATTATAAGCCGCCAGTTCCTCTGTGATCTCGGCCAGCCATTCATCAAGCTGCGCTGCCGGACGCGCATTCAGCGCCGGCATCGAGCCGATGATGCCGGCCTTGCATTGGGCAATGACCAGCTTGGGATTGCTGATGATAAATAGCGGCGAGCCGATGACCGGCAGGCGGGTTTGGCGGAGCGCGGCGGGCAGATTGGACACGATTCCCCTCTAGCATGATTTTTTGGTCAGCCCATGGTGCCGCCGGGCGCCCGCCTGCGCAAGCTTCCGCCAGGGAAAGCCCACCCGTCTCAGTCGAGCAGGCCGCGCATCACCTGATAAAGCGCCGCCTTGGCCTCAAAGCCGACGCCGGGTATCTGCGGCAGGCCGACATAACTGTTTTCCACCGCGATGCCATCGGCGAAGCCGCCAAAGGGCTGGAATACATCCGGATAGCTTTCATTGCCGCCGAGATGCAGGCCGGCGGCGATATTCAGCGACATCTGGTGGCCGCCATGCGGCACCACGCGGCGCGACGACCAGCCATGCGCCGCCATCATGTCGAGAATGCGCAGATACTCCACCAGGCCATAGGACAGCGCACAATCAAATTGCAGCCAGTCGATATCCGGCCGCATACCACCGAAGCGGATCAGGTTGCGGGCATCCTGCATCGAAAACAGGTTTTCGCCGGTGGCCATCGGCTTGCCGTAATGCTGCGCCAGTTCGGCCTGTAGGGCGTAATCCAGCGGATCGCCCACTTCTTCATACCAGAACAGGTCATAGGGCAGCAGCGCCTTGCCGTATTCGATGGCGGTGGCGATATCGAAGCGGCCATTCACGTCAACGCAGAGATTGCGGCCCGAACCAACCACCTTGATCACCGCCTCGATGCGCTTGATATCCTCGGCCAGGTCAGCGCCGCCGATTTTCATCTTCACCGTGCTGTAGCCACGGTCCAGATAGCCCTTCATCTCGTCTTGCAGCGCAGCCAGGCCCTTGCCGGGATAATAGTAGCCACCGGCGGCATAAACCCAGACCCGCTCATCCGCCACGCCGCCGCGATAACGATCTGCCAACAGGCGCCACAGCGGCTTGCCTTCGATCTTGGCCACCGCATCCCACACCGCCATGTCGAGCGTGCCAACCGCCACCGAGCGTTCGCCATGGCCGCCCGGCTTCTCATTGCTCATCAGCACCGACCAGATTTTGAACGGGTCGAGATTGTCATGTTCGGCATCCACCAGGCTGGCTGGATCGGCGGCCAGCAGGCGCGGCAGGAACCGCTCGCGCATCAGCGCGCCCTGGCCATAACGCCCATTGGAATTGAAGCCGAAGCCAACCACCGGCTTGCCATTGCGCATCACATCGGTGATCACCGCCACCACCGAGCAGGTCATCTTGGAGAAATCGATATAGGCATTGGCGATCGGCGAGGCGATCGAGACGGTTTTTTCACGAACTTCGACGATCCGCATGACAGGCTCCGGCTGAATAATGACGCCGGCACCATAGGTCGGGCCGTGCGGCTTTGACCAATGCCGATTTCCGATATAGCTATGCGGCTTCTTTCTAGGATTAGGGCGGCATGGAGCTTTCCTGGCTTGAGGACTTTCTGGCTTTGGCGGAAAGCCGCAATTTTTCGCGGGCCGCCGAACGCCGCCACATGACCCAGCCGGCCTTCAGCCGCCGCATCCGGCTGCTGGAGGACTGGGCTGGCGCAGTATTGTTTGACCGCAGCGGCCAGCCCATCGCCCTGACCGAGGCCGGCCAGCGGCTGCAACCAACCGCCGAAGCCATGTTGCGCCAACTGGCCCAGGCCCGTGAGGAAATGCGCCAGGCCGCCGGCGCCGGGGCCACCGCCCTGCATTTCGCCGCCACGCATTCGCTATCCCTGACTTTCTTTCCGGCCTGGATTCAGGCTGTCGGCACCCGGCTTGAACTGGGGCCGATCCATCTGCTGTCGGAAAGTATGCTCGCCTGCGAGCGGGCGATGCTGGAAGGCGATGCGCAATTCATGCTGTGCCATTGCCATGCCGCCGCGCCGCCACGACTGGTCGAAACACATTTCATCTCAAAAGTAATTGATCATGACCGGCTGCTGCCGGTTATGGCGCCCAATTTGGATGCGCAGCATGCGCCACTGCTGGGTTACGGTGCGGAATCGGCTTTTGCCCGTATTCTGGCTGCCGCGCCGCAGGGCCAGAAGCAAGCAAAGCCGGTTTTCACTTCGCATTCGGCGGCCGTGCTGCGCATGATGGCGCGCGATGGGCGCGGCCTGGCCTGGCTGCCGCACAGCCTGATCTATGAGGATTTGCAAACCGGCGCGTTGCGGGCCTTGCCCGATGCGGCTTTATCATTGGATATCCGGCTATACCGGCCACGCGCCCGGCAAAGCCATCTTGCCGAAGCCTTCTGGGCTGCGCTGGCGGCAGCAACGGATACTCCATAGATTATCACCATGACCGATTCCGCTTCATCCAATGCCAGCCTGACCGAGCAATTGCACAATGCCGGCAGGCTGATCCTCGCCAGCCTGCCGCGTGGCCCACGCCTGCCGTTGCTGCTCGGCCTTGGCCTGCTGGCGGCGCTGGCGGAAGGTGGCGGCCTGCTGCTGCTTGGCCTGCTGGTCAACCGGCTGAATATCCAGGGCGGCAATGCGGCGGCGGGCTGGACGCCCGATCTCGGCAGCCTGTTGCTGATCTACGGCGTCATTGTGATCTTTGCTGCCCTGGTAGTGCGGCAGCGCAACCTTGTCGTGCAGCAGCACCGCCAGGACTACATCAAGCGCCTGCGCCAGCGCATCTACGAAGCATTGATTGCGATGGCCTGGCAGCCGCTGAACCGCCTGCATGGCCCCGATATCAACCAGTTGCTGATGCAGGAAACCGGCCGCGTTGGCATCGGCACCGAATTCGCCCTGAGCATCATTGGCCTGTCTTTGCAGATTGTCATGGTGGGGGCCGTGGCGCTCAACCTGTCGCCATTGCTGGCCGGCATCACCATCCTGCTGGCCGCCCTGGCCATGCTGGCCGTGCTGCTGGCCGAACGACAGCTGCATGCCGCCGGCACGGCACAGATCTTTGCCCACCGGCTGCTGAATGCCCTGGTGGCGGATGCTTTGCGCGGCCGCCGGCTGATCAAAAGCATGGCGCTGGAAAACCAGGCTGCCAGCCGCTTTGCCGCGCAAGCCGAAGCCATCACCAGCTTGCAGATGCAGCATGTGCGCCAAAGCAGCACGCATAGCGCCATGATCCAGATTATTCTAGGGATTTCGGCGGCTGTTGGCTTGTGGCTTGCCACGCAGCATTTTGGCCTTGGCCTGGCCGATGCGCTGGTGCTGGTACTGGCGCTGGGGCGGCTGGGGCAATCGGTGCTGGGTATCCGCAGCGCCTTGCAGATGGTATTGCAGGCTGTGCCGGCGCAGCAAACGATCAGCCGCGCCCTGCAGGAAGCTGATGCCGCGCGTGAGCCTGCGGCGGCGACGGATTTTGCGCCTCCGCGCCGCACGATACGCTGCGCCGATGTCTCCTTGCGCTATGTCGAAGCCGGCGCCGCTGCCCTTCATGACGTGAGCGTGAGCCTGCCGGTGGGCAGCACAACCCTGCTCAGCGGTGCATCCGGGGCTGGAAAATCCACCCTGGTCGACATGCTGACCGGACTGGCAGTGCCCGATAGCGGTGCCGTTCTGCTGGATGACAAGGCACTGGATGCCGCCAGCCGGCGCGCCTGGCGGCGCCATGTCGCCTACATGCCGCAGGACACTTTCCTGTTCAACGAGAGCATCCGCGCCAACCTGCTATTGGCAGCACCGGATGCGGATGACGCCAAGCTATGGGCCGCCCTGGGCGATGCCGGGATTGCCGATTTTGTGCGGCGGCTGCCGGGCGGGTTGGACAGCCCGGTGGGCGAGAATGGCGCCAATCTTTCCGGCGGCGAGCGCCAGCGCCTGACCCTGGCCCGGGCCCTGCTGCGCAATGCCACCCTGCTGGTGCTGGACGAGCCTTCCAGCGCGCTGGATGCCGCCAGCGAGCAGCAACTGGTACACACCCTCCACGCCCTGCATGGCCGCTGCACCATGCTGATCGTCAGCCATCGACCTGCCCTGCTGCCGCTGGCCGACCAGCATATCGAACTGGCCGATGGCCGGCTCAAAGCCTCAGTGTAAATCCTGCCGCGCCAACTGCCCAAGATCGGCTATCGGCACATAACCGGCCGCCTCCTCGCCGCCGATCAGTGTGGTTTCACCTAGCATCAGCCAGGCATGAGCGGCCAGGGCACCATCCTGCTTGCGCACGCCGAAGCGGATGCGCGCGCCATGGATGCGGCGCCGCGCCAGCAACAGCGCCCCGGCCACCGCCCGCACCAGACAGGTGCTGTCCCAGGGCAGCCGCCCAGCCACAAAGCGCAATCGGCGCGCCATCGCCATGGCGCGCCCCATCTGGTGCGGCTCAGGCGCCACTGCCCCGGCCGCCTCAGCCGGTGCGAGGGCTTGGCCAAACAGCCGATGGGTGTGGCGCAATGGCAGCGCAAATACCAGCAGCCAGGCCAGGCCGAGCGCCAGAGCGGTTTCAAGTTTCAGTAAAATATTACGCATGACTACAAACCTTACCGCTCACGCAGGCTTTCCTGCCGATAGCGCATGATCGGCGACAGCAGGTAGTCAATAACCCGGCGCTGATCAGTCTTGATTTCTGCTACCATTGCCATGCCGGCGGCAAGTGGTACGCGGCGCCCTTCAACCTCGACCCAGGACCGTTCCAGCGCCAGGCGCACCGGATAAATCAGGCCGCGCCGCTCATCCTGCACCGCATCGCGCGATACCGACACCACCTGCGCCGGCACCGTGCCGTATTTGGTGAACAGAAAAGCCTCCAGCTTCACCTCGGCGGCCTGGCCCGGCTGCACAAAACCGATATCCCGGTTGGGCAGCATCGCCTCCACTTCCAGCGGCATGTCGGCCGGCACCAGCACCATGAGCGGCTGCGCTGGCGTCACCACGCCGCCAATGGTATGCACCATCAATTGCTGCACCACGCCATCAACCGGCGCCAGCAGCCGCTGCTGTTCCTGGCGCTGTTCGGCCTTGAGCAATTCCTCGGTCAGCGCCGCGATCTTGCGTTCGGTCTCAGCCAGTTGGGTCAGCACGCCCTTGAGATATTCCGACTCGACCTGGCGGCGCTGCTTTTCGATACCGGCCAAGGCGGCATTACTTTCCTCGCGGCGCGAACGCAGAGCCAGCAATTCATGCTCCTGCTCCACCAGTTGCTGTTGCAATTCCAGCGCCACCAGTTTGGAACCAAAGCCCTTCTCGGCCAGTTCCTGGCGTGCATCGCGGCGCTGGCGCAGCAGCGGCAGGGCGGCATTGATCCGTTCGATGCCGGTTTCCAGCGTGCGGCGCTCGGCGCGACGCCGCGCCGTCTCTTCGTCCAGCCCGGCCAGCCGGGCGCGCAGTTCATCGAGCTGGCTTTGCAGCAAAGCCAAGTGCATGGCGCGCAGTTCCGCTGGCACCAAAGCCGGCGGGCGATACTGTGCCAGGGCGGTTTGCGGCGCCTGCGCGGCGCGCAGCCGTGCCGCCTCGGCCTCGGCGGCGACCAGATCGTTCATCAGCCGGCGTGTATCGGCGCCAGTGGCGGTAGCATCCAGTTCCACCAGCAGATCGCCGGCCCTCACTGTCTGGCCATCCTGCACATGGATAGCGCGCACGATGCCGGCTTCCAGCGGCTGCACGGTCTTCACCTTGCCGGCTGGCACCAGTTTGCCATCGGCCAGTGCCACCACATCCAGCCTGCCGACAAACGACCAGGCCAGCGCAAGAGCGCACAAGGCGGCAATGCCCCAGAATAGCAGTCGCACCGTAGGCGAAGGCGGGGTTTCCAGCACTTCCAGCGCTGCAGGCAGGAATTCGGTTTCGGCACGGCGGCGCTGACGCGGCTTTGGTACAGACTTTTCCAGTGCCAGTGCAGCATTGGCCACTGCGAAGCTGCGGCGCAGCCCATCAAACCGCATGCTTGCCTCCCGCCTGCTGGCGATACATGGCGGCGAAACGACCGCCGGCGCGCAGCAGGTCTTCCGGCTTGCCATCCTCCACCACAGCACCCTGCTCGATGGTTATCACGCGGTCGGCGCCGCGCACCGCAGAAAGCCGGTGCGCAATAATGATGACAGTGCGGCCCTGGCAAATCTGCCGCATGTTGTTCTGGATCGCAGTTTCCGATTCCACATCCAGCGCGCTGGTTGCCTCGTCGAAAATCAGGATACGCGGATCGTTCACCAGCGCGCGGGCGATGGCGATGCGTTGGCGCTGGCCGCCCGACAGCGTGGCGCCACGTTCACCGATCATGGTGTCATACCCCTGCGGCAAAGCCATGATGAAATCATGTGCGCCGGCCAGTTTGGCGGCGCGCATCACACGCTGCAATTCCATCCCCGGTGCCGCCAGTGCGATATTGTCGCGCACACTGCCACTGAACAGCACATTCTCTTGCAGGACTACGCCGATCTGGCGCCGCAGTGCCATGGCATCAATGCCGGCAAGGTCGAGGCCATCGATCTGTATCTTGCCGGATTCAGGCACATAGAGTCGCTGCACCAGCTTGGCCAGCGTGCTCTTGCCCGAACCGGAGGGGCCAACGATGCCGAGAACCTGGCCGGCTGGCACCCGCAGCGAAACCTGACGCAGCACTTCGGGCAATTCCGGCCTGTAGCGAAAGCCGACATGGTCAAAAACCAGCTCGCCCTTTAGTGGCGGCAGCGATGCCTTACCCGGCCTGAGGCCGTTTTCCGGCGCGGTATTGAGGATGTCGCCCAGACGGTCAATCGAAAGCCGCGCCTGCTGGAAATCCTGCCAGAGTTGGCCCAGCCGCAGGATCGGCCCGGAGACGCGGCTGGACAGCATATTGAACGCCACCAGTTCGCCCACGCTGAGGCCACCCTCAATCACCAACTTGGCGCCAAACCACAATGTGGCGGCAATCACCAGCTTGTTGATAAGCTGCGCTGCCTGGCCGGCGATATTGCCGAGATGGGTGACACGGAAAGCGGCACCGACATAGGCGGCCAGCAATTCCTCCCAGCGCCGCTGCATCTGCGGCTCCACCGCCATCGCCTTGACCGTCTCGATCCCGCCGACGCGCTCCACCAGGAAGGCCTGGTTTTCGGCACCACGGGCAAATTTCTCATCCAGCCGCTGGCGTAGCACCGGCGTCACCAGCAGCGATAGCCCGACATAAAACGGCACCGCGATCAGCACGATGCCGGTGAGCAGCGGGCTGTAGAGGAACATAACCGCAATGAACACCACGGTGAAAACCGCATCCACAGCAACGGTGAGCGCCGAACTGGTGAGGAAATTGCGGATATTCTCCAACTCGCGCACACGCGCCACACTATCGCCGACCCGACGCGCCTCGAAATACGACAGCGGCAGCGCCACCAGATGCCCAAACAGGCGGGCGCCCAGTTCCATGTCAACGCGGTTGGTGGTGTGCGAGAACAGATAGCTGCGCAGGCCGCCGAACACCGCCTCGAATGCCGAAATCGCCACCAAGGCGAAGATCAGCACGTCCAGCGTGGTGAGCGAGCGATGCACCATCACCTTGTCGATCACGATCTGGAATACCAACGGCGAGACCAGCGCCAGGGTTTGCAGCAGAAACGAGCCGAACAGCACTTCGCCGAACAGCCGGCGATAGCGCACAATGGCGGGAATGAACCAGGTGATGTCGAAACGCCGCGCCACACCGGCCAAGGCAGCACGGCTGGTCACCAGGATCAGCCGTCCGCTCCATTGCACTTCAAACTCCGCCCAAGGCACTGAACGCGGCCGGCCGCTGGCCTGATCCAGCAGCAAGACGGCACGGCGCTCCGGCTCGGCGCGATAGCCGGCCAGCAACACAAAACGGCCATCCTTCATTTCAGCTATAGCAGGCAGCGCAGTTTCACCCAGACGGCCGGCATCGCTCTGAAGCAGCCGCATCTTGAGGCCGAGTTGGCGACCACTGCGCACTAGCTCGGCAGCGCTGAGCGCGGCATCAGGGCGGCCAAAGCGATGCTGGAGCTGCCCCAGATCGGCCGGCTGCTCCAGCAGGCGGAGGATCGCTGCAAGAGCAAACAAGCCGCTATCCACCCCAGGCAGGGCATCCAGTTTTTCGCTCAAGACCTTCGTCCGGTTCAATGCGTGGACAATGCGGTAAGTATATATATCGAGGCATGTAGTTGCAGCAGTTATTATAATTTCAAGTAGTTAGGCGAAGGTGGACATAGATAAATTCACATATAAAAAATGATATATAAATATTTTTTTGTTAATTGAATTGTAAAATTCAATTGTTGCCATAGCTGTGATGTGGAATAACGCTCACCTTCCCTTCCCGCTTCCAGGTAACGAGAGGCCGCCATGGCCATCAGCATTCAAGGCATCACCAAGAGCTTCGGCGCCACCCAGGTGCTGCGCGGCATCAATCTTGAGGTCGCCGATGGCGAATTGATCGCCTTGCTGGGCGCTTCAGGCTCGGGCAAGACCACACTTTTGCGCATTCTGGCCGGCCTGGACTGGCCCGATGCCGGTAGTGTGACGCTGGATGGCCAGGACTGGCTGGCGCTGGAAACCCAGGCGCGCCATGTCGGCTTCGTGTTCCAGCATTACGCCCTGTTCCAGCATATGCGGGTGCGTGACAACATCGCTTTCGGCCTGAATGTGCGGCCGCGTGCCACCAGGCCGGCTCAGGCCGAGATCACGGCCCGGGTTGAGGAATTGCTCAACCTGGTGCAGATCAAGGCATTGGGCGACCGCTTCCCGGCACAGCTTTCCGGCGGCCAGCGCCAGCGCGTTGCCCTGGCCCGTGCCCTGGCAATCCATCCCAAGCTGCTGCTGCTTGATGAACCCTTTGGCGCGCTGGATGCCAAGGTGCGCAAGGATTTGCGCCGCTGGCTGCGCGAATTGCACGAGCAGCTTGGCATGACCACGATCTTTGTCACCCACGATCAGGAAGAGGCCTTTGAACTGGCTGACCGTATCGTGCTGATGGGTGAAGGCCGCATCGAGCAGGTCGGCACGCCGGACGAGATTTACGAGCATCCGGCCAGCCCGTTTGTGGCCCGTTTCCTGGGCGGCGTGAACGAGATTGCCGCCGAAGTGGCGAACGGCCATATCCGGGTTGCCGGCGCCGAAACCGAGACGCTGGCGCGGATAGCGGTGGGCGATGGTGCCGTGGAACTGTTTGTGCGGCCGCAGGAGATCGACCTGGAAGCCGCGCCGCAGGCTCTGGCGCGGATCCGCAGCATCACCTCCAGCGGCCCGGTGCTGCGCTATGACGTGACCCTGCCTGACAGCGACAAGGCGATTGAAGTTGAATTGACGCGCGAAGTGGCACGGCGCAGCAACCTGCGCCAGGGCGATGCAGTGCATGTGCGCATCCGCCAGGGCCGCGTTTTCGCCCCGGCTTTGCATCCGGCCAACCAGTCTGCCGGCCCGCAACCGACACAGGCCCGCGCCGGCATCTGATTTTTCTGCAAGGAGTTGTCATCATGAAGCGTATCGTCACCCTCGCGGCCGCGCTCGGCCTGTTGCTCGGCACGGCGCATCTGCCAGCCCAGGCGCAGGACAAGCCGGTGGAACTGCTCAATGTGTCCTACGACATCGCGCGCGAGCTGTTTGCCCAGATCAATCCGGTTTTCGCCGCCGAGTGGAAGGCCAAGACCGGCCAAAGCGTCGAGATCAAGCAGAGCCATGCCGGCACCTCGCGCCAGGCTCGCGCCATCCTGGAAGGCTTGCAGGCCGATGTGGTCACCTTCAACCAGGTGATCGATGTGCAGATCCTGCATGATCGCGGCAAGCTGGTGGCGGCCGACTGGCAGCAGCGCCTGCCCAACAATGCCTCGCCGTATTATTCGCTGCCGGCTTTCCTGGTGCGCAAGGGCAACCCGAAAAATGTGAAGGACTGGTCCGACCTGGTGCGGCCGGATGTGAAATCGGTCTTCCCCAATCCGAAAACCTCCGGCAATGCGCGCTACACCTATCTGGCCGCCTATGCCTATGCGCTGGAGCAGAACAACAACGATGCCGCCAAGGCCAATGCCTTTGTGAAGGCGCTGCTGGCCAATGTGCCGGTATTCGATACTGGCGGGCGCGGCTCAACCACCACTTTTGTGGAGCGCGAAATCGGCGATGTGCTGATCACCTTCGAGGCCGAGACCAACGGCATCAAACGCGAATATGGCGACAAGGGTTTTGAACTGGTGACACCATCACTGAGCCTGCTGGCCGAATTCCCGGTGGCGGTGGTGGACAAGGTAGCCGAGCGTAAAAAGAGCCAGGTGGTGGCCAAGGCCTATCTGGATTTCCTTTACAGCGAGGCCGGCCAGCAAATCCTGGCCAAGAATTACAACCGCGTGCATCACCCCAAAGTGCTGGAAGCCTACAAGGCGCAATTCCCCGCCTTGCGCCTGGTTACGGTGGAAAAGGTGTTCGGCGGCTGGGAGCAGGCCACCAAGGTGCATTTCGCCGAAGGCGGCATTCTCGATCAGGTTTTTGTCAACCGGTAAATCATGTCCATATCCTTCAAGCATGCCGGGCCCAAAGTGGCCCGGCATGTGCTTCCAGGCTTCGGGCTGACGCTCGGCGCCACATTGCTGTATCTCGCCGTCATCGTGCTGCTGCCATTGGTGGCGTTGCTGCTGAAATCGGCTGAGATCGGCCCGGCGCGTTTCTGGCAGATCATCACCAGCCCGCGCGCCATCGCCTCGTTTCAACTGACACTTGGCGCCGCCGCCATTGCCACCGCTTTCAATGCGCTTTACGGCCTGCTGATGGCCTGGATATTGGTGCGCTACGATTTTCCCGGCCGCCGCCTGCTGGATGCGCTGATGGACCTGCCCTTCGCGCTGCCCACCGCCGTGGCCGGCCTGGCGCTGACCGCGCTTTATGCCAAAAATGGCTGGTTTGGCGCCGTGCTGGAACCGGCCGGCATCAACGTGGTGTACACCATGCTGGGTGTCGCCATCGCCATGGCCTTCACCAGCGCACCCTTTGTGATCCGCACCGTGCAGCCGGTGCTGGAGGAAATCCAGCCCGAAGTGGAGGAAGCGGCGCGCACCCTGGGTGCCTATCCCTTCACCATTTTCCGCAAGGTGATCTTCCCCGCCATCTTCCCGGCCTATCTCACCGGCTGCATGTTGGCCTTCGCCCGCTCTTTGGGCGAATTTGGCGCCATCATCTTCATTGCCGGCAACCTGCCGATGAAAACCGAAATCGCTGCGCTGTTAGTGTTTATCCGGCTGGAGGAATTTGACTATCCCGGCGCCGCTGCCATTGCTGCCACTTTGCTGCTCACCGCCTTTGTCATGCTGCTGCTGACCAACCTGCTGCAAGCCTGGCAGATCAAGCGAAAGACCTGAGCCATGAGCACAACACGCCGTAATCTCGGCCCGCTGCCTCTGGCGCTGATCGCGCTTGGCCTGCTGCTCAGCGCCGGCTTTGTGCTGGCGCCGATCCTGGTGATCTTCAGCCAGGCCTTTTCCAAGGGCGTGGATTTTTATCTCACCAATGTACTGGAGCCTGACACGCTGCATGCCATGGGCCTCACCATCCTCACCGCCATCGTGGTGGTGCCGGTGAATATCCTGTTCGGCATCGCCGCCGCCTGGGCCATCGCCAAATTTGACTTCGTGGGCAAGAAACTGCTGCTCACCCTGCTGGAGATTCCGTTCTCGATTTCGCCGATCGTGGCCGGTGTCACCTATATCCTGCTGTATGGTGCCCAGGGCCTGTTCGGCGGCTTTCTGGAGGATCACGGCATCCGGCTGATGTTTGCCCTGCCGGCGATTTTCCTGGTGACCCTGTTTGTCACCAGCCCATTTGTGGCCCGCGAGCTGATCCCGCTGATGCAGGCGCAAGGCACCGAGCCGGAGGAAGCCGCTGCCACATTGGGCGCCAGCGGCTGGCAGATTTTCCGCCGTGTCACCCTGCCCAGCATCCGCTGGGCGCTGCTTTATGGCGCCGTGCTGTGCACCGCGCGCGCCATCGGCGAATTCGGCGCCGTGTCAGTGGTATCCGGCAATGTACGCGGCGAAACCAACACGCTGCCGCTGCATGTTGAATTGCTGTATCACGATTATAACGCCGTGGGCGCCTTTGCCGCCGCCACCACGCTGACCGTGCTGGCGCTGGTCACCCTGCTGGTCAAGGCGGTGCTGGAAAGCAAGATCGAGCGGCGCTGAAGCCGCCCGGATCATTGCTGACCGCGCAGCCAATCCACTACGCCATGGCCGGCGGCAAAGCCGGTGGCGAAGCAGCCTTGCAGCAGGTAGCCGCCGGTAGGCGCTTCCCAATCCAGCATTTCGCCGGCCACGAACACGCCCGGGCGGCGGTGCAGCATCAGGCTGGGGGTCAGCTCTTCCAACGCAATGCCGCCGGCGGTGGAGATCGCCCGCTCCAGACCAAATGGTGCCAATAGCCGCAGCGGCAAGGCGCGCACCAATTGCGCCAGCGGCGTTGCGGCATGGGCGCCATGCAATGCTTCCTGCACCAGACCGATGGCTACCGGCGGCAAGGCGATACGCTTGCGCAGGAAATTGGCCAGCGAGGCGCCGCGCCGCGGCTGGTTCAACTGCTTGGTCAGTTCAGCCATACTGAGATCGGGGCGCAGATCGATATGCAGATCGGCAAAGCCATCGCGGGCGATGGCTGCACGCAGCCGGGCTGACAGGGCGTAGACCGCGCCGCCTTCAATCCCGTTCTGTGTGATCATGGCTTCGCCGCGCACCATCTGCCCATCGCAACTGAGCGCCACACGTTTCAAGGGCGCCCCGGCATGGCGTGCAATAAAAGGCGCCGACCAATGCACCGCAAAACCGCAATTGGCCGCCTGTAGTGGTGTGATGGCAATATTCGGCAGCAAACTGGCCCAACTGCCATCGGCACCCAGGCGCGGCCAGGAAGCGCCGCCCAGCGCCAACACCACCGCGTCGGCCGCATAGCTGCTGCCATCGGCAAAACTCAACGCGCCGGCCGCATTCCAGCCGGTCCACTGCGCGCGCGGCACCAGCCGCACATTCAAGGCGCCAAGTCGTGCCAGCCAGGCGCGCAATAACGGGCTGGCCTTCATGCTTTGCGGAAATACCCGGCCGCTGCTGCCAACAAAGGTGGGTATCTGCAAACCGCTGCACCAGTTGATCAAGGCACTGGGCGGAAAGGCCACGAGATAGCGCTGCATCCAATCGGCCGCCGCACCATAGCGGGCGCAGAACGGCGCCAGCGGCTCGGAATGGGTGATATTGAGGCCGCCGCGCCCGGCCATCAGCAGCTTGCGGCCAAAGCTGGGCATGCGATCAAACACGGTAACGCTCAGGCCGGCGCCAGCCATGATTTCGGCAGCGATCAGGCCGGCGGGCCCGCCGCCGATAACGGCGACACGGCGCGGTGCTTCTGCAACAGGATCAGTCATAACGCTCGGTATTCAGGAAAACCAGAGCGGCAGGTTTAGCCTGAAATGGCTGGGTCAGCTATAGCGGGACCAATTCGCGCACCTGGGTTTCGGCAATCCGCACAAAGTCCGGATCATTGACATGATGCGGCAGCCGCAGCAGCCGATGGCTATCAGTCTGGAGGAAAAACCGCTCAAAAGCCGCAAACAAGGCGGCATTCGCCGCCGGGTCATGGAATTTCTGCCCTGGCGCATCCAGTGCGGAGGTGCCGCCTTCCGGCAGCAGCAGGCGCACCGGGCCGGGCGAAGCATTCAGCTTGGCGGCGATCCAGGCTGCAATCTGCTCCAGTTCATCGCCCGTGGTGCGCATCAGCGTGACATTGGCATTATGGGCATGGAACAGACGGCCATGATAGCGCGCTGGAATCGTGTCCGGCGCCCAGAAATTCACCATATCGAGCGCGCCGCAGGAGCCGATCCAGGGGATGCCGGTTTTTGCCACCACATCAAACCGCTCCGGCCCGGCGGTGCAAACCCCGCCGAGCAGATGATCGGCGGCTTCCGTGGTGGTGATATCCACCATGCCCTGCAACAAACCGGCCTGGGCAATGGCTTCCAGCGCCCGCCCGCCCGGGCCATTGGCATGGAATACCTGGCATTCATAATCCTGGCCCAGCCGCGCGGTAAGCTGCTGGATGCAGGGCGTGGTGACGCCGAACATGCTGAAGCCAAGCGCCGGGCGATGATCCGTGGCTTGCGGCACCGCATGGCGCATCATGCCGGCCAGCGCATGCGCGGCATTGGCCAGGATCACCCGCGACAGCCGGTTCAGCCCGGCAATATCGGTGACCGGATACATCATGGTGATGTCATGCACGCCAACAAAAGGCGCAACATCGCCGGCAGCCAGCGTTGAGACCATCAGTTTCGGCAGGCCAATCGGCAGCGCGCGCATCGCCGGCGCAATGATCGAGGTGCCGCCCGAGCCGCCCAAGCCGATGATGCCGCCAATATCCGACTGCGCCGCGATGAAGCGCTTGAGCGCCTCGGTCATGGCAGTAACCGCTGCGCCGCGATCGCCGGCCTTGAACACGGCAGCGCGGCCCGCCGGATGCTGGTCCGCCACCATTTCAGCCGGCACATCGGCATCCTCAGCCGATAGCCTGGTGCCAACATCCACGGTGATGGCATGCAGGCCGGCCTGGCGCAGCAGGCCGGCAACATAACGCAGCTCTTCGGCTTTGGTATCGAAGGTGCCGACGATATAGGCGCTGGCGGTCATGGTCGATACCGGGCTATTTCTGCTGCCGCGCCACCTTCACCGCGCCTTCGAAAGCGAAGCGGAATGTGTCGCTCACGGTCTGATGCACCTGCTCGGCATCGGCCGGCGCCACATCATATTCAGCCCACCATTCGCCAAAGGTCTTGTTGCCTTCGGTGATTGGCTTCAGCCGCATCTCGGCAACATAATTCTGCACCGGCAGGGTGGCTTCCAGGATCCGGTAGCAGCAGACATGTTCGCGGTCTGACAGGGTGAGCAATTCCTCGCGGATATGGCCGCCTTCATGGGTGAAGAAATTGCGCACACAACCGATCTGATCGGAAGGTTTGCCATCCTCGATATCGCTCTTGGAGAAAAAGGGATGATAGACCGGCAGCGCATTGAAATCGCGCAGCACGCCCCAGGCCTGCTCCAGCGGAATATCCATCACCGCACTGATATAAACCCGCGCCATGGTCACTTCCCCCCGTTTTTCTGCTGCAACGCCGTGAGGCTTTTGAAGCCCTTGATATGATTGGTGATCGCGGTTTCCACCGGCAAGCGCTCAACGCTGCTGGCGCCGTAGAAGCCGTTGCAATGCTGGCTGTTTCTGAGCACGAAGTCGACATCCTCGGGCGAGGAAATCGGGCCGCCATGAGCGATGATGATGATGTCCTGGCGCACGCGGCGCGCCGCCTCGGCCCATTCATCAATCAGCTTCACCGATTGCTCCAGGCTTTTTGACGTGGTGGCGCCGATGCTGCCGCCGGTGGTGACGCCCATATGCGGCACAATGATATCGGCCCCGGCCTTGGCCATCTCCACCGCTTCATCGGCGGAAAACACATAAGGCGTGGTCAGCAGGTCGAGTTCATGCGCCTGGCGGATCATGTCGATCTCGCTGGCAAAGTTGATGCCGGTTTCCTCCAGGCTGACGCGGAAAGTGCCGTCGATGATGCCCACGGTGGGGAAATTCTGCACCCCCGAGAAGCCAAGTTCCTTAAGCTGCTTGAGGAAGACCGGCATGATGATGAAGGGGTCGGTGCCATTAACGCCGGCAATCACCGGGGTTTTTTTGCAGACCGGCAGAATCTCGCCCGCCATCTCCACCACAATCTCGTTGGCATTGCCGTAAGCGAGCAGGCCGGCGGAGGAAGCCCGCCCGGCCATGCGATAGCGGCCGGAATTGTAAACGATAATCAGATCAATGCCGCCGGCTTCTTCGCATTTTGCCGATATGCCGGTGCCGGCACCGCCGCCGATGATCGGCTCGCCACGGCGGATCATGCCGTGAAATTTTTCGACGATGGCGGCGCGTTCAAATCTGGGCATTGTTTTTTTCCTTGGTAGAGCGGCCATCGACCGGCCGCAACGACAACAGATGATTGATTTCGCCGAGTACGCCGCGCCGGAACATCAGCACACAGGCAATGAAGATCAGGCCAACGGCAACCGTGACCCAGGCGCCAAGCGCATCAAAATAATGCCGCAGCGCGGAGATCATCACCGCGCCAATGGCCGGGCCGAATACCGAATTCATGCCGCCCAGCAATGTCATCAGGATCACGTCGCCCGACATATGCCAATGTGCATCGGTCAGCGAGGCCAGCCGGAACACGATACATTTCAGCGAACCCGCCAGCCCGGATATCCCGGCTGAGAGTGCAAAAGCCATGATCTTGTAACGCTCCACCGCATAACCCAGCGATATGGTGCGCGGCTCATGCTCGCGGATGGCGCGCAGCACCTGGCCAAAGGGCGAATGCACAATGCGGTGCACCAGCCAGAAGCCGCCAAGCGTGCAGGCCAGCACCACAAAATACAGATTGGTATCATTGTTGAGATCAAGCAGACCAAACAGCCGGCCACGCGGGATCGGCTGCATGCCATCCTCGGCGCCGGTGAACGGCGCTTGCAGGAAAGTGAAATACACCATCTGCGCCAGCGCCAGAGTGATCATCGCCAGGTAGATGCCCTGGCGGCGGATCGCCAAGGCACCAAAAACCGCACCCAGCGCCGCCGAAAAAGCCACACCGGCAAAAATCGCCAATTCCGGTGTCAGACCCAGATCGCGCAACGCATAACCGGTGATATAGGCCGAGGAGCCAAAAAAGGCGGCATGGCCAAACGAGACGATGCCGGTATGGCCGAGCAGCAGATTGAAGGCGCAGGCAAACAGCGCAAAACACATCACCTTCATCAGAAAGATCGGATAGATCAACTGCGGCACAAACGGCACAATGAGCACGGCCAGCAACAAGAGCAGCAGCAGGCCGCGTTTGACGCTGGATGAAAATAGCAGCGCCAGCATCAGGCCTCCTCGCGGCCGAACAGGCCGGCCGGGCGCAGCAGCAGCACCAGGGCCATGATCAGGAACACCACCGTGGTGGAGGCTTCGGAATAATACACTTTGGTCAGCCCCTCGATCACACCCAGGCCAAGCCCGGTGATGGCCGAGCCAACCACCGAGCCAAGCCCACCGATGACCACGATGGCAAAAACGATGATCACCAGATCAGACCCCATCGACGGATTGACATGCTGGATCGGTGCCGCCAGCACACCGGCAAAGCCGGCCAAGGCCACACCGGCACCGTAAGTCAGCGTGAGCAGCAGCGGCACATTGATGCCAAAGGATTGGGTCAGTTCCGGCCGCTCGGTGGCGGCGCGCAGATAGGCGCCCATGCGGGTCTTCTCAATCACAATCCAGGTGCCGGCACAGACCACCACTGCCACCAGGATCACAAAGGCGCGGTAGATCGGCAGGATCATGAAGCCGAGATTCCACACCCCGCGTAATTCCGGCGGCGTGGCAAAAGGATGGCCGGATGAACCCATGGCAACACGGAAGCCGCCTTCCAGCACCAGCACCATGCCAAAGGTGAGCAGCAAGCCATAAAGCGGATCAAGGCTGTAGATGCGCCGCAGGGCCAGGCGTTCAAACACAACGCCCAGAAAACCTACCACCAGCGGCACCAGCAGCATTGCCGGCCAATAGCCGATGCCGAGATGGCGCCCGATCAGAAACGCCGTGAAGGCGCCGACCATAAAAAACGCGCCATGGGCAAAATTCACAATCCGCAGCAGGCCGAAGATAATCGCCAGGCCCAGGCTGAGCACAGCATAAAAGGCACCATTGACCAGACCCAGCATGATCTGGCCCAGGAAAGCCTGGAGCGGGATACCGAAAATGTCCATCTGCCGCCTGGGCTCCGTTACGCCAGTCTTTTGTCTCCCGAAGGAGCGGAATAAAAAAGTCCGGGCCGGCCAAACCGCCGGCCCGGGTCAGGGGAGGTTACTTCTTCACCAGATCACACTTGCTGTCGGCCAGCGGCTGGAAAGCCTGCTCAGCCGGGATCGTTGCCACCGGCTTGAGATAATCCCACGGTGCCTTCGATTCAGCCGGCGCTTTCACCTGCCAGAGATACATATCATGCATGAAACGGCCATCGACACGCACCTTGCCCTGCTTGGTGAACATGTCGCTGACTGTCATTTCACGCATCTTGGCGGAAACCTTGTCGGCATTGTCGGTGCCGGCTTCCTTCACCGCGTTCAGGTAGAACATCGTCGAGGAATAATCGGCAGCCTGCGCCATATTGGGCATCTTGCCAACCCGATCATAGAAGCGCTTGGCAAATTTGCGCGTCTCGTCATTCATGTCCCAATACCAGGCATTGGTCAGCAGCAGGCCCTGGGCTGTCGGCAGGCCGAGCGAATGCACATCCTCGATCCAGAGCAGCAAGGCGGCCAGCTTCTGGTTCTTGGTGGCGCCGAATTCCGCCGCTGCCTTGATGGCATTCACCGCATCGGCGCCGGTGGAGGCAACGCCGATAATCTCTGCCTTGGAAGCCTGCGCCTGGAGGATGTAGGACGAGAAATCCGTGGTGGCGAGCGGATGACGCGCTGCGCCCACCACGCGGCCCTTATTGGCCCGCACCACATCGGAAACCTGCTGTTCCAGGCCGATACCAAAAGCAAAATCGACGGTGAGGAAGAACCAGCTTTTGCCGCCCTGCTCCACCACGGTCTTGCCGGTGCCATGCGCCAGCGAATAGGCGTCATAGGCATAATGGATGGCATAAGGTGAGCAAAGCTCGTTGGTGATGCCCATATTGGAGGCGCCATTGACGATGATATGGCGCTTCTTTTCCTTCGCCACGGTGGCGACGGCGCGGGCCACACCGGAATTGGCCAGATCGTTGATCAAATCAACGCCTCCGGTATCAAACCATTCGCGCGCCTTGGCGGCGCCAACATCCGGCTTGTTGAGGTGATCGGCAAAGATCACGTCGATCTTCTTGCCCAGCACGGTGCCGCCAAAATCCTCGGCAGCCATCTTCACCGCTTCGACGGCGCCCTTGCCGGAGAGATCGTTGTAGATGCCGGACATATCGGCAAGCACGCCGATACGCACCACATCATCGGATACCTGGGCTGCCGCACCGCCGGCCGCCAAAGTGAGCGCGGACGCAGCCGCCATCACCAATCGCAGATTGTTTGCCATGATTTCCTCCCAGTAATACTGTTTCCCGGTTATTATTGTTTTCCACCATATCAGAGAAGAAGAAGCCTATTCCATGGCTGGTTTGCACGAAGACCTATCTGAAACCCACATTGTTGGCCGCAACACGCGGCAGCTTATCGTGCGCGCGGAAGACTGCACTGCACTGGCCACGCGGCAGATTTCGCATGTCGGGGTGGGCGATGCGGCAGCGCCCTACCGCATCGTGCGCACCCATCTGAGCGGCACCTATGTGCATGCCAGCCTCGGCGGCGAAGGCCGCATCCTGCTGGACGGGCGCTGGCGGCCGCATCGTGCCGGCATGGTATCGCTGGCGCCGGCGCATGTGCTGCATGCCTTCCACGCCATCCCGTCCAAACGCTGGCAATATTGCTGGGTGCGCTACATGCCGCAATCGCCGCGTTCGGCGATCGGCTTCATGGCGCCGGTGATGGCACGCTTTGATGCTGCGGCGCTACAACATGCCATCCTCGGCCTGCATCGCGAGGTGCAGGGCCAGGCCGATTCCGGCTCGGCCATGTTATGGATTGACCTGATCGAACATTACATCAGCCGCTTTGCCGCGCCGTTGCAGCGCGAGGATCGCCTGAGCGCGCTATGGGACCAGGTGCGTCGCGATCTAGGCCGGCCCTGGAATGTTGAGCAACTGGCAAAGCTGGCCAATATCAGCGGAGAACATCTGCGGCGCTTGTGTCAATCCAGCCTGGGGCGCAGCCCGATGCAACAGCTGACCTATCTGCGCATTCAGCATGCGGCGCATCGCCTGGCCACCACGCAGGCCAAGATCGAAGAAATTGCGCTGCTGGTGGGCTACCAGAATCCGTTTGCCTTCTCCAACACCTTCAAGCGCATGACCGGCTTCCGGCCTTCACAATTCCGCAGCCGGCGGCAATCCGCGCGCGAGTCGGAGAGCTAGATTTATCGATTAGCCCGCTGCAAAAGCCTCGGCCAGGCTATCCTCATCGCCAAACAGCAAGGTGATGGCGAGCAGGCGGCGCATATAGGCGCCGAGGCCGGTTTCCGCCGCCATGCCCATGCCGCCATGCAGCTGCACGGCTTCCTGCGATACGCGCCAAGCGGCGCGGGTGCAGGTGAAGCGCGCCGTCAGCAGGGCGCGGCGGCGCTGTGCCGGATCGGTTTCGTTATCCAGCGCACTGGCCGCCCAGTCGGCAGCGGCTTCGGCCTGGGTCAATTGCACATCGATATCGACAAAACGGTGCCGCAGCGCCTGATTCACTGACAGGGCCATGCCGAATTGCTGCCGTATGCCGAGATAGGCGGCGGTGGCATCCACCAGATGCCGCATGGCACCGGCTGCCTCGGCACAAAGCGCGGCGCCATAGGCGTCAAGCAGCCATTCGGCCATGCCCTGCGCCGCCTCGCCCTGGCACAGCAGCTCGGCGGCAACATTGACCAGATCAAGATCGGCATAGCCGGCCGCATCGATGCCGGTGGCCGGGCTGGCCCGAAGCCCCTCGTCATGCTGGCGCACCAGAAACAGGCCGAGCTGGTTTTCCGCGTCAAGCCAGGCCGGCAGCAGGATGTAATCAGCCTCGGCGCCAAATGGCACTGCCTGCTTGCGGCCGGTCAGGCGATAGCCACCAAGATGCCGGCGGGCCAGGGTTTGCGGTGCCAGCAATTGCGGCAGCGTATCGGCTTCATGTATCGCCAGCGTGGCCAGGCATTCGCCAGCCGCCAGGGCCGGCAGCGCCGCAGGCGGCGCGGGCATGCGGGCCAGGGCGCGCAATGTGGCGGCCACGCCACAGGCAAATGGCAGGGCGATGGCGCGGCGGCCCAATTCGGTGGCAATCACCCGCACGGCACCGGCATCATCCAGGCCGCCCTGGTCAACCGGCAAAGCCACCGCCAGGCCACCCATCGCCACCAGCCTGGACCACAAATTGCGCCAGTTGCCGCCCGCCTCGGCGCCATCCAGCAGCCGCGCCACGGCATCCTGGAGCAGCGCCTGTTCCTCCACCGGCATGAAGGCCAGCGGCTTATCGTTTGCAGATGAATTCAACATGATCAGCCCAGCAATTGGCGCGCGGCGATGTTGCGCTGGATTTCATTCGAGCCGGCATAAATCGTCGTCTTGCGCAGGTTGCAATAGGTCAGCGCCGCCAGCGCTTCCTCACGCAGCTGATTGCCATCCTGGCGCAGGATGGCGGCCTGCTGACCCAGGATCCGGCTTTGCAATTCGGCAATGTCCTGCTGCAATTCCGAACTGATGATCTTGAGATAAGGCGCGTGACGATCATCGCTCTCGCCGCGCTCTGCCGCCCGCAACACCCGCAGATTGGTCATGTCGATACTGGCCAGGCGCATTTCCAGCACCGCCAGCCGGTTGCGGATCAACGGGTTCTCCAATGCCGGCCGGCCGCCGCGCATGACCTTGGCCGCCATACGTTTCAGCCGCGCAATCTCGCGCTTGCAGAAACCCATGCCGCCAAAATTCAGCCGTTCATGCACCAGCAGGTATTTGGCATAGGTCCAGCCCTTGCCTGGCTCGCCCACCAGATTGCAGGCCGGCACGCGCACATCCTGAAACCAGACCTCATTCACCTCATGCGCACCATCAATGGTGATGATCGGCCGGATTGTCACCCCGGGGCTGCGCAAATCGATCAGCAGGAAGGAAATGCCTTCCTGCTTGCGCGCCGTATTCTCGGTGCGCACCAGGCAGAACATCCAGTCGGCATCCTGTGCCAGGGTGGTCCAGGTCTTCTGGCCATTGACGATATAATGCTCGCCGTCCAGTTCGGCGCGGGTGCGCAAGCCGGCCAGGTCCGAGCCGGCGCCGGGTTCGGAATAACCCTGGCACCACCAATCGGAAAGATCTGCGATGCGCGGCAGGAAATGCTGCTTCTGCCAGGCATTGCCAAACGCCATCAGCACCGGCGCCACCATCTTCAGGCCAAAGGGCAGCAATTCCGGCGCCCCGGCCTGGGCGCATTCATCCTCGAAGATATGGCGCTGCACCGGGCTGAAGCCCGGCCCGCCATGCGCCTGCGGCCAGGTATAGGCAGCCCAGCCACGGGCATGCAGGATGCGGGTCCAGCGCGTCAACTGCTCGCGGTTGACCAGGCGGCCGCCAAGCTGCGCATCGCGGATATCCTCGGGCAGGTTGGCCTGCACAAAGGCGCGCACATCGGCGCGGAAAGCGGTTTCCTCAGGCGTGAACAGATAGCTCATCTCCGGCCTCAATCGCCGCTGAAGCGGGCCTGACGCTTCTCGATGAAATGCGCCACGCCCTCGCGGAAATCATTGCTGCGCACGCTGAGGCCCATTTCATGATTGGCGCTGATGGTGGCTTCAGCCAGAGTCTGAAACGGCACTTCATACATCTGCCGCTTGATCACCGCCATCGAACGCGGCGACACGTTATCGGCCAGATCGCGGGCATAGTCATAGGTTCTGGCGGCGAGCTGGTCGGCCGGGAACAGCTTGTTCACCAGGCCCATCGCCAGCGCCTCGGCGCCAGTGATCTTGCGCGCCGAAAGCAGCAGATCAAGCGCATTGGCATGGCCGACGATACGCGGCAGCATCCAGCTCAGGCCATGTTCGGCGATCAGGCCGCGGCGGGCAAAGGATGTGGTGTAGACCGCAGCCTCGGCGGCGAAGCGGATGTCGCAATACAGGGCATGCACCAGGCCGATACCGGCGGCGGCGCCGTTGATCATGCCGATCACCGGCTTCTCGATGGCGGGATAGAAGGAATAACGCGTCTGCCAGTCCGGCCGGCGATTCATGTCGAACGGCCGCATCCAGCTCTGGTCCTTGATGTCGTTGGGGTCCAGATCCTTCAATTCATCCATGTCGGCGCCGGCACAGAAGGCACGGCCCGCACCGGTCAGCACGATCACGCGCACGTCCTTGTCGGCGCCGGCACGTTCCATGGCGTCGCGCACTTCGCGTTCCATGATCATGGTCCAGGCATTCATGCGCTCGGGGCGATTCAGCGTGATGGTGGCAATGCGCGCTTCCACCGCATAGGCAATGTGCTGATAGGTCATGTCACGGATTCTCCTCTTGCGGCAACTTGGTCGGAGCGCGGCCATCCAGGGCGCGCGGGCGATTGAGATAGGCCTGGGTTTCCGGCCTGGCGCGCAGCCAGCCGCTCCAGCGCTTGAACACCTTCTGCATGCGGTCCGGCGCCACACCAAGCTGGGTCATCGCCACGCCGCCATTCACCGATTCCCAGTATTCGGCGATCAGGCCGTCACGCAGGCGGAAGCGGCTCATGCCATCGATCACCACGAAGCGGTCCTTGAACTGCTCGATCCGCGATGAAAAGCTCGATAGCGACCAGGCATAGGCCATGTCGCCGGCACAGACCGGGTCAAACATCTCCCAGCGGTAATCCGGCCCGGCATCGCGATGAAACAGATGCTGCATCATATGCGCAATCTCGGCGCGGCCATGATGCGCGCCGTAGATGTAATCATGGTAGATGCCGTCCTCGGTGAAGCAGCGTGCAAAACGCTCGCCATCGCCGGATTCGGCGGCCAGGGTGAATTCCTTCAGCAGAAGGTTGAAATCCTGCGGGGTCATGCTTTCTGTCCAAAAATCTCGCGGCCGATAGCGCGCAGCCGGATGCGGTCCACCTTGCCGGTGGCATTGCGGGGAAGCGCGTCCAGCACATGCACCGCACGCGGCAGCTTGTAGCGCGCCAACTGGCCTTCCAATGCGGTCAACACCGCTTCCGGCGCTGGTGCTGCGCCCTGCTGGCTCGGCACCAGAAATGCCACGATCCGCTCGCCCAGCCGCTCATCCGGCACGCCGATGGCGGCTGCCTCCAATATGCCGGGCTGGCTGTAGAGCAGTTCCTCAACCTCGCGCGGATAGACATTGTAGCCGCCGGTGATGATCATTTCCTTCTTGCGATCCACCACATACAGGAAACCATCTTCATCGAGCCGGCCGATATCCCCGGAATAAAGCCAGCCATCGCGGAAGGTCTGCGCGGTCAATTCGGGCTGGTTGAAATAGCCTTTGGCTACACCGGGACCGGAAACCACGATCTCGCCCAAAGCGCCGGCCGGCACGTCCTGGCCCTGGTCGTCCAGGATACGCACCCGCACCCCAAGATAAGGCTGGCCGGCGGAACCAGGCTTGCGCCGGGCGCCGAAAAAGCGGTTGCCGGTGACCGAAGGGCTCAGTTCGGTCATGCCATAGCCTTCCGAGATCAGCACATTGAAGCGGCTCTCAAAGCGGCGATGCACATCCTCGGGCAAAGCCTGGCCACCGGATACGCAGGCACGCCAGGCGGAAATATCGGCTGCTTCCGGCAGCGGTGCATCGGCCATGGTCCAATACATGGTCGGCACGCCCATGAAGATGGTGATGCGCTCGCGGGCTATGGTGGCCAGGGCTTCGGCGGCATCAAAACGTGGCGCCAGATACAGCGTGGCACCGGCATAGAGAAACGCCGACATCAGGCAGGTATGGCCAAACACATGACTGAAAGGCAGCACGCCATAGCCGCGATCCTCCGGCGTCAGCCGCAGCAGATCAAAGGCAAAGGCCTGGGCATTCCAGAAGATATTGCCATGCGTAAGCTGGATGCCCTTGGGCCGGCCGGTGGAGCCGGAGGAATACAGCATCAACGCCACACTATCGGCAGAAGCGACGGGCAGCGGCGCCGGCTCGGCCTCGATGGCAGTCAGCGCGGGTGCCAATGCATCCTGCGCCGTGATGCCGCTGGCGGCCAGGCCGGGCAGCAGATCGGGGCGGGCCAGCACCAGGCGCGGCGCACAATCCTGGATGATGGCAGCCAGTTCTGGGCCGGCCAGCAGTGGATTGAGCGGTACCGGCACCGCACCGGCGCGCAGGATGCCTTGATAGAGCAGTAGCCATTCCAGGCCGTTATTCAGCGCGAAGACCACACGATCCGCCGGCAATACACCAAGCGCGGCCAAGGCCCGGGCGCAACCCGAGGCGCGCCGCTCTAGCTGGGCATAAGTAAGGCTGTCGGCCTCGCTCACCACGGCCACATGCTGCGGCCGCAATGCCGCGTGGTAGCGCACAAAATTGCCGATATGCACGGTCATGGCGTTACATCCGCTTGGCACTGAACCAGCGTCGGGCGAGGTCCACCACCGGCGGCACCAGACCGCGCGGCATGAAGATCATCACCACGATCAGCAGCAGGCCATAAACAATCAGACGATAGATTTCTGCCACGCGCAGCATTTCCGGCAACACCACAGTGAGCGCGGCGCCGATGATCGGGCCGGACAGCGTGCCGCTGCCGCCCAGGATCACCGCCAGGATGGTGTTGAGCGAGGTATCGGCCGAAAACGGGCTGGGATTGATGAAACCCATGTAATGCGCGTAAAGGCCGCCGGCAAAGCCGGCCAGGGCGGCGCTGAACACAAAGGCAAACAGCTTGTAGCGCCAAGCGGAAACACCGGCCGCCTCGGTGAAGGTTTCATTCTGCCGGATGGCCTGGAGCACACGGCCAACCCGCGAGCGCACCACGGCGGCGGTCAGCGCAGTGCAGCCGATCAGTGCCGCCAGCGCGAGATAGTAAAAATTGCGCCGCTTGTCGAAAGCGATTTCATAATCACCGAAACCAATCGGTTCGGGCGCCGGAATACCGGGCAGGCCGGGTTCGCCGCCGGTGAGCGACATCCAGTTGATCAGCACGGTGAACACCACCATGTTGATCGCCAGGGTGACGATGGCGAAGTAATGCCCCTTCACGCGCAGCGAGGGATAGCCGCAGATCAATGCCGCCACGATGCTGGCCAGCGGCGCCATGCCCAGCGCCAGCCAGACCGGCCATTCCGCCTTCACCGCCAGCAAGGCCGAGGTATAGGCGCCGATACCCATGAAGGCGCCCTGGGCGATGGAGACATAGCCGGCATAGCCTTGGATCACATTGGCACCCTGGGCCACGATCATGAAGATCATCGCCAGCACTGCCAGATGGATGAAGTAGTTGACCGTGGTAACCTGCGGCACCAGCGCGGCAGCCAGGATAACGGCGAGAATGGCGAGTTTCTTGAACATCAGCGGGCGTTCCGGCGCATCAGGCCCTCAGGGCGGATCAGGAGAATGCCGATCATCAGCAGGAAGGAGATCACATCCTTGTAGCCCGACGAGATGAAGGCGGAGGCAAAGGATTCGGTGATGCCGAGCAGGGCGCCGCCGATGATGGCGCCGGGTATCGAACCCAGGCCGCCGAGGATCAGCACGGCAAAGCCCTTCACCACCAGGCCGCCGCTGATACCGGGCGCCACTGCGAACAGCGCCCCCACCAGCACGCCGGCAGCAACGCCAAGCGCCGAGGACAGGGCGAAGACAAACATCGACACCGCATTGCCGTTGATACCCATCAGCACGGCGGCGGCACGGTTCTGCGCCACGGCGCGCACTGCCATGCCGATCCAGGTGCGCTGGATCAGATAGGTCATCACTGCCACCAGCACGGCGGCGGTGAGCAACACATAGATGCGTAATTCCGGCATGGTCAGGCCGCCGATATCGATCACGCGGTTGAACGGCGTCGGGATGATCACCTGATCGATGCCGAACAGCAGCAGGTTGACCTTTTCGATCACCAGGGTCAGGCCGAGCGCGATGATAAAGGCATTGATCGGCGGTGCGTTGCGCACCGGATGATAGGCCACGCGTTCGATGACAATGCCGAGCACGGCACCGCAGGCCATGGCGAGCAGCATGGCGGGCAACAGGCCCAGGCCGAGCGCGCTGATGGCGAAGAAGGTGAGATAGCCGCCGAACATGGCGACACTGGCATGGGCAAAATGGGCAATCCCCAGGATGCCGAAAATCGTCGTCAGGCCGAGCGCGATCAGCGTGTAGATGCTGCCGATCACAAGACCGTTGAATATCTGCTGGATGAAATCGATCAGCATGGCTCGGCTCGTTTCTGCTTGGCAGCGGTGCCGGTTGAAGCCGGCACCGCTGGCCGGGGTCTCAGTTCTTCACGGTCTTGAGGAACTCGGAATAGGCATTAGCATCCGAGGGCAGTTCGCCATGGAAATTCCACTTGCCACCCTTCCACTGGAAGGCGCCATTGGAGATGTAGGCCTGGCCCTTGCCGTCAAACATCTTGCCCTGCACCGGCAGATATTTGAGCAACGCTTCCTTCGGCACCGCCAGATTGCGCAAGGCCGTCTGGATTTTCTTCAGGTCGGAAACACTCTGCGCTGCCTGCAATGCGTCGCGCAGCACATAGACCTGGTCATAGGCGAAGGCGCTGTTCGGCGTCGGTGTGTCGTTATACTTCTGGCGATAGGCGGCATCGTAGGCCTTGGCCTTGTCGCCCAGCACCTCGACATTGAATTCCACCGCCAGCAGATCCCACACGCCATCCATCTGCTCGTTGCTGGCGACTTTCAGGAACTGCTCGGCGCTGCCGCCCGAGAAGCCGAAACGCGGCACGCGAATGCCCAGTTCATGCGACTGGCGATAGGCGAAAGCCACCTGCTCGACATAGCCGGAGATGAACAGGGCTTCAGCGCCCAGGCCGCGCAGCTTGGTGAGCTGGGCGGTCATGTCACGATCCTGGCCGCCGAAGGTTTCGACCGCCACCACCTTGCCGCCGGCTTCCTCGTAAGCCTTGATCAGTGCTTCGCGATATTGCGTGAACAAAGCCACGTCGCGCACCGCCAGCACGCCCAGCGTCTTGACGCCCTGCTGGTAGATGAAGCGGCCGGCCGCGGCGCCGGTATAATCGCCTGGCGGGCGGGTGCGGAACACATTGGCATGGCCGGCCGAGGTGATGGCACGGGCACCGGCGGTGCCAACCAGCATGATCACGTCTTCGCGACCGATGAACGACGCCACGGCGCCGCCGGAAGCCGAGCAGCAATAGCCGAGCAGGAATTTCACATTGTCGCGGTCGATCAGCTTGCGCGCCACATTGGTGGCCTCGGTCGGATCGGCCTTGTCGTCATATTCCACGGTCTTGAAGCGATAGGTATCGGCGCCGATCTTGACACCGCCGGCGCTGTTGACCTGCTCGATGGCAAGGTCGATGGCGCGCTTCTGCGGCACACCGTAAACCGCGCCACCGCCGGTGAGCGCATCGCTGACACCAAGCAGCAGGGTCTTGTCGGCGGCCTGGGCCAGGCCCGCCGATGCGAGCAGGGCCATACCCGCCAGGGCAGTGGACAGCAACTTATTCATCGACTGTTTCCTCCGTTGAGTTTTCTTGGCTTTGGTAATTTCAATGGCCGAGATAGGCATTCTGCACACTGGCGTTATCGGCCAGTTCAGCCGACGAGCCTTGCAGCACGATCTGCCCGGCTTCCAGCACATAGGCGCGATCTGCCACGCGCAGCGCCATCGACACCGATTGCTCCACCAGCAGGATGGTGACGCCGGTGGCCTTGATGCGGCGCAAGGTATCTTCGATCTCGTCCACCACGCGCGGCGCGATGCCGAGCGAGGGTTCGTCGAAAATGCAGAGTTTAGGCCGCGCCATCAGCGCGCGGGCAATGGCAACCATTTCCTGCTCGCCACCCGAAAGCGTGCCAGCCAATTGTTTGGCGCGTTCACGCAGGCGCGGAAACATCTGCATCATCTCGTCGAGATCGGGCCGCAGGTCGCTGCGGCGGCGCGTATAGCCGCCCAGCCGCAGGTTCTCCAGCACGGTCATTTCAGGGAAGACCTGGCGGCCTTCCGGGCACATGGCGATGCCGCGTTCGGCGATGCGATAGCCGGGCTGGTTGGCGATATCCTGGCCATCGAAGCGGATCGCACCGCCCAGGATCGGCAGCAGGCCGCAGATCGCCTTCAGGATCGTGCTCTTGCCGGCGCCGTTCGGGCCGATCAGCGACACGCATTCGCCGGCACCAATCTGGAACGACACACCATGCACCACCTGGGCCGGGCCATAGCCAACCCGCAGATCCTTCACGTCAAGCATGGTCGCGGCGCCCCAGATATGCGTCGATCACGGATTGGTTGGCGCGGATTTCGGCCCCGGTGCCTTCGGCAATCTTCTCGCCGAAATTCAGCACCACGATACGGTCGCAGACTTCCATGATCAGGCCCATGTGATGCTCGATCACCAGCACGCTGATACCATGCCGGGGCAGGCCGCGGATGATGGCGCTGAGTGCGCGGCGCTCGGCGGCAACCATGCCGGCGGCAGGCTCGTCCAGCAGGATCAGCTTCGGCCTGGAGGCCAGCGCCACCGCAATCATCAGCAGGCGCTGATCGGCCACCGAGAGCGTGCCGGCCAGCACATCGCCGCGCTGATCCAGGCCGACGATGGCGAGCGCGGCCAATGCGGCCTGGCGCATCTCGGCTTCCTCGCGCCGCGCACCGGCTAGGCCGAACACAGCAGCACTGGCGGCCTGGCGATAGCGCGCATGGCAGCCCACCAGGGCATTCTCGATCACGCTATATTCAGCGAAAATCTGCGTCGCCTGGAAGGTGCGGATCAGGCCGCGCCGCACCACCGCATCCACCGGCAGGCCGGCCAAAGCGACACCATCAAACAGCACACGGCCCGATGTTGGCGGCAGGGTGCCGGATAGCAGGTTGACACAGGTGGATTTGCCCGAGCCATTGGGGCCGATCAGGCCGAGGATTTCGCCCGCATGCAATGCGAAGCTGACATCATTCAGCGCCCGCACGCCGCCAAAGCGTTTGCTCAGCGCCTCAACTTGCAGCAGCGGCTTGCCTGACACAGCAACGTCAATACTGGCCGACACGATGTGCCTTCCCCCCGACCATCGGGTTTCCTCCATAAAATTTATGATCGGATATTCATAGACTCCGGATTTAGAGTCAACTCTTGGATAATATTATTCGACTCTTGGGTCGAAAATTGAAAAAGCGGCTGAATTACAACCCGTGCGTTTATGGATGTTGCTTTATGGAGTGTCAGTTCTGGCGGTTTTCCAGCAATCGGCTGCCCGGGAAAGCCGGCGCCTCGCCCGAGGCCAGGCCACGGCAGACAAAGCCCGCCACACCCTCGGCAATTTCGTCGATGCTCCAGGTGCGATGCGGGCGATACCATTTGGTCACCCAGTTGATTGCGCCGAGCACGATCAGCACGGCGAATTTGGCATTGCCGGGCAGGATACTGCCATCCTGCATCGCCGCTTCGATCATGCCGAGCAGGGCGCCTTCGAACTTGTCGCGCTCGCGCACCACGATATCTAGCTGGGCCGCGCTGAGCGACTTTTCCTCAAGAATGATAACACTGTAGCTGTCGTCGCTGATGGTGGAGCGCACATAGGCGGCCGTGGTGCGATGCAGCCGCTCGATCGGCTTCAGGCCCGGCTCGGCACAGACCGATTGCAGCGCCTGCTCGGCCGCCGCCAGGTGGCATTGATACAGCAGATCCTGCTTGTTTTTCACATAATAGTAGAGCGTCGGCTTGCTGATACCGAGCGCCTTGGCGATATCGTTGAGCGAGGTGGCGTGGTAGCCGTCGCGGCGAAACGCCTGCGCGGCTTCGCGATACAGGGCGTCCAGCTTCAATTCACGCTGCTGAGCGGCATCCGGCACCGCTCGCTTCCACTTGGCCATTGCACCCCCGAAACGAATCCCAGCCTCTTGTTAAGGCTTTTCGACCCAGAAGTCGATAATTCAAACCAGCATGTATTTGCAGCCTTATATACCGATATGAAAACTGTAGACTGTTTATATCTGGATTGATACCTTGCCGGCTCCCTTCGCACCCCGGGCGCAAGCCGGGGATTGGCCTTTTCAGGAGCAGCATGAAACTCAACGGCGGAAAGTTTGTTGTCACCGGCGGTGCCAGCCTGATCGGCTCGCATGTTGCCGAACAATTGCTGGAACAGGGCGCGGCGCAGGTTGTGCTGCTGGACAATTACGCGCTGGGCAGCCCGGATACGGTGCGTTTCCTGCTCGACAATCCGCGCGTCAAGCTGGTGCGCGGCGACCTGCTCAACATCAACGAGCTATTCGACGCCTTTGAAGGCGCCGATGGCGTCTTCGCCATTGCCGGTTTCCTCACCCTGCCCTTGAGCCAGAATCCGCGCCTTGGCCTGGCGGTGAATGTGGAAGGCCAGCAGAATCTCTACGAAGCCTGCCGCTACCGGCAGGTGAAGAAGGTGGTTTTCTCGTCATCGATTGCCGTCTATGGCGACCCGGCGCCCGGCCTGATCAACGAGCAATCGGCATCACATCTCGCCAGCTTCCAGCCGGCTGCGGCGCTTTATGCCTGCACCAAGCTGATCGGCGAGAATCTGGGCAAACTCTACAGCGCCCGCCACGGCATCCAGTCGATCGCGCTGCGCTATGCCACTGTCTATGGCGAGCGGCAGCATTATCGCGGCATCAATGCGCTCTACATCATGGAGAATTACGACCGCATCCAGCGCGGCGAAGCGCCGGTGATCCCCGATGATGGCCTGGAAGTGCACGATTATGTGCATGTTGCCGATGTGGCGCGGGCCAACCTGCTCGCCATGGCCTCGGATGTGACCGGCGAAAGCTTCAATGTCGCCACCGGTGTGGCCACCACACTGAAACGGATCACCGAAATCCTGCTGGAAGTAACCGGCAGCCCGTTGCAGCCGGTCTACAAGCAGAATACCGCGCAAGTGCGATCCAGTGTCACCCAGGAACTGAATTTTGATCGCGACAAGATTGCCCGCATGCTGGGCTGGGCGCCTGAAGTGAGTATCGAGGACGGCATCCGCCGTCTGCTGGACTGGCGCCGCCGCGAGGCTGCGCGCTGATTAGTTTTTGTCTTCCAGGCTGAGCAGTTGCATCAACTGCTCAGCCGAAATGGTTTCCAGCGTCAACACGGCCTCAACAACCTGCTCGGCCTGCTCGCGCGGCAATACCAAAGAAGCCGAGGCCAGAAATTTGGCGATTACGCCATCCTGTTGCAGCCTAAATTCGCCGGCACCGCTATTCACCCGCACATGCCGCGTCAACTTGCGGCCGCTGCGTGTTGTCACGGTCACGCCGCCGGAGAAATAGGTCGGGAAGGTGGTGTCAGGATCAATGCCGCAGCTTACCCGGGCTGCAAGCGCCAGCACATGCGGATCTGCGAGCGCTTCTGGCTGCAAATCGGGCAGGCCAAAACCGCCTTTCAGCAGGCAGGTGGCAACCACAAACTGGGTAGAGAATTTGGCTTCATAATCCGAAGTCGGGCATTGTTTCTGTGCTGCCGGCTCGGCCACGATATGTAAGGTCGGCTGCGGCAGCAAAGCTTCCACCGCCGTAATTTCCTCGCCGCCCAGCTCGGCATGCAGCGCGATGGCCGCATCGGCGCAGCCATGGATGAAATGGCAGACCGGATATGGCTTCATCGCAGTATCGGCAAGATGCCACACCTCACCCAGCCCGGCAGCCACGGCGCCGATATCAGCCGCGCCGGCATGGGCCTGCAAGTGGGTTTCCAGCAAGCCGAATTTGCCTTCCAGTGGCCGCGACGGCGCCACAAAGCCATTGGCAGCCAGCCGCGCCGCCGTGATGCCGGCCACCGCCGCCCAGCCGGGATGCAGTCGCTTGGTCCAGGCGCCTTCCTCAAGGAACACCTGCACGCCAGAGGCGGTGCTGGCGGCAATGCCCTGGCTTGCCATGATCTGCGCCGCATCCAGGCCGAGCAGCTTTGCCGCCACCAACGCCGAACTGAAATGCGCCACCACGCCGGTGGCATGGAAACCGACATGATGAAAACCACCTTTGACCACCAGGCCGATACGGATCGCGGTTTCCATGCCGGCGGCATAGGCAGTGAGCAAAGCGCGGCCATGCGCCTTGAGCAATTCGCCAAAAGACAGCGCCACCGGCAGGCAGGCGGCGGTGGGATGCACGATGCTGCCAAGATGCGTGTCGTCAAAATCCAGGCCATGCAGCAGCACGCCGTTGACCAAGGCCGCATCGCGCACCGGCAAACGCTCGGCGCGCCCGATCACACGGCAGCGGCCGATTTCACCATGCGCCGCCGCGCCGGCAACAACCCGACCGGCAAAGCCATAGGCATTCGAGGCCAGACCGCAGCCCAGCGCATCCAGGATATGCAGCTTGGCACGTTCCAGCACCGGCGCCGGAATATCCTCAAAACGCAAGCCGGCAGCGAAGCGGGCAAGATGCCCGCTGGCGGATGGCGATGGGGTTTTTTCGATACGCCCGAGCTGCGTCATGATTTTGCAAACCTGAAATTTAAGGAGTGGCCGGGGTGATCCTTTGTCAGCCCGACCGTATTGTCAACAGTTTACTATCATCGGTTTACAGATAATGACGCGATATGCTATCCCTGTCGCACTGCGCCGGGCAGAATGGCGCGGGCAGGAAACGGACGGCGATTCGGATGGCGGCATCATGAGCGTTGGGCAACAACAGGCGATTGTGGCACGGCACGCGGCCCGGCTTTCGCTGTATGGCCTGTTTGAGAAACAATGCCGGCTGCACCCGGCGCGCCCGGCCCTGGCCCATCTGGACCAGATCGTGAGCTATGCCGAATTGCGGCAGCGCGCCGAACGGCTGGCCGCGCTGCTGCATGCGCAAGGGCTTAAGCCCGGCGACCGCGTTTGTATTCTCAGCGAGAACCACCCAATCTTTCTGGAATTGTCGCTCGCCGCCCTGCGCCTTGGCCTCATCGTCGCCACCCTGAACTGGCGCCTGGCGCCGCGCGAACTGGCGCATTGCATTGCCCTGGTGCAGCCCAAAGTCACCCTGGTATCGCCGCGCCACCGCAACAGCCTGGCCGGTATTAGCCAGGCCGGTATCCTGCTGGAAATCGGCGCGGCGCTGGAACAACAGCTTGCCGGTCCCGCCGCAGCCCTGCCGGCAATGCCGGATGGCGATCCGGAAGACGGCCTGTTCATCATCTATACCAGCGGCACCACTGGCTTGCCGAAAGGAGCGCTGCTGAGCCAGCGCGCCATGCTGGCGCGGCTGCTGGTTTATGTCACCGATTACGGCGTTGACGGCGACGACACATTCCTGGCCTGGTCACCGCTGTTTCACATGGCATCGGTGGAACTGGGCCTTGGCACCTTGCTGCTGGGCGGCAAGGTGGTGGTGCTGGATGGCGCCGACCTGCCAGCCATTTGCGACTATCTTGAACGCGAAAGCCTGAGCAACCTGATCTTCTTCCCTGGCATGGTGGAACAGACACTGGCCTATCTGCGGCAGCGGCGGCCCAAGGTGAAGCGGCTGAAGAAATTCGGCGCGCTGGCCGATCTGTTTGCGCCGCGCGAGATAGCGGAAATGACCGCCCTGCTGGGCGTGCCGTTCACCAATACTTTTGGCTCCACCGAAACCGGCATGCCGCCCGCTTCTGCCGGCCGGCTTGCCGCTGGCGAGATACCAAGCGATTTTGCCAAGACCGAAAGCCTGCTTTGCGATGTGCTGCTGGTGGATGAAGCCGGGCAGCCGGTGCCGGATGGTTTGCCGGGCGAATTGCTGATGCGCGGGCCGACATTGTTCAGCGGCTATTGGAACGCACCGGAAGCAACCGAAGAAGCGTTTGCCGGCGGCTGGTATCATACCGGCGATGTATTTGTGCGGCGGCCGGATGGGCGGCTGGATTACATCGACCGGCGCAAATACCTGATCAAATCCGGCGGCGAGAATATCTATCCGGCCGAGATCGAGCGCGTGGCCTTGCTGCATCCGCATATCGCGGAAGCCGTGGTGGTGCGGCGCCGCGATGCGCGCTGGGGCGAGGTGCCGGTGCTGGTGGTTGCTGCCGAAGGCGCGGCGCCGACAGAGCAGGAACTGATCGCTTTGTGCCGCGCCGAACTGGCGCCCTACAAGCGCCCCAAGCATGTGCTGTTTGTGCCCAAGGGCAGCCTGCCGCGCAACAATACCGGCAAGATCATCCGCCCCGAGGTGGAAAACTGGGTGGCGGCGCAGCTATTGGCCAACGACGCCGCCCCTTAATCTCATCCTGCGCCATCTCATCCGGGCGGGCGGCGGCGATACATGATGGTCACATCCATCTCCTGCACCACCTCGTCGCGCTGATTGAGGAAGACGCGCGTGAAACTGACCACGCCGCGATCCGGCTGGCTGGTTTCCTTCTTGGCGGTGACAGTCGAGCGCACGCGGATGGTGTCGCCATGTTTCACCGGCAGCTTCATGCGCCATTTGTCGATGCCGAGTAACGCGATCAGCGTGCCATCATTGATGCCGGAAGCATAATTGAGGCCGGCGGCAACGGCAAAAACCAGCGGGCCATGGGCAATCGGCTCACCGAATGGCGTGCTACGGGCATATTCAAAATTGGTATGCACATCGTTGAAGTCGCCAGACAGGCAGGCGAAGTTGACGATATCGGTGGAGGTAATGGTGCGCTGCCCGGTATAGAGTTGCTCACCCACCGTGAAATCCTCGAAATAACGCCCACGCGGCGCCGGCTTCTGCTCGCTCATGCTGCTCTCTCCAGCCAAGTCTACAAACCCATCAGCTTGGCGATTATGTTGCGCTGAATCTCGTTGCTGCCGCCACCAATCGGCCCGAGCCGTGAATCGCGGAACAGGCGCTGCATGTCATGCTCCATGGAATAGCCGGCGCCGCCCATGATCTGCATGCCGATATTGGCGCAATCAAAATCATTGTCGGTGGCAACGATCTTGGCAATCGCGGTTTCCATGCGCGGATCATAGCCGGCATCAAGCATTTCAGCAGTGCGATAGGTCACCAGCCGGGCAATCTCGGCCTTGATCCGCATATCGGCCAGCTTGTGCTGGATCACCTGATGATTGCTGATCGGCTGGCCGAACTGCACCCGCTGCATGGCATAATCCTGCGCGATGTCGATGGCCTTCTGGGCATTGCCGGCGCCACAGGCGGCGATGCACATGCGCTCCAGGTTCAGGCCGCGCATCAGCTTGCGCCAGCCGCGATTTTCGTCGCCGATCAGGTTTTCCGCCGGCACGCGCACATCGTCGAAAAAAATCTGGTTGGTATGCGTGGTATGGCGGCCCAGGGTTTCGATCGGGCGAATGCTGACACCGGGCGCCTTGGCATCGACCAGGAACAGGCTGAAGCCGTTATGCGCTGGCTGCGCCGATGGGTCGGTTTTCACCACCAGCACGATGTAATCCGCCATATGCGCCGAGGTGATGAACCATTTCTGGCCGCGAATGATATAATCAGCGCCATCGCGCACGGCATAGGTTTTGATCGAAGCGGCATCCGATCCGGTTTGCGGCTCGGTCAGCGCGAAAGCAATGTAAATCTCGCCCTTGATCATCGGCATCATGTATTGCCGCTTGAGATATTCGCTGCCGTTATGCAGCAATTGCAGGCCGGCATAGATCACGCTGGTCATATACGTGGTGCCAAGGCAGGCATAATGATACGATAGCGTTTCCAGCAATACCGCGATATCCTTGTAGCCGCCGCCAAGACCGCCATATTCTTCCGGATAGGGCAGGCCAAGCCAGCCATCCCGCGCCATCGCCTGATAGGCATCCACCGGCCAGCCGGCGGTATTGTCGAGTTCACGAATTTTTTCCGGCGGCAGATGCCGTTCGGCCAGCGCCAGCAGGCTGCGGCGCATCATCTTCTGCTCGTCGGTGAACCCGAAATCATTGAATAAAGGCATTTTCCCTTCCCTTCGCGTAACATACCGCCACTGGCTTGCCGGCTTACATATACCAGTTTGCGCCAATATGTCATCTGATAACTGTTGACATATTGGCGTTGTGGTCTTACCACAATCGTCAAGGATAAACGCCACGCTGCGCCGGGAGTGTTAGCATTGACCACGCCAGAACCTGACCATCGCATGGGCGGCTGGGTTGGGACTGGCTACGACGCCATCATCGTTGGCCAGGTTTATGCCCCCTACCCCCTCAAAATTGATGCGGCGGCTTTGGCCAATTTTTATGCCTGCATTGGCGAAAGCCCGGCCAATATTGAGCCCGGCACACGCATCCCATCCTTTCTGCTCAATGAACTGCGCGCCTTCAAGAGCTATGTGAAGTTTCCACCCGGCGTGCTGCATGCACAAGAGGAACTGGAAATGTCTGGCGCCGCTTATCTGGGTGAAAGCCTGGTCACCATCGTGCGCGTGGCCGACAAATACATCCGCAACGGCAAACGCTTCCTGGTTGTTGAGCAAGCGGTGAAGGCCGGCGACGAGCAGCGCGATGTGCTGCTGGTGCGCCATATCCTGTATTGGCCATGTTGAACCTTGCCGCCCTCACCATCGGCCAGCGCATTGAGCGGCCAGGGCCAGCGCTGACTCAGGCCAGCTTCATAACCTTCGGCCGCCTGCACGGCACTGATGCGCCGATCCATACCGATCCGGCTTATGCTGCCAAAACCCCCTTCGGCGGCACCATTGCGCATGGCATGATGCTGCTGGCGGTGTTTGAATCCTGGCTCTGCGCATTATTTGGTGCTGCCGCCTGGGATCAGGGCGCCCGTTTCCGCGCCAAGCTGCTCAACACCGTGAAGGCCGGCGAGCCGACCACATACAGCCTGGAAGTTATCCAGCGTGATGCCGGCAGCATCACCCTGGCGCTGGCATTGCATAGCGGCGAGCGCTTGCTGGCGATTGGCGAAGCGACACTGAAAATCCCTGGAGAGTTAGAATGAACCCCAATCTGCCGCGCCTGATGCGGCCGGCATCGGTGGCAGTGATCGGCGCTTCCGACAATCCCGCCCGCATCGGTGGTCGTCCGATCCGCTATCTGCTGGATGCCGGCTTTGCCGGGCCGATCTATCCGGTGAACCCGAATTACCAGATTGTGCAGGGCCTGCCGGCTTATGCCTCGCTGCTGGATGTGCCTGGCCCGGTGGATATGGCGATCATCGCCCTGCCGGCGATACCAGCCATGCAGGCAATTCGCGATTGCGCCGCGAAGCATGTTGGTGGCGCCGTGCTGTTCAGCGCCGATTTCGCCGAGGCCGGCGGCGATGGCCAAGCGCGGCAGGCTGAACTGAGCCGCATCGTGCAAGATGCCGGCATTGCTTTGCTGGGGCCGAACTGCCTGGGCGCCTTCAACGTGTTGCACCGGTTTTATGCCAGCTTCTCGGCCATCTTCGAAGGCGGTTTTCCAAGTGGCGGCGATGTGGGCATCATCAGCCAGAGCGGCGGCTTTGGCAGCCATCTGGTCAAGATCGCGCTGCAACGTGGCGTCAAGATCGGGCAATGGATCACCACCGGCAACGAGGCCGGCATCGATGTAGGCCAGGGCATCGAATGGCTGGCGACCCAGCCTGATATCCGCATCATCATGGCCTATGCCGAAGGCGTGCATGCACGCGATACCCTGGTGGCCGGGCTGGAAGCGGCCCGCCAGGCTGGCAAGCCGGTGCTGTTCATGAAATCCGGCACCAGCAGCGTAGGCGCCGCCGCAGCCCAAACCCATACCGCGGCGATGAGCGGCAGCGACCTGGTATTCAGCGGCATGCTGGAACAATATGGCGCGGTGCGGATGCCACATACCGAGGCAATGGTGGATGCCGCCTATCTGCTGCAACGCGCGCCGCGCCCAGCCGGCAACAGCGTCGGCCTGGTCAGCATTTCCGGCGCCGTTGGTGTGCAGATGGCGGATACTGCCGCGCAAGTGGGCCTAGAGGTGCCGGCGCTGCCTTCAGATGCGCAGGCGGCGCTTAAGGCGATCAATCCCTATGCCGCCACGCGCAATCCCATCGATGTGACAGCGCAGGCGTTCAACAATCTAGATCTGGTGCGCGACAATCTGGATGTTGTGTTGCGCCAGGATGGGCTGGACGCGCTGATAGCCTTTTTCACCGTCACCGCCGGCTCCAAAAGCATTGCGCCGCGCCTGTCGCAGATTCTGTCGCCCTTGCCGCAGCAATATCCCAACAAGCCGATGCTGCTCTGTATCGTGGCGGATCAGGCAACCGTGGCGCAGTATGAGGCTGCCGGCTTTGCCGTGTTTGAGGACCAGCATCGCGCCGTGAGTGCGCTGGGTGTGCTGGCACGCCTGCGGCCAACGCCGGCACCAGCGCTGGCCATGGCCGATTTCAGCGCCGCCGCAAAAGCTTTACGCCAGCATGACGGCACCGAATATTCCGGCAAGCAGGTGCTGGCCGCGCTGGGCGTCCCGGTGCCGGCAGGCGGGGTGGCTAGCGATAGCGGCCGCGCCATGGGCATAGCGCTGGAGCTCGGCCTGCCGGTGGCAGTGAAAATCCACAGCACAACAATTCTGCACAAAAGCGATAGCGGCGGTGTGATGCTGAACCTGGCAACACCCGATGCGGTGGCAGCGGCTGCTTCGGCAATGCTTGATCGCCTTGGTGATGCTGTGCTGGTGGAAAAAATGGCGCCGCCGGCTGTCGAGGTGATCCTCGGTTTTCAGCATGATGCCGAATTAGGCCCGATCACCATGATTGGTCTGGGCGGTGTGCAGGCTGAAATCTACCAGGATGTTGCCTGCCGCCTGGCGCCAGTCAGCGCAACGGAAGCCCTGCGCGCCCTGCATAGCCTGCGCGGTCGCCGCATGTTCGAAGGTTTCCGTGGCCTGCCGGCTGCCGATCTGCCGGCGCTGGCGGCGATGATCGAGCGGCTGTCGTTGTTTTTCGCCGCCCATGCCGACATGATCGAAGCGCTGGAAATCAACCCGGTGCGTGTGCTGGCGCCGGGCCAGGGCGCCATCGCCTGCGATGCCGTGCTACTGAAGCGTTAGAGCCTGAACAGCACTTCGCCCTGAAACAGCCGGCGCGCGGTACGATACAGGCTGGCTTGCGGCACATGCACCGCGCCATCCTGTATTTCCGCCGCAGCATCCACCAGCAACAGGCCGGAGGGATGCCCCACCCGCAACGCACCAGATTGCCCGGGTCGCAGCATCTGCTGCGCCAGGCTGCCCGGCACGCGGCAAGCTGCCGCCAGGCACAAGCCGCCGGTGATCGGCACGGCACGATGCGGCTGCCCCACCGAGATCATGCGCACCAGGATATCGGCATCTTCCGCCGCATAAACCCGGCCTGAAAGTGCCGTGAAAGCCTGGCTCGGCGCAATCGCGGCAATTTTCGGAATGCTGGGCATGCGCGCTGCCGCAGCCAGATCAGGGGTAAGCCCCATGGCCACCGATGCCGCCAGCCGGATCATTTCCAGCCGCTGCATCAGCACTGCGTCCTTTTCCAGCGCCTGTGGTGCCTCGGTGCCACTAAGGCCAAGATCGGCGGCGCGAACGAACACGCCGGGATTGGCGGCATCGATCAGGCTGGCTTCGATAGGGCTGCCATCCGGCAGTATCAGCCGGTCAATCGCCTTGCCGCTGGGCAGCAGCCGGCCAGTCTTGGAACCGCCGGGATTGAGGAAATCCAGCCGGATCGGCGCGCCGCTGCCGGCCACGCCGTCAATCTCGCAATCACCCTGCACCACAGCCATGCCGCCCCGCACCGGGAAAGTGGCAATGATGATCTTGCTGGTATTGGTGTTGTGGATGCGCACGCTGGCCAGGCCATCGGCCGGCGCCGGGATGATGCCTTCATCAACCGCGAAAGGCCCGACAGCGGACGACATGTTGCCGCAATTACCGGCATAATCCACCATCGCCTGATCGACGGAAACCTGGGCAAAGGTGTAGTCGATATCGGCATCCGGGCGGCTGGGCGGCCCGATGATGCAGATTTTCGACAATGACGAAACGCCGCCGCCCATGCCATCCAGCTGGCGCCCATTGGGATCGGGCGAACCCAGCGCGGCAAGAAAAATTGCCGCCCAGTCATCACGCTGCGCCGGCAGATCGGCCTGATGGAAGATCAGCGCCTTGGACGTGCCGCCGCGCATGAACACGGCCTTGAGCCGGTGCTGCATGTTTACTAGCCTTGTGCGTTGCGCCAGGCAATATACCGCCCGATACCGGCCTTGGCATCGACCTTGGGCAACCAGCCGATCTCCTTTTCAGCTTTGGCGCGGCTGAAATTCAGCTTGGCTACGGCTGAAGATCGCACCGTACGTGTATCTTCCTGGTAGACCGGCTTGAGCTGCTTGGCACCATAGGCATCCAGCACAATCGCAACCACCTCGGTGAGTGTGGTGTCAACCCCGGTGCAGATATTCAGCACGTGATTGCAGGATGCGCTGATCATGGCATCGCGGCAGGCTTCGGCCACATCGGTGACATAGATATAGTCATGCACTTCGCTGCCATCGCCGACAATTACCGGCGCCTCGCCGCGCCGCACCTTCTCGCAGGTTTCGGCGATGAACACGGCATTCACCGCGCGCCAATGCTGGCGTTCGCCATAGACCGAGGAAAAGCGCAGTGCGTTGAATTGCAGGCCATGGCTGCGGGCATATTGCGCGCACAGGCCCTCGCCCATGATCTTGCTGGTGCCATACATGATCGAGGCCGGCGGCAGCCCGGCCATGGTGAAGGGGGTTTCCTCGGTGATGACATCGGCGGTGGAACCGCCATAGGTGGATACCGATGACGAGAAGATGATGCGCCGCACCTTGGCGATGCGGCAGGCTTCCAGCGTGTTGACCAGGCCGCTGGTATTGACCGCAATACCAAGCGACGGATTCTGCGACATCGGCAGGGTAAGGAAACCGGCCAGGGCGAAAACGCCATCAACACCCTGAAAGGCATCGATCAGTTCGTTAAGCCGCAGGATATCGCCCCGGATCAGCTTGACGCGCGGATCCTGCATCAGATGCGCAATGGTTTCTGGTGTGCCGAGCGAGAAATTATCAAACAGGCGCACTTCACGCGCGCCATCGGCCAGCAATGTATCGGCGATATGTGAGCCGATCAGGCTGGCGCCGCCGGTGATCAGATAGACAGAATCCTTGACGCTGTATGCCATTCCCACGCTCCCACTTCACTCTTTCTTGGTTTTATCCTGCGGCATGCCTTGCGGCGTGATGGTTTTGACGATGCTGGCATCCAGCGCCTCGTATTCATGATAGCCGATGGCTTCATAAAGTTCGGCGCGGGTCTGCATCTTGTCCAGCATCTTGTGCGTACCGCCATCGCGGCGGATGGCAGCATATAATTCTTCCTGCGCCTTGGCGGCGACACGCAGCGAACTGACCGGCCAGATCACCATGCGATAGCCCATTTCCTCAAATTCCTGGGCGGTAAAGAAGGGCGTGCGGCCATATTCGGTCATATTGGCGAGCAGCGGCGCCTTCACCCGGCGGGCGAATTCGCGGAACATCTCGGCCGAAGTCAGCGCCTCGCAAAAAATCGCGTCGGCGCCGGCTTCGAGATACATGTTGGCGCGCGCCACGGCGCCATCCAGGCCTTCACTGGCCACTGCATCGGTGCGCGCCACGATCACCAGATGCCGGCGTGCCTTGGCGGCGGCCGCCACCTTGGCCGCCATGTCATAGGCGCTGGCCAGTTTCTTGTCGTTGAGATGGCCGCATTTTTTCGGCAGCAACTGGTCTTCGATCTGCACCGCGCCGGCGCCGGCTTCCTCGAAGTTGCGCACCATATGCATCACATTGAGCACTTCGCCATAGCCGGTATCGCCATCCACCAGCACCGGCAGGCCGCAGGCGCGCGAAATCTGGCGCAGGAAAAAGCACACGTCATTGATGGAGATGATGCCCAGATCGGGCAATCCCATCGAGGCGGTCATCGCCGCGCCGGAAAGATACAATGCCTCGAAGCCGGCGGCCTTGGCCTGCAAGGCAGCCAGCCCGTTATGCGCCCCCGGAATCGCCAATATCTGCGGCCTGGCAAGCAGCTCTCGAAAAGCCTGGCCGGCCGGTGTATCGGGACGTTCGGCACCAATCAGATAGGGCATGAAGCGTCTTCTTTTGCTGATGTCATGTTTTCAGAACAAACGGATCGCGTTCCTGCGACGAGAAATCGATCATCACGTTTTTGGTGGTGGTGTATTCCTGTAACGCCTGCTCGCCGCGCTCGCGGCCGAAGCCGCTTTCCTTCATGCCGCCAAACGGCGCCTGCGCCGCCAGCGCGCGGTAGGTATTCACCCACACCACACCGCTTTCCAGCGCCCGCACCATACGGTGCACGCGGCCGACATCGCGGGTCCAGACGCCGGAAGCCAGGCCATAGGCGGTGCCATTGGCGATGCTGATCGCCTCGGCTTCGTCCCTGAACTTGATGATCGCCAGCACCGGGCCAAAAATCTCTTCCTGCGCCAGATGGGAATCGGGCTTCACATCGGTGAAAATGGTCGGCTGCACAAAAAAGCCCTGGGCCAGCGCGCCATCACGCGCCGCATCGCCGCCGGCCACCAGCCTTGTGCCGGCCTGCTTCGCTGCCGAGATGAAATCCAGGATGCGGTTGAATTGCTGCTCATTGGCGGCAGTGCCCATTTCAGTGGCCGGATCAAGCGGATCACCCAGCTTGATCGTGGCAGTGCGCTGCACCAGGCGCTGCACCACCTCGTCATGCACCGCCTCATGCACCAACAGGCGCGAACCGGCAATGCAGGTTTGCCCGGTGGCGCCAAAGATGCCGGCCATCGCACCGGCCACCGCCTTGTTGAGATCGGCATCGTCAAAAATGATGTTGGGTGACTTGCCACCCAGTTCCAGCGTCACCGGCACCAGGTTGCGGCCGGCAGCGGCGGCAATCAGACGCCCGACCTGGGCGCTGCCGGTGAAACTGATGCGATTGAGGCCGGCGGTTTCGCTGAGCGCGCGGCCGGTTTCACCATCCCCGGTCAGCACATTGATCACGCCCTTGGGGAAGCCGGCCTTCTCGGCCAGAGCGGCAAATTCCAGCGTTGTGGCCGAAGCATGTTCAGACGGCTTGATCACCGCGCAATTGCCCGCCGCCAAAGCCGGCGCCAGCTTGTTGGCCAGCAGCGAAATCGGCGAATTCCAGGCGGTGATCAGCGCCACCACGCCAATCGGCACCCGCATGGCATAATCAAATACATCCGGCTGGTCGAGCGGGATCACGCTGCCATAAATCTTGTCGGCATAGCCGGCGAAGAAGCGGTATTGCCGCGCCGCAAACAGCATCTGCGGTTTGGTCTCGCGGATCACCTTGCCGTTATCGGTGGTTTCCAGCACCGCCATGCGATCGGCTTCAGCTTCCAGCAATTCGGCCAGCCGCAGCATCAGCCGGCCGCGCTGCACACCCGGCATCGGCCCCCACACATCGGTGAAAGCCCGCCGCGCCGCCGCCACCGCTTCGGCCACATCCTCGGCTTCTGCTTGCGGTATGGAAGCCCAGGTCTGGCGGTTGAAGGGGTTGACCGCCGGAAAGCGACGCCCCTTCGCGCCCTCACGCCAGGCGCCGTCGATAAAAAGCTGATAGCGTCTGACATCTACCATGGCTGGCGCCGCCTCAGCCGGCGACATACTGGGCGGCGCTTTCGCCAGCCAGCTTGCCGAACACAGAGCCTGACATCAGGCCGGTGCCGCCCGGATAATTCTCGAAGAACAGGCCGCCGACCAACTCGCCCGCAGCATAGAGGCCGGGGATCGACTGGTCGGTCATGTCCTGCACTTCGCCGCTGGTATTCACTTGCAGGCCACCAAAGGTGAAGGTGATGCCGGTGGTGGTGACATAGGCAACATAAGGCGGCTTGTTGATCGGCAAGGCCCAGTTGGATTTCGGCACGCTCAGGCCACGGGTGGCCTTGCCATCCAGAATCGCCGGGTTATAGGGCTCCGGCCCACAGGCGGCGTTATATTCGCTGATGGTTTTTTCCAGCGCCGCCGGATCAAGCTCAAGCTGTTCGGCCAGGCCGGCAATAGTGTCGGATTCCGCCTTGGTCACTTCCTTGATGCGGTATTCGTCGCGCAGCATCTTCACCGTCTGCTGATCAAAAATCTGGATCGCGGTGCGGCGCGGCTGCTTCATGATTTCGCGGCCAAACTTGGCGTAGGTCAGATTGCGGTAATTTTCGCCTTCATCAACAAAACGCTCGCAATCCAGGTTCACCATGATGCCGAGCGGATAGGAATGTTTCTGGAAATTATCCAGCACCCAGCGGTCGCCATAGGGCGGTGCCGAAATATCCCATTCGCAGGCATGGCAGCTCGACCAATTGCCATAGGGCCGGGCGCCGATAGCCAGCGCCATATTGATACCTTCGCCCATATTATGCCGCGTGCCGCGCACCCGGCACAGATCCCAGCCCGGGCCAAGATAGCGCACACGCATTTCCGGATTTGATTCAAAACCGCCGCAGGCCAGGATCACCGCCTTGGTGCTGATTTCCGAATAACCATTCTTGCTGCGCACCTTCACGCCGGTGATCACCCGGTCCTGGCGCTGAATCAGGCCGATGGCGGCGGTGTCATAGCGGATTTCGATACCGAGCTTTTCGGCCCGCGCAATTTCGGCTTCCACCAGGCCGGCGCCACCGCCCACGGCTTCGATATTCACGCCGCCATAAAAATGATGCTTGCCATCGACGATATAGGATTGCCGGCCAAACATCGGCACAAAGCGGATGCCATGGCTGCGCAGCCAGGCCATGGTGGGGCGCGAACGATCCACCAGCAGGTTGGCCAGCGCTTCATCCGACTGGTGATGGGTGATTTCCATCAGCTGGTCATAGAAGAACTGCCGCGTATGCTTGGGCAGCACAATCTGATTACGCTCGGCATCCGACAGGTCGGTCAGGATGTCCTGGCACACATCCTCCAGCCCGTCATGGGCGAAGCGGAAGCCGCCAGCGGTGAAGTAGGAATTGCCGCCGCGTTCGGATTCCGGCGCGCGCTCCAGCACCAGCACCTTGGCGCCATTTTCCCGGGCCGAAATCGCCGCGCATAAGGCCGCATTGCCAGCACCGGCAACAACTACATCATACTCCATCGTTTCGACTCCCTTTCATCGCTTGTACCGAGCCTTGGTGTTGCTTCAGGCTCACTCAACCATGTTTTTTCGGATATTAGAGAAAAGTCGCAAACTGTCAACAGTTGTCAGTCAATTCTTGAACGTGGCGGCCAGGCAACAAAATTTTCTGCGGTTACCGGGCCATCGCCAATCGCTGCCAGAATGGTTTTCAGCTTCGCCTTGGCGATTTTGTCCACATTGGCACGCGGGAATTCCTGCACCACATAAACCGCGCGTGGCAACTTGAAATCGGCCAGCAGCTTGCGGCATTGCGCCGTCACCATCGCGGCCACCGCGTCATGCGCCACATCGGCCAGCGCCGCGCCAAGGCGGACAAAAGCCACCGGCACTTCATCCAGCATGGCATGGGCCTGGGCCACCACCGCCACTTCCTCCACGCCCGGGATGGCGGCAATCACCCGCTCGATCTCTGACGCGGCAACATTCTCGCCGCCAACCTTGAGCATATCCTTCACCCGGTCGGCAAAGCGCAGCGAGCCATCGTCAAGCAGCGTCACCTGATCGCCGGTGTTGAAGAAGCCTTCCGAATCGAAGGCTGCCGCCGTTGCCGCCGGGTCACGGTAATATTCCTGGAACAGCGAAACGCCGCGCTGACCGGCAATATGGATCGTGCCGGTCTCACCGCGCTGCACCGGCTGGCCCTCGGCATTGAGAATGCGGAGCGAATATTCCGGCGCGGCGCGGCCGATGGCGCCATAGGCCACCGGCAGATGCGGATAGCCGATGATGCCCTGGGTCAGCGTTTCAGTCATGCCCCACCAGCTCATGGGCTTGATATTGAATCTGTTCACCACCAGGGGATCAGAGAAAGCCACGCCCCAATTGCGGAAATGATGTGTGCGCGGCACCTCGCCATTGGCCAGGGCGCGATAACAGAAAGCGGTGATCGAGCTCCATGTGCTGCGGTTTTTCAGCGCCACTGCCCAGAAGCGGCTGGCACTGAAACGCGGCTGCAACACCATTGTGGCACCAGCCCACAGGCAGGCGAGCCAGGAATAGGATAGCGCGTTGGTATGAAACAGTGGCAGCACACAATGATGCACGTCGCTGGGCAGCAAGCCTTCATGGCTGGCGCTGACCCGGGCCGCCCAGAGCGCATTGGCATGGCTCCACAACACCGCCTTGGGCCGCGATGTGGTGCCGGATGTGTATTGCACCGCCAGCGGCGCTGCCGGGCCGATTGGCGGCGATGGCGCTGGCGCGGTCGCCGACAGCAATTGATCAAAGCGCTCGGCAGCGGCTGGCTGGGCCGCGAAAGCCGCCGGCTCGCCGGCATCGTTGTCGGTCACGGCGATCCAGCGGGCGCCGCGGCAGGCCGCCTGCACCAGCGCGGCATGGCGCGGCTGCGTGATCGCCGCGCTGGCGCCGCTATGCTCAAAGAAATACCCCAGCTCCTCCTCGGAGCAGCGCGTATTGGTGGTAACCACCACGGCGCCGGCAATACCGCAGGCACACCAGGTCAGCAGGAATTCCGGGCAATTATCCAGATGCAGAATGATCCGGTCGCCCGGCTGCATGCCGCGTTGCCGCAGGCCCTGGGCAAGCTGGCAGGCCAGATCATAAAACTCGCCATAGCTGATGCTGCGCGCCGGGCGATCAAACGGCTCGAAGATGATGAACGGGTGCTCGCGTCGCGCCTGCGCCTGGGCCGCAAGCAGCCAGTTCAGGTTCAATCCTTCAAACGGGCTGAAACAGGCGGCGAAGGGTCCCATGGCACAGGTCTTTACTGTTCATCCGGCTCAAAAACCGGCAGCGCGCCGCCCTCGAAAGGCAGGAATTGCAGCCGCACGCGCTGGCCGATGCGCAACAGATCAAAATCGCAATTCACGATATTGCTGAGCATCATGGTGCCTTCGTCCAAAGCGATATAGGCAACCGAATACGGCACCGGCGCCTTGCGCATCACCGAGAAGGAATAAATCTCACCCTTGCCCGGGCTGTCGCGCCATTCGGTCTGGTCGCTGAAACAATGCGGACAGATGCTGCGCGGATAATAATGATAGTGCTGGCAAGCCTTGCAGTAGCGTAATGCCAGGCGTCCTTCGCGGGCAGCCGCCCAGAAATATTCGGTTTCCGGGCTGAGCGTTGGCAGCATGATATCGCGGATTGCTGTGGATTTGCTCATGGCTGCTTACTCCCGCTCAAGAATTAGCGTGGCACTGCAATGCCGGTTGGTCAGCGCCGCGCCGCCGATGGCATTGGCCAGCGCCAGGCGGCAATCCGGCACCTGCACCTTGGGATGCGCCTCACCGCGCAACTGGCGCACCGCCTCGATCACCTTGGTGATGCCGCCGCGATTGGCCGGATGGTTGTTGCACAGGCCGCCGCCATCGGTGTTGAACGGCAGCTTGCCAATACCGGAAATCAGGTTGCCATCCGCCACGAAACGCCCGCCTTCGCCCTTGGCGCAGAAGCCAAGATCCTCGATCTGGATCAGCGTGGTGATGGTGAAGCTGTCGTAGATCGAGGCATAGTCGATATCCGACGGCTTGATGCCGGCTTCGGCAAAGGCGGTGGCGCCGGAAACCGCGGCGGCGGAAGCCGTGGCAATGATGCGGCCGCCGGCACTATGTTTGATCGCCTCGCCGCTGCCGCGCACTTTGATCAAGGGCTGCTTCAGGCTGCGGGCGATATCCTCGCGCACAACGATCAGCGCGCCGCCGCCATCAGTGATGACACAGCAATCCAGCCGGCGCAGCGGATCGGCGATAACCGGTGAATTGACCACATCCGCCACCGTCACCACCTCACGCAACAATGCGTTCGGGTTATGCTGGGCGTGATGCGATGCCGCCACCTTGATCCAGGCCAGTTGCTCGCCGGTAGTGCCGTATTCATACATGTGGCGCGCTGCCGACATGGCATACATGTTGACTACCGTGGCGCCAAACGGCGCCTCGAATGGCACATCGGGCGAACTGGCATTGTAGATGCGCGGTGTGGTGCCGGTGGCGACGCCTTCCGAGCGCGGCCGGCCGCCCAGCGTAATCAGTGCCACATTGCATTTGCCGGCGGCAATCGCCTCGGCGGCATGGCCCACATCCATGACATAGCTGGCGCCGCCGGCTTCAGTGGCATCAAAATGCCGTAGCCTGAGGCCAAGATACTCCACCGTCTGGATGCCGCCCGGCGTGTCGCCGGCGCAGAAATAGCCATCCACATCGGCAATCGACAGGCCGGCATCGCGCAACGCCCCCAATGCCGATTCGGCATGAAGCTGCACCACCGACTTGTCGGCGGCCTTGCGCGTGGGATGTTCGTAGATGCCGGCAATATAGGCGGCGCTGCGTAAGCTCATAGGGAAATGCCTTGTGAAAAACCCCGCTCTTGCGACAGAGCGGGGTGGAAAGATTGGCGGCTCAGATCGGGTCCCAGCCGATAATATCGGCGGTGCGGCTGAGCGGCATGAAATTGCCCTGCATCGCCGGCATGCCATGTTCGGCAATGCTCTGCGGGGTCCAGCCTTCGCCGCGATGCACCGAGCGGATCGGGCGCGTCTGGTTGAACAGATAAATCTCGTTCATGCGCGAGGCGAAAATCTGCCCGGTGACATGGGCGGAAAGATCACTAGCCAGATACACCGCCAGGGGCGCGACCTTTTCCGGCCCCATCTGCTGCAAACGCTCAACGCGCTTTTCCTTTTCCGGATCGCCTTCGGTGGGGATGGTGCCGATCAGGCGGCTCCAGGCGAAGGGCGAAACGCAGTTTGACCGCACATTGAAACGCTGCATGTCGAGCGCAATGCCTTTTGACAGGCCGACCACGCCAAGCTTGGCGGCAGCATAATTGCTCTGGCCGATATTACCGATCAGGCCCGATGTGGAAGTGAAATGCACATAGGAGCCGCCATTCTGCTCCTTGAAATACGGCGCGGCGGCGCGGGCGACATAGAAACTGCCGAGCAGGTGAACCTTGATCACCATTTCAAAATCCACCACCGACATGCGATGGAAAATCCGGTCACGCAGGATGCCGGCATTATTCACCACGCAGTCAATGCGGCCAAAATTGTCGATGGCGGTCTTGATGATGTTATTGGCGCCGGCGGGCTCGGCGACACTATCGGTATTGGCGGCAGCCTGACCGCCAGCCTGGCGGATTTCATCCACCACCGCATGGGCCGGTGAGGCATCGGCGCCATCACCATCCGGCGAGCCACCCAGATCGTTGACCACCACCTTGGCGCCTTCCTGCGCCGCCAGCAGCGCAATGGCGCGGCCAATGCCGCGGCCGGCGCCGGTCACGATCATCACCTTGTCCTTCAGACATTGCTCGGATGCCATGGTTTCCTCCTTTTGCATCATTTAATGCCGGCACCAGGGCTGCGCCTGATCGGCTATATTGCCAACTGTAATCTGTCTACAATCTTGCGGAGTGTCAACCGACCGGCTGCTCAAATGCGCCTTTCGGCCTCCTGCCAATAGGGTTCGCGCAGCCGCCGCTTGAGCAGTTTGCCGGCATCATCACGCGGCAGGCTGTCGCGGAACTCGATCACCTTGGGCAGTTTGAAACGCGCCAGCCGAGCCGTGAGTATTTCGCGGATCGCAGCTTCGCTGCTGCTGCCATCCTGCACCACCACGGCCATCACGGCCTCGCCGAATTCGACATCCGGGATGCCGAACACGGCGCAATCCTGCACGGCGGCAATCGACAGCAGCGCCGCTTCGATCTCGGTGGGGTAGATGTTCACGCCGCCGGAAATCACCATGTCCTTCTTGCGGTCGCAGAGGAACAGGAAACCATCGGCATCGAGATAACCGATATCGCCGCCGGTGATCAGGCCGTTGCGGCCAATCTGGCGGCGGTCTTCATCGCGGTTGTGGTAGGTGAAGTCCGGCAGGAAATCCAGACCAACATAAAGCTCGCCCGGCTGGCCGGGCGGCAGCAGCGCACCATCCTCGCCCACCACTTCAACCCGCGCACCGCTTATGGCGCGGCCCACGGTGCCGGGATGCGACAGCCATTCGGCACTATCGCACACTGTGACCACGCTCGATTCAGTGGTGCCATACCATTCATGGATGATCGGGCCGAACCAGTCGATCATCGCCCGCTTCACATCCGGCGGGCAGGGCGCCGCCGCATGATACACGGCGCGTAACGAACTCAGGTCATAGCGCCGCCGCACCGCTTCAGGCAGGCGCAGCAGGCGCACAAACATCGTCGGCACCATCACGATATTGCTGATACGGTGCTGCTCAACCAGCCGCAGCAAATCCTCGGCGTCAAATTTCGGCATCAGCACCAGGGCATCCGCCACCCGCGCACCGGCAAGGGCAAACACATTCGGCGCCGCATGATAGAGCGGCGCCGGCACCAGCAGGCGGATGCCGGCGCGCAGGCCATAAACCTGTTCGCGCATCTGCTCCAGCCGCGCACGCTGCGCCGCCGTTGGCGGATTGCGCCGCACGCCTTTCGGTTTGCCGGTAGTGCCAGAGGTGTAGATGATACTTTCCGGCGCCGGCACTGGCGGCTTGTCCCATATTGGCTGGGCCGCCAGCCAAGCCTCAAAGCGCATCATGCCGGCGGGTGCCAGGGCCTTGGCGGCTGGCACGCTGTAAGCCTGGCACACTTCCGCCGGCGTATCGGCCACAATCACCGTGAAGCGGCCAGCATTCAGCGCCGCTTGCGGCACCAGATCTAGCAGATCGGCATGCACCAGCAGCACTGTGGCAGCGCAATCGCCCAGCACATACTCGATCTCCGGCGGCGCCAGATGCCAGTTCAGCGGCACAGCCCAGGCGCCCAGCATGGCGGTGCCAAGGCTGCATTCGATGAACGAGATGTCATTGCGCATCAGGATCGCCACCGCCCGGCCCGGCCCGATGCCGAAGCCGGCCAGGCCCGAGGCGATGCGGGCCGCACGCTCATGCACAGCCGCCATCGGCCGCCGCGCAGCGCCGGATACAATCTCCCGGCTCATGCGTAAACCATCTTGCCGTTATCCAGCACCACCAGATCGCGCTCGACCACACGGCAGCGGAAACCAGCCAGGCCGGCTTCCTGCCGCCAGATTTCAGTGCGGATTGTCTCACCCGGATAAACCGGTGCCGAGAACCGCACATTAAGCTGCTTCAGCCGGGTGGCATCATTATCGCACAGGCTGCGGATCAGGGCGCGACCGGCGACGCCATAGGTGCAGAGGCCATGCAGGATCGGCCGCTCGAAGCCCGCCGCCCGGGCAATCGCCGGATCGGCATGCAGCGGATTGTAATCGCCGTTCAGGCGATAGATCAGCCCGGAATGTTTCCAGGTAGGCAGGTCACAAACCAGATCCGGTGCGCCATCGGGCAGTTTATGCGCCGGCTTGGCCGGGCCGGATGGCCCACCAAAACCGCCATCGGCGCGGGCGAAGCTGGACAGGCCAACAGTGCAGACCAGCTCGCCGCTGGCGGCATCGCTGAGTTCACGCTTGATATAGATCAGCGCGCCACGGCCCTGGCCCTTGTCGATGATCTCCTCGATATGCTGGCGCCCGATCAGCTTGCCGCTGGGCGGCAGCGGCCGGTGCATGGTGAGAAATTGCTCGCCATGCAGCACATGGCGCCAATCCACGCCGGTATCCGGCTGCTTGAGCCAGAAGCCGGGCGAGCACAGTACCGTGGCCATGGTGGGCAACGCCTGGATATTCTCCTCATAGGCAAAGCGCAGATCACGCGGATCTGTGGGATCGTCGCCGCAGCAAATGCCCAGCGCATAAAGCAGCGTGTCGCGCATGCCATATTCCTGGGTGATCGGCGCAAAGACGCGGTGCTTCAATATTTCGTAGGAGATTGCCATGACAATTGTCCGCCTTACACTGCCGCCTGGATCGCCACCTTGGCGGCAATCAGCGCATCAATCTCCTGTTCCGGCACACCCCATGCGGCCAGACCGGCGCGGGTCTTTTGCCCGGCGCGTGAAGCCGGCCCGGCGATTTCCGGTTTGGTGCGGCTGAAACGCGGCGCCGGCACCGGCTGCAACACACCATCCACTTCAGTAAAGTTGCCGCGCGCCACATTATGCGGATGCTGCGCTGCCTCCAGTGGATCAAGCACGGGCGCAAAGCAGGCATCGGTGCCTTCCAGCATCTGGCACCATTCATCGCGGCTGCGGGTCTTGAACAAAGCCGTGAAGCGTTCCCGCAAGACCGGCCAGCCGGCCGGGTCGTTCTGGTCCGGCAAGGCTTCATCGGCCAGGCCGACGCGCTCCAGGAAAAGCTGATAGAAACGCGCTTCGATAGGGCCGATGCAGATATAGCCGCCATCCTTGGTCTGGTAACTGTCATACCAGGGCCGGCCACCATCGAGCACATTCTTGCCGCGTTCGTTGACCCAGCCTTTGCGGGCCAGCGCGCCGAACAGGAAGCTGCTCAGCGAATTGACGCCATCTACAATCGCGGCATCCACCACCTGGCCTGTGCCGGAACGCTCACGCTCCCACAACGCGCAGAGAATGCCGAACAGCATGTAGAGCGAGCCACCGCCGAAATCGCCAACCAGATTAAGCGGCGGCACCGGCGCCTGCCCGGCTCGGCCGATGGCATGCAGCGCCCCGGTGATGGCGATATAATTGATGTCATGCCCGGCAGCCTGGGCCAGCGGGCCATCTTGGCCCCAGCCGGTGATACGGCCATAAACCAGTTTCGGATTGACCTTGGCGCAATCCTCCGGCCCCAGGCCAAGCCGCTCCATCACGCCGGGGCGGAAACCCTCGATCAGCACATCGGCCTGCTGCACCAGACGCCGAACCAGTGCCACCGCCTGCGGCTGTTTCAGATCAAGCGCAATCGAGGGCCGGCCACGATTCAATATCTCAAAACGCGGATCGCGCTCACCCTTGGCGCCCACCGCATCGGCGCGATCAATACGCAACACCTCAGCGCCCATATCCGACAGCATCATGGCGCAAAACGGCCCCGGCCCGATGCCGGCCATCTCAATCACTTTCAGCCCTTGTAACGGTCCCATACGCCTCATGCTCCTTTGACAAATCAGATGACGGCACCTGGCAACGCCAATTCACGCGCACGGAAGCAGCGCACCCGGCCCTGCTCCAGTGCCTCGATTTCCGGCCGCGCCACACATCCCGGCTGTGCATGCTGGCAGCGCTCACGGAAGCGGCAGCCCTGCGGCATATTGGCAAAACTCGGCACCCGGCCGCCGATTGAGGGCAGCGGCTTGCCGCGCAGGCTTAGGCGCGGCATCGATTGGAACAGCGCCGAGGTATAGGGATGGCGTGGTGTGCGGTAGACACTCTCGATGGCGGCATCTTCCACAATCTGGCCGGCATAGAGGATCAGCACCCGGGTGCAAAGCTCGGCCACCACGCCCAGATCATGGGTGATGAACAACAAAGCCGTGCCGGTATCTTCGCTGATCTTGTAGAGCAGATCGATGATCTGCGCCTGAACGGTCACGTCCAGCGCCGTGGTCGGCTCGTCGGCGATCAGCAGTTTCGGCTTGCAGACCAGCGCCATGGCAATCATCACGCGTTGCTGCATGCCGCCCGACAAAGCATGCGGATAATCATCATAACGCCGCGCCGGCGAGGGAATGCCCACTTCGGCCAGGGCGTCGATGGTGCGGGCACGCGCCTCACGCTGGCTGATCCCGGTATGAATCCGCAATGTCTCGGAGATTTGTTCGCCGACGGTAAAGACCGGGTCCAGTGCTCGCATCGGCTCCTGGAAGATCATGCCGATCCGTGCGCCGGAAATGCGGCGCAGCTTTTCGCGTGGCATTTCCAGCAAATTCTCGCCTTCAAAATCCGCCCGGCCGGTGACACGGGTGATCGGACGCGGCAACAGGCCAAGCAGCGACAGGCCGGTGACGGTCTTGCCGCAGCCGCTTTCACCGACGATACCGACGCGCTCGCCGGCATTGACCGTGAAGCTGATATCGCTGGCCGCCTGCATCAGACCGGTGGCCATGTCGAAATAGATATTCAGCTTGTCCACCACCAGCAGCGGCTGGGCGGCAGTTGGATTGAGTGGCGTCACACTGCTCATGGCTGCCTCAGCGCCGCTTCTGGGTCGGATCGAGGATCACACGCAGATTCTCGCCGAGCGTATTGAAGCTGAGTGCCGTGACCAGGATGGCGATGCCGGGGGCATACATCTGCGATGGCGCAATCTCCATGTAATGATAAGCGCGCGCCAGCATGGCGCCCCAGCTTGGTTGCGGCGGCTGCACGCCCAGGCCAAGGAAACTGAGGCTGGCTTCCGCCAGCAAGGCCGTGGCCAGCAGCAAAGTCACCTGCACGATCACCGGCTGCACCGCATTGGGCAGGATATGGCGCAGGATCAGCCGCGTGTTGCTGGCGCCGAAGCAGCGCGCCGCATCAACATAGAGCGCCTCGCGGCCGATCAGGGTCTGGCCGCGCACCAGGCGCGCAATGGTGGGCGAGAACACGATGCCGATGGCGATCATGCTGTTGGTCTGGCCAACACCCAGCACACCGGTGACGCCGATTGCCAGCACAATGGCCGGAAAAGACAGCATGGTATCAATGGTGCGGCTGATGGCGGCATCGATCCAGCCGCCGCTGAAGCCGGCGATCAGGCCGAAGGGCAGGCCGATGGCGCAGGCCACCAACACCGCCAGCACACTGCCGTACAAGGTCAGTGGCGCGCCCCAGATCAGGCGGCTGAGCACATCGCGGCCCAGATCGTCGGTGCCGAGCAGATAGGGCGCGCCGGTTGGCATCAGCACATCGGCCGGATTCTGCATTGTGGGCGAGAATGGCGCCACCCAGGGCGCCGAGATCGACAGCAGCACCAGGAAAATCAGATAAGCCAGGCTGATATAAAAGCCGGCGCGGCGCAGCACCATATAAATCCCCGGCATCAGGCTGGCCTTGCTGCTGAGTGTCTCGGTGCCGCTATTGCTTGGCTGGCTCATTTCTTCAACACCCTGGGATCAAACACGGCATAGAGAATTTCGATGACCAGATTCACCGCGATGACAATCAGCACCATGGTGAGCATCACACCCTGGATCACCGGATAATCCTTGCCGGTGGCGGCACTCACCACCAGGCTGCCCATGCCGGAAATGGCAAACACCGCCTCGATCACCACCGTGCCGCCGAGCAGCCGGTTGAACAGCAGGCCAATAACCGTGAGCAGCGTGACGCTGATATTCTTCAGGCCGTGTTTCCAGAAGATCAGCCGTCGCGGCAGGCCCTTGGCCAGCAACGTGCGCATATATTGCGAGGATTGCACTTCCAGCAGTGCCGAGCGGGTCTGACGCGCCACTTCAGCCACACCGCTGGCCGCCAGCGCCAGCGCCGGCAGGATGGCATGCCACACCGCACCCCAAGGGTTAACCCCGGGCCGCACCATGCCCGAAACCGGGAACCAGCCGAGGCTCAATGCAAAAATCGAAACCAGGATCATGCCGAGCCAGAAGCTGGGCAAGGCAATGCCAAAAGAGGCGAAGCTGGTTACAAAGGAATCGATCAGCGAACGTGGCCGCACTGCCGCCGTGATGCCGAGCGGGATACCCACCACAAGCGAAAACAGCATCGCCAGCGACACTACCAGCAGGGTGATCGGCAGCCGGCGCAGGATCGATTCCAGCACCGGCTCGCCTGACAGCATGGAGACCGACATGTCGCCCTGCATCATCTTCCACAACCAGCTGCCATATTGCTCCCAGAGCGGCCGATCCAGGCCGTAGAGCACACGGATTTCCTCAACACGCTCGCGGGTGGCGTTTTCACCCGCGAGCGCGATGGCAACATCGCCGGGGACAAGATGCATCATCGCGAAGACCAGGAATGTCGCCACGATCAGCACCGGCCCGGCCTGAAACAGGCCATGCAGGAGCAATCGTGCCATGCGCTTCGCTTTCATGCCTTGCCCTCCACAGCCTGCCGATCAGCCTTCGAGATACACGTCTTCGAAGCGCGGCTTGCCGAGGATGTTCGGCTTGTAGCCGCGCACCTTCGGCTGCATCGCCGCCACATCGGCCTGTAGGATCACCGGCACATAAAGCGCATTATCGCTGATGATTTTCAGCGCGCGGCCGATGGCCTTCTTGCGCGCTTCCAGGTCGAAAGTGGTGCGGCAATCCGCCATGGCCTGCTCCAGTTCCGGCACGCCCCATTTACGCGCGGCGTTGATGAACGATTTGGGATCGAACATGATGCTGAAGAACTGGCTCGGATCGGTGCGGCCGGTATAAACCGAGAAGGCGGCATTGCCGAGCTGCTCGCCCATATACTTGGCGCCGAGTTCGTTGCCCGGCACGGCCTTGAGCTGGATGCGGATATTGGAGCGCTTATACTGCTCCACCAGCACTTCGCCACGCTGCTGTGAGCGCTGATCGTTGTAGATATACATTTCGATATCCACACCATTCGGATGGCCGGCCTCGGCCAGCAGCTTGCGTGCCAGTTCCGGATCGTACTTGTAGGTGCCTTCCAGTTCCTTGTTATAGGCCCAATGCGAACGCGGCAGGGTCTGGATGGTCGGCTCGGCAATGCCGGCCATGGTGAGTTTGTTGAATTCGTCGCGATCAATGCCGTGGCACATCGCCAGCCGCACCTTCACATTATCCAGCGGCGGCTTGGCATAGTTAAGATAGAGGTGATAGGTCGCCACGGTCTGGCCCATCGCCAGGGTAAGGCCGGAACGCTCAACAATCGGAATCTGCTGCGGCGCCAGCTGGAATACAAAGTCATTCTGCTTCGAAGTGACGGTGCGCAGCGCGGTATTCACTTCCGGGATGATCGAGACCACCAGTTCATCGGCATAGGCGGTCTTCTTGTCCCAATGATCGGCGAAGCGGGTATAGGTGATCTTTTCAGCATCGAGCCAGTTCACCACGCGCCAGGGGCCGGTACCCACCGGATTACGATCCGAGCGATCGCCAAATTCCTTGATTGCCTTGGGCGACGACATCATGCCCGGGCGATCAGACAGCACCGCCAGCAGCACCACATCCGGCTCGGACAGCCGCAGTGTGATCTGATATGGGCCGGTGACATCGATGCTCTTGACGAAGATCAGATCGATCTTGACCCGCGACCGGCTGTCGGTGCGGGCGCGTTCCAGATTGAAGCGGGCCGCTTCGGCATCGAAGGGCGTGCCGTCATGGAACTTCACATCCTGGCGCAGATTCAGCACCAATGTGGTCGGATCGGGGTTTGACCACGAAACTGCCAGGCCCGGCTTCGGCATCAGGGTATCGAGATCAATGTTGATCAGCGATTCGAAGGCCGGGAAGAGCAGGATATGGTCGCTGCCATGGCGACCGGTGATCGGGTCCATGCTGGTCGGGTTATGCGGCGAGGCGATCTTGAGTGTACCGCCACGCTTCTGCGCTTGCGCCGCGCCGGCAACCAGCGGCAGGCCGCCGATCATGCTGCCACCGGCGGCAAGCCCGAGCATTTGCAGCCATTCGCGGCGATTCACGGCAATCCGGCTGGTGAAATCCTGTGCGTTTCTGGACATATTTCCTCTCCTTGTTCCGTCGCTTGGTTTTTATTGGTTGGCTACGACTTCAATTGCCCCTGACTGCTGGGGATGGTGCGGGCGAAATGACAGGCCACCCAGCGGCCGGGTGCTACATTGTCCCAGGCCGGCACCTGCTCGGCGCAAAGCTGTTGCGCCTGCGGGCAGCGGGTGCGGAAGCGGCAGCCGGATGGCGGCGCCAAGGCGCTGGGAATTTCGCCTTTCAGGATGATGCGCTGCGTGGTGCGCATCGATGCCGGCACCGGATCGGGCCGCGATTGCAGCAGGCTCAGCGTGTAGGGATGCAGCGGATTGGTGAGCAATGCCTCAACCGGCCCAAGCTCCATGATCACGCCGAGATACATCACGGCGATACGGTTGCTCATATGCGCCACGATATTCAGATCGTGCGAGATGAACACATAAGTGAGGCCCAGATCCCGTTGCAGCTTGGCAAACAGATTGATGATCTCGGCCTGGATCGAGACATCGAGCGCCGCCACCGCTTCGTCGCACACCACCACGCGCGGCTTCATGGTCAGCACGCGGGCGATAATGACACGCTGCTTCTGGCCGCCGGATAACTGGTGTGGATAGCGGCTGGCGAAATCCGGGCCGAGGCCAACCTGGTCCAGGCATTTCAACGCTGTCTTGTTGCGTTCCGCCAGGCTGCTACCGCCTTCGATATCAAGCGGCTCGCGCACGGATTGCAGGATGGTGAGGCGCGGATTGAGCGCACCATCGGGATCCTGAAACACGATCTGATAGGCACGACGGGTTTCGCGCAGCGCGCGGCCCTTCAAGGCACCCAGGTCAACACCATCGCACAGGATGCGGCCCGCTGTGGTGCGCTGCAACGCCACAATGGCGCGGCCGAGCGTGGATTTGCCCGAGCCGGATTCGCCGATGATGCCCAGCACCTCGCCTTCAAAAACTTGCAGGCTGACCCCATCAATGGCGCGCAGCAGATCGCGCCGGCCAACCGGGAAATGCACCTTCACATCTTCGACACTGACCACTGGCAATGTATCGTGATGTGCCATGGCTGGCTGTATGTCTGTCACACCCATACCTCCTTCAGCCCAGCCATGCCGCGTCAAACGGCTCGGGGTCGTGCACTGCCCGCCGGCTTTCGCCCAGCGCACCGCGCTGGCGGACAATCTGCAAACCGGCCAGCAGCCAACGCCGGGTTTCCAGCGGATCGATCACATCATCAATGGAGAGATACGGCGCCGTGTTGAGCGCAGAGCCACGATCATGCAGCTCGGCCACCATCTGCCGGATGCGGGCTTCGCGCTCGGCTTCATTGGCAATGGCCTCAAGCTCCTTGCGATAGGCCAGCTTGACCTGGCCTTCCAGGCCCATCTTGCCAAAATGCCCGGTGGGCCAGGCGACGCAGAAAAGCGGCTCGAAGGAATTGCCGCCCACCATAGCCAGGGCGCCAAGGCCATACGCCTTGCGCACCACGATCATGAATTGCGGCATGCTGCGTTTGGAGCCGCTGACAAACATGCGGCCGGAGCGCCGCACCAGCGCTTCCTGCTCGGCCTGCGGGCCGACCATGAAGCCCGGCGTGTCGCAGAGTGTGAGCAACGGCAGCCGCAGGGTTTCCGCCAGATCGGAGAATTGCGCCGCCTTGTCGGCAGCCTCAGCATCGATGGCGCCGGCCAGATGCGCCGGATTATTGGCGATCACGGCAAAGGGCTGGCCTTCAATGCGGATCAGCGCCGTGATCATGCCATGACCAAAATTCGGCCGCAGCTCCAGCACAGAATCAACATCGGCCAGGGCGTTGATCACCGCCCGCATGTCATAGGCACGGCGCGGTTCTTCCGGCACCACATGGCGCAGCCGGCGTTGATCCGGGCATTGCCAGCTTGGCGCGACACCCTGGCAATAGCCCATGAACTTTTTTGCCACCGATACCGCTTCGGCTTCGTCGCGCACCACAATGTCGACCACGCCATTCCGCGACTGTACCGCAACCGGGCCAACTTCCTCCGGGGCAAAAACGCCCAGGCCGCCACCTTCGATCATTGCCGGGCCGCCCATGCCGATAGAGGCATTCTCGCAGGCAATCACCACATCGGCGCAGGAAGCCAATGCCGCATTGCCGGCAAAGCAGCGGCCGGAAACAATGGCAACAATCGGCACTTCGCCATGCAGCCGCGCCAGCGACCAGAAGCTGCCATTATAGAGTTTGAGATGGCCGTGATCGTCGGTATCGCCGGGCCGGCCGCCGCCACCTTCGGCAAACATCAGCACCGGCAGGCGCCATTTGGTGGCCAGGCGGAAGATGCGGCGCTTCTTGGCATGCGCCATCACACCCTGGGTGCCGGCGAATACCGTATAGTCATATGCCAGCACCACACATTGGGTGCGATCAGCGCCAAACAGATCGGCATTCACCGTGCCAACCCCGGTGATCAGCCCATCGGCCGGGCTGATACGTTGCAATTCGGCTGCCTCACGCCGGTTGCTTTGCGCCGCCACGGCAAGCCCGCCATATTCCCGGAAACTGCCGGCATCGCACAGATCTGCGACATTTTCGCGCGCGGTGCGCTGGCCGGTCTTGCGGCGCCGCGCCACCGCATCAGGCCGCGCTGCATCCTGGAGTCTTTCATGCGCAGCGATCACCTGGGCCAGATCCTGGCGGATCAGGTTGAGATCCTGCTCGGCCTCGCTTGGCGCCACTGCTTCGTCTGCCTCGCCATTGGGCAGCACAAACAGCAACACGCCGCCTTCGGCCAGGGCATCGCCCTTGTTTATGCCAAGCTGCGCCACAATCCCGCTGCAAGGCGCATCAACGACAAATTCCATCTTCATTGCTTCGGTGATGGCCAGCGGCTGGCCGGCCTTCACCACATCGCCCGCCTGCACCAGCACATCCATGACACGGCAGGTCATCGGCACTGTGACCGGCCGGCTGCCGGCCGGGCCATCAACCTGGCGGCCCTGTATCGCCGGCTGGCTGGCAACCGCCTGGGTGAAATACAAGGTCGGGTGCGACGTGGCGGCGGCAGCGAGCAGCGCCGCCATATGCTCATCAATGAAACGGGTGTGGATGTGGTTGTTCACCACAGCAGGATGCTGCAACAGCGCCTGTAAGAAAGATAGATTGGTGGCGATACCCTCAATGCGCAATTCGCAAAGCGCGCGATAGGCTTTGCGCACCACGGTGCTGAAATCGCTGGTGCCGCTATGTACAATCACCTTGGCCAGCAGTGAATCAAAGCTGACGCCGGCCTGATGCCCGATATAGGCGGCGGTATCCACACGAATTCCCGGCCCGGCCGGCATCTCAAAGGCGCTGACTGTGCCAAGCGACGCTGCTGCCATGCCATCGGGCCGCATTGTCTCGGCATTGATGCGCAGCTGCATCGCCATGCCATGCGGCTGCCACGGGTCTGGCAATTTTTCTGGCGTCAGCTTTTCGCCGGCAGCAATGCGCAATTGCAGCTGCACCAGATCAAGCCCGGTCACCGCCTCGGTCACGGTATGCTCAACCTGCAAACGGGGATTCACTTCCAGGAAGCGGAAATAGTCTGGTCCGGCATCGCCCTGCCGGCCGACCAGGAATTCGAATGTGCCAAGGCCGCGGTAGTTTACCGTTCTGGCCATCTGCAAAGTGGCATCGAATAATGCCTGCCGGATGGTTGCGCTGAGGCCCGGCGCTGGCGCCACTTCGATCAGCTTTTGCTGCCGGCGCTGCAAACTGCATTCGCGTTCGCCCAGCACCGCCACGCCGCCCTGGCCATCACCAACCAACTGCACTTCCACATGGCGCGCATTGTCGATCAGTTCCTCGGCATAAACGCCGCCATCGCCAAAGGATGCCCGTGCTTCGGAACAGCAGCGCTCAAAATCCGCCGCCAGGCTGGCCGCTTCGCGCACAATGCGGATGCCGCGCCCACCACCGCCGGCAGCCGCCTTCAGCATTATCGCAGCCGGTTGGCCCAGCGACAGCATGAAAGCCTGTGCCGCCTCGGCGGATGGCAGCAGGCCGGTGCCACGCGGCAGCGGCACATTGCATTGCTCAGCCAGTTGCCGCGCCGCCGCCTTGTTGCCGAAAGTCTCAAGGCTTTCCGGCGTCGGGCCGACAAAGCTCAGCCCGGCTTCCTGGCAGCGGCGCGAAAAGTCGGCGCGTTCGCTGAGAAAACCATAACCCGGATGCACCATGGTGCAGCCCTGCTGGCGCGCCACCGCGATCAGCGCCTCGATATCGAGATAGGCGGCGCTGCCGCTGCCGGCCAGCGCAACTGCCACATCGCCCTTGCGGCTGTGTAATGCAGCCGCGTCATCCTCGGCATAAACCACCACACTGCGCCAGCCCAGTTCAGACACGGCACGGCAGATGCGGATCGCGATCTCGCCGCGATTTGCGACCAGCACAACATGCCCGTGCTGGCTATCCTGAACCGCCTGACCCATACCCAATTGCCCGCCCTGTCGGCGCCGCCTAGCTGGCAGCGCTGCTGGTTTCCTCTCTGATTGCGGACGAAAAAAGCACGCCACGCCAAATCTGTCAACAGTTTACTTATTACTGCCAAATGCGAACTGTAATGCAGAACAATCCAATGCTGCGGCTGCGCTGCAATGGCTATGATTTATTGGCGGACAACAGGGTGCGGTTACATTGAGCCGTGAAAACTATCGCAGCGGTGGTGCGGCGTTAGAAAACTCTGGGTTTTCAGGCAGAAACTTCGTCAGACCAATATTCTTGCCACAATATCTGAGGCCGCTATACATAGCGGGTCTTTGGAAAGTGACCTGTTATGCGTATGTCAGGATTGATGCTGGCAACGGCGCTGTGCCAGCCTGGATCGATCTAACCATGACCGATGCCCTGGCTGTACTGACGCAGGTTGTTGCCGGCCGCAGCGTTGCCGAAAGCCTGGCGGAAGCCGTGGCTGCTGGCAGCCTGCGCGTGCTTGCGGATGGTAACTGGCAACGTCCCAATATCGATCCTACACCTTCCGACTGGGTGCGGGCATCACGCGATGCCAGCCGGCATTGCCGCTTTTATATGGGCGTGATGTTCAATCATGTTTATCGCAAGCAGCGCGTGCCGGTGGGCTGTGCCACCTGCTTCAAGGTCAAGGTGGTGCCGAAAACCTTGCGCGAGCTGGTGGCGGTGCGCGATCTGGGCGAGGCGATGCCCTACACCTACAAATGCGGCCTGGATGAATCAGCGCCGTATAGTTCCGGCATCTATGGCGCCTATTTTTATCTGCATGGGGTTGAGGCGGCGCGGGCGGCCTATCAGGCGGTGCGTGCCGCCGTGAATGACCATGCCAAACTGGGGCCTGGCGTCACGGTTTTTATCAAACGCGGCTGCACCGATTATGAAATGCATTGCGGCCCCTCTGATCGCTACAGCTTCGAGCCATGGCAGGCCGAACTGGAAGCCGCGCTGCTATCGCGTATTCAATTGGAGCCGAGGCCGGCGAATGACCGCAAGCGGGTTATGGCAACCATGACGCACTGGATCAAGACCGCCTATCGCCTGGGCGATGACAGCTATCTTGATTTCACCGGCGGCCGCAGGCTTTATCCTGCCGTGGTGCATTATGAGCTGCCAGAGAAGGCGCAGCCATGACGGCCCCCATGATCGCCCGCCGGCTGCGCCGCGCCCTGGCCCTGCCTGCCATCGAACAGGGCCTGGCGCTTGAGGCGCTGATTTATCTGGCGCTGTGCCGTAGCATGCTGGCATTGCTGCCGTTTCGCATCGCCATGCAACGGCTTGGGCTGCGGCTGCATGCTGGCGGGATTGTTTCGCAATCAGCGCCAGGCTCAGGCTCAGGCTCAACGCCAGGCTTAGGCCCGGGCAGCGCCATCGGCCTGGCTGTGCAACGCGCCAGCAGTATCGCCCCGTTCAAGGCCGTGTGCCTGCAACAGGCGCTGGCGGCGGCGCTGATGCTGCGGCGGCGCGGCCATGATGTTGAAGTGTATTTCGGCCTGGCCAAGGATGCAGAAGGCAAGCTGATTGCCCATGCCTGGAGCAAATGCCACGGCGGCCTGGTGACCGGCGGCCAGCAGATGCCGCATTACACGCAGATTTCGGTGTTTGTGACATGACGGCACCCGCAGCACAGCTGGCGCAACGCTCTGCCACGGGCGGCAAATTCCTGCCGCATCATGTTGCGCCGGCATGGCTGCCGGCTGATCTGGCGGCGGGCTTGCTGCATCATGCCATCGAGAATGAAGCCCGTTTCAGGGCCGGGTCGCTTGTGCATAGCGGCAAGATCATCGTTGACCCAAGCATCCGGCAAACATCGGTGCTGGATGATGTTGGCCTGGGGCCGTTCCTCGCCCCGCTGGTGGCAGCAGCCTTGGCGGCGCAGCCGGCTTTAGCAGCCCGCTTCGGCATGCCGCATTTCACCGCCAGCAGTGTTGAGGTGGAATTGGCCGCGCATGGTGATGGCGCGCATTTCAACAGCCATATCGATACATTTGTGGTGCAGAACAAACGGCCCAATCCGCGCCTGCTGACCCTGGTGCTTTATCTCAACCGCCTGCCCTGCGGCTTTTCCGGTGGGGCACTGCGCCTGCACGCTCTGGGCAGCGCGGCGTTTCATGACATCATGCCGGAACATAACAAGCTGGTGGCTTTCCCGTCGATAACACGCCATTCCGTACAGCCGATTTCCTGCCCCAGCGCAGCCTTCGCCGATCGCCGCTTTGCCGTGAATATGTGGCTTCACAGCTGAAGCCATCTGCCGCAGATCAACATCCTTTCAGTAAAAACAGGTGCTTACCATGCCTCACAGCCCGCTACTCACGCCGGCCACCATCATCGCCCGCCATGCCGAGCAGATCACCGCCGAAATTGATGGCGAAGTGGTGGTGATGGGGCTGGCGCAGGGCAAATATATCGGTCTTGATGATGTGGCATCGACCCTGTGGCGCCTGCTGGAACAGCCGCAGAGTGTGCAACATCTATGTGATCTGCTGGCACAGCATTATCGCGGCGATGCGGCCGAGATTAGCGCCGATGTGCTGGCCTTCCTGGGTGAATTGCTGGAGCTGGGGCTGATCCAGGTTGATGCCGCGCAGAACTTGTAGGCCGCCTTGCCAGAATCGACCACCATGATGCGCGATACCGGCCACGATACCGGCTGGGGCGAAAACCGCCTGTTTTATGGCTATCGGCTGCGCAGTGACATAGCCCTGCCATCCTTGCCGCTGCTGGCAGATGCGGGCGCACCGGAGCTAACCTTGCGCCGTGGCCCGGTGCCGGATTGCCTGCCGGAACCCAGCTGGAGCAGCCCGTTTGTGGAGCTTGGCGCCAATGGCACATTGCTGGTGCGCATCGGCGACACACTGAAATTTATCATACGGGACGGGCGCGATATTGTGCTGGATCAGCATAGCCGTGCCGAAACCAGTGTTATTGAGACTTTCCTGTTCAGTGTGGTTGCCGGCAGCATCCTGCATCAGCGCGGCATGCTGGCCCTGCATGCCAGTTGCGTCATGATCGGCGATAGGGCGATTGCCCTGGCCGGAGTGTCGGGGCGCGGCAAATCCACGCTGGCCGGCGCGTTATCGATGCAGGGGCATGCGGTTGTGACCGATGATATCTGCCCGATCACTTTCCGCGAAAATACGGCGCTGGTGATCCCCGGCCCGGCGCGGGTGCGGTTATGGCCGGATGCGGCGCAGATGCTGGGCCTGGGCCAGGATCAATTGGCAATCGGGCGGCCGCAGCATCCGAAACGGATTCTGGCTGTGGCCGGCCCGGATGCCACACCGAAACCGCTTGCGGCCCTGATCCGCATCGCCATCGACAAGCAGCTAAACGAGCCGGTGCTATACCGCTTGAACGGTGCCGCCGCGATCACGCCGATTGAAGAGATTGTCTATCGCGCCCGGCTCGGCCGCCGGCTGGGCCGCCGCATCGGGCTGTTCACTGATCTGGTACGACTGGCCGGCCTGGTGCCGGTTTTCCAACTGGTGCGCCCGGAAGGCGACGGCGATCTGCCTCGGCTGACCGATCTGGTGCGCAGCGTAATCGCCCGGCCGGGTTGAGGCGGAACACATGACAAGCCCCAACAAAATCGGTTGGATCGCCTCATATCCCAAATCCGGCAATACCTGGCTGCGGCTGATGCTGTGGAGCCTGATGCAGGGCGGCGCAAAGGTGGATATCAACCGGGCAAGCAGCGATATCGGCATTGCCAGCCATACCGAACTGGATGAATTGCTGGTGGTGGACGCCAGCGAATTATTTGCCGATGAACAGGTGGCGGTGCTGCCGGCGCTGTATGCCGCCATCGCCAGCGATACCGGCAATGGCCTGGTGCTGCGCAAGCTGCATGACCGTTACTGGCATACACCGGCCGGCGCAGCGGTGTTTCCGGCAGCGATCAGCCGGGCCGCTGTTTACATGGTGCGCGATCCGCGCGATGTGGCGGTTTCCTATGCGCATCACCGTGGCTGCCCGGTGGATACGATCATCACCATGATGGCCGATCCAGCCGCCATGCTATCAGTTTCCAGCACGCGCCAGCGCCGCCAATTAGCCCAACCGCTGGGGCATTGGTCGGGCCATGTATTATCCTGGCTGGAACAGACCGATATTGCCGTGCTGCTGCTGCGTTATGAGGATTTGCTGGCCGAGCCGGCGGCAGGTTTACGTGTTGTGGCGAAACATTTTGGTTTGGTGGTTGACGAAACCATTCTGGCACAGGCGGTGGCAGCGGCATCGTTTGACCAACTGCGCGACCAGGAACAGCAGCATGGTTTCCGCGAGCGCCCGGTTGGTGCATCGGCGCCGTTTTTCCGCCAGGGCCAGGCCGGCGGCTGGCGCCAGAGCCTGACACCGGATCAAGCGGCGCGGATCATGGCAGATCATCACGCCGTGATGCAGCGCCTGGGTTATTGTTCATAAGTGCTATCGGCTTCGCTGCCATACCACAGGCTATAGCTCCAGCGTTGCCAATCGCCGGCGGCTTCGGTGAACGGCGTCACGCCATGGCTCAGGCCATTCCTGGGGCTGAACAGCAGCAGGCGATTGGCCAGCGGCGCCACGTCAAGCATTCGCTCGCCCTGGCGCTGCTGCACAAAAGTGCTGCCAAAAGCCGGCTGCCAGCCCGGGCTGAGATAGAAGATGGCGCAGAGCGCACCATGGGCACCATCGTCATGCTGCTTCATGAACATGGTGCGGTCCATGATCCGCGCATGCATTGCAGTTTGTTTTTCCAGCGGCGCGCCCAGGATAGCGGCCAGCCAGTTGCACCAGGCGGCGCTACGGCTGAGCATGGTGAACAAGGCGTTATGCAACATGCCGGCGGCCATTTCCCGGCCGGGCGCCGGGCCACGGAGATTGTGATAAAAATAGAAACGCTGCCGCTCCGGCGCGGCGGTAAAAACTTCGGCGGCAACATCATGCGGATGGCGCTCGAACAGGCCATAGGCTGGCTCGAAACGGCCATCACTGGTAAAAAGCTGTTGCAGCGCCGCCAGCTTGTCGGGCAACAGGAAATTGTCGAGCACCGCAGCGCGGCCTCTGGATTCATGAATCGCCTGGCGATAGGCCAGCATCGCAGCCGGATCTAGATGCTCAGGCCTCACCCATTGCTCAATCCTGACGCTCATTGAATCCTGCATGGTTTACCTGAAGCGGTGAATACCCGCCCGACATTGCGCCAGCAATCCCAGATAACCATACCGCCGTCAATGCCGCCGGCCCGCCAGGAGCTAATCGTTGGCATTTGGCCGTTGTTGTGGTTATGTGCGGCGGCTCGGCGTTTTGTAGAGGAGAGCAACATGAGCGACATCAAAAACAGCGTGCAGCCTGAATCGGCTGACAAGCAGACTGAGCGTCCGCTCTGGCATCGCCCCAGCCTGGCCATTCTGGATGTGGAAGCCGGCACGGTGACAACCAGTGGCCCGGTTTCTGACGGCAACGGCTCGACCAGCTAAGCCGCCTGGAGACAGGCTCGGCATCCCGTGCAAAGCGTGAGCGAATTCACGGGTTCGGTTTTCTTCGATCCTGACAATAAGCAATATCCTGGCGCGGCCCCGGCCTGTGCCGTTTCGGCCTGGCGCGGCCAGGGCTGGGTTGCCCTGGCGGGGCGCCTGGATGATCGCCAGAGCCTGGCCGATGCGCTGGGCTTGCCACCGGGCGAAAGTTTTTCCGACAGTTTGCTTGCCGCCCGCGCCCTTGAGCGCTGGGGCAATGACGCGCCACGCCATCTGCTGGGCGATTTTGCGCTGGCCGCCTGGCACGGCCCAGAGCGGCAGCTGATCCTGGCTGGCGACGCCATGTGCATGCGCACAATCTATTACTGGCGCGACCGCGACCGGGTGATATTTTCCACCAGCCTGCCTGGCCTGCTAGCTGTGCCGGACGTGCCGCGTGTGGTGAACGAGCTGTTTGTGGTTGATTTTCTGGCGCAGAATTTCGGCGACGATGACGCGACGTTCTATCGCGACATCTACAAGCTGGACCCCGGCGCCTGCCTGATGCTGACCGCTGGCGGCAAGTCGAGCCGGCCGTTTCACTGCTTTGATCCAGAGCGCCGCATCCGCTTCAAGCGGGATCAGGATTATGTTGATAGAGCGCGGGAATTGCTCGACCGCGCCGTGGCGGATCGCCTGCGTGAAGGCCCGGCGGCGATCATGGGCAGTGGCGGCCTGGACAGCGCCTGCCTGGCCGTCGCCGTTTTGCCGCATGTTGCCACGCTGCCTTTCCTGACCATGCTACCCGAGCCGGGCCAGCCATGTCCGCCGGCTCCCGGCTATATTGATGAAACGCCCTTCGTGGCAGCCCTGGCCGCCGCCTTCCCGGCCTTGCGCGCGGAATTCATCACACCACCGGCACAGAGCGAATGGGGGCCGGATAACTGGCGCCTGCTCACAGCCGGTGCCATACCCTATCGCATGCCGGATCAGATCGCCTGGCTGGATGCGCCGGCGCGCCGCGCCGCTGCCTTGGGCGCCACCCATTATCTCACCGGTGCCATCGGCAATCATACCCTGACCTGGGATGGCCTGAGATATCTGCCGATGCTGTTTCAGCAGCGGCGCTGGCCGACCTTGCTGCGGGAATTGCTGCTGACATCGCGCGGCCAGCCGCGTGCGCTGGCCGGCCTGATCAAAAACCAGCTTTATCTGGCTTTGCGGCAGCCGAGGTTTGACGAGGCAACGCTGCTGGCTACCTGTGGCCTGAAACCCAGCATTTTGCGCAACTTCGACATGATGGGACGGCTGCGCCAGCGCGGCAACGATCCGGACTTCCGGCTGGCGGTGGATGGCCGGGCCTGGCGCATCGCCGCAATCCGGCGCAACCGCGCCCGCCGCGCTGATGGCATGAATATGCTGCGCGCCTATCAGGGCATCGGCAACAGCGCGCCGCTGGGCGATCTGCGGCTGGTGGAATTCTGCCTGGCGATCCCGGAAGACCAGTATTTGCGCGATGGCGATACGCGCTGGCTGGCGCGCCGCCTGCTGCGCCAGGCCGGTGTGCCGGCCAAGATCACCGAGAATCGCCAACGCGGCCGGCAGCACCCGGAATGGTTTGCGCATATGCAGCGCGTGCGCCCCTCGCTGCCGGCGCAGCTTGACCGGTTGCGGCGCTCGGCCACTGCCAGCCGCCTGCTTGATCTCGACCGGCTGGAGCGGCTGATAAATGATTGGCCGAAAGATGCGGTAACAGCCGAAACCCGGCGTGACCAGGTGCAGGTTCTGCTGCAAGGCGCTTTCAGCGTTGGCGCCTTCATCGCCTGGGTGGAGGGCACCAATTGACCGGACTGGCCGCTCTTGAACAACAAATCGCCCTGGCTTTACGCCGGCCGGCATCGTTGTGGCTGCTTATGCTGCTTGCCGGCTTGCCGCTGGCCTTTGCAGCCTGGCTTTTGCTGGCACCGGAAATCATGGTGTCGCAGCAAAGTGTCACCGATCTGCTATTCAACCTGGCTGGTGCCTGGCAATTACAGCATGGCCGGGTGCAGCATGTTGATTTTCATGAAGCCGTGGGCGCACTCAATTTCTGGCTGACCCTGGCCGGCTTTCACCTCACCGGCTTTTCGCCCCGGGCGTTTCTGGTTGGTGTGGTGCTGATGACGGCGGCATTGTTTGTTTTTGCCGTGATTGTGGCCTGGCGTCGACTGCCGCTGCTGGCGGCGACAACTTTTGTGCTGTTCATCTGCCTGCCGGCCCTGATGCCGACCAATGTGGGCCATATCCCTGACAGCTTCACCTTTGCCATGGCCTATAACCGCTATGGCTGGGGCGCCATCGGCATCCTGTGCCTGATGCTGTTTGTGCCGCCGCAGGATGCAACGGCGCAACGCAGCATCGATCTGGCCTGCGGGCTGTTGCTGTTGCTGCTGATGTATTATGTGAAGATCACCTATTTCCTGACCGGGCTGGGTGCCCTGGCCCTGGCGCTGTGTATCAGCGAGCATATCCGGGCGCAGCGTGGCCTGTGGCTTTTGCTTGGCCTGCTGGCGATCGGCAATGCGCTGGCGCCCCATAGCCATGCCTATCTGGCCGATATTGGCTGGGCGCTGCAATCCGGCCTGGCCAATACCGGCCTCAGCCGCATCCTGCTGCAAGGCATTCTGGGCAATAATATCGAACTGGCCGCCTATGGCGTCGGCTTCATCGCGGCTTTTTCATTGTGGCGGCAACGCCTGGCACCTTTGCGGCTGCCGCTGGCGGCTTTGTTCCTGATCGTGGCCAGTGTGGCGCTGTTCACGCAGAACACTCAGATACGCGGCCTGCCGCTGGGCATGGTGCTGCTGTTCATGCTATATGCCGCCTTGCTGCCGCAGCGCGCCTTATCCAGCCCGGCCGCACTGTTGGCGCTGCTGCTGCTGCCGGCCATGACCATCCTGGCCTCCGCCGGCTCGCTTGCCGCATATTTCCATAGCGCCGTGCCATCGGCCAATCTGCTGATTGTCGAAAGCACCAATATCCGCCAGCTTGCGGTGCCGAAACGCGGCGCGGCACATGGCGCATTGCGGCCGCAGACAATCTATTTCGACAGCCTGTTGCAGGCTGCGTCGCTCTTCTCCAACGGACAGCGCCGGCCGGGACGGATTCAATTGCTCGACCGGGTTAATCCGCTGCCCTTCATGCTCGGCTTCGAGCCGCCACGCGGCGCCGACCTGTTCTGGGAACCGACCGCGCCGCCGCGCGCTGCCGAGACAGTGCTGGGCGATGCCGATTATGTACTGCTGCCTAAGGCTTCAACCGCGCCGGGTTTCAGCGAAGCCTTGCATCTGCGCTATGCGCCATATCTGGCGCAGCATTTTCCGCAGCGCGAAGAAACCGCACTGTGGATTCTCTACAGCCGCGCGCCCCGGCCCTAACCATGGTGCAGCCGGATAAATCCGACCGCACCACTTCAAATGACGAAAGATTTAGTTTTTCAACCGTTCTGCCATCTCTGGCAACAGCTTTGGCCCTACTCGCATGGCAGGACATCGAGCGCGATGCAGATCCGTGGATCGTAGACCCCGGTTGGAATAGTCCCGTGGCCAAAGAATGAGGGGAAGATCAGCAATATTCCGTCCTGCGGCGCCACATACCAGCGTGGAAAATCCGCCAGCGTTTCGGCTATGGACGGAGGCCAGGGGCCGAAAGCAAGCGATCCCGGCTGCGGCATGTTGTTTTCCGCGCGTCGCAACACGGCTTTTGGCACGCGCGCGTAATAAATGACGGATAGCCAGCCCTGAGGATGAATGTGCGTTTCTTCGTGTCCATCATTCGACAGGACCAGCGCCCAGCCTTGCAGCCATGCGGCTTGCGGGCGATTGGCAATGATCGGATGCGCTGCGTTGAACCGTTCCGCAAGGTAATCATCGACCTCTCGGCGAATCGTGGCGAGCAGATTGCGGATCGCTGGATGGTCAACGCTGGCCAGTGCTTCAAGACGCAGATTGTGGCCGCGCGTGGCTCGGCTCTCCGGCGACGGGGCAAGCGCCGGATGGGCCAGGATTGCCTGCACCAGTTCTTCATTGTCGACCTGTGCGGAATCAAGTTCGACCCGGCGGCACAAGCGTTCCGGATCCAGCAGGCGCAGTGTGTCTGACATATGCCCGGACAAGGAAAGTGCGTTGGCGAAATAGGCGAAATGGGTAGCGGAGCCATTGCCGTTGTTGATTGCCTGGCGACAGACTCTTGCTAGCACCTCAACATCGCCGCGCCTCAGGCAATCGTCAGCGAAAGTTTGCAGCAAAGTTATATCGCTCGGATTTTCATTCAGCACCTGCACCGCCGCAATGTAGGCTTCCTCGATCCGGTTCAGGGCATAGAGGGCGAATATTCTTTGTCGGCGCGTTTCCGGCGCGGCCTCAGTGGCCACTGAGTCCAACACCTGCAACGCTAAAGCCGGCTGATCACAGGCTATGGCGGCGCGCGCCAACTCGCAGGCGAGTACCGGCGTCAATTTGCCCGCTCCGACAAGCGGCAACAGGAGATCAAAAATTTCCGGCCACCGTCGATCATCGCGAAGCGCAACCACCAGGTCGCGCAACAAATCGAGACGCTCGGGTCGCGCCGTAACGGCGGCACGCAACAGCGGCAGGAAGAATCGGGCGGGTGGGTCTGGCGTGGGCTGGTTCATACGCCAAACGATCTGCGGGCAATCGGTTGGCATCATCCCGTCACATATTGAAGCCAAGGCAAGAACAATGGATTGAGTCGTATCGCAGAGTAAAGCCGCTTGCGCGTGGATTCACTCATAACCAGGCCGCTTTCCCCCGTATCGTGGAGGGGATCTGCGGTAAAGCGCGCCTATACACGCCCATTCAGAAACAGAAACGCCGCCAAGTCATGGACCTGGCGGCGAAATGTTTGGTTGCGGGGGCAGGATTTGAACCTGCGACCTTCAGGTTATGAGCCTGACGAGCTACCGGGCTGCTCCACCCCGCGGCAAACTGAGCAATCGAAAAGAGTAAGGGGTGCTCGATCCGATGAGATCAGGCACCCCTTCTATTGTGGTCTCGTGAAGTCTGTATTCGGTTGGGCCGGTCTTGGCAGGCCTGGCAGCGACCTACTCTTCCGCGTCTTAAGACGAAGTACCATTGGCGCTGAGCGTTTTCACGGCCGAGTTCGGGATGGGATCGGGTGTTACACACTCGCTAAGGCCACCAGGCCAGCTAAGACCGGCGGAACCGAATATACTATCCTGACACTCAATCCGCATGGGATTGATAACTTGCGTCTGCGCTTGAATTTACATGCCAGCTTCTGATCGCTGCACATGACAGATTTGGCTGAGATCAAGCCGATCGAGTGATTAGTACTGGTTAGCTCAACGCGTTGCCGCGCTTACACACCCAGCCTATCAACGTGGTGGTCTTCCACGACTCTCAGGGATA
>NZ_JAGOLP010000102.1 GCF_017994015.1 Ferrovibrio sp. | reverse complement strand
AGCCTGGATGAAAAGCCAGAACTGAAGGCCTTCGCGCAATCGGCGCTGAATGCCGCTCTGCAAGGCGCCGAATTGAACAAACGCTTGCTGGCTTTCGCACGCCGACAGCCCCTGACGCCGCAGCCGATACAGGTTGGCCGCGAGATCGCCAACGCCATGGCAATGCTGAAACGCGCCATGGGCGAGCAATACCAGGTGGAATCCGATGTGGCATTGGATATCTGGCCGGTGCGGGCAGACCCTACGCAATTGAACACGGCTTTGCTGAATCTCGGTTTGAATGCGCGCGATGCCATGTTGGGTGGCGGCAAATTGCTGATCGAGGCGCGCAACCGCACCATCGATGCCGATATGGCGGCTGGTGTGGCTCCGGACTTTCCGCCCGGCGATTATGTTTGTCTTTCGGTTTCCGATACCGGCAGCGGCATGCCCGAGGCAGTGGTGAAGCGCGTATTCGAACCTTTCTTCACCACGAAGGAAGTCGGCAAGGGTACCGGGCTCGGCCTCAGCATGGTGCATGGCTTTGCCAAGCAATCCGGCGGCCATGTCACGGTGTATTCCGAACTGGGCACCGGCACCACCTTCCGTCTCTATCTGCCGCGCCTTGGCCGTGGCGAGGCCGACGAGGAGCCCGGCCAGGCCGGCAATATGGCCGCCAATCCGAAGCAAATCACCGTGCTGCTGGTGGAAGACAATACCGGCCTGCGCCTGGTGGCGCGCCAGCAACTCAACACAATCGGCTGCACGGTACTTGAAGCGGAGCATGCCGCCGCCGCGCTACCGATCCTGCAAAGCGATGCCAGGATAGACCTGATGCTATCGGATATCGTGATGCCCGGCGGCATGAATGGCCGCGAGTTGGCGGCGCGCGCCGAGCAATTGCGGCCTGGGCTGAAAATATTGCTGATGTCTGGCTATTCCGATCCGCGCCAGCATGACGATCCGAAGGGCGAGCACGAAGATACGCGATGGCCGCTGCTGACCAAGCCGTTTCGCCGGCAGGAATTACACGAGGCGATCCTGGCGCTGCTGGGGCCCGCATGAGGGTGGCGTTTGCCGGCGTAACATGCTTGGCTGAACAGCCCCAGATACTCGGAAGGAGATGCGGATGGCCTCCCGCTCGGAACGCGATGCATTCGGCAGCATAGACGTAGCCACCGATAAATATTGGGGCGCACAAACCCAGCGTGCATTGAACTTGTTTGAAATCGGCACGGAAAAGCTGCCGCCCAGTCTGGCGCGTGCCATCGGTTTGCAGAAGCTGGCGGCAGCCAGGGCCAATGCCGCGTTGGGCGAATTGCCCGCCGATCTTGCCGATGCCGTGCAGCATGCTGCCCGTGAAGTGTGGGAAGGGCGGTTCGATGATCATTTTCCGCTGCCGGTTTGGCAGATCGGATCTGGCACCGCCACCAACATGAATGCCAATGAGGTGATCGCCAACCGCGCCAATGAGCTGCTTGGCCAGAAGCTGGGCAGCAAAAAGCCGGTGCACCCCAACGATCATGTCAATCGCGGCCAATCCTCCAACGATACATTCCCCACCGTGATGCATATCGTTACGGTGCTGGAGTTGCATCAGCGCCTGCTGCCGGCCCTGCAAAGCCTGCACAAGCAGCTTGCCGCCAAGGCGCAAGCCTGGGCCGATATCGTGAAGATCGCCCGCACCCATCTGCAGGATGCCACGCCGATGACATTGGGCCAGGGCTTTGGCGCCATGGCGCGGCAGGTGGAGTTGGGCATCGACCGGGTGCGCGATACGCTGCCACGGCTTTATGCGCTGGCGCAGGGCGGCACGGCGGTGGGCACCGGGCTGAATGCCAAGGCCGGTTTCGATCAGGCCTTCGCTGCGGAATTGGCGCAACTGACCGGCCTGCCGTTTCGTGCCAATCCCAACAAATTCGAGGGCATGGGCGCGCATGATGCGTTGGTGGAGGCCGGCGGCATGCTCAACACGCTGGCGGTGTCGCTGGCCAAGATTGCCAACGATGTGCGCTTTCTGGGCTCCGGCCCGCGTGCCGGCCTGGCCGAATTGCTGCTACCCCATGATGGGCTTACCTCGTCGATCATGCCGGGCAAGCGCAATCCCACCCTGGCCGAAGCCTTGCTGCAGGTCTGCTATCAGGTGATGGGCAATTGCGTGGCGATCACCCAGGCTGCTGCGGCCGGGCATTTCGAACTCAATGTGGCCAAGCCGGTGATCCTGCATAATATCCTGCAATCCATCCGGCTGTTGGCCGATGGCGCGCAGGTTTTCGGCGAAAAACTGGTGGCCGGCATCGAACCCAATCACGCCACCCTGGCGCGCAATGTGGAGCATTCCATCATGCTGGCCACGGCGCTCAATCCGCATCTGGGTTATGATCGCGTGGCGCAGATCGTCAACAAGGCCTTTGCCGAGGGAATCAGCCCGAAGCAGGCGGCGATCGATCTCGGCCTGCTTACGGCGGAAGAGTATGATCGCTTGGCTGATCCGCGCAGCATGATCGGGCCCCGTCCTTGATAGTTTCGGGTTCTTGATGATTTCGGGCCGCTGATCCGCTCATCCGGCATCGAAAATGCGCCTGGCATCTGGACAGGCGCCCGCTTGCCGGACACACTTGCCGGCATGCCCCCAAAGCCGCCGCGATGCCGACGAGCCGGGTGCCGTCTATCGAGGATCGGATGCAATACCCGGATTTCCGTGCATGCGCTGCATGCCTGCCCGTTGATGGGCGGGGCATGGGCATCGGCGGCGCTGCATGAGCCTTTTGGCGCAACTCTGGCGTGATCGGGACTTTCTCGCCGGCTTGCTGCTGGTGCTCCTCATGCTGCTCAGCGTGGCGGGCATGTTCGCGGCGATGCCCGATCTCACGCTGCCGGCGGCCGGTCTGCTGGTGCTGTTTGCTTGGATCAGCTTTCCGCATCTGCGCCGGGTGGCGCGGGTATTCCTGCTGCTCTGTGCAGTCGTACTGGTGCTGTCGCTGCTGTTCGATCCGTCGGCCTGGCAGAATATCCAGTTGGGTCTGCGCCGCGCGGTTTCCTATGCCAGCTTTTTCACCGCGCTCACCTTCATCCGCGAAGCCGGGCTGCATTCCGATCTTTTGCGGCGGGCGGGCGATACCATCGTGCGCCAGGATCCTGGCCGGCAATATGTCATCCTCACTATCGGCGGGCATCTGTTCGGCATGATGATGAATTTCGGCTCGTTGGGCATGCTGGGCACGATGATCCGCCGCAGCGTGGATGGCTTGCAACCCGAGATGCGCGCCAGGATGCTGCGCCATAGCTTCATCGCTTTGTTGCGTGGCTTTACCGCAACCGGCACCTGGTCGCCGATGGCGTTGTCGCCGCTGGTGGTGGCCTCGATACTGCCTGGGGTCAGTTGGGAACAGCTGATGCCTTATGGCGTGGCTTTGGCGGCCACATTGATGTTCGCCGGTTGGCTGGTGAACCGCTATGCCGAGCCCGCACTGGGCGTTGTGGAGGGCATCGCCTGGGAAAACCAATTGGCATGGCGGCCGATCATCGGCTTGTTGGCCATCGTCAGCACGATCTTTGCCGGCATACTGATCCTGCGCAGCACATTGGGCACCAGCACATCCGAGGCGGTGATCATCATGCTGCCGGTGGTTTCGCTGCTCTGGATGCTGGCGCAATGCCTGCGCCGACCCAGCAATCTGTTGCGTAGCTTTGGCTGGCGGCTGCGGCAATTGACGGCGCAAACCCTGTCCAGCCTGAATACCGAAATCGTCGTGCTGAGCACGGCAGGCTTCATCGGCGGCGCGGCCAGCGGCCTGCTGCCGTATGAACTGATGGGGCAATGGCTGCGTCAGGTGCCGCTGGCCTTTATCGCGTTGCCGCTGATGATCTTCTGGGGCGTCATCGCCACCGGCTATATGGGCGTCAATCCGCTGATCACGATCAGCATCATCGGTACGCTGATGGCGCAGCCCGAGGCCTTCGGTATCGAGCCGGTTTTCCTTGGGCTGGTCTATCTGCTGTCCTGGTCTCTGACCGGGCAATTATCGCCCTTCACGGCGTCCAACCTGCTGCTGGCCAGCATTGCCGAAGTGCGCTCCACAGAGATCGTGCATCAATGGAACCGCCGTTTCGCTGTCGTGATCATGCTTGCCGGCAGCATCGCCATCGCCATCGGATCTACCCTGCTGCATCGCTGAGGGCATAAAAAAATCGCCCGGGTTTGCCGCCCGGGCGATGTTTATACGGCGCGAGGCTGCGGTTATCAGCCCAATGCGTCGGCGATGATGCCGGCATACCAGCCTTCGGTATGCAGCGCCTCCTGCTTGCGGAAATCCGCGCTGGCCTGGGCGGGGCTCACACCGCCGCTATTGGGCACTTCCGCCACGCCGTTGGGGCCGGGGCGATAGGTGCCGGTAACGGAGATGCCGTAATCCGGCGTCACCAGGCTGTAGCAGGTGTTGTGGAACACGGCCGGCGGCGGCGCCTTGCCATTCAGCGTGGCGCTGATATGGGCGGCCACCACCTTGGCCTGGCTGTTGGCCGCCGAGCCGGATTTCGGCATCGCGCCGGCAATCGAGGCATCGCCGATCACATACACATCCGCCGCCTTGCGAGAGGCAAAGCTGATCGGGTCCACCGCCGCCCAGCCATTGGCCTCGGTAAGCCCGGCGTCGACAGCGATGCGGCCGGCGGTCTGCGGCGGGATCAGGTTGATCACGGCAGCCTTTTCATTGCCGAAGCCGGCCTTGATGGTCATGTTCGCCACGTCGATCTCTTCCACCTTGCCGCCATCCTTGCCGGCCAGCCAGGTGATGAGGCCGGGATACTGGCTCTCCCAGCCGGCCTGGAACAGGCCCTGCTTGGAGAAGGCATCCTTGGCATCGAGGATCAGGATCTTCGATTTCGGCTTATGGTTCTTCAGATACCAGGCGATCATGCTCACCCGCTCATAGGGGCCGGGCGGGCAGCGGAACGGATTGGCCGGCGGGGCAACGATCACCACGCCGCCATCGGGCATGGCTTCCAGCTGCCGGCGCAGCAAGGCGGTTTGCGCCCCGGCCTTCCAGGCATGCGGCACGCGCTCGGCGGCCTTTTCGCTATAGCCCGGCACGCCTTCGTATTTCAGCTCGATACCGGGCGCCACCACCAGTTTGTCGTAGGGCAGGGCAACGCCATCGGCCAGCCGCAGGCTCTTGCGGCTCACATCGATGGCGCGGGCCTCGCCACGCACCAGGCGCACGCCCCAGCGCTGCCGCAACGGATCGCGGCGATGGGTGATGCTGTTCAGGTCGCGGATGCCGCCCAGCACATAATTCGAGAACGGGCAGGTGACATAGGTGGCGTCGCGCTCCACCAGGGTCACTTCGATGCTGGGATCGAACAGTTTCAGATAGCGGGCAGCGGTGGCACCGCCGAAACCGCCGCCAACGATAACCACGCGGCCGCCCGCTGCGCGGGCGATGTTGGGCATGCCAAGCAGGGTGGCAGCGGCAGCGCCGGCGCCCAGCAAACCACGGCGAGTGAAATGCGTCATGGTCGCCTCCTCAGTAGCGCGCAAGATAATCGGCGACCGCTTTCAGTTGGTCGTCGGTGAAGCCACGGGCGATGCGGCCCATGATGGTGCTCGGGCGGCGATTGGCCTTCAAATCCAGCAAGGTGGTGTAAAGCTGGTCGGCATTGCTGCCATAGATCAAAGGCATGGTCGGCGGGGTTTGGCTCGGCGTGCCATGGCAGAGCGCGCAGGTCTGCGCGGTGAAGGCAGCTTCGGTCAGCTCACCCGGCTTGGGGGCTTGCTGCGCCATGGCAGCCTGTGGGGCAAAGCCGAATTGTGCGGCTAAAGCCAGCGCAAAAGCTGCGCCGGCCAGAGAGATTCGAGACATTATGGGGCATCCTCCCTTGCTGGTCGGGCCGCATGTTATGTAGTTTTTCTTAAATACGCAAATTTATATGTGCATAAAAAAATAAATACATAATTTATTGTTATTTATGCTTCAGGGGGATTTTCCTGTTTTTGATCAGAGCCTTGAGCGGCCACCGCAATGGCCAGCAGGATCAGGGCGGCGCCCATAAGGGTATTCATGGTAACGGCTTCGTTATAGGCCAGCAGGCCCACCAGCAAGGCGGTCACCAATTCGCCGGCCCCGGCAATCGAGCTGCGCTCGGCGCCGGCCATGGGCGCGCCCACCATCATCAGGCCCAGCGAACCGAAGGTGGAGAAGATCGCCAGCGCCGCGCAGGCCGCCCAGGCCAGCGGGCTGGCGGGCAGAATGATGC
>NZ_JAGOLP010000101.1 GCF_017994015.1 Ferrovibrio sp. | reverse complement strand
TCCGGCTCAGCACCTCCACTTCGCGGTGCGCCGCCTGCAGCGACTGCCGCGCTTTCGCCAGGCTGGCCAGCAGATTGAGGCGCAATGCATCCGCCTCGGCTTCCGCGCGGACCAGTTCCTGGCGCGCGCGCTGGATACCGCCCCGATTGCTGTCGAACACCGGAATCGGGATCGAAATACCAACCATGAAGGCGTTGCTGTCATCCTCGTTGTAACGGCGGACACCGGCCCGCAGAGTCGGGTCAGGGACGGCAGCCGCCTGCTCCTTGGCGATAGCGGAGCGTGCCTGCGTCACCGCCGCGCCGGCTCGGCTGAAATCAGGGTTCGCACGCAAGCTTTCTTCATCCGGGCCAACACTGGGCAAGCCACCACTGCGCTCGAACCAGCCACCATCATTGGCGAGCTCGACTCGGGTGACGCCCAGGCTGCCGGCGAGCGCCGCCAGAGCAGTGGTGTATTCGCGTTCCGCCTTCTGGCTCGCCACTTCGGCAGCGGCTTGAGCGATCTCGCTTTTGCGTGCCTGGAAGGGCGGTTCGCGGCCATTTTGTACCCGCTCACGCACGGCACCAGCCAGGGCTTGAGCATTCTTCAGCCGATCGCCCTCAAGTACCACGACCCGGGCGGCATAGAGTGCCGATACATAGCCGCGCGCGATTTCCTCGCGCAGCGCCAGCTGGTCGACATCACGTTCATGCCCCGCCAGGGCGACGCCCGCATCGGCAAAGCCTATACGGGCGTCTCGCTTGCCCCCCATCTCAATGGTCTGGGAGATCCCGGCAGCCACTTCGATATTGCGGCTGCCGCGGTAGGACTTGCTGCCGGCGAAGTTGTCGGCATCGACAAATAATTCAGGATTGGGCCGGGCTTCCGCCTGCAGGCGGTCTCCGCCGGCCGCTTCGCGCCGCGCTTCGGCTACACGCAGCCGCGGCGATTTCGCTTCGCCAACGCGCAGGGCTTCATCAAGGCTGCCGATCCGCACCGTCTGGCCTGGTGCCGGCGTGATTTGCATAGGGGTTTGCGCGGCCAATGGCTTGGCCAGACCCGCCATCACGGCGAGCACAAGCAGGGGAAGACGCATGTTCTGTTCCCTCGAACAAAATACCAGGTACCGGCGCCAGCGGCACCGGAGCGTTCAGGTTCGGGGAATCAGGCTCGGGGAGGTTCGAGTAGGCCGAATATCAGGCCCAGATCAATGCCAGCGTCGCGTAGGCTGGTTGGGCTCTCAGTCGATGGGAAAGCCACCATCTGGACCCGCAATTGCACCGGCATGGCACGGCCATGCTGATCACAATGCACGGCACAATCCTGCACCAATTTGGCGGGAGCAGGTGTCTCGTCACCCGCAGCGGCATCCGGCGGCACGGCATCGGAGGATGCCGAATAGGCCAGCGATACCGGATCAGCAGCATTGGCAACGGCATACTCGGTATGCCAGCCGAACAGGGCCGTGAACAGGACAGCGGACACGGCGAGCCAGGCGGCAAGAAGCCGTCCTTTCCGTCGATATGCTGCGATAGCCTGTGTCATGCGCTGTGCTGCCTTCCTACACTATAACTAGGGCTACTTCGCGGTAAGGCTATACTGTGCCTTGCCGAGTTCCTTGCCGCCCTCGGTGAGGGTGGCCATGGCGCGGACTGCACCGGAGAGCGGTGCGCCGGCTTTACCGGCCAGCTTGTCGCCTTGCGGCTTCAGTTCCACGCTGCTCTCTGCATTGTTGACGAAGAGCTTGACCGACGCCGCCATGCCGCCCGTGGGCTGCATCGGCTTGTGGTCCTTAATGATATAGAGCTGCACATCACTGCCCTTGACCACCAATTCACCCTCATAGGCGCCAATCTTCTTCACCTGGCCGCCGTATTTCGCTTCATCGGCTTGAGCCGATACCGCGAAAGCCAGTGTTGCCGCGGCGATAATCGCTGCTAACGCTTTCATTCATCCTCCATATGGTTGGCCTTACACGGGGAAAGTGCCAAAGCCGGCAAGCGCTTGCAAGCATTCGCCCTGCGGCGCTTTGCCGCTGTAATACTGTTGCTGTTCATGAAATGGTGCACGAAATGGACGTAAAGGCAGCGACGCCAACCCGTCACATTGGTGCCAATCTCGGCATAAAACTCGTCTGGAGTGTAATAGCGGCCGAAATCGCGATTGATGCCGTCACGCTGGATATATGTGTCGCCCCCTGTCCATTAGGATGGAATTCGAATGGGTCTGGCCTAGATATGAAGAAAAGGTCCATCCGGGCCCGGGGGTTAGAAAGAGACAGTGAAGCCGGCATCAGGCAAATATTCAGGAAGAGCAGATCAAGCAGTTTGTAGCCAGCGTCACAGCACCGTTGGCGACCGAACTGGCGGGCGTCAATAACCACGCGGCACAATCTATTTCCTGAAGTTGCGCGAACCGATTGTGGCCAAACTTGCCGAGCAGGAGTCATGGCTCTCAGCTGGGATCGATGTCGATGAAAGCTACTTCGGTGGATCCCCGAAAGGGAGGCGTCGTCGTGACACAGCCAGAAAAATACCAGTTTCTGACTTCCTCAAACATGACGACAAGGTCCACGCCTTGATCACCCACAATGCCCAATACAAAAACACTGTTGCCGATCATCTGGCAGACCATCCCACCCTACAGCACCGTCTATATTGATGGTTTAGCCAGCTACGATGTTGTCGAAGCTTCGGAGTTCCGCCATGAACGGATCAACCACCCTGAGGCTTTCGTCGAAGAGCGAAACTATATCAACGATATCGAGAACTTCTGGAATCAGGCGAAGCGCCATCCGGCGCTGTAACGTTGTTCCGCGCCAGCACTTCAACCCACACCTCAAGAAAGGCGAACAGCGCCTCAACTCCCCCGATCAACAACCTCTTCAATGTATTGCTTGGATGCGCTAAACGGGAAATGCTATATCCTGATCTGGGCCAGCCACTAAATTAGTCCGGCCAGTGCTTCAGGAGGAGTCCGTAGTCAGCTTTTTTTTGAAAAGAACAATGGCCCAGGACAAAATCCTTCCGCAAAATCTCGCTCAAGCCCTCAGGGCATCCGATCTTGAAAGCGAGCGGATCGCATCGATCATTCGCGCCATCATCCTGGTCACGCTGCTTGCCGCAGTTTTCACTGCGCACACGCAGGAAGCGGATCACCGGCCACTGGAGCTGGCCGTGCTGGTTTACGGCTTGGGAACCATTGCGGGCCTGGTAGCCGCCTGGAGAAAGTATCATCCTGTCGTCCTGCCTTATTTACTTGTCGGTTTCGACATCATTACCCTGACCATCGCAATCGTCATGATTGGTGCGGAATTTGGCATTGCACCCATAGACGCATTCACGCTGCCGATCTCGGGCCTGCTTGTCGTGGTCTTTCTGCACGCTTCGTTGCGCTACAATCCTTGGTTGGTGGTGTTTGCAGCCGGCATTCTGGCGGCCGTAGTCCTGATCGCTTCCTTGGTCAGCAACGTCGACGAATCCAGTTTCCACACGGATGCAGCGGAGCATCTGATGCATTTCAGGGTGTTTCCGATCATCATTTTTCTGCTGACCATGGGCATTCTCGCGGTAACGACCGCGCGAACCAGGCGACTGATCGCCAATGTCTATGTCAGCACCAGTCGGGCCGCCACTTTGTCTCGCTACTTTTCCCGCGACGTCGCTGAAGAGCTGATGAACAGGCCATCTGGGACAACGGAGTTTGGCGATCGCATCCGCGCCGCGGTGTTGTTCGCCGACTTACAAGGCTTCACCGCCATGGCGGAAGCGATGGATCCTGGCGAGCTTGCCAAGTTTGTTTCGGACTTCAGGGAACGGATTTCCAGGCCAGTATTAGCCAATGGCGGCGTGGTCGATAAATACATCGGCGACGCCGTCATGGCAGTCTTCGGCACACCACGACAGGCGCCGGACGATGCAAAGCGGGCCATACTCTGCGCCCTGTCGATGGTCGATGAAATCGAGGCCTGGTCCCAGGAACGCATAAAGCTGGGCAAGCCGCCCATTCGTATCGCGATTGGCGGGCACTTCGGGGATGTGTTCGCAGGCGTGATCGGCGACGGGACACACCTGGAATATACCGTCATTGGCGACACGGTGAATGTCGCAAGCCGTCTCGCGCGATTACCGCGTGCCCTGGAGACACCACTTGTTCTCTCGACCCCGCTTGTCGAGGCGGCAGGTTATCACGATGTCAGGCTTGTGGCGCTGCCGCCGCAACCGCTTCCCGGCCACCCCAAACCGATGCCAGTGCATAAGCTTTCAGGCTGACGAGCCTGGGAGCAGCTTCAGCCTCGTCTCCGGTAGAAATGCCTTGACCTTCCCACGCAGGAAGGCCGTAAGGCTGGGGCAGCAAGGAGTGTCCCATGACTGACTTTACCGTTCCCGACATGACCTGTGGTCATTGCGAAACCAGTATCCGCAAAGTGGTTGCCGCTTTGCCTGGCGTCGATGACATTATCGTCGATCGCCCGACCAAGCGCGTTTCCGTGCGTGGCTCAGTGTCTGACGATGTGGTTCGCAAGGCCATCGAAAATGCGGGCTTCACGCCACAGGCAGTGTCGGCCTGATTTCCTGACAGATTCCGTTCATTTGATGCGGACGGCACGCAGTCGCAATGCGTTGGCAATCACGCTCACCGACGACAGTGCCATGGCGGCCGCAGCAATGACGGGGGACAGAAGCAACCCGAAGGTCGGGTAAAGCACCCCGGCCGCGATCGGAACACCCGCTGCATTGTAGATGAAGGCAAAGAACAGGTTCTGTCGGATGTTGCGCATGGTCGCCGCCGACAGGTGACGGGCCTTCACGATGCCCTGAAGATCGCCCTTCAGCAGGGTGACGCCGGCACTTTCGATGGCCACGTCCGTCCCGGTCCCCATGGCAATGCCGACATCGGCGGCCGCAAGCGCGGGGGCGTCGTTCACGCCATCGCCGGCCATTGCCACCACACGGCCTTCGCGGCGCAGGCGCTCGACGACGGCGCTCTTGCGGTCCGGCAGCACATCGGCCTCTACCTCTTCGATCCCGAGACGTCGCGCCACGGCTTCGGCCGTGATGCGGTTGTCGCCCGTCAGCATGACGACATGGATGCCATCTTCGCGCAGGGCGGCAAGCGCCGCTGGCGTCGTCTGCTTGACCGGATCGGATATCGCCAGGATACCGGCCACCTCCTGGTCGATGCCAAGATAGATGGCGGTTGCGCCATCCTGGCGGAGTTCATCGGCCTGGTGGCTGAACCGCTCCGCTGGCAGGCCGTGGCTGCGCAGGAAGTCCGCATTGCCGATGATGACCTGATGGCCATCGATCCGTCCGACCACGCCTTTGCCGACCGGGCTGTCGAACTCGGTCGCCGTCCCGAGCGCCATGCCGCGTTCGGCCGCCAGTTGTACGATAGCCTGAGCGAGAGGGTGCTCGCTGCTGCGTTCGAGGCTGGCTGCGAAATACAGCAGCTTGTCCTGGCCAATCTGGGCCGTTGTACGGATATCGGTGAGCTTTGGCTTACCTTCGGTCAGCGTTCCAGTCTTGTCGACCACGATGGTATCGACCTTTTCCATCCGCTCGAGCGCTTCTGCATTCTTGATCAGGACGCCGAGCTGGGCACCGCGTCCGACCCCAACCATGATCGACATTGGCGTCGCCAGGCCAAGCGCGCAGGGACAGGCGATGATCAGCACTGATACAGCGGCAACCAGTCCGAAGGTGAGCCGTGGCTCCGGACCCCAGACTGCCCAGGCGGCAAAGGCGAGAATCGCGACAAGGATGACAGCCGGCACAAACCAGCCGGCGACATCGTCGGCCAGGCGCTGGATCGGGGCCCGGCTGCGCTGGGCCTGCGCCACCATCTGGACGATCCGGGACAGCATGGTGTCATGGCCGACCTTGTCAGCGCGCATGACGAATGACCCTGTCTGGTTCATGGTGCCAGCGATCACCTTGCTGCCGGCTTCCTTGGTGACAGGCATCGATTCACCGGTGACCATGGATTCATCCACGGCACAGCGGCCCTCCAACACTTCGCCATCGACCGGCACTTTTTCGCCGGGTCTGACGCGCAAACGATCATCGACCTGGATCGATTCAGCCGGAATGTCCTCATCCGAGCCATCGGCCGTAATGCGTCTGGCCGTCTTCGGTGTCAGGTCCAGCAGCGCCTTGATCGCGCCCGATGTCTGCTCACGCGCCCGCAATTCGAGAACCTGGCCGAGCAGGACCAGCACAGTGATGACGGCTGCCGCTTCAAAATAGACCGCGACGGCGCCATCGGGCCCACGGAAGGCCGGCGGAAAGAGACCTGGATCAATGGTTGCAACCAGACTGTAGACCCAGGCAATGCCTGTCCCCATGGCGATCAGGGTGAACATATTCAACTGGCAGGTTGCGATCGACACCGCGCCGCGCTGGAAGAAAGGCCAACCCGCCCACAGCACGACTGGTGTTGCCAAGGCCAGCTGGATCCAGTTCGACGTCTGCGGCCCGACAACATGCAGGTTCAAGAGATGTCCACCCATCTCGAGCATAAAAACGGGGATGGTCAGCCCCAGCCCGACCCAGAACCGCCGGGTCATATCGATCAGTTCGGGATTGGGGCCGCTGTCGGC
>NZ_JAGOLP010000041.1 GCF_017994015.1 Ferrovibrio sp. | reverse complement strand
ACGCATGACCTTACCATCGTGCGCAAATTCGCTGATCGTGTGGCTGTGATGACCCAGGGGCATATCGTCGAGGCCGGATCGGTGGCTGACGTATTTGGCGCGCCGGCACATGCCTATACGCGCAAGCTGCTGGCCGCCGAGCCGAAGGGCAAGCCGGCCAGCCCAGCCGAGGATGCCGCGCCGGTAATGCGCGCCGAGCAGGTCAAGGTGTGGTTTCCGATCAAAGCCGGATTGTTCCGCCGCACCATCGGCCATATCAAAGCCGTGGATGGCATCGACATCACGATCCGCGCTGGCGAAACCCTGGGCGTGGTGGGCGAAAGCGGCTCGGGCAAATCCACTTTGGGCTATGCCTTGCTGCGCTTGCAGAAATCCACCGGCCGCATCCGCTATGGCGAGCGCGACTTGCAGGGCCTGACCTGGGCCGACATGCGGCCGCTGCGGCGCGAAATCCAGGTGGTGTTTCAGGACCCGTTTTCCAGCCTCAGCCCGCGCCTGTCGGTATTCCAGATTGTTGAAGAAGGTTTGCGTGTGCATGGCCTGCCAGGCCGAAACGGCGCTGCCGGCAGCGAGGCCGAGCGACGCGAGCGGGTGGCGGCGGCCTTGGCCGAAGTAGGCCTCGATCCAGCCAGTATGGATCGTTATCCGCATGAATTCAGTGGCGGCCAGCGCCAGCGCATCGCCATTGCGCGCGCCATGGTGCTGGAGCCGCGCTTTGTGGTGCTGGATGAGCCAACTTCGGCGCTGGATATGAGCGTGCAGGCACAGATTGTTGATCTGCTGCGTGATTTGCAGCAGAAGCGCGGCCTGGCCTATCTGTTCATCAGCCACGATTTGCGTGTGGTGCGGGCACTGGCGGATCGGGTGCTGGTGATGAAGGATGGCCGCGTGGTGGAGCAGGGCGCAGCCGCAAAGCTGTTCAGCGCGCCGGAAACCGATTATACCCGCGCCCTTATCGCCGCTGCCTTTGATCTGGCGGTGACGCATGAGCATGCCGTTCGAGGATAGGCTGAACCATGGCCCTGTTGATCTACACGCCGATCCACGATGCCGAGGATTGGGCGGAAACCCTGCGGCAGCAACTGCCTGATCTGGATGTGCGGGTTTATCCCGAAATCGGCAATGCCGACGAGATCGACATGGCGCTGGTGTGGAAGCCGCCGGCCGGTTTTCTGGCTGGCTTCCGCAATCTGAAATTTGTGCATAGCTTCGGCGCCGGGGTGGACGGCATCCTGGCCGATAACAGCTACCCGCGCCAAGTGCCGCTGGCCCGCGTGGTGGATGCCGGCCTGGCCAATGGCATGGCCGAATATGTGGTGCTGCATGTGCTGCGTTTTCATCGCCAGATGCAGGCGATGCAGTTCAACCAGCGCAACCGCACCTGGAAATGGCTGCCGCCGGTGGATGCCAAGGATCGCACCATCGGCATCATGGGCATGGGCGCGTTGGGTGCCGTGGCCGCAAAACGCCTGCTCGATTTTGATTTTCAGGTGGTGGGCTGGAGCCGCCGGCTGAAGGCCGTCGATGGCGTGGCGAGTTTCCATGGCGACGATCAGCTAGAAGGTTTTCTGAGCCATTGCAATGTGCTGGTCTGCCTGCTGCCGCTGACACCGCAAACCCGTGGCATCATCAGCCGCCGCACCATCAGCCTGTTGCCGCGTGGCGCGCATATCATCAATGCCGGGCGTGGCGGCCATGTGGTGGAAGCCGACCTGCTGCATGCGCTGGATAACGATTATCTCTCCGGCGCCACGCTGGATGTGTTTGCCGAAGAACCGTTGCCCGAGCAGCATCCGTTCTGGACGCATCCGAAGGTCACGGTGACGCCGCATAATGCCGCCGACAGTATTCCTGCGCTGGTGGTGCCGCAGATCGTGGATAATATCCGGCGCTGCCGCGAAGGCCGCCCGCTGGCCCGTATCGTCGATTTGTCGGTCGGTTATTAGAGCGTCGCGCGGTTGATTTCGTAGAGCACGATGGCGGTGGCCACCGCCACGTTGAGCGAATCGGCGGTGCCGCGCATCGGGATGCGCACCCGGGCATCACAGGCATCTTCATATTCCCTGGGCAGGCCAGCCTGTTCGTTGCCCATCATCAGGAAAACCGGGCCGCGATAATCCAGCTTGCGGTAATCCTCGGAGGCGCGCAGCGACGTGCCCACCAGCATGCCGCCCAGCGGCTGGCGCCAGGCATTAAAATCGGCGAAGCGCGCCTTGGCCAGTTTCACGGCAAAGATCGAACCCATCGAGGCACGCACGGCTTCGATGGAAAACGGGTCACAGCATTCGTCGATCAACACAATGCCGGCGGCGCCCACCGCATCAGCGGTGCGCATGATGGTGCCCAGATTGCCGGGATCGCGGATCATTTGCAGCGCTATAAGGCAGGATTGCGGCGTGAGGCTAAAATCCTCCAGCCGGCTCCAGCCGGCGCGGTAGATGCCCACCACGCCCTGCGGATTATCGCGCCGGGCGATTTTTTCCATCGCCTGGTTGCTGGCTTCGATGCAATCAATGCCGCGTGCCAGGCAGCGCGCCAGATAGTCGCGTAATTTGGGATGCTGCTTCAATTCGCTGCTGAAGATCAGCGTTTCGGGCCACACATTCTGCTCGGCAGCGGTTAATGCCGTGCGCAGGCCCTCGGCCACATAGAGCCCAGTCTCGCGGCGATGTTTTTTATCGTCCAGCGCACGCACCAGCTTGATCGCCGGATTGGCGGCACTGGTAACGAGCTTCACGGCATTGGCTTCGCGCATGGCCTGTGCTTAGCAAGGAAAGCCGGGCCGCCGCAAGTGCGGCCCGGTATCGAGTGTCAGCCGCGTGTGCCGCTGCGCTGCTGCTGGCCACCGGAGCGCTGACCGCCGGAACGCTGGCCATTATTGGAACGCTGGCCACCGGCATGCTGGCCGGCAGAACGCTGCGGCTGGCCGCCACGGTTCGGCTGCCCGCCCTGCGGCTTGGCACCGGCATGTTGCGGGCGCTGGCCATCGGGGCGCTTGGCGGCGCCATCCTGATGCCGGGCGCCGTCCTGACGCTGACCCTGCGAACGGCCACCGGCATGGTGGCCACCATCCTGATGGCGGCTGCCATGATGACCGCCACCATGACCCTGCGGGCGACCGCCCTGGCCCTGGCGCTGGCCCGGCTTCTGGCCATGGCGATGGCCATGCGCCGCACGCGGGGCCTCGGCTTCCTCGGTCACGGCAATGCTGCCGCGCCGGTCTTCGGCCGGAATTTTCTGCTTGATCAGGCGTTCGATATCACGCAGGTAGGCGCGTTCTTCCTGATCACAGAAAGCGATGGCAATGCCGGCGCGGCCGGCGCGCGCGGTGCGGCCGATGCGATGCACATAGGATTCCGGGATGTTCGGCAGTTCATAATTGATGACATGCGTCACTTCCGGAATGTCGATGCCGCGGGCTGCGATATCGGTGGCAACCAGGGCGCGCACCTTGCCGGCACGGAAACCTTCCAGGGCGCGCTCGCGCTGGCCCTGCGATTTGTTGCCGTGAATCGCTGCTGCTTCCACACCGCTGCCCACCAAGTGCTTGGCAACGCGGTCGGCGCCACGCTTGGTGCGGGTGAAGATCAGCGTGCGATAGATCGCATCATCCTTGAGCAATTCGCTCAGCAGCGTGCGCTTGGCGGCGGTGTCGACATGGATCACCTTCTGCTCAACGCGGTCGGCGGTGGCTGCCACCGGGGTTACAGCCACGCGCATCGGATCGCGCAGGAAACCGGCGGCAAGCTGGGCGATGTCGTCCGGCATGGTGGCCGAGAAGAACAGGCTCTGGCGCTGCTTGGGCAATTGCGCCGCGATCTTCCGGATCGGCTGCACAAAGCCCATGTCGAACATCTGGTCGGCCTCGTCCAGCACCACGATCTCGGTCAGATCGAGGCGGATATGGCGGCTGCCGGTGTGATCCAGCAGGCGGCCCGGCGTGGCCACCAGCACGTCAACGCCCTGGCTGAGCTGCTTGATCTGCGGGCCGGGAGAAACGCCGCCGAAAACAATGGCAACGCTGACGCCCAGCTTTTCGCCATAAAACCGGAAACGCTCGGCGATCTGGCTCGCCAATTCGCGGGTCGGGCTGAGCACCAGCACACGGCAGGATTTCGGCTGCGCGCGCGGGCGGCGGCCATCCGGGCCGGCTTGTGCCAGGCGATGCAGGATCGGCAGCGCAAAGGCGGCGGTCTTGCCGGTGCCGGTCTGTGCGATGCCGAGCAGATCACGGCCCTGCATCACATAGGGGATCGCCTGGGCCTGAATCGGGGTGGGGGTTTTATAGGGGCTGGCGGCCAGGGCTTGCAGCAGGGGGGCGGCAAGGCCGAGATCGGTGAAGCTTACGCTGGTAGTGGTCAAAACAGAATCCTTTAAGGGCCGCAGCGCCATGGCGCATACGGTTACGCAGCCATGCAAAATGCACGGCGGCGGGGGATGAAAACGCCCCGCGTGACCTGGGTCGTATGATGAAGGATGAAGGGCGCCGGGCAGGACGATCCGCAGTGAAGCAATACAGGGAACGTTCACGCGGCCTGGCAGCCGCTGGCCGGCACCCGCTCCGGGCGCCGATGTGCTGCATATGGCAGCTTGAACCGGGATAGTCAAGCGGCATCATGCTGCCGCTTCCGCCGCTCCGGGTCCGGGTGTAGCCTTTGTCACAAATCCGGTGGGAGGAAATCATGAAGGCAGTGGAGTTTCTGTTCGATTTTGGCAGCCCGACCTGCTACCTGGCCTACACGCAATTGCCGGCGCTGGCCGCGCGCCATGGCGCCGAGATCATCTGGCAACCGGTTCTGCTGGGCGGCATTCTGAAAGCCACCGGCAATCGCTCGCCGGTCGAAGTGCCAGCCAAGGGCGCCTGGATGTTGCAGGACTTGCAGCGTTTCGCCCGTCGCTACGGCGTGCCGTTCACCTTCAACCGGCATTTCCCGATCAACACACTGATGCTGATGCGCGCTGCCAGCGCCATGCAGATGCAGGGCAAACTGCTGCCCTATGCCGATGCGGTCTACCGCGCGATCTGGGCCGAAGGGCGCAATATGGGCGATCCGGCCGTGGTTGGTCAGGTGCTGGCCGAAGCCGGCTTTGATCCGGCGGCGGTATTGGCGGCAGCGAATGACGAAACCGCTAAACAGGCGCTGAAGGCGGCCACTGAATCTGCCGTGGCGCGCGGTGCTTTTGGTGCGCCGATCTTCTTTGTTGGCGACGAGATGTATTTTGGCCAGGATCGCATGGAATTTGTCGCCGAGGCACTGGCCGCGCTGCCCTGATTGTTTCAGCCTAGATTTGCCCCAGTCAGAAAAACAAAAAAATGACCTCTCCCCCGATTTCCCCTGCGCGGCTGCTGTGGCTGCTCTGCATCGCCGAAGTGCTTAGCATGGCCGGCTTCTCGGCCTTTCCCGCCTTGCAGCCGGAATTGAGCGCGCTATGGCAGCTCAGTGCCGCCGAAGCCGGCTGGATCAACGGGCTGTTTTTTGCCGGCTATACCCTGGCGGTGCCGTTCCTGGTGGCCTTCACGGATCGCAGCGATCCGCGCCGCGTGATGTTGGTGGGGTTGCTGCTGGCGGTGGTCGGCAATCTCGGTTTTGCCCTGGCGGCGCAGGGTTTTGTCAGCGCGGCGCTGTTTCGTTTCATTGCCGGTGCGGCTTTGGCCGGCACCTATATGCCGGGCCTGGTGCTGCTGACCGATCATGTGCAGGGGCCGCTGCAATCGCGCTCGGTGGCATTCTACACCTCCACTTTCGGCGTTGGCAGCGCCGGCTCCTTCCTGGTAGCGGGTGAACTGGGGCAGCTTTTCCCCTGGCCGGTGGCCTTTGCGGTTTCAGCTTTGCTGGCAGCGGCCGGCTTTGTGCTGGTATTTGGCTGGCTGCCGAGCCGGCCGGCCGAGCGGCGCCCATTGGTGCCGGTGCCGCTGCGCCGCGTGCTGGATTTCCGCCCGGTGCTGCGCAATGGCAATGCCATGCGTTATGTGCTGGGCTATGGCCTGCATTGCTGGGAATTGTTCACGGTGCGCTCCTGGATCGTGGCTTTCCTGGATGCCCGCGCCGCTGCCGGTGCCGAGGCTTTGTGGCGCCCCACCACGGTGGCGATGATCGTGGTGCTGGTCGGTGTGCCGGGCAGCATCCTGGGCAATGAACTGGCTTTGCGGGTTGGCCGGGTGCGCGCCATTGTTGGCGTTGCCATCATCACCGCCGCGCTGGCGGCCCTGATCGGTTGGTCAAGCGCCTGGCCGGCTGTGCTGCTGGGCAGCATGCTGGTGGTTTACAAATTCATGATCATGGCCGATTCCGGCGCGCTCACGGCTGGCGCGGTGGGCGCAGCCGAGCCGGATCGGCGCGGTGCCACCATGGCGGTGCATTCCACCATCGGTTTTCTGGGCGCCTTTCTCGGCCCGGTGGTGTTTGGCCTCACCCTGGATGGCCTGGGCGGCGCCGGCGAGCCTTTCGCCTGGGGCATCGCCTTCACCGCGCTGGCGGCAATCGGTATGCTGTCGCCTCTGGTGCTGCTCACCCTGGGGCGCCGCTGAAAGTTCGGTTCGATGCTGATCCCGTTGATTGTTGCCTGCGCGCTGTTCATGGAGAATCTCGACTCCACCGTGCTGGCTACCGCCTTGCCGGCCATCGCCGAAGCCTTCGGCGAGAATCCGCTGAAGATGAACTTGGCCATCACCTCCTACCTGTTCAGCCTGGCGGTGTTCATCCCGATCAGCGGCTGGATGGCGGATCGCCATGGCACGCGCACGATTTTTCGCGCCGCCATCATCGTGTTCACGCTCGGCTCGATCCTGTGCGGCCTGAGCCAGTCTTTCTGGGAACTGGTTGGTGCGCGGGTGTTGCAAGGCATTGGCGGCGCCATGATGGTGCCGGTCGGCCGCTTGCTGGTGGTGCGATCGGTCAGTAAGGCGGAGCTGGTGCGGGCGATGGCTTTCCTCACCCTGCCAGCGCTGATCGGCCCGGTGATCGGGCCGCCTTTGGGCGGCTTCCTTACCACCTATCTATCGTGGCGCTGGATCTTCTGGATCAATGTGCCGATCGGCATTGTCGGCGTGCTGCTGGTCAGCCTGCATATCCCGAATACCCGCGCCGCCAGCACGCCGCCACTGGATCGCCTGGGTTTTCTGCTATCCAGCCTGGCGCTGCTTGGCCTGGTCTTTGGCTTTGAAACCATCGGCCGCGATCTGCTGCCTTTCTGGCTGCCGCCGGCCTTGCTGCTGCTGGGCGGCATTATTCTGTGGCTTTACCTGCGCCATGCGGCGCGCGTGCCCTATCCGGTGATCGACCTGCGGCTGCTGCAACAGCCCACTTTCCGCATCTGCAATATCGGCGGCTTCCTGTTCCGCATCGGCGTAGGCGCGTTGCCCTTCCTGCTGCCGCTGATGCTGCAACTGGGTTTTGGCCTCAGCGCTTTTCAATCCGGCATGCTCACCTTTGCCAGTGCCGCCGGTGCGTTGCTGATGAAGGCCAGCGCCGGGCCGATCCTGCGCCGCTTCGGCTTCCGCCGCGTGCTGGTGATCAACGCTGTGCTGTCCAGCGCTTTCATCCTGGCCACCGGTTTCATCCGGCCGGATATGCCGGCCTGGAGCATTCTGTTGCAGCTGTTGTTTGGCGGGTTTTTCCGCTCGCTGCAATTCACCAGCATCACCACGCTCAGCATCGCGGATTTCCCGCCCGAGCGCATGAGCGCGGTGACCAGCTTCTCCTCGATGGCGCAGCAGGTTTCGCTCAGTTGCGGCGTGGCGGTGGGGGCCTTGGTGCTGCATGCCACGGTGGCTTACAAGGGCGGCGCCAGCCTGACTCCGGCGGATTTCACCCCGGCCTTTGTGTTTGTTGGCCTGGTGGCGATGGCATCGGTTTTCTCCTATCGGGCGCTGGCGCCCGATGCCGGTGCCGAGGTCAGTGGTCATCGGTTGCCACCACCAAGCTGAAAAGCCTGTCACAAACAGCCGTCTCGCTCGTCTTCATCGGTGTAGCAACCCTTGGAGATAGCTTATGCAACCCCGTATTGCCTTTGCCGATGTGCCAGCCAGCCATCGCGGCCCGCTTATGCAGTTGCACCATACGCTGGAGTGTTCCAGCCTGGGTGCCGACCTGATCGAGCTGATCTATCTACGGATTTCACAACTCAATGGCTGCACCTATTGCATCGATCTGCATACCGGCACGCTGCTCAAGCGCGGCGCCGATGGCCGTCGCTTGGCCGTGCTGATGCATTGGCGCGAGACGGCCTGGTTTGATGCCCGCGAGGCGGCGGCGTTGGCCTGGGCCGAGGCATTGACGCTCTGTGCCGGCGGCTGGCCCGATCCCGCGTTGTATGCGGCGCTTGAAGCGCAGTTCAGCCGTGCCGAGATTGTTGACCTGACGTATGCCATCGCCCTGATGAATGCCCTCAACCGCACTGCCATCGGCTTTGGCAAAGGCCCGGGTTAATGCCGGCGGCTGGTGCTTGATGCGGTTGACGGCTGCCCTCTGCTTGCGATACGCCGATAGACAGGAAATCCGGCAGAGGAGCGGGCGTGATGAGCGAGATGGTGGAAATGCTGATTCAGCCCAGGAAGCAGGATCTGGGCGATGGTTTTGTGGTGCGGCGTGTGCTGCCCTTCGCCAAGCGGCGCCATGTCGGGCCATTTGTTTTCCTCGATCACATGGGGCCGGCACAATTTGCCCCCGGCCAGGGGCTGGATGTGCGGCCGCACCCGCATATCGGCCTGGCTACCGTCACCTACCTCTTTTCCGGCGAAATCCTGCATCGTGACAGCCTGGGCTATCTGCAACCGATCCGGCCCGGCGATGTGAACTGGATGACTGCCGGCTCCGGCATTGTGCATTCCGAACGCACCCGCGATGAAGTGCGCGCCGCCGGCCAACTGCTGCATGGTGTGCAGGCCTGGGTGGCCTTGCCGCTGGAGCATGAGGAAATTGCGCCCAGCTTTCGGCATCATCCGGCGGCCAGCCTGCCGGAATGGCGCGAAGGCGATGCCACATTGCGGCTGGTTGCCGGCAGCTATGGCGGCCACGTCGCGCCGGCGCAATGCCTGTCGCCGATGTTCTATATCGACCTTGATCTGCCGCAGGGCGCCAGTTTCACCCTGAATGATGAATATGCCGAGCGGGCGGTGCATGTTTCCATTGGCGGCATCAGTGTTGCCGGCACCAGCTACGGCGAAAGCGACCTGCTGGTGCTGCGCGAGGGTGATGCCGTGACGCTGACCGCCGAGCAGCCAAGCCGGCTGATGCTGCTGGGCGGTGCGCCGCTGGATGCGCCGCGCCAGATGTGGTGGAATTTTGTTTCCAGCTCCAAGGAGCGGATCGAGCAGGCCAAGGCGGATTGGCAGGCAGATCGGTTTGGCAAGGTGCCGGGCGAGAGCGAATTCATTCCGCTGCCGCCGGGTTGAAGCGCATGACCCGTTTGCAGCCGGATTATGGCGATGAGCTGCGCCGCTTGCAGATCGAGCTGGTGAAGCTGCAACGCCATCTTATCAAGCAGGACGAGAAGGTGCTGGTGCTGCTGGAAGGCCGTGATGCCGCCGGCAAGGATGGCGCGATCAAGCGTATTGTTGAGCATATGAGCCCGCGTGAAACCCGCGTGGTGGCGCTGGGCAAACCAAGCGAGCGTGACACGGCTTCATGGTATTTTCAGCGCTGGGTGCAATATCTGCCCGCTGCCGGCGAATTCGTGCTGTTCAATCGCTCCTGGTATAATCGCGCCGGGGTCGAGCATGTCATGGGTTTTTGTTCGGATGCCGAATATCGTGCCTTTCTGGCGGCGGTGCCGCGCTTTGAGGATCTGCTGCTGCGCGACGGCATTCGGCTGTTCAAATTCTATCTCGATATCAGCCGCGACGAGCAGAAGCAGCGCCTGGCCGAACGCCGCCGCGATCCGCTGAAGCAATGGAAGATCAGCCCGATTGATGAAGCGGCTCAGAAACATTGGCGTGATTACAGCCGCGCCCGCGATGCCATGCTGCGTGCTACCCATGCCCGGCAGGCGCCCTGGCAGATTGTGCGGGCCGATCACAAGAAACCGGCGCGGCTGAATATCATCCGTGCCTTGCTGGCTGGCTGGGATTATCCCGGCAAGGCTGCGGATTTAACGCCAGAACGCGCCGTGTTGTTTGGTTTTACGCCACGCTGCCTGGCCGATGGGCGGCTAGCACCGTAGCGATCAATGCCCACTGCGCCGCAAAGCGCGAGACCAGCCGATGGCGCCAAAACCAACCGCTGCAGCAATCAGTGCTGGCCAAATCCACAATTGGATTGATTGCTGCAAACCGCCGACCTGTTGCAGTGGTTTGCGCGCCAGGGTGAGCCAGCCCAACCCTTTGTAATCTCCCAGACCCTGGGCTTGTGCCGCCGCAACGATATAATCCTGGCCATTCTGCCAGCGTTCAATCCCGCTGCCTGATTTGCCCGCAATGGCCAACGCGCTGCTTGGTTTGCTGCCGATTTCGCCCGCACGGCCCAACAGCAGGCTGCCCTCGGTGGAGATGATCAGCAGATCGGTATGCTGCGGACTACCATCGCCATGCAGCAGCTTGTCGCGCAATTGCTGTGCCCAATGCCAGCCAACATGCACCGCCAGCACACCAAGAAACGCTCCGTTGTCATCCTTGATCGGGGCGGCGAAATCGACAAAACGCAGCATTTCGCCATTCGGGCTGGGGATCAGTTTGGCCAGCATCAAGGCATCATGCACATCGCCGATCCAGGGCGCCTTGCGGCCCTCGACAAAAACCGGCCGTTGCGAACTGTCGGCGCCGAGCAGCAGGTCACTGGTGGAAGCCAGTACCTGACCCTCCGCATCAAGGATGCCGATCCAGGTATAGGCGGGATCAGCATCATGCAGGCTGCGCACAAATCTCGAGCGGAATTGTGCCGAGTCAAAATTCGTCGCCAAATGCGGGCTGCGCACCGCGCTGAACACATGATCGGCGCGTCGCGCCATGTCAGCATCCAGCGCCGTGGCAAACGCACCGGCCAGGGCTTGCAGCCGGGTTTCATCCTGCTTGATGGCGCGCTGTTCCAGCCAGGCATCGACCAGCAGCCACAGCCCGGCCAGCAGCACAAAGGCACAGATGGCCCAGATTGTGCCACGCAGCGGTGCGCGATCCAGTTCAGTATTGGACATAGGTGGCTTTGCATCCAACGGTCGACAAGAGGAATCAGTGTAAACGCTGCTACGGGAATCGTATAGCGCCGTTGGCTTTTGTCTCTTGGGCAAAGGCCTTATAATGACCAGACGATTCCGAAGCCCCGATTTGGACATTACGCATCATGGCGAGTGACACGCAGCCGGCCGGGCAAAAGCAGGCCGATATTATCATCATCGGTGGCGGTATCGCCGGTGCCGGCGCGGCCTATGCCCTGGCCCCACAAGCCCGGGTCATTCTGCTGGAGCGCGAAAATCAGCCCGGCTATCACACCACCGGTCGTTCGGCGGCGCTGTTTTCCGAAACCTATGGCAATGCGCCAATCCGGGCGCTGACCGTGGCCAGCCGCGATTTCCTGATGCAGCCGCCGCCCGGTTTTTGCGATGGGGCAATTCTGACGCCGCGTGGCGTGCTACAGGTTGGTGTGGCGGAAAAAGCTGAAACGCTTGATGCCGCCTATGACGAGATGCGGCGATTGGTGCCCTCGATCCGCAGGCTGGATGCCGCCGCCGTGCTGGCGCGGGTGCCGGTGCTGCGGCCTGAAATGGTGGCAGCCGGCGCATTGGCTGAACCGGAAGCAATGGATATCGATGTGCATGCGCTGCATCGCGGTTTTCTGCGCGGCGCGGCAGCGGCAGGTGCCAGCATTGTCTGCGATGCCAGCGTGACCGGCCTGGCGCGCGATACTGCTGGCTGGCGCGTCGACGTGGCGGGCCAGGGCGAATACCGCGCCGGCATTGTGATCAATGCTGCCGGTGCCTGGGCCGATGTTACGGCAGCTTTGGCTGGCCTGGGGCCGTTGGGCCTGGCGCCGAAGCGGCGCACGGCGCTGACCGCCGAGATGCCGGCCGGTTTGGATTTTGCCGCCTGGCCGATGGTGATCGATGCCGACGAGCAGATTTATTTCAAGCCGGAAGCCGGTCGCATGCTGATCTGCCCAGCCGATGAGACGCCTTCGGATCCCTGCGATGCGCAGCCTGATGAGATGGATATCGCCATTGCGGTGGATCGTTTCGAGACGCTGACCAATCTGGGCGTGCGGCGCATCGCGGCGAAATGGGCCGGTTTGCGTTCCTTTTTCCCGGATCGCACCATTGTTGCAGGCTTTGACCCGCAGGCCGAAGGGTTCTTCTGGCTTGCCGGCCAGGGTGGCTATGGCATCCAGACCTCGGCGGCGATGAGCCGGGTGGCCGGAGCGCTTGCCTTGGGCCGCGATTTGCCCTCCGATATCCAGGAGCTCGGCGTCTCCGAAGCCGATCTCAGCCCCAGCCGCTTCAGGTAGAGAGCGCCGCATGAATGCCCTGAGCCCCGCCAAGCCGATCATCATGCGCAGCGCCTGCCCGCATGATTGCCCATCCACCTGCGCGCTGGAAATCGAAAAGCTGGATCAGTTCCGCATCGGCCGGGTGCGTGGCGCCGAGGCCAACACTTACACAGCGGGGGTGATCTGCGCCAAGGTGGCGCGTTATGCCGAGCGGGCGCAGCATCCGGATCGGCTGTTGCAGCCGATGCGCCGCACCGGGCCAAAAGGCTCGGGCCAGTTCGCGCCGATCTCGTGGGACGAGGCGCTGGATCGTACGGCCGAGGCATTCCTGGCTGCCGAGCGCAAATGGGGCAGCGAAACCGTGTGGCCGTATTACTATGCCGGCACGATGGGGCTGGTGCAGCGCGATGGCATCCACCGGCTGCGCCATGCCATGCGCTATTCCGGCTTTCATTCCACCATCTGCGTGACCCTGGCCTGGAGCGGCTATATCGCCGGCACTGGCGCCTTGCGCGGCCCCGATCCGCGTGAAATGGCGAAAAGCGATTGTGTGGTGATCTGGGGCACCAATGCGGTGCATACCCAGGTGAATGTGATGACGCATGCGATCCGCGCCCGCAAGGAGCGTGGCGCCAAGATCGTTGTGATCGATCCGTATCGCAATGCCACTGCCGAGCAGGCCGACATGCATCTGATGCTGCGGCCGGGCACCGATGGCGCCCTGGCCTGCGCGGTGATGCATGTGCTGTTCCGCGATGGCCTGGCCGACCGCGATTATCTGGCGCGCTATACCGATCTGCCGCAGGAACTGGAACAGCATCTGCAAAGCCGCACGCCGGCCTGGGCAGCGGCCATCACCGGCCTGAGCGTGGCCGAGATCGAGGCTTTTGCGCATCTGCTGGGCGAGCGCAAGCGGCATTACCTGCGCCTGGGCTATGGCTTTTCACGCAGCCGCAATGGCGCTGCCAATATGCATGCGGCGGCCAGCATCGCGGCGGTGAGTGGCGCCTGGGCGCTGGAAGGCGGCGGCGCGTTTCATAACAATGGCGCAATTTTCCATTGGGACAGGTCGCTGATCGAAGGGCATGACCTGCGTGATCCGTCGATCCGCATGCTGGATCAATCGCGTATCGGGCCGATATTAGTAGGCGAGGCGGAAGCGCTCAAAAATGGCCCGCCGGTGACTGCTTTGCTGATCCAGAATACCAACCCGATGGATGTGGCGCCGGAACTGGCCAAGGTGCATCAGGGCTTCGCGCGCGAGGATCTGTTCACCTGTGTGCATGAGCAATTCATGACCAATACCGCCAGGATGGCCGATATCGTGTTGCCAGCCACCATGTTCACTGAACATGACGATATCTACCAGGCTGGCGGCCAGCAGCACATTCTGCTCGGGCCGAAGATTGTTGATGCGCCGGGCGAGGCGCGTGAGAATCATGCCGTGATCTGCGACCTGGCGCAGCGCCTGGGCGCCGAGCATCGCGGCTTCAATATGTCGGCGCGTGAAATCGCTGATTGGACCTTGAAAGCTTCCGGCTGGTCGGATGTGGATACGCTGGAGCGCGAATTCTGGATCGATTGCCAGCCGGATTTTCGCGCCAGCCATTTCCTGGATGGATTCGGCCATCCCGATGGCAAATTCCGCTTTGCGCCGGATTGGGCGGCAATGGGGCCGGATGGCCACAAGCTGCCGCGTCTGCCGGATCATGCCGAGCTGATCCAGGCCGCCACGGCCGAAATGCCGTTTCGTATGGTGACGGCGCCGGCGCGCAATTTCCTCAATTCAACTTTCACCGAAACGCCCACTTCGCAGAAGCGCGAGCAGCGCCCCAGCGTGATGCTGCATCCCGAGGATGCGACGCGGCTTGGCGTAGCGGCCGGCGATGTGGTGCGCATCGGCAATGCCCAGGGTGACCTCGCGATCCATGTCCGGCTGTTTGACGGCGTGCTGCCCGGCGTGGTGATCGTGGAAGGCATCTGGCCCAACCACAGTTTCATCGAGGGCGTTGGCATCAACCTGCTGATTGGCGCCGACCCGGCCCCGCCCAATGGCGGCGCCGCCTTTCATGACACGGCGGTGTGGATCAGGAAGGAAGCCTAATCGTCGCCGTCGCGGCGGCGGGTGCGCAGCAGGTCGACCAATTCGTCATGCAGCCATGGCCCGGCGGCAATCACAGTGGGGTGGCGATGGCGCGAATCAGTGTAGATCAGCGCATTGCCATCGGCAGTGCCAACCCGGCCACCGGCTTCCCGCACCAGCAGGTCGGCGGCAGCCACGTCCCAGTCGCTTTTTTCGCTAAGTGAAATCGCCGCGTCAAAACGCCCGGCAGCCACCAGGGCCATGCGATAGGCGATGGAATTGCGATGCTCAAACTCGGCTTTGCCAACCCGGGCGAGCCAGCCATGGCGATCAAAGGTGCGCCGGCTGGCCAGCAGCCGGGCTTCCACCAGGGTGGCGTGGCCGGAGGCACGGATCGGCTTGCCGTTAAGCTGCGCGCCGTCGCCCAGGGCAGCGTGGAAAAACTCATCCGTGGCGGGATTGTAGATGGCCGCCAGCACCGGCTGGTTATCCGAGAGCAGCGCCACGCTGACGGCGAATTCCGGCTTGCCGGCGATGAAGGCGCGGGTGCCGTCAATCGGGTCCACCACCCAGGTGGCATGATCGCTGGCGGCGGCGCTATTCTCGCTTTCCTCGCTCACCCAGCCATAGCCTGGGCGGCTATCCAGCAGGCGGGCGCGCAGCAGCTTGTCCACCGCCAGATCGGCTTCCGAAACCGGATCGTTCGGCCGCTTGTTCCAGGATTTCACCCCATCGCGGAAATACTTGTGCGCCAGTATGCCGGCCTCGCGCACGGCGTCCAGCAGCAGCGGTTGGTCCTCCAGGTGGCGCATGATCAGCGCCCGGCAATGGTCATGCCATCCACCAGCAGGGTGGGCGCATCGGTGCCATAGCGGAAGATCAGATCATCGGCCGGGGTGATGCGCTTGAACATCTGCTTGAGATTGCCGGCAATGGTGATTTCTGAAACCGGGTCGGTCAGCTTGCCATTCTCGATCAGATAGCCGGCAGCGCCGCGGCTGTAATCGCCGGTCAGCGGGTTGATCGAACTGCCCATCATCTCGATCACATAAAGCCCGCGCTGAATGCCGCCGAGCAGTTGCTCGACGCTCTGCTTGCCGGCAGCCAGGTACAGATTGGTGGCGCCGGGCGAAGGCGGCGATGAGGTGCCGCGGCTGGCATGGCCGGTGCTCTTGAGGCCAAGCTGGCGTGCGGTGGCGCAATCCAGCAGCCAGGTGGTGAGGCGGCCCTGATCGATCAGCTTGCGGCGCTGGCGCGCCACGCCCTCCATATCGAACCAGCGCGAGCGGAAGCCGCGCGGCCGCAGCGGGTCGTCGATCACATCCAGGCCCGGGGCAAAGATTTCCTCGCCCATCTGGTCCTTGAGGAAAGACGTGCCGCGCGCCACGGCAGCGCCATTGATGGCGCCGGAAAGATGCCCGATCAGGCTGTTGGCGACGCGGTTTTCATACACTACCGGCAAGGCCTGGCTTTCGATCTTGCGCGGATTGAGCCGGCGCACGGCGCGTTCGCCGGCATTGCGGCCAATCACTTCCGGGCTGGCCAGATCGGCGAAATGCAGCGCCGCGCTGTAATCATAATCGCGCTCCATGCCGGTATCCTTGCCGGCAATCGCTACCGCAGAAATGCTGTGCGAGCCGCCAAAGCCGGCGCCGCTGAAGCCGTTGGTGGCGGCATAGGCGGTCAGGCCCATGCTGCGCGAGGCGCTGCCACCTTCCGAATTGGTCACCCCGGCCACATCCAGTGCCGCCGCCTCGCAGGCCTTGGCGCGTTCCAGCAATTGCGCCATGTCCAGTTCCACGCCGTCAAGCTGGTCCAGGTCGATGGCAGTGCGCGCCAGTTCAGCCGCATCGGGCAGGCCACAGAATTTATCCTCGGGCGCCAGCCGCGCCATCGCCACGCCGCGCTCGATCAGCGCTGCCACCGCGTCGCGGCCAAAATCGGTGGTGGAAACACAGGCCTGGCGCTGGCCGATCAGCACCCGCAGGCCCACTTCGCGGCTTTCGCTGCTTTCCACATCCTCGGGCTGGCCCAGCCGCACCCCGGCAGAAAGCGAGCGGCTTTCATGATACACGGCATCCGCCGCATCGGCCCCGGCCTTGCGGGCGGCGGCAATCAGGTCAGCAAGCAGGCTCTGCGCCTCGGCGGCGCGATCAGCAAAAGCGGTCATTGGGGGCTTACTCTTTCTTGTCGTCCATACGATAGGACATATAACTGACAAAGGCGACAAAACAACCAACCAGCCAGCCGAGCCAGTTCAGCCTGTCACTCCAGCTGCGCCAGTCCTCGCCGCTGATTTTTGCCGCAATCTGCGCCGCCAGTTCCAGCGCCAGGAAGCCGATACCGGCGCCCAGGGCGGCCGAGAAGGCAATATTCCAGCCACTGCGCATCAGCGCCCAGGGGTGCCACCAGGGCAGCAGGTCGCGCTCGCTGGGGCGGCGTGGCTTGAAAATCAGCATGTTCAGTGAATCGTCGGCGGGATTTCCGGCTGCGGCTGGCCGGTGGTTTCCGGTGCCAGCACATCGGGCGCGGCAGCTTCGCGCGGCAAAATCCAGATTGTCATACGCTCACGCAGGCCACGGATCGGCTGCGGCCGCATTTCAATCAGGTCACGCAGCGGTGTCAGGTCGCCGCGGGTTTCCTCTTTCAGCTTGGTGGCAAAGGCTTCGCTGAGGCAGAGCGAGGCGCCGATGCTGCGGGTCATCTGCTCCAGCCGGTGCGCCACATTCACTGTTTCGCCCACCAGGGCATATTCCACGCGGTTTTCGTCGCCGATATTGCCCAGGGTCAGCGGGCCGAAATGCAGGCCGATGGCCAGTTGCAGCGGCGGCTGGCGCAAGGGTGCGCGCTGGCGGTTAAGTTGTTCGATGGCCTGCTGCATGGCGCGGGCTGCGAGCAAAGCTGCCGAGGCATCACGCGGCCCGGGGCGCGGTGTGCCGAAGGAAGCCATGATGCCGTCGCCGAGATATTTGTCGAGCGTGCCCTGTTGCTCAAAAACCGCATGAGCCAGCCGGCGATGCACTTCGCGCAGCAGCGCAATGGTCTGCGCCGGCGTCATGTCCTCGCTCATCTTGGTGAAGCCAACCAGATCGGCAAACAGCACACTGGCCTCAAGCTGGGTGACGGTGCCGAGCGGATCATCCATACGCGCCAGTTCCTCGGCGATATGCGGCGAGAAATGCCGCGCCAGATTACGCCGGCCGCGCTCGCTCTCGATCTGCCGCGCCACCAGATGGCGGGCGCGCACCGCCGCCACCACCAGGATGCCGCCGATCAGGCCGATCATCACCACGCGGCGGATCATGTCGGCATAGGATAGCACCCAGGGATCGAGCAGGATCGCAAAACGCTCCATGGCCGAAAGCTGTGCCACATTGCCGGGCATCAGATAGGTCTGCACCCCGGGCTGCATGGCGATGTAGGCCGTGGCACCGGTCCAGACCACCATGCCGGAAAGCGCAGTGAAGAAAACTGTGCGCGCCGATTGCCCGAGCGCCGCCAGCGCCAGCAGCAGCGGAAAATAGATGACGGTGTCGAATGACAGCCGCATCGGCGGCGGCAAAGGGTTCGGGTCAAACGGATTGGGCAGCACGATGGCGGCGCCCAGCATGCTCATGTCGAGCAGCGGAAACAGCCAATGCATCCAGGGCTGTTCAACTCCTGGCCGGCGCACCAGCAGCTGGATATAGCCTGATAGCACCAGCGCCAGCAGCCAGGGGTAATAATTCACCGCCATCGGCCAGCCCATCTCCAGGGTCAGCAGCAGGGCAACAATGGCGATTGCCAGGAAGCGCAGGCCGATGGCCAGGCGCAGGCCTTCATATTCCTCGGCGGCGAAGGCGGCAGACAGGCGGCGCTGCTCGGCATCGATGAGCTGCTTGCAGCCGGGGCCGCAAATCTTGTCGTGCATGCGCTGCCAGATCGACATGGCGTGAAGGTCTCCGCTGGGCCGCCTTGTGCCGGATAGGCTGGCGCGGCCGCATTGCGCCAGCATTTGCCCAATCAGGTCAAGGCGATATCGCGCCGAATGTGACGGATTTCACCCTATTGCCGGCTATTTCCAGATCGGCTTGCCGCTGCCCGGCAGGCCCAGTCGCGACCATTTTTCGCTCACGCTACGGATCACCTCGGCATCCATGCCGAGCTTTTCGCCCCATTCGCGCTTGGTCTCGGGCGGCCATTTGTTGGTGGCATCCAGGCCGATCTTGCTGCCCAGGCCGGATTCCGGCGAGGCGAAATCCAGATAGTCGATCGGCGTATGTTCGATCAGGGTGATGTCACGCGCCGGGTCCATCCGGGTGGACATGGCCCAGATCACATCCTGCCAGTTGCGCGCATCAATATCGTCATCCACCACAATAACCCATTTGGTGTACATGAACTGGCGCAGATATGACCACACGCCCATCATCACGCGCTTGGCATGGCCGGGATAGGCCTTCTTGATACTGACTACCGCCACGCGGTAGGAGCAGCCCTCGGGCGGCAGCCAGAAATCCACGATCTCGGGGAATTGCTGGCGGATCAGCGGCACGAACACGTCGTTCAGCGCCTCGCCCAGCACGCTGGGTTCATCCGGCGGCCGGCCGGTGAAGGTGCTGAGATAGATCGGCTTCCGTCGCCTAGTGATGGCAGTCAGGGTGAAAACCGGGAAGGATTCCACCGAATTGTAATAGCCGGTATGATCGCCATAGGGGCCTTCATCGCCATATTCATCCAGCGACACATAGCCTTCCAGCACAATCTCAGCCTCGGCCGGCACTTTCAGCGGCACGGTGCGGCAATCTACCAGTTCCACGCGCTTGCCGCGCAGCAGGCCGGCAAACTGGTATTCCGACAGCGTGTCGGGCACCGGGGTCACGGCGGCCAGGATGGTGCCCGGATCGGCGCCGATCACCACGGCGGCGGGAAACGGCTCGCGCTTGCCGGCCTGTTTCCAGCGCTGGTGCTGCTGCGCGCCGCCGCGATGCTTCAGCCAGCGCATCAGGGTCTGCTTCTTGTTCAGCACCTGCATGCGGTAGATGCCAAGATTGAAGCTGTCTTCCTTGGCCTGGCTCGGCCCCTTGGTCACCACCAGCGGCCAGGTGATCAGAGGCGCCGGCTCGCCCGGCCAGCAGGTCTGGATCGGCAGTGCCGTCAGGTCGATATCGTCGCCCTGCAACACCACTTCATGCACCGGCGCGTTGCTGACGGTTTTCGGCGCCATCGCCAGCACGGTTTTCACCAGCGGCAGCATGTTGAGCGCCTCGCGGAAGCCGCCGGGTGGCTCGGGCTGGCGCAGGAAGGCCAGCGTTTCCCCCACTTCCTTCAGTTGCGCCGGTTCGCGGTCCATGCCCCAGGCCACCCGCTCCACGGTGCCGAACAAGTTCACCAGCACCGGGATGTCGCTGGGGCTACCATCGGCCTTGAGCGGCTTTTCGAACAACACCGCCGGGCCTTTATCGGCCAGCAGGCGGGTCTGGATTTCGGTCATTTCCAGCACGGTCGAAACCGGCTCGGACACACGCACCAGGCGGCCCTTGGCCTCCAGTTGGGCAATGAAGTCGCGCAAAGAGGCATAGGCCATCAGGCAGTCTCCGGTTGCGGCTTGTGGGTGGCGATATACAGGCCGGGCAGCACCAGGGCGCTGCCGATCCAGTGATAAAAGGCGAAATGCTCGCCGAGCAAGGCCCAGGCCATCAACGCCGTGTAGATCGGCGACAGATAAAGGATCAGCCCGGTGCGGCTGGGGCCGAGATGTTTGGTCATGTAGCTATAGGTGCCATAGGCGCCGATGCCGGGCACGATGATCAGTGTGGCAACCACCAGCAGGGTGCGGTTGTCCCATACCGGCGGCCCGGCCAGGGCGCCTTCCAGCAGCAAAGCCGGCAGCAACAGCAGGGCGCCGGCGCCGGTGATGCCGGCCAGACGGCCATTCACGCTCAGCCGGCTGGGCCAGCGTTTCAGCAACACGGCATAGATCGCCCAGGCGATGGCGGCGGCCAGCATCAGCAGGTCGCCGAGTGAGAAAGACAGGCTGTGCAGCACGTCGATATCGCCTTTCAGCACAATCACCAGCACGCCGCTCAGCGCCAAGGCCGTGCCGATGCCTTGGCGCAAGGTCATTGCCTCGCCAAACCACAAGCGCGACAGCAGGATGATGATCACCGGCGACGTGGCATAGATCAGGCCGATATTGGTGGCGGTGGTGCTGGCGGCGCCCCAGTAGACCCCGGCGCCGCATACCACCATGCCGAGGAAGCCCAGCACCAGGAATTGCCCGGCCTCCTGCCGGATCGCCTTGCGCTGGCGCCATAATTCGCGGCCGCAGAACAGTGCCAGCAGCAGGCAGACGCCGCTCCAGCGCCAGAAGGCCAGGGCTACCGGCGGAATGAAATCCGACGTGGCGCGGGCCATCACCATGTTGGTGGTGAACATTGCGGGCGTGATGAAAAGCAGAATCTGCGCCAGGCGCTCATCGCGCGGCGTTGTACCGGGGGTGCTCATGGCGCGGCAGAATAAGCCGCATGCAGCCGGCTTTCCAGGCCCGGCTTTCTTTCCTTGCCGGCCGGTTCTTGCTATCTGATGCCGATGCGCCGCTTTCCCACCGAATTCGCCGATCTGCTCTCCGCCCAGGGGCAAAAGCTGCTGGCCGGCAACCATGCCGCTGCCGGCGCACTGGCCAATCCGCGCACCCGCTTTGTGGCCCTGAACGGCCTGCTGGATGCGCGTCAGGCGGCCCTGGCCGGGCCGCTGCTGGAAGCCGCCATCGGGCCGCACCTGCGCCTGATGGCGCAGCCGATCCCGCCCGAAAGCATCTGGGAGATGAGCCGCAATTACAGTGAAATACTTCCCAAGGTGATGCGCCAGCACACCCTGCATCTGGATGCCGGCCAAAGTGCCGGGCGGCGCGCAGCGGAAGCCATTGGCCTGCTTGCCATGCTGCGGTCAGACAGTTATCGCGCCTTTGCCACCGCCCTGGCCGGTCGGCCGCTGAAGCGCAAATATGGCCTGCAAGCCATCGCCTATCATCCCGGCGATTATGCCGGGCCGCATAACGATCATCACCCCGAGGAGCCCGAGGCGCGGCAGGGCTATCTTGATCTGCATATCGGTTTTGTCACACCCGGCGCGCGCAGCCAGTTGCTGGTTTATGCCAAGGCCGGGCATTTCAGCGAAGCGGTGGAGGTGGCGCGCAACGGGCTGGTGAATGCCTACCGGCTGCCCTTCTGGCATTACACCACGCCGCTGCTGGCCAAGCGGCGCCAAGTTGAAACCGCGCGGCGCTGGATTTTGCTCGGCACGTTTCTCTATAAGGCTGCGGCGCCGGATCAGGGCGCCAGATAGCCGCCTTTTGGCTCTGGCCCCAGCGTGCCGCCGGCTTCCTTCACCGCGCGCTTATAGGCGGCTTCGGATTTATAGGCGCCCTGGGCCTTGAAATCGCTGGGCTTGGCCGGGCGCAATTCATGGGTGCGCGGCATCACCTTGTAGAGTTTGCCGTCATCACGGCCAATGATCGGGATCGGCCGGTTCCAGCGCGAATGCACCCGGCGGGCGCTGGCGCTGTGGCTTTTCATATTCTCCAGCTCTTCCGGATCGAAGGCGAAGATTTTCTCAAACGCGGCCGCCATTTCCTTGACGAAGGCGGGTTCGGCCAGATCAAGGCGATAGATCATCCAGCAGCGGTCCTCAAAGGTCCAATAGACCGAGAGGCCAAGCATTTCACCCTGCTTGTTGTAATAGGGAAAAAATGGAAAGGCGCGGCAGGCGATGGTGCGGTTGTCGCGTTCGCAGAAGGCGGCGCCCTTGCATTCGATGGCGCAGGAATTACGCGGCAATTCCTTCACGATCTTGCGTGAGGTGGCGTCATTCGGCTTGTAGTCGTACCACAGGTCGGTGCGCGACTTGAGAAGCTGGTATTCGGATTTGTGCACCACCGGAATGGCATGGCCCGTGGTGCAGCAGACCGGCTGGCCGCCATTCAAGGGCGCGCATTTGCGGCCGCAATCGTATTTTGAGATCGAGGCGTTGAATTGCCGGTACACGTCGCCGAAATGCTCCGGCGTGATTCGAGTCTTGCGCATGGCGCAGTATAGATTGGAATCAGCCGATCAGGAAACCGAGAAACACGATCAGCCCGGCATCGCGGTTGGCGCGGAACTTGATCAGGCAGTCGGCCGGATCGTCGGGATTGAGCGTGGCCACCTGCCAGGCAAAATGGCCGGCCAGCGCCGCCAGGCAAAGCCAGAAACCCAGGCCCATGCCGGCGATCCAGCCGCAGAGCGCGATGCCGAGCCAGGCCGCCTGGAAAAAGCCGGCGATCCAGCGCCGCGCCTTGGTGCCAAACAGCCGTGCGGTGGATTTCACCCCCACCAGCGCGTCATCCTCCTTGTCCTGGAGGGCATAGATGGTGTCGTAACCCAGGGTCCAGATGATGCCGGCGGCATACAGCACCAGGGCTGCGGCATCGAGCCGGCCGGCGACAGCGGCGTAGCCCAGCACGGCGCCCCAGTTGAACGCCAGGCCGAGGAAAAATTGCGGCCACCAGGTAATCCGCTTCATGAATGGATAGATCACCACCAGCAGCAGCGAGCCAACGCCAAGCCAGATCGCCAGCGGATTCATGCTGATCAGGATCAGCAGGCCGATCAGGCATTGTGCCGCCAGCCAGAGCCAGGCTTGCAGCAGCGTCACCTGGCCGGCCGGAAGCGGGCGTTGTCTTGTGCGCGCCACCTGGGCGTCGAAATCACGGTCGGCAATATCATTGAAGGTGCAGCCGGCACCGCGCATCACAATGGCGCCGATGCCGAACAGGGCCAGCAGCAACAGGTCGGGCAGGGCGGCGCCCGCTGGCCGTGCCAGGGCAATCGACCACCAGCCGGGCAGCAGCAGCAGCCAGGTGCCGATTGGCCGATCCAGCCGCGACAGCCGCGCATAGGGCCGCCAGGCGAGCGGCAGCCAGCGCCCAACCCAATGGCGGTCAAGCGCGTCAGCGGGGGCGATATCCTCAGGGGTGACTTCCGGTTCCGGCTTTGTCATAACGCTTTTCGGATAATCCTAAGCGCAAGGCGGCACAAGCATCATGGCCAGCATGGCCCGACTTTACGTGGCGAGCGATCTGCAAGCCGGCGCCGATCTGGCGCTGGATGAGGCGGCCGCACATTATCTGCGCCATGTGCTGCGGCTGGGCGAGGGGGCCGCGCTTCGCCTGTTCAATGGCCGCGATGGCGAATATGCCGCCAGCCTCGGGCTGGCTGGCAAACGCGGCGCCATGGTGCGGCTTGGCGAGCAGACACGGCCATACCGCGGGCCACGCGATCTCTGGCTCTGTTTCGCGCCGATCCGCCAGGGCCGCATCGAATTTTTGATCGAAAAGGCCACCGAACTTGGGGCTGCCCGGCTGGTGCCGGTGCTGACCCAGCGCACCCAGATGCGCCAGATCAATGCCGGGCGGCTGGAAGCGCATGTAAAAGAAGCTGCCGAACAATGTGAACGGCTCGACCTGCCGGCTCTGGCGCCGCTGGTGCCGCTGGAAACCTTGCTGGCGCAATGGCCGGCCGAGCGGCGGCTGTTTGCCTGCCTGGAGCGCCAGGCTGCGCCCGGCCTGCTGGCGGCTTTGCAGGGCTTGCCGCCGGGTGGGCCGCTGGCGATATTGATCGGGCCAGAAGGTGGTTTTGCACCGGAAGAGGCCGAGCGTATTGTAGCCCGGGAATTTGTCACGCCGGTGTCGCTGGGTGAGACTATCCTGCGCGCCGAGACGGCGGCTTTGGCTGCCCTGGCGCTCGCCCAGGCGGTATTGAGCGGGCCCTAGACAAGCGGCGGCATCTGCGCCATATGCGCTCAGCCGGCGCGGGAAGCCCACTGCTGCGGTCGATTTTTTTTGTAACGATAACAAGAAGCAACGAGGTTTCCATGTCCGGCCCGGCCCAAGCCCCCGAGACCCCGATCACCGACTTTTCCCAGCTCGTTGCCTATATCGCCGAGGGCTGCAAGCCCAAGCAGGATTGGCGCATCGGCACCGAACACGAAAAGCTGGCCTATACCGCGCATGATTTCCGCCCGATGCCCTATGATGGCCCCACCGGCATCGGCAGGCTGTTGCAGGAATTGCAGCGTTTCGGCTGGCAGCCGGTGCAGGAGAATGGCAAGACCATCGCGTTGCTGCTCGACAACCAGTCGATCACGCTGGAACCGGGCGGCCAGTTCGAATTGTCTGGCGCACCACTGGAAACCATCCATCAGACCTGTATCGAGGTCAGCACCCATCTCAAGCAGGTGCGCCAGGTGGGGGAGGAGATGGGCATCGCCATGGCAGGCCTCGGCATGCAGCCGAAATGGCGCCGCGCCGATATCCCGATGATGCCCAAGGGGCGCTACAAGATCATGACCGAGTATATGCCCAAGAAGGGCAATCTCGGCCTCGACATGATGTATCGCACCTGTACCGTGCAGGTGAATCTCGATTTCTCCTCGGAAGCCGATATGGTGCAGAAATTCCGCACCGGCCTGGCCTTGCAGCCGCTGGCCACGGCCTTGTTCGCCAATTCGCCTTTCACCGAAGGCAAGCCGAACGGCTTCCTCAGCTTCCGCAGCCATATCTGGACCGATACCGACCCCGACCGCAGCGGCATGTTGCCGTTTGTGTTCGAGGACGGCATGGGCTTTGAGCGCTATGCGCGCCATGCGCTCGATGTGCCGATGTATTTTGTCTACAAGGACGGCCAGTATATCGATGCCTCGGGCCAGAGTTTCCGCGACTTCATGGCCGGCAAATTGCCCGCCCTGCCAGGCGAATTGCCGACCTTGCGCCATTGGGCCGATCACCTCACTACGTTATTCCCCGAAGTGCGCATGAAGCGTTTCCTGGAAATGCGCGGCGCCGATGGCGGGCCGTGGTCGCGGCTCTGCGCCCTGCCGGCCTTGTGGGTGGGCTTGCTGTATGACCAGTCGGCGCTGGATGCGGCCTGGGATCTCTGCAAGGACTGGACGCATGAGGAGCGCGCCATGCTGCGTGTCGATGCGCCGAAATATGGCCTGCACACGCCGTTCCGTGGCGGCACGCTGCAAAATGTGGCGCGTGAGATGGTGAAGATTGCGCAGGCCGGTCTACGTGCCCGCAACCGCGTTTCGCCGGCCGGCGAGGATGAAACCCATTTCCTCGAACCCTTGCAGGCGATTGCCGAAAGCGGCGAGACCCCGGCGGAAGCTCTGCTCAAGCTTTATAACGGGCGCTGGAACCGCTCGGTCGATCCGGTTTTCACCGAACTGGCTTATTAAGCCAGGCTTGCAGCCGCGCCGGTTCGTAAAGTGAGCCGGGCGCGGCATCCAGCAGGGCGCGGGGTGGATTGCTGCTCGCCTGGCGCAACCGGTCGAGGGCAGCGCGGGCCGCCGGCCAATGCCCCGCTTCGGCCTGTTCGGCAATGGCGCGTAAATCCTGCGACCAGCCTTCCAGTATCTGGCGCGGCGGCGCGGCCTCAAACCGCTCATGCATGAAGCCGATCTGGCCGCGCAGCATGGTGGCAACGCGCCCGCTCAAGGCCACATTCTCCTCGGCCAGCGGCAGCCGCAGCACGCCAAGCGCCCGGTTGAAATCTTCGAGATCAGTTTGCAGCGTGAGGTGCTTATCGGGCGCCTGGCTTGGGCGCAATGCCTGCTGATAAGCCACCAGGGCATCGAGCAGCAACGCATCCGGCTCGGCGCCGTCAAATTCCAGCACGATCACATTACGGGTGAATTCACGCAGGCTGGTTATGCGCCGGTCATGCCCCAGGCGCGGCTTGGCGCTAACGCCGCGCAGGCTCGGGATCAGCAGCGGATTGGCGCGGCCATCCTCGGCGCGCGCCGACCACAGGCTGTGGCTGACATCGACATGGCCGGGCCGGTCAGACAGGCGCGGAATGAAAAAATGCCGGTTGGCATCGCCATTCGGATGGCAGGCCTGGCAGGACAGCCCGGCCTTGCGCGCATTGCCGCCCAGCACATCCGGGCTCCGAAAGGCGAGGCGGCCATATTCGACATAAAACGATTGCTGCATGCCGCCGGCCAGGTTTTCTGCCGGCCGGCTGGTCAATTCGGGCAGGTTCAATGAACCGGGCGGCAGCCATTCCAGCGCGCCACGCAAGGATTGCGCCGGCGCTGCTGCCGGCAGCAAACATGCCAGCAGCAGCGCAGCAAGCCGGGCTAAGTCAGCCCACTGCATCCGGCAATTGGTGATTCATCTCGCGCGCCGGCTGGTCGCATTCACAATCGCCCAGCAGCTTGGCCGGCACGCCCGCTGCCGTGCAATGCGGCGGCACCGGGATCAGCACCACACTGCCAGCGCCGATCTTGGCGCCCTCGCCGATCTCGATATTGCCCAGGATATTGGCGCCGGCCCCGATCAGCACGCCGCGCCGGATTTTCGGATGGCGGTCGCCGGTTTCCTTGCCGGTGCCGCCCAGCGTCACATTTTGCAGCAGCGAGACATTATCCTCGATCACGGCGGTTTCGCCGATCACCACGCCGGTGCCATGGTCGATCAGGATGCCGCGGCCAAAGCGCGTTGCTGGGTGGATATCCACCTGGAACACTTCCGAGCAGCGGCTCTGGATCAGAAAGGCCATGGTCTCGCGGCCTTGATGCCACAGCCAATGCGCGATGCGATGGCTCTGGATCGCCAGAAAACCCTTGAAGAACAGTAGCGGCTTCATATAGCTGCGGCAGGCCGGGTCGCGCTCATTCACCGCCACAAGATCGGCGCGCACAGCATGGCCGATATCGGGATCGGCGGTCAGCGCCTGATTGATCACTTCGCGCATCATCAGTGGCGAAATGTCGGAATTGCCCAGCCGCTGCGCCAGTTGATAGCTCAGCGCATCCTCCAGTCGCTGGTGATGCAGCACCGAGGCATGCACCAGGCTTGCCAGCAAAGGCTCCTGCGCCACCGCTTCGGCGGCTTCCAACCGGATCCGGCTCCACACCGGGTCGTGGCTCACAATCTTGTTGGCTATTGCCGTCATCGTCTTCTCCCCCACCAGGGCCGGACCCGCCATTGCAGGCTCGCAATCATAGCTTCAGGCGGCAGTGCCGCCCACCGTCAATCCCTCGATCAGCAAGGTCGGCTGGCCAACGCCCACCGGCACACCCTGGCCGCTTTTGCCGCAGGTGCCAACCCCGGCATCAAGCTGCAAATCGTTGCCCACCGCGCGCACCTTGGTCAGCACATCGGCGCCAGCGCCGATCAGCGTGGCGCCCTTGATCGGGGCGCCCACCTTGCCATTCTCGATCAGGTAGGCCTCGGTACAAGCGAACACGAACTTGCCCGAGGTGATGTCGACCTGGCCGCCGCCGAAATTCACCGCATAGATGCCCTTGTCCACCCCGGCCAGGATTTCCGCCGGGTCGCGGTCGCCGGCCATCATGTAGGTGTTGGTCATGCGCGGCATCGGGCTATGGGCAAAGGATTCGCGGCGCCCGTTGCCGGTCGGCTTCATGCCCATCAATCGGGCATTGAGGCGATCCTGCATGTAGCCCTTGAGG
>NZ_JAGOLP010000100.1 GCF_017994015.1 Ferrovibrio sp. | reverse complement strand
GCTGGGTAGAAAGTAAACACGGGCCCGGGAGGGGGGGAAGGCCAGGGAGGGCGATGGACGGACCACAAAGACAAGCCCCCCCCCCCCCCCCGCCCCGCTCCGTTGCTGACCCCATGACATTCTCGCGTTTTATGCTCGCCGCCCTGCCGGGTACGGCAGCCCTGCTGATCGGCATCGGCCTGGCCCGCTTTGGCTACACCCCGCTGATCCCGGCGCTGATCGGCCAGGGCTGGCTCAATGCCCCCGAGGCGGTCTATCTCGGCGCCACCAATCTGGCCGGCTATCTCGCCGGCAGCATGCTGGCCTATCGCCTCGCCAGCCGCTTCGCCCCGGGCAAGGTGGTGCGTTTCGGCATGCTGGCGGCAGCCGCGAGTTTTGTTGCCTGCGCCCTGCCGCTCGGCTTCTGGTGGTTTGTACCCTGGCGCTTCCTGGCCGGCTTCTGCGGCGCGCTGCTGATGATCGTGGCGCTGCCCTTGGTGTTGTCACGCATGCCGCTGGATCGCCGCGCCCGCACTGCCGGCGTGGTGTTCACCGGGGTTGGCATCGGCGTCGCCGCTTCCGGCACCCTGGTGCCCAGCCTGGCCAGCTACAGTGTTTCCGCCGTCTGGCTCGGCATGGCCCTGGTGGCCGGCACGCTGGGGCTGCTGACCTGGCGCGGCTGGGGCCTGGCCCCCGGCAACACCAGCACTGCCGCCGCACAGGCAGATACGGCGCCGGCCAGCGGCAAGCTGCTGACCCGCCCGGTTTTGCTGCTGCTGATCGCCTATGGCCTCGATTCCTTCGGCTTTGTACCGCATACCGTGTTCTGGGTTGATTACATCGCCCGTGGCCTGGGCCGCGGCCTGGCCGAAGGCGGCTTCTACTGGGTTTGCTTTGGTTGCGGCGCGCTTTGCGGCCCGCTGCTGGCCGGCCTGGTGGCCGAGAAGTTGGGTTTCCATTACGCCCTGCTCGGGGTTTTTGTGGTCAAGACCTTCGGCGTGCTGCTTCCGCTGTTCAGCACCAGCATGCCGGCGCTGATTGTCTCGTCGCTGGTGGTGGGCGCGCTGGCGCCCGGCATCTCGGCGGTATTGTCCGGCCGGGTTGCCGAGCTGGTCGGCCTGACCGGCCATCGCCAGGTCTGGGGCTGGATGACCGTGGCGGTGGGCGTGGCACAGGCTGGTGGCGGCTATGGCCTGTCCTATCTGTTCACCCATAACGGCTCATATGAACTACAATTCCTGCTCGGCGGCCTGGCCCTGGCCGGCGGCGCCGTGCTGGTGCTGTTCAGCCGGGGCAAGCAGATAAAGGCATGAGCATGGAAGCGCGGCTCAAGGCGGAATTGCTGGTGCAGGCCATCCTGCGGCTCTACGACCATCAGATGATCCCGGCCTATCTGCGGCGGCGCGGCGATGCCGATGCCGGCGACGTGCTGGTGAAGATCAGCCTGGACCGCAGCACCGCCCTGCTGCTGGCCCAGGCGCGCGATGGCGAAGGCCGCGCCGTGTGGATGAAAACCGGGCCGGCGGAAGATGCCGCCATCGAGGCGCAGCTTACCAAGGCGATCAGCCGCGACCCGGATCTGTGGATCGTGGAGGCGGAAGATGCCAAGGGCCGCTTCCCCCTGGATACACCGATCATCGGTTGATAGACTCACACCCCAACAAAAACCGGGAGGCCCGCGTGGTCGCACCATTTATCCTGATCGGCCTCGGCCTGCTGTTCCTGGCGAATAATTTCGACATGCTGTCGCTCGCCTTCCTGCGGCAATGGTGGCCGCTGATCCTGATCGTGCTGGGCATCGGCATGCTGTTTCAGCGCGGCCGCTGACCCGGTTCACGCCGCCGCTATGGCAGCTTTGCGCTGCCGGATTGCCAGCACAATCAGCGCCGCCAGCAGGCAGGCCACGCCGGCCGAGAAAAAGGCCGGCGTATAGCTCTGCATGTTAGTGCGGATGAAGCCGGCGCCATAGGCGGCCACGGCAGCGCCAAGCTGGTGCGCGGCAAATATCCAGCCGAACATCATGCCGACCCGCTGCGCGCCGAAGGTGGCGGCGGTCAGCTTCACCGTGGGCGGCACCGTGGCGATCCAGTCCAGGCCATAGAACATCGCAAACAACGACAGGCCATAGAGCGTGAAATCCGAATAGGGCAGCCACATCAGCGACAGGCCGCGCAGGCCGTAATACCAGAACAGCAGCTTGCGATTGTCGTAGCGGTCGGACAGCCAGCCTGACAGCACGGTGCCGACAAAATCAAACGCTCCCATCAGCGCCAGCACCGAGGCGGCCGGCAGCGCCGCCATGCCGAAATCACTGCACAATGCGATAAAATGTGTCTGCACCAGGCCATTGGTGCTGAGGCCGCAGATGAAAAAGCTGATCGCCAGAATCCAGAATACCGGATGGCGCAAGCCATCCCACAGCACAAGCAAAGGCGTGGCGAGGGTCATGGGTGGCGCGGGTGGCGCAGCGGCAGCCGGCGAGGTTTCGCCATAGGGCAGCAGGCCAACATCACTCGGCCGATCCCGCATCAGCAGCCAGGCCAGCACAAAAATCGCCACGCAGGCGGCCACTACCGGCACCACTGCGGCGCGCCAGCCCCAATGTTCGATGATCCAGGCGGCCAGCGGCAGGAAGGCCAACTGCCCGGTGGCGGAGCTGGCAGTCAGCAGCCCGATCACCAGGCCGCGCCGCTGCGTGAACCAGCGGTTCGCCACCACGGCGCCCAGCACCAGAGCGGTCATGCCGGTGCCAAGCCCCAGCACCAGGCCCCACAGCACAAAGAGATGCCAAAGCTCGCTGGCCAATGTTGCCAGCGCCATGCCGCCGCCTACAAACACCAGGCCGGCGCAGATCACGGCGCGCAGACCGAGGCGTTCCATCAGCAAGGCGGCAAACGGGCCGATCAGGCCGAACAGCGCAAAGCGCAAGGCCAGGCTTGAGGCAATCTGCTCGGTGGTCCAGCCGAATTCCTGGCCCAAAGTCAGCAGCATGGCACCAGGCAGGCCGAGGGCTGCCGCCATCACAAGCATGGTGCAGAAGGTGATGCCGGCAACGATCCAGCCATAGTGAATGCCGCGCCGCTGCAACCAGGGCGCCAGGATTTGTGCCGGCATGAAAGATACTTTCCTAGCTTGAATCACACAGCTTCAAGAATGGTGGCAACACCCTGGCCGCCACCGATACATTGCGTGGCCAGCGCAAAGCGCTTGCCTTCGCGCTTCAGCAACTGCGCCGCCTTGCCGGTGATGCGGGCGCCGGTGGCGCCGAGCGGATGCCCGATGGCCAGGGCGCCGCCATCCAGGTTCACCCGCGCCGGATCGATCTGCAATTCGCGCAGGCAGGCAATGGCCTGGCTGGAAAACGCCTCGTTGATCTCGACGATATCGATATCGTTTATGCCCAGACCGGCGCGCGCCAGGGCCTTTTGCGTCGCCGGCACCGGCCCCATACCCATCACTTCAGGCTCGCAGCCCGCCGTGGCCACAGCGCGGATCGCCGCCAGAACCGGCAGGTTATGCTGCCTGGCAAACGCTTCCGAACAGACCAGCGTGGCCGCCGCGCCATCGGTGAGCGGCGAGGCCGTGCCGGCGGTGACAGTACCGTCAAAAGCCGGCTTCAGGGCCGCCAGCCCTTCCAGCGTGGTTTGCGGCCGCAGACAGCCATCGGCATCCACCATGCCATCCGGTGTTTGCACCGGCAGCACTTCATCGCGCAGCCGGCCGGCATTGAATGCCGCCGCCGCCTTCTGCTGTGAAATAAGAGCGAACTGCTCTTGCTCAAGCCGCGACACGCCATAGCGCGCTGCCACATTCTCCGCCGTGCGGCCCATCGAGATATAGGCTTCGATGGCAATTTCGGCATCCGGCCGATCCTGGCTTTTGAAGCGTGGATTGGCCGAGAAATTGAAACCGCCCTGCGGCACCATGGTCATCGATTCAACACCGGCGCAGATAAAGGCATCGCCGGCCCCTATGGCGATCTGGCCCACGGCATAGTGAATGCCGGTCATCGACGAGCCGCAGAAACGGTTGATAGTGCCGCCGCTGACCGAAAGCGGCAGGCCGGCCAGAAGCGCTGCGATGCGGGCGATATTGTTGCCCTGTGCCGCTTCGGGATAGGCACAGCCCATCAGCACATCCTCGATCAGCACCGGATCGATATCCAGCCGCTGCACCAGGCCCTTGAGCGTTATGGCGGCAAGGTCGTCCGGCCGCGTGCCGGCCAGACGGCCCTTCCTGGCGAAATGGAACGGGGTGCGGACATAGCCCGCGATCACGGCTTTGGTCATGACGCTCTCCTTCAGGCAACCGGAACCGGCGGCAGATCGATCTGCTCCAGCACACCACCAGCCAGCCTTGGTCGGGTTTCGGCAAGCTGCACATGCGGCACACCCAGCGGCACTGCACTGGCGGCATCCAGCCGCTCCGCCTGCTCGGCACTCAGCGCCAGGGTCAGGCCGCCCAATGTGCCATCAAGCTGCGCGCGGGTGCGCGGCCCCAGGATCGGGATCAGGCTGGTGCTGGATAACGCCGCCTTGTGGCGCAACCAGGCAATGGCGACATGGGTGGGGGTGGCGCCCAGTTCACCAGCCACCGCCAGCACGGCATCAAGCAACGCTGTTTCGCGCGCCGATTTCTCGGTATGCACCAGCATGCCCAGCTTGGTCAGGCGGCTATCGTCCTTGCCGGCGCGATACTTGCCGGTGAGGAAGCCGCCGCCCAGCGGCGACCACAAGGCGGCGCCAAGGCCAAGCGCTTCCGCCATCGGCAGCAATTCGCGGTCCGGGCTGCGTTCGGCCAGACTGTATTCCACCTGGATGCCGGCAATCGGCAATGTGTTGCGTAATTCGGCCAAAGTCGCGCCGCGCGCAATGCGCCAGGCCGGGAAATTCGAGAGACCGGCATGCAGGATCTTGCCGGCGCGGGCCAGATCGTCAAAGCCGCGCAGAATTTCCTCCATCGGCGTCATGCCATCGGCCATATGGGTCCATAGCAGATCGATACGATCAGTGCGCAGCCGCTTCAGGCTGTCTTCCACGGCGCGGATCATGGTTTTGCGGCTGTTGCCGGTGCGCGCCAGATCGGTCTTCGGGCCGGCACCGAGGGTGTATTTGGTGGCTAGCACAAAATAGTCGCGGTCGGCGGCGAGAAAATCGCCAAGCAGGCTTTCCGACTGCCCAACCTGATAGGTATCAGCCGTGTCGATGAAATTGCCGCCAGCTTCGGCATAGCCATCAAATACCGCCCTGGCCTCGTCACGCTCGGCGCCATGGCCCCAGCCGGTGCCGAAATTACCGGTGCCAAGTGCCAGTTCGGAAACCCGCAGGCCGGTATGGCGGCCGAACAGCCTGTAACGCATCGGAGTTGCTCCTTTTATATGATGATTATCATGTATTGAAATAAATGATGTATGTCATTTATAATGTCAAGCAGGTTTCTGAAGGGAGCAACGATCATGCGAGTGAGCAGGGAGCAGGCGGCGGAAAACCGGCAGCGCGTGGTGGCGACAGCGGCGCGGCTATTCCGCGAGCGCGGCTTTGACGGCATCGGCATTGCCGACCTGATGCGCGAGGCCGGGCTGACCCATGGCGGTTTCTACGGCCAGTTCGGGTCCAAAGAAGAATTGATGGCCGAGGCTGTGGCAACGACGCTGGAGCAATCATTGCAGCGCTGGCATGAGCGCGCGGCGCGCCATCCGGAAGATCCGCTCGGCGCTGTGGTGCAGGCCTATCTGCGCCCGGCGCATCGCGATGGCCCCGGCGCCGGCTGCGGCTTTGCTGCCCTCGCATCCGAACTTGGCCGCCAGCCGAAAAGCCTGCGCCGCCGGCTCACAGATACTTTGCGCGGCTTTTTCGATATGCTCGGCGACCAGATCGGCGGCAAAACCGCCACCGCCCGGCGCAAACATGGCATCCATGCCTATAGCGCCATGGTGGGGGCGCTGGTGTTGTCACGCATCGCCGAAGATGAGGAACTCTCGCGCGAAATTCTGGCAACCGTCGCCGAGGCAATCACGACCCGGCAATAACAGCCGCTATTTGCCCAGCCCGGCCCCGGCATAAAGCTCCGGCTTGAAGCCAGGCAGATACTTGCCATCGCCCAGATCGAGCATCGGCCGCTTGATCATGCTGGGCTGGGCCAGCATCAGCGTGATGGCCCTGGCCTGATCCAGCCCTTCCCGCTCCGCCTCAGGCAACTTGCGGAAAGTGGTGCCGGCACGATTCAGCACCTTGTCCCAGCCCAAGGCCCGGCACCATGCCTCCAGGCTGGCGCGATCAATGCCCTTGGCCTTGTAATCGTGGAAGGCATAGGCCACGCCATGACCATCCAGCCAGGTGAAGGCCTTTTTCATGGTGTCGCAATTCTTGATGCCGTAGATAGTGATGCTCATCCGCCCGCTCCTTGAACCTGACCTTATAAAAGCCAAGCTGGAGCGGGCGTCAACGCATAGCGCGTCAGTGGCTACGCAGCCAATCGGCAAAGCGGGTCGGCCCTAGCCTCGCGCCCGCCTGCGGCACCAATGAAGCATCATTCAGCGCAATGCCGAAATAACGAGCTGCCGGATCGCTGACCACCGGGCACGGATCGCCCTGGGCAGTGAGATATTGCTGCACCAGATCAACCATCGGGCGCCGCTCCGGCCCGCCCAGCTC
>NZ_JAGOLP010000099.1 GCF_017994015.1 Ferrovibrio sp. | reverse complement strand
TTCTGTTCAATGTTTCGGATGTGCCGCGCACTATTAAGCAGGTGGCGGAAAGCGCCGTGCGCGAAGTGGTGGGCAAGAATCCGATCCAGTTCACCCTGACCGAAGGCCGCACCAAGATCGCCGACGATACCCGGGCGCTGATGCAGACCGTGCTGGATGGCTACAAGGCCGGCGTCACCATCAACCAGGTGGCCTTGCAACGTACCGAGCCGCCGGCATCGGTGATCGATGCGTTCCGCGACGTTCAGGCCGCCCAGGCCGACCGCGAGCGCGCCCAGAATGAAGCCGAAGCCTACCGCAACGACATCCTGCCGCGCGCACGCGGCGAGGTGCAGCGCATTGTGCAGCAGGCCGAAGCCTACAAGCAGGAAGTGATCGCCAATGCCCAGGGTGAAGCCGCCCGCTTCATCTCGGTCTATGATGAATACAAACAGGCCAAGGATGTGACTGCCAAGCGCATGTATCTGGAAACCATGGAAACCATCCTGCGCGGCACCAACAAGGTGGTGATGGATCATAATACCGCTGGCGGCCAGGGCGTGGTGCCTTATCTGCCGCTGCCTGAATTGCAGAAGAAGAAGTGAGGAGAGCCGCCATGAACCGCACTTTCCTCTTAGCCCTCGGCGTCCTTGTTGTGGTTGCCGGCTTCATCCTCAAGGGTTCGTTGTTCACCGTGCATCAGGCGCAGCAGGCGCTGGTGGTGCAGTTTGGTGAGCCGCGCCGTGTCATCACCGAACCCGGCCTGAATTTCAAAGTGCCGCTGGTGCAGGATGTGATCTATTTCGACAAGCGCATTCTCGGCCTGGATGCGCAGCCGGAAGAAATTCTCACCACCGACCGCCGCCGCCTGGTGGTGGACAGCTTCGTGCGTTATCGCATCGTCGATCCGCTGCTCTACTATCAGTCGGTGCGTACGGAAGCCCTGCTGCGCAACAACCTGGCGCCTTCGGTGGCCAATGCGCTGCGCGGTGCCTTCGGCAAGCTGGATGCCATTGCCATCGTTTCGGGTGATCGCCCGGCGGCGATGCTGGCGGTCAGCAATGTGCTGGATGCGGATGCTGCCCGGCTCGGCATCGATATCGTGGACGTGCGTATCAAGCGCGCCGATTTCCCCGATACGATCAGCCAGGCGATTTTCCGCCGTATGCAGACGGAACGTGAGCGCGAGGCCAAGGAACAGCGTGCCACCGGCTTTGAATTGGGCGAGAAAATCCGTGCCGATGCCGAACGCCAGCGTACTGTGCTGCTGGCCGATGCGCGCAAGCAGTCGGAAATCCTGCGCGGTGAAGGCGATGCCAGCCGCACCAAGATTTTCGCCCAGGCGGCCAACCAGGATCCGGCATTCTATGCCTTCTATCGCTCGTTGCAGGCCTATTCCAAGGCCTTGCAGCAGGCCGATACCACGATGATTTTATCATCGGATTCGGAATTCTTCCGATACTTTACCGAAAGCCCGGGGGCGCCGGCGCCGAAGCGCTGAGCCTGCTGCCCGGGTAACAAGGAGTAGACCATGGCAATCATGCCGTCGATCACAGGCCTCTCTCTCAGAGGTCTGGCCGTGGCCGGAATACTGGCTGCCCAGCTTGTGCTGGGCAGTCTGACGCCGGCCCAGGCGCGGGCACCGGAAGGCGACTTTGCCGATCTGGCCGAGCAACTGCTGCCCTCGGTGGTGAATATCTCCACCACGCAGACAGTGAAGAACCGCCCGGGCACCGGCACCTTGCCGGAAGGAATGCCGCAATTCCCGCCTGGTTCGCCGTTTGAGGAATTCTTCAAGGATTTCTTCGACCGGCAGCAGCGTGGCGGGGGCGGCGGCAACCGGCCGCCACGTCAGGTCTCGTCGCTCGGCTCCGGCTTTATCGTTGATGCGCGCGGCTACGTGGTCACCAATAACCACGTCATCGCCGATGCCGATGAGGTGCGTGTCATCCTGCATGACAATACCGAATTGCCGGCCAAGATCATTGGCCGCGATCCGGAAGTTGACCTGGCCGTGCTCAAGGTTGAGCCGAAACAGCCGCTCAAGCCGATCAACTGGGGCGACTCGGCCAAGGCGCGGGTTGGCGAATGGGTGCTGGCGATCGGTAACCCGCTCGGCCTCGGCGGCACCGTCACCGCCGGCATCATCTCGGCGCGTGGCCGCGATATCGGCGCTGGCCGGTATGACGATTTCATCCAGACCGATGCCTCGATCAACAAGGGCAATTCCGGTGGCCCGCTGTTCAACAAGGCCGGCGAGGTGATTGGCATCAACACCGCGATCTTCTCGCAATCCGGCGGCTCGATCGGCATCGGCTTTTCGGTGCCCTCGGCGATGGCGCGGCCGGTGGTGCAGCAATTGATCGAATTCGGCCGCACCAAGCGCGGCTGGCTCGGCGTGCAGATCCAATCGGTTACCGACGAGATGGTGGAAGAACTGGGTCTCGACAAGGCGCGTGGCGCCCTGGTGGCCAAGGTGGTGCCGGGTGGCCCGGCCGAGAAAGCCGGCATCCAGGGCGGCGACGTGATCGTGTCGTTTGACAGCAAGCCGATCTCGTCGACCAATTCGCTCACCCGCACCGTGGCCGAAACCAATGTCGGCAAGGCGGTGCCGGTGGATGTGCTGCGCAAGGGCAAAAAAGTCACCCTGCGCGCCACGCTCGGCGAATTGGAACAGGCCATGGCCTCGGCTGAGGCGCCGCCGGCCAAGGGTGCCGATCCCAAGCCCAGGGCCAGCCGTGGCGAAACCAATCTGCCCGATCTCGGTGTGAAGATCGCGCCGCTGAATGCCGAATTGCGCAAGCGGTTCGACATCAAGGACGATGTGCGCGGCGTGGTGGTGGTGGATGTGGAGGCCGAGGGTCCGGCAGCAAAACGCGATGTGCGGGCCGGCGACGTGATTGTCGAAGTCTCGCAATCCGAGGTGCGCAACCCCGAGGATGCCGCCGAAATGCTCAAGGCTTTGCGCGATTCCAAGCGCAAGGTGGCCCTGCTGCAAATCCTGCGCAACGGCGAACCGCGCTTTGTGCCGGTGCCGCTCAAATCCTGAGCCGCAACACAGGCCCATAAAAAAAGCCCCGGCAGTTTCCGCTGCCGGGGCTTTTTCGTTGCGGTGGCTGGCTCAGCCCAGTTCGCTGACATCCGAGATGATCTTGCCGACCAGGCCATAGCCCACGGCTTCCTCGGCGCTCATCCAGTAATCGCGGTCGGTATCCTTTTCGATCCGTTCCAGCGGCTGGCCGGTTTCGCGGGCAAAGATTTCATTCAGCCGCTTGCGCATGCGGATGATTTCCTTGGCCTGGATTGCCACATCGGAGGCGGTGCCGCCGGTGCCGCCCGACGGCTGGTGCAGCAGGTAGCGGGTATTGGGCAGGCTGAGCCGGTTTTCGCGTGTGGCGGCCGAGAAGATCAGCGCGCCGGCCGAGGCGACCCAGCCGGTGCCGATAATGCGTACCGTCGGCTTCACGAACTTGATCACGTCATAGATCGTGTCGCCCGATTCCACATGGCCGCCCTGGGAATTGAGGTAGATGGTGATCGGGTCGTCGCCGGCATGGGCCAGGGCGAGCAGGCGGGCGGTCACATCCTTGGCCAGTTTCTGGTCGATGCCGCCAAAAATCAGGATTGAGCGCGCCTTGAACAGCCGTTCATCGATGCCGGCCGCCTTTTCGGGCTTGCCGTTTTCCTTGTCGTCCTGCGCCGGTTCGTCGTCATTCAACTGGTGAAGCATCGGCTTTATGTCTCCAAAATCGTGCCATTCCTGGGTAACGTAGCAGCCCTTCACTTGCAAGGGCTCGGGCCGGCAAGCTATCGTGCACTGCACCCTTATAAAGGAGAGCAGTTATGCTCAAAGGCAAGTCTGCCGTTGTCACCGGTTCCACCAGCGGTATCGGCCTGGGTATTGCCCGCGCGCTGGCCGGGCAGGGCGTGAATGTGATGCTGAACGGCTTCGGCGAGGCCGCCGCGATCGAGAAAATCCGCGCCGAGCTGGCAGCGGAAACCGGTGTGATGGTGCTCTATAGCGGCGCCGATATGAGCAAGGGCGACGAGGTGGCCGACCTGATCCGTGGCGCCGAGAGCGCATTTGGTGCGGTTGATATCCTGGTCAACAATGCCGGTATCCAGTTTGTCTCCCCGGTGGATGAATTCCCCGAGGCGAAATGGGAAGCGATCCAGAATATCAACCTCAGTTCCACATTCCATGCCACCAAGGCGGCTTTTCCGGGCATGAAGCGGCGCAATTGGGGCCGCGTGGTCAATATTGTCTCGGCGCATGGCCTGGTTGCTTCGCCGTTCAAATCGGCCTATGTGGCGGCCAAACACGGCCAGATCGGCTTCACCAAGGCGTCGGCGCTGGAAGTTGCGGAAACCAATATCACGGTGAATGCGATCTGCCCGGGCTATGTGCGCACTCCACTGGTGGAAGGCCAGATCGAGGATCAGGCCAAGGCGCATAACATGCCGCGCGACCGGGTGATCCGCGAAGTGATCCTGGCCTCGCAGCCGAACAAGCGCTTTGTCGAGGTTGAGGAAGTGGCGGCTTTGGCGTTGTTCCTGTGCGGCGAGATGGCCAAGTCGATCACCGGCACGGCAATTGCCGTTGATGGCGGCTGGACGGCGCGCTGACCCCCGGGGGCTTTAGCTAGGCGGGCGGATTTCCGCTTGACGGAAACCCGCCCCGGGCCTAGAAACAATGCCACTTCGTGGTGATTTGAGCCGACCGGCTTGCGGACCACGTTAAATAAACCGCTAAAAGGTCGGGCGGTTCAAGCGAACCCCGGGCCTTTGCGGTGCCGGGGTTTTTTGTTTGGGCTGAAAGGGTTGTGGATATGAGCGAGAACCGGAAGGCGGCTGAAAACTGGCGCCTGGCCACCAAGCTGGTGCGCGGCGGCACCAATCGTTCCCAGTTCGGCGAGACATCGGAAGCCATCTTCATGACCTCCGGCTTCCGCTATGACAGCGCCGAGGCCGCCGAGGCGCGGTTCAAGAATGAGCAGCCCGGCTTTGTCTACAGCCGCTTTGCCAATCCCACCGTGGATATGTTTGAAACCCGCATGGCGCTGCTGGAAGGCGCCGAGGCGGCGCGCGGCGTGGCATCCGGCATGGCGGCGGTGAATGCGGCGCTGATGTGCCAGCTCAAGGCCGGTGACGAAGTGGTGTCGGCCCGCGCCGTATTTGGTTCCTGCCGCTATATCATCGAGGATCTGCTGCCGCGTTTCGGCATCAAAAGCACCCTGGTGGATGGCACCGATCTGGCCGCCTGGGAGGCGGCGATCACCAAGCGCACCCGCGCCGTGTTCCTGGAAACCCCGGCCAACCCGACCCTGGAAGTGACCGATATCCGCGCCGTGGCCGATCTGGCCCATGCAGTCGGCGCCCGGGTTATCGTGGATAATGTGTTTGCCACCCCGGTGTTGCAAAAGCCGCTCCAGCTTGGCGCCGATATTGTGGTGTATAGCGCCACCAAGCATATCGACGGCCAGGGCCGTGCGCTTGGCGGCGTGGTGCTGGGTTCGGAAGCCTTTGTGCGCGACGAACTGACCCCCTTCCTGCGCCATACCGGCCCGGCGCTCAGCCCGTTTAACGCCTGGGTCATGCTCAAGGGGCTGGAAACCCTGGAATTGCGGGTGTCGCGCCATGTTGAGAATGCCAGCATTGTGGCTGCCGCCCTGGCTAGCCACCCCGGCATTGAGCAGCTTATGTTCCCCGGCCTGCAAAGCCACCCGCAATATGATCTGGCCAAACGACAGATGAGCGGCCCCGGCAATATGGTGGCGTTCCGCGTCAGGGGCGGCAAGGCTGCGGCCTTCGGCATGCTCAACGCGCTGCGGCTGCTGGATATCTCCAACAACCTGGGCGATTCCAAGAGCCTGATCACACATCCGGCCACCACCACCCATCAGCGATTGTCTGCCGAAGAGCGTGCAAAATTAGGGATTGCGGACGATTTGCTCCGCATGTCGGTTGGCCTGGAACACCCTCAGGACGTGATTGACGATTTAAATCAAGCGCTTGCAACCATTGGGCGGTGATTGTGGCATTGCGGCAACAGGTGGGGAATTATTGGCCCAGATTTGGCCTTTCCGCTTTACGCTGGGGCGAACAAAGTTGATAGTAGCGACCTGAATTCACGAGTCCACGGCAGGGGGCTTTTCGCCCCATGCCTTTAGTTCCAAAGGGAGATTACGATGAAGCTGCGAGCAGCACTTCTGGCCGGCGCCACTCTGGCGCTCATGGCCGCCCAGCCCGCCCTGGCGCAAACCAATGGCTGGTATGCCGGTCTTGCCGGTGGCGCCAACTGGGTTGATGACACCAAGGTTCGTAATGCCCCGAACGGCACGGCCTCGGTGGAGCATGACACTGGCTGGGCCGGTGCCGGCAAGGTTGGCTATGGCTTTGGTGATGTGCGCGTTGAAGGCGAGCTTTCCTATCGCCAGAATGACGGCAAGGGTGCCAGCAACATCGAGATCAGCTCGTGGTCGACCATGGCCAACGTGCTCTATGATTTCAATGGCATGGGCAACTTCGTGCCCTATGTCGGCTTCGGCGTTGGTCTGACCAACATCTCCGGCGAAGGCCGAGTCGGCGCCGTGACGTTTGATGACAGCGCCTGGGCTCCGGCCGTGCAGGGCATTGTTGGTGCCAATTACGCGCTGAATGA
>NZ_JAGOLP010000098.1 GCF_017994015.1 Ferrovibrio sp. | reverse complement strand
ATCTTGCTGTAATCGTACATCTGCGTGCCATCGGGCAGCGTCTTGATGCCGAAGCTGACCAGGCGGTCATACATGTTCCAGGCCGCCACATAGGAGCGGAAGCTGGTGCCAACACCATGGATATCCATGCTGTTGGGGCCATTCTCCACCAGCACCAGCAAGGTATCCTTGCGGCCCTGGGCCTGAGCGGCACCGGCGGCGCCAAGCAGCAGGCCTGCGGCGGTGAGCATTGAAGTGGCAACGAGGAAAGCACGGCGGCGCATGGCTGTCTCCAATTCGTGTCGATAGCTGTTGCACTGCAACGGGCGTGCCATGAACGCTGCTGTTGCCACAGATTGTATGCACGTGACTGATATGCTTGGGAGAATCATCCCGAGCCGGATCACAAAACTGCCCAGCAGGTCGTAATGATAAAATTATATGATGATTATTTTTTACTCATACATAGCAGGCAACATGACCAAGCAGGCGGCAGGTACTAGAAAAAATATCGCATAATTTCAAGGCAATCCTGGGTTTATGGCGCGGTACGACAGTTGCATACAACATTCCAGAAGCAAGCTTTCGGAGCCCGTCATGACCCTGCCCAGCCTAACCATCGCCGCATTGCAGGCTGCCTATACACGAGGCGAAATTTCGCCCTCCAGCCTCGTGGGACTGATCGATGCGGCCATAACGGCGCGCGGAGAGGATGCGGTTTGGCTCGCGCGCCCGAGCCTGGCTGAACTGCAAAGCCGCGCCGCCGAGCTGGAAGCGCGCGGCCCGGCCGGCCTGCCGCTGTATGGCATTCCCTTTGCCGTTAAGGACAATATCGACGTGGCCGGGCTGCCGACCACGGCGGCCTGCCCCGGCTTTGCCTTCACGCCCAATATCTCGGCCACGGCGGTGCAGAAACTGGAAGCCGCCGGCGCGATCCTGATCGGCAAGACCAACCTGGACCAGTTCGCCACCGGGCTGGTAGGCGTGCGCTCGCCCTATGGCGTGGCGGTGAATCCATTCAACAAGGATTATGTGCCGGGCGGTTCCTCCTCCGGCTCGGCAGTGGCGGTCAGCGCCGGCCTGGTCAGCTTTTCGCTTGGCACCGACACCGCAGGTTCAGGCCGCGTGCCGGCCGGCTTCAACAATATCGTCGGGCTGAAACCTTCCATCGGCCTGATCGCCGCCACCGGCATGCTGCCGGCCTGCCGTTCGCTGGATTGCATCTCGGTCTTCGCGCTGACCGTGGCCGATGCCATGGCCGTGCTTGAGGCGGCACGCGGCCCGGATGGCGTGGATGCCTATGCCCGGCCGGCGCCGGCCGGCTTCCGCGCCATGGTGCCGCCTGCCCCGGCACAGTTCCGTTTTGCCGTGCCGAGCCAGCCGGAATTTTTTGGCGATGCGGCAGCGGCGGCGCTGTTTGCTGCTGCCGTCACGCGCTTTGAGGCCATGGGCGGCGAGGCGATCCATATTGACTACGCGCCTTATGCCGAGGCCCAGGCGATGCTGTATTCACCGCCCGGCGCTGCCGAGCGCACTGCGGCCCTGGGCGATTTCCTGCGCGACCAGCCGGATGCCATCCATCCGGTGACACGCGGCATTCTGGAAAGCGGCGTCAAGGCCAGCGCGGTGGAGCTTTACCGCATGCAGCAGCGCCTGCGCGCCCTGAAGCTGCAAACCGATATGGTGTGGGGGGAAGCCGATTTCCTGCTGGTGCCAACCAGCGGCACGATCTATCGCGTGGCCGAAATCCTAGCCGAACCGCTGAAGCTGAATGCCAATCTGGGCTATTACACCAACTTCGTGAACTATTTCGATCTCAGCGCCCTGGCGGTGCCCAATGCAATGCGGCCCGATGGCCTGCCCAGCGGCGTAACCCTGATCGCCCCGGCTTTCCACGAAGCCCGCCTGGCGGCCTTCGGCGCGGCCTTTCAGACCGCAGCCGGCCTGCCGCTCGGCGCCACCGGCCAGCCATTACCAGCCACCATCACCACTGCCGCACCGGCCTGGCCGGAGATTGCCGTAGCAGTGTTTGGCGCCCATATGCGTGGCCAGCCGCTCAATCCGGAACTGGTCGGGCTGGGCGGCCGCTTTGTCGCCGAGGTGCAAACCACAGCGGATTACCGGCTCTATCGCATCGATGCCGGCGGCCCGCCGCGCCCGGGTGTGCTGCGCGTGGCCCAGGATGGCGTTGCCATAACCGGCGAAATCTGGCACCTGCCCACCGCCGGCTTCGGGGCTTTTGTTGCCGGCATTCCGGCGCCGCTCGGCATTGGCAGCGTGCAGCTTGCCGATGGCAGCTATGTTAAAGGCTTCCTGTGTGAAGCCGAGGCAACGCGCCAGGCCGAGGATATTTCCCGCTTTGGCGATTGGCGCGCTTATCGTGCCAGCCTGAAATAACTCAGCCGGCTTCGGCCTCGCCCGGCGCCTGCTGGCGCCGGCCCTCGATCAACGTGACGGAAGCCACGCTGACCTTGCCGACATGCTCGCGCATGCAGGTTTCGGCGGCCAGTGCGTCGCCGCGCAGCACCGCTTCCACGATACGGTCATGCTCGGCAAAGGAATTGCCGAGCCGGCCCAGCACCTGGAACTGGCTGCGGCGGAACGGCTGCACCCGGCGCCGCACCGATAACGTGGTTTCTTCCAGGAAGCGATTATGCGCGCCGCGATACAGCGCCGAGTGAAAGGTCAGGTTGGCGGCATCGTAATCCTCGATGCGGGCCTCGCGCACATGCTCCAACGAACGGCGATGCAGCGTCTCGAAGTCGCGCCGCTCGCCGGCATCCATGCGCAAAGCCGCCAGCCGGGCGCATAAAGCCTCCAGTTCCGACATCACCTCAAACATCTCGGCAATACGCTGCTGCTCCGGAAAGGCCACGATCACGCCGCGATGCGGGCGATATTCCGCCAGGCCAACGGCGGCAAGCTGGCGCAGGGCTTCGCGTACCGGGGTGCGCGACATGCCATAACGCTCGGCCAGGTCATGCTCATCCAGCCGGCTGCCGGGCGGCAATTCACCCGCCATGATGGCATCGGCCAGCCGGCGCCGCAGATCGTCGGCCAGGGTGGGCCGGCCACCGGATCGGCGCGGGGCATCGTCGATCGAAAGGTCGAGCAGGATCTTGCGGGTTTCGGACGTCACGGTCACAACACTTCTGCCTAAGGATGAACTGACTCTGTAAGCCAACCCTAGCGAATACCGTGCCAAGTCTGGCCGGGCCATCTTGGCTATCGTTTGCCGGCGCGCTTCATGCTACCACAGCCTTCATGGACCAGATTGATCCTACCGCCCTGGTGTTGCACAAGGATTCCTGCCTGCTGGTGCTCAACAAACCGGCCGGGCTGGCGGTGCATGGCGGGCCGAAAACCCCGGAAAGCCTGGAAAACCATCTACCAGCGCTGAGCTTTGGCAATCGCTTCACGCCGCAGCCGGCGCATCGCCTGGATCGTGATACCAGCGGCTGCCTGGCGCTGGGCCGCCATGCCAAGGCGATGACCCGGCTGGGCCGCTTATTCGCCGAGCGGCTGGTGGGCAAAACCTATTGGGGCATCGTGCAGGGCCAACCGCCGCAGCCCAAAGGCCGCATCGATCTGGCCTTGCTGAAAGTGCAGCATCGCCAGGGCTGGCAGATGCAGGGCAATGCAGCCGGCCAGGCCGCCAGCACTGAATATGAAATATTAGGACAGGCCAACGGGCAGACCTGGCTGGCCTTCCGGCCGCTCACCGGACGCACGCATCAGATTCGAGTGCATGCGGCAGCACTGGGCTGCCCGTTGCTGGGCGACACGCTGTATGGCCCACCCGGCGCGACCGACATGGCCGCTGGGCTGATGCTGCATGCGCGGCAATTGACCATCCCCTATTACGCGGAGCGTGCGCCGGTGCGGGTGGAAGCGCCGCCGCCGCCGCATATGCTGACACGGCTGGCGGCACTCGGCTTCAACATCTGACGCTAGCCCTTTGCCAGCATCTGGCCACCATCCACCACAATGGTCTGGCCGGTGATCCAGCGCGCCAGATCAGAGGCCAGAAACAGCGTGGTATCAGCGATTTCCTCAGCCGTGCCGAGGCGGCCGAACGGGATCGAGGCCAGCGTGGCATCGTAAAGCGGCCGGTTATGCTGGCGTGCCTGATCCCATACGCCGCCGGGAAATTCAATCGAGCCTGGCGCAACGCAATTCACCCGGATCTGCTGCTTCGCCAGCAAGGCGGCCTGGGTCTGCGTATACTGGATCAGCGCCGCCTTGATGGCGCCATAGGGCGGTGTGCGCGTGGTGGCCACCAGGCCGGCGATGGATGAAATATGGATGATGCTGCCGCATCCGGCACGCTCGATATGCGGCAGCGCGGCGCGGCTGGCGCGCACCGTGGCCAGCAGGTCAACATTGATCGCCGCCGCCCAGCCCTCTTCATCGTCGCTGCGGCCAAAGCCGGAGGCATTGTTGATCAGGATGTCGATGCCGCCCAGCGCCTGCGCCGCCGCTTCGATATAAGCCGCCACTGCCTTGCCATCGGCCAGATCGCAGGGCGCGCCATGGCCCTTGGCGCCAAGCGCCGAAATTTCCGCCACCGCATTATTCACCCCCTCGGCGCCGCGCGCGCAGAGCGAAACCGCTGCGCCGCCGGCCGCAAAGCCCAGCGCGATGGCGCGGCCGATGCCCCGGCTGCCGCCCGCCACTACCACGCGCTTGCCGACGAAGGCGTCTTTGAAAATTGTTGTCATGCTTGCCGCTCCTTGCGATTTGACTGCCCACAGGATAGCGCTTTCACCCTGGCTTGCTAGCCACGTCGGTATATGTGCCTAAATATTGACCATATCGCCGCCTCATTGGGCGCAATTGTATCCACCGATTTTGTTTAGCCTGCGGATTCTGCTTGCACTCTGCACGGCATACCGATTGCATTCATGCTGGGGTCAGAACCCTAGGGTTTCTTGTGAGCATGGCGGGGAAGAATGAGCATTCAGGTTGCGCTGCACCATCGCACCACGTATCGCTATGACCGCCTGATCAATCTGGGGCCACAGAGCGTCCGCCTGCGGCCGGCGCCGCATTGCCGCACGCCGATCCTGAGCTATTCGCTGACCATCTCGCCGAAAGAGCATTTCATCAACTGGCAGCAGGACCCGCAGGGCAATTACCTCGCCCGGCTGGTTTTCCCGGAACGCACCGACCATTTTGAAGTAACGGTGGACCTGGTTGCCGATATGGCGGTGATCAATCCGTTCGACTTTTTCCTCGAACCCGAAGCCGAGACATTCCCCTTCGACTATGACCCGGCCTTGCAGGAAGACCTGGCGCCATTCCGCAGGCTTGATCCGCCCGGCCCGCTGCTGGCGAAATGGCTCGCCAGTGTGGACCGCAGCCCGCAGCGCACGGTGGACTTCCTGGTTGGATTGAACCAGCGCCTGGCCAATGAGATCAAATATCTGATCCGGCTGGAACCTGGCGTGCAGACCGCCGAGGAAACCCTGGGCAATGGCAGCGGTTCGTGTCGCGACACATCATGGCTGCTGGTGCAGGCTTTGCGCCATCTCGGCCTGGCGGCGCGTTTTGTCTCTGGCTACCTGATCCAGCTGGTAGCTGATGTGAAGCCGATTGAAGGCCCGGAAGGGCCGAAAGAGGATTTCACCGACCTGCATGCCTGGTGTGAAGTGTATCTGCCCGGCGCCGGCTGGATCGGACTTGACCCAACTTCTGGCCTGATGGCCGGCGAAGGCCATATCCCGCTGGCCGCCACGCCGGAGCCACAATCGGCAGCGCCGATTTCCGGCATGCTGGAGGAATGCGAGGTTGAGTTCGGCCATGTGATGAACGTGCGCCGTTTCCATGAAACGCCGCGCGTCACCAAGCCGATCAGCGATGAAGCCTGGGAAGCCATGCTGGCGCTCGGCGACAAGGTGGATGCGGCGCTGAACCGCGCCGACCTGCGCCTGACCATGGGCGGCGAGCCGACCTTTGTGTCCATCGACGACATGGAAGGCGCGGAATGGAACACCGCCGCGCTGGGCCCCAACAAACGTATCCTGGCCGGCCGCCTGCTGCGCCGCCTGGCCGACCGTTTCAGCAGCGGCGAATTGCTGCATTACGGCCAGGGCAAATGGTATCCTGGCGAACAATTGCCGCGCTGGGCATTATCCTGCCATTGGCGCCGCGATGGCGAGCCGATCTGGAAGGATCGCGCCTTGCTGGCCGCCGACGAGGATGCCGGCGACGGCGCCAGTGAAAGCGATGCCGATATCTTCTCTGCTGCGCTGGCCGAGCGTTTGCAGGTTGATCCCGGCCATCGTATCCCGGGCTTTGAGGATGCCTGGTATTATCTCTGGCGCGAGCGCCGGTTGCCGACCAATGTTGATCCGTTCAAATCGCGCCTGGGCGACCCGCAGGAACGCGCCCGGCTGGCACGGATTTTTGAACAGGGGCTGGAGAAAGTGGTGGGCTACACCCTGCCGCTGCTGGCCGAGCCGGTGGCCGGCAATGGCCGCACACGCTGGCGCTCCGGCCCGTGGTTTTTCCGCCCGCAAACCATGTTCCTGCTGCCAGGCGACAGCCCGATGGGCTATCGCCTGCCGCTCGACAGCCTGCCCTGGTCGGCGCCCGGCGACATGCAATTCCAGTATGAGCGCGACAGCATGGCAGACCGCCCGCCGCTGCCGCCACATGATGTGTTCAGCGAAGCCAACAAGAT
>NZ_JAGOLP010000040.1 GCF_017994015.1 Ferrovibrio sp. | reverse complement strand
GCCATTGGCGGGTGCCAACCGGCAATTCACTGCCGATTGATTACACGGCGGGTGACGTGCCGGTGCTGGCCGTGCGGTTGCAGGAGATGTTTGGCGAGCGCAGCACACCGGCGATTGCCGGCGGAAGGGTGAAATTGCTGCTGCATCTGCTGTCGCCGGCGCGACGGCCATTGCAGGTGACCAGCGATCTGGCCGGCTTCTGGCAATCCAGTTACCGCGCTGTGCGTGCGGAAATGCGCGGACAATACCCGAAGCATCCCTGGCCCGAAGACCCCGCCAATGCCACGCCAACCGCACGGGCCAAGCCGCGCGGCTGAATGCTGCCACTGCATGACACGCGCATAACATTGTAGTGACAGCGCGTTGCACGTGCTGATCGCTTGTTGCGGCGCAGCAGTGGCGGTAGGATTAACGCCATGAACCCAGAGTATCGGCGTGACATACGGATTCTGTTCGGCGATGCGAATAGCGGCATGCGTCAGCTATATCGGCAGGCGCTGAGCGGCGCTGGATTCACCGGCCTGCGTGAATTTGACAGCCTGGCCGGCTTTTCCGATCTGCTGGCCGTGTCGCGGCCCGATCTGCTGCTGCTGGATGCGGCTATGCCCGGTGGCGATGCCTGCGCGGCGTTACGCGCCATGCGCCATGGCCGGCTTGGCAACAATCCTTTTCTGCCGGCGATTCTTACCACCTGGGAAGCATCACAAAACATGGTGCGGGCCGCAGTGGATTCCGGCGCTGATGATCTGCTGGTCAAGCCGCTCAATACCCGCACATTGATCGAGCGTATTGAGGCATTGGCCACGGCGCGTAAACCCTTTGTTGTGACGGCGGATTATATCGGCCCCGACCGGCGCAAGTCGATTGATCGTGGCGGCAGCGAAATCCCGCTGATCGAAGCGCCCAACATCCTGCGCGCCAAGCTGCTCGGCGAGCCGGTTGATGCGGCGCAGAATCAGCAGGCGCTGGCGGCAGCGCAGGAGCAGGTGCAAAGCCTGCGACTGCGGCAATCGGCCTTCCGCATTGCCTTCGTGGCGCAGCAGGTGGTGCCGGCCTATCGCAAGGGCATGGTGGAACAGGCAACGCGCGCGTTGCTCACCGATCTGATTGAATCGGTGGAGGAGATCGCCCGCCGCGTCGCCGATACCGAACTGGCGCATATCGGCAAAATCTGCGACCCGCTGCTGCTGACGGCGCGCCATATTGCTGCTGGCAGTCTGTTGCTTGGCGCCACGGCGGAAGGCCGCAAGCAGCTTGATCTGCTGCAAACCCTGTCTGAGGCGGTGCTGGCCTTCTTCAATCCAGGCAAACAGGCCAATGCGCTGGCACAGGAAGTGGCGCTGGCGGTGGAACGCTATCGCGCCCGCATGGCGGCACGGACTGCCGCAGCCGCCGCGGCGGCAGCCTCACCGGACGAAGCGCCGCCCGGTTAGAGCACGCTGCGAATAGATTGACGCGCTGCGTTGCGTCTGGAGGCGGTAGGCCGATAGGAGAAGCTCGCAGCAGGTACCTTGCGGTACCTGCAAGCGTTTCGACGACGCGGATGCCGCCTCCAGGCGCAACCCGAGAGGGGCCGGGCGCTTTTGCGTTTTGCGCGCGTCGCCCGGCTTGGCCGTAGTCCCACTACGCCCGGCGCCGGGCTCCTCCGCAAAACGCAAAATCGCCGCGGCGCAGTGCATCAATCTAATCGCAGCGTACTCTAAATTACGGTGATGCTGTGCGTGGTGGCGTAGATGCTGCCATCGTCATCGGTCCAGGCGAATTCCAGCTTGCCCGATTCCGTGCATTTCAGGAAAAAGTTCAGCGTCGGATTGGCGGCAATGCCGGGTTCAAGCTTGGCATCGAATACCAGCTTGCCATTATAGCGGCAGGTGAAGCGGTTGATGATCTGGCGCGGGATCAGCTTGCCTGCGGCATCACGGCGCTGGCCGGATTCCATCGCATGGCTCACCAAGGTGCGGATTTCCACGACCTCGCCCTTCTTGGCGCTCTGCGGCACCCGGATGCGGGGTTTGACGTCCTGGCTCATACTGCGCCTGTTCCGCTCAATTGCTACAGCCGCCGATGGTGACGGTGACGGCGCGGCTGGCGCTCCAGCTCGTGCCGTCGCTCATTTCCGCCACTACGATCAGGTTCTGCGTTGCCGCCATGCGCATGCGGAAATACACCTCGGCCTTACCCGAGGCCGGCGTGAGCATGAAGCTGGCCACGCCGGGCTGCGGATTGGCATCCGAAATGACATGGATCGTCCGCACATGATCCGCCTCGGTCATCGGACTATCAACGCTCACCGTCACCGGCACGGTATTGCCATTCTCGGCGATATCCTGGGTCTTGATTGTGACCCGGCCGGCCCTGGGCTGGCTTTTCACCAATTCAGCCAGCAGGCGACGCGCATCTTCAGGTGCCGCCTGAGCCAAATTTGGCAGCAATGCCGAGGCCAGCGGGCCAGCGCCCAGCAGCACCAGCGCCTTGCGGCGGCTGGGGCTGGATGGCTGCACTGGCATCGCTGGTTCCGGTGTCATTGTTACGTCAGGTCTTGGGCGCGAAGGCGTTCAGCACCTGGAAACCGCCATTGTAGATCATTTCGGCAGCCACATAGACGATGATGAGCAGGCCGATATAGGCGATCCAGTGATAACGGTCGAGCAGGCGTGCGATGAACTTCGACGCCACGGCCATCAGCGCAATCGAAAGCACCAGGCCGAAGGCCAGGATATAGGGATGCTCGCGCGCCGCGCCGGCCACCGCCAGCACGTTATCCAGCGACATCGAGACGTCGGCCATGATGATCTGGATGATGGCTTCGCGCTTGCTCTTGGGCGCCGGCTTCTCGTTGGCAGCTTCGCCACTCTCGCTCTTGGCCTGATGGCGCAATTCGCGCCACATTTTCCAGCTGACCCAGGCCAGCAGCAGGCCGCCAGCGAGCGTCAGGCCGATGATTGACAGTAGCTGCACCGCCACAGCCGCAAAACCGATGCGCATCACGGTGGCTGCCATGATGCCGTAGAAGATGATCTTGCCGCGATCAGCGACAGGTAGGCCGGCCACCGCCATGCCGATCACAATCGCATTGTCGCCCGACAACACGATGTCGATCATCAATACCTTGAGAAAAGCCTCGATATGCGACGCTTCGATAACATAGCCGAAGAGGGAAAAATCCATGTCTGGTCTGCCTGCCATGCAATAGGGATCGCAGGAGTTATCAAATTAACCGGCCATAAACAATCCCTGACTGGCTGCCCGGCCCCGGCCGTCCATAAACGCATACCACAAAAAATTTACTGTAAATTAATGTGCAATTTCTCATCCAGGTGCGTTGCCGCCAGCACCTGGATACCGCCATCCCATACCATCTCGAAGGCAACATAACAGATGATCGCCACGCCGACATAGCCGAGGAAACGGTAGCGGTCGAGCAGGCGGGCGATGAGATTGGAGGCTACGGCGGTGAGGGCGATCGACAGGATCAGGCCGAAAGCCAGGATATAGGGGTATTGCCGCGCTGCGCCAGCCACCGCCAGCACATTGTCGAGCGACATCGAGACATCGGCGATAATGATTTGCACCACTGCCTGGCGTAACGATTTGGGTCCATCCGAACCATCCCCGTCACCATCTTCGCCGCTTTTGGCGCGCAATTCCTGGGCCATTTTCCAGGCCACCCAGAAGAGAAGCAGGCCACCGATCAGGATCAGGCCGATCACCGCCATCAGTTGCACGGCGACGGCGGTGAAGATCAGCCTTAGTCCGGTGGCGCCGATGATACCCCAGAAGATACCCCGATTGCGTTGGGCCTCGGGCAAACCGGCCACCGCGAGGGCGATGACGATGGCATTGTCGCCGGACAGCACGATGTTGATCGTGATGACTTCGAGAAAGGCGCCGATTTCAGCGGGCGAAAGCGTAAAGCCGAAAAACGAGAAATCCATGGTGCTGCGGGTCCGGGAGCCGTATACAGATTGGCCAGCAGCATAGGCGATGCAGCAGCCGGACCAAAACCCTGTTGATTAATAATTTATATTAATATCAATAGTTTATGAGAAATTTCCGGATGTAATAAATTGTGTCGCATCTAGTTGTTATGATTCACGTGGAAGAAAAGCATGAACAACAGCACCGCCTTATATGATTTTTTCCCGGGCAGCCTGCCGCTGCTGGTGAATGTACCACATTGCGGCACTGGACTGCCGCAGGATCTGGCCGAGCGGATGACTCCGGCCGCCCTGGCGGTGCCCGATACCGACTGGCATGTGGAAAAACTCTACGATTTTGTCACCGGCCTGGGCGTTGGGCTGATGGCGGCCAAGCTGTCACGCTATGTGGTTGATCTCAACCGCGACCCGGAAGGCAAGCCGCTTTATCCCGGTGCCGATAATACCGAACTCTGTCCAAGCCGCAGTTTCGGCAATCAGCCGGTCTATCTGGATGGCAGCAGCGTTGCGCCAGCCGAAATGGCCGAAAGGCGGGCGTTATACTGGCAGCCCTATCATGACCGTCTGGCCGCAGAGCTGGCGGCGCTCAAGGCGCGGCATGGTTTTGTGCTGCTGCTGGATGGCCACAGCATCCCCAGCATGGTGCCGCGTTTCTTCGAGGGCCGGCTGCCGGATCTCAATCTTGGCACCAATGACATGCAGAGCTGCGATGCCGGCCTGGCAGCGCAGGCCTATGCCGCCTTGCAGCGCGATACACGGTTCAGCCATGTGCATAATGGTCGCTTCAAAGGCGGTTATATCACCCGGCATTATGGCCGCCCGGCCGATGGCATGCATGCGCTGCAACTGGAGCTGGCGGAGATCTGTTACATGGATGAGGCGCAGCCGCAGCCCTATGATGCGGCCCGCGCGGCGCCGCTGATTGACGTGCTGCGTGGCTTGGTGGAGGCATTGTTGCAATGGCGACCGTGAAAAGCAAAGTGCCGCTGGCGCGTTGGCTGGCGTTGTCGATGCTGCTTGGTCTGCCACTTTTGCTGGTGCTGGGCCTGGCGGTGATGCGCGCGGCCCTAAGCTGGCGTGAAGCCTTGCTGATCGGCCTGCCGGCTTTCGCCGTGCATCTGGCCTTTGCCTATTGGCATTCGCGCACTGTGCGCCGCGCCCTGGAGCGCGCCGAGGGGATCCTGAGCCATGAGCCGCGCCCGCCTTCGAGCTGGGATGCCTGGACCATGCTGGGTGAGCTGGATGCTACGGTGGAGCGGCTGCGTCGCCATCTGCTGAGTGAAAAAGGCCAGGTGGCGCTGCAATCCACCACTGCGGATGCCATTCTGAGCGCGCTGCCCGATCCTTTGCTGGTGCTGGATCAGGGCCGCCGCGTCACCCGCGCCAACCACGCCGCGCGCCGACTGTTCGGCAATGAAATGGTGGGGCAAGACCTGTCGCTGGCGCTGCGTCACCCAGCTGCCTTGGAAGCGGTGGATGCCGTGCTGGCCGGCCAGGAAGCACTGATTGCGGTGGATTTCACCTTGCCCACGGCCGAGGGGCGCAGTTTCTCGCTGCGCGTGGCAGCGCTGCCGGTAGTGGGCAATACCGCGCCGGATGCCACGCCTAAGGACATGGCGGCGGTGCTGGCGCTGCATGACATCACGGCGTTGCAGAAGGCCGAGCGTATGCGGGCGGATTTTGTCGCCAATGCCAGCCATGAATTGCGTACGCCGCTGGCCAGCCTGGTGGGCTTCATCGAAACCCTGCTCGGTCCGGCCCGCGATGATGAACCAGCGCGGATTCGTTTCCTGGGCATCATGCGCGACCAGGCGGCGCGCATGGCGCGGTTGATCAACGACCTGTTGTCGCTGTCGCAAATCGAGATGCGTGAGCATGACCGCCCCCGCGATGCTGTAGCGCTGGCGCCTTTGCTGCGCGATCTGGCCGAAGGCTTGCAGCCACAGGCCGCCGCCAAGTCGGTAACACTTCGGCTGGAGCTGGATGAGACCGCGCCGCCCGCCTTGGGTGCCCGCGATGAACTGAGCCAGGTTTTCCAGAATCTGATCGATAATGCGGTGAAATATGGCCGCAACGGCAGCCAGGTGACAGTGGCTTTGCGCCGGCATGACGAACTGGGCCTGGAAGTATCGATAACCGACCAGGGCGAGGGCATTCCGAAACAGCATCTGCCGCGCCTGACTGAACGCTTCTATCGAGTCGACTCGGCACGCAGCCGGGAACTGGGTGGCACCGGCCTTGGCCTGGCCATCGTGAAGCATATTGTCAGCCGTCACAGAGGGCGGCTTGTCATTGAGTCAGAAGTCGGGATCGGCTCTGTATTCTCTATTAGATTGCCTTTTGTTCGATAATTGTTCAGATACCTTTGAAAAACCTGTCGGCGATTGTCATACGCCTGCAACAATAGAGTCACATCTATGTCACCGCGCATCGGTAGGGTCCGCGCCGTCAGCCGCAGCGGGTCATAGCGAAACCGCAAGCTGACGAAGAAGCGCGCAGCCAGGGTGTTCCGCCCGGCCGCACGCCCTGCCACTTAAGAGAGGTTTCACCGTGATCAAGCAGACTCTCCTCCTGGCGGCCCTGGCGACGACCGCGTCGCTCGGCCTTGCCGATCAAGCTTCCGCCCAGGCCGCGCGCGACCAGATCCGCGTGGTCGGCTCCTCCACCGTCTATCCCTTCACCACCACTGTGGCCGAGCGCTTCAGCCAGACCGGCGGCTTCAAGGCCCCGATCGTGGAAAGCACCGGCACCGGCGGCGGCATGAAGCTGTTCTGCGGCGGCGTTGGCACCCAGCATCCGGATTTCACCAATGCCTCGCGCGCCATCACCAAGGCCGAGTTTGAGCAATGCGCCGCCAATGGCGTGAAAGAAATCGTCGAGATGAAGGTGGGCTTTGACGGCATCGCCGTCGCGATGAAAAAGGGCGGCCCGAAGGTCAACCTGAAGCGCGAGCATATCTGGCTGGCGCTGGCCGCGCAGGTGCCGGTGAACGGCCAGCTCGTTGCCAACCCCTACAAGACCTGGAAGCAGATCGATGCCAGCCTGCCGGATTGGAAGATCGAAGTGATGGGCCCGCCGCCGACCTCCGGCACCCGTGACAGCTTCGTTGAGCTGGTTATGGACCATGGCTGCAAGGCATTCCCGGAAGTCAAGGCGATCACCGACAAGAAGGCTCAGGCCACTGCCTGCGCCAAGATCCGTGAGGATGGCGCCTTCATCGAAGCCGGCGAGAACGACAATCTGATCGTGCAGCGTCTGGCTTCGGGCAGCACCGGCCTGCTCGGCGTGTTCGGTTATTCCTTCCTGGAAGAGAATGCCGACAAGTTGCAGGGTCTGATGGTTGATGGCGTTGAACCCGATTTCGACACCATTTCCTCGGGCAAGTATCCGGTTTCGCGCCCGTTGTTCGTTTATGCCAAGAAGGCCCATGTCGGCGTGGTGCCGGGCATGAAGGAATTCATTGCCGAGTATGTTTCCGACCGCTCGATGGCGGCTGGTGGCTATCTGGAGAAGAAGGGCCTGGTGGCGATGCCGAAGGCTGAGCTGGAAAAAGTCCGCTCGCAGGTGCTGAGCCTGACCAACCTGGCGATGTAAAGCCAAAGGCCGGCGGCTGGGAATCCAGCCGCCGGCAGCTTTGCCTGGTTCCGTTTCGCGTTTCATCAAACCAGCGCCGCTGGGGGCATAATGTCGATATCGTTGTTGCTGGCGGTTCTGCTGATACTAACCCTGGCTGGCTATCTGCTCGGCCGTCGCCGCGCCATGAGCAGCGCAGGTGGCAAAATCACCAACCTGCACAGCCTGCCTACCTTCTACGGCTGGTATGTGGTGATCTGGTGCGGCCTGCCGGCTGCGCTGCTGTTCCTGCTCTGGGTTGCCGCCGAAGATAGTGTGGTGCGCCTGCTGGTGCAGAATGCGCTGCCGCCTGAGTTGCTGGCGCAGCGCGCCGACCAGCTTTCGCTCACCATGTCGAATGTGCGCAATATCGCCTATGGCCTGGTGCCGATGGATCGTGCCGATCCTGTGCTGCGCCAAGTGGCTGAACATTACATCAGCCTGCGCCAGACCGGCGATGCCGCTTTGTGGCTGCTGACATTGTGCCTGTCGATTGGCGGCATGCTGCTCGGCCTCAAGCGCCTGTCGCCAAAGTTCCGCGCTCGCAATCAGGTTGAGCGCGTTGCCAATTGGATGCTCATCATTGCCTCCGTGCTGGCGGTGTTCACCACCATCGGCATTGTGCTGTCGCTGGTGTTTGAAGCCAGCCGCTTCTTTGCCAAGGTCAACCCGCTCGAATTCCTGTTTGGTCTCACCTGGTCGCCGCAGATGGCAATTCGTGCCGATCAGGTCGGTTCCTCGGGCGCATTTGGCGCGGTGCCGCTTTTCGCCGGCACGCTGCTGATCGCGGCCATCGCCATGATCGTGGCAGTGCCGGTTGGCCTGATGAGCGCAGTGTATATGGCCGAATATGCGCCGCAGGGTCTGCGCGCCTGGGTCAAGCCGGCGCTGGAAGTGCTGGCCGGCATTCCCACCGTAGTCTACGGCTTCTTCGCCGCCCTTACTGTAGCGCCCTTTGTGCAGCGCCTGGGCGAAGGCATCGGGTTGCAGGTCGCCTCGCAATCGGCGCTTGCTGCCGGCCTGGTGATGGGCATCATGATCATCCCGTTTGTCTCGTCGCTGTCTGACGATGTGATCAATGCGGTGCCGCAAAGCCTGCGCGATGGCTCCTATGGCCTCGGCGCAACACAATCGGAAACCATCAAGCGGGTGATCCTGCCGGCCGCTTTGCCGGGTATTGCCGCCTCAGTGATCCTGGCCTTCAGCCGTGCGCTGGGTGAAACCATGATCGTGGTGATGGCCGCTGGCCTGGCTGCCAATATCACCGCCAACCCACTGGCCGCTGTCAGTACGGTGACGGTGCATATCGCCGCCCTGCTGGTGGGCGATCAGGAATTTGACAGTCCTAAGACCCTAGCTGCCTTCGCCCTTGGCCTGGTGCTGTTCGTTGTCACTCTGTCGCTCAATATCGCCGCCCTGCGCATCGTGAAGAAATATCGAGAGCAATATGACTGATATGGCCGTGGAGAATTCTGCTATCGCTGCGGCCTCTGGCACCGGCAAGCACATGACCGAGGCGGCGACCCGCCGTCTCAAGGCGCGCTATGCCGCTGAACGCCGCTTCCGCTTGATCGGCTTGGCCGCCATCGTGTTTTCGCTGGCTGCCCTGGCCGTGTTGTTGACCACAATTCTGAGCAACGGCTTCACAGCTTTCCGCCAGACCCATGTTCGGCTTGAGATCGAATTCACAGCGGACCAGGTGGCGCCTCCCGGCACCACCGATCCGCGCCAGATCATGCAGGGTAATTACGGCGCATTGATCCTCGCTGCGTTGCAGCAGCGCTTCCCGGAAGTACGCAGCCGGGGCGAGCGGCGGCAATTGCAGGGCCTGATCAGTGCCGGCGCAGAATCGCAGCTTGGCCGCATGGTGGTGGCCGAGCCCGGCCTGATCGGCACCAAGCGCCAGGTCTGGCTGCCGACGTCCTCGGATGTGGATGTGTTCGTGAAAGGCCAGGTTGATACCGGGGCTGCCGAGGGTGAGCGCAAGATCAAGGACACACAGGTTAAGTGGATCGAGGCCTTGAGGGCCAGCGGCGACCTGGAATTACAGTTCAACACCCGTTTCTTCACCGGCGCCGATAGCCGCGAGCCGGAACTGGTCGGTGTCTGGGGCGGTGTGGTGGGTTCTTTCTACACATTGCTGATCACGCTGATCGTGGCTTTCCCGCTTGGCATCATGGCGGCGATCTATCTTGAGGAATTCGCCCCCAAGAACCGCTGGACCGAGATTATCGAGGTCAATATCAACAACCTCGCCGCCGTCCCTTCGATTGTCTACGGTCTGCTTGGCCTGGCGGTGTTTATCGGCTTTTTCGGTATGCCGCGTTCGGCGCCGCTGGTTGGTGGCCTGGTGCTGGCGCTGATGAGCCTGCCGGTGATCATTATCGCCGCCCGTGCCGCCTTGCGCGCCGTGCCACCCTCAATCCGGCAGGCCGCGCTCGGGCTTGGTGCCTCGCCGTTGCAGGCGGTGCTGCACCACGCCTTGCCGCTGGCGATGCCGGGCATCCTCACCGGCACCATTATCGCCATGGCGCATGCGCTGGGTGAAACTGCGCCGCTTTTGATGATCGGCATGGTGGCCTTCATTGTTGATGTTCCGGTTTCGCCGGTGGATGCCGCCACCGTGCTGCCAGTGCAGGTCTTCATGTGGGCCGATAGTGCTGAGCGTGGCTTCGTGGAAAAAACATCGGCGGCGATTATCGTGCTGCTGGTTTTCCTGCTGCTGATGAATCTTGCAGCGATCCTGCTGCGGAAAAAGTTCGAGCGTCGCTGGTAATCAATAGGAAAGCCTCCCATGCCCAATAGTCAAACCGCCACCAACACCGTGAAGATGTTGGCCCGCAAGGTCGACGTGTTCTATGGCGACAAGCAGGCGCTGAAGCAGATCGATCTTGATATCCCGGCCAACTCGGTCACTGCGCTGATCGGCCCGTCGGGTTGCGGCAAGTCCACCTTCCTGCGCTCGCTCAACCGTATGAATGACACCGTGCGCGGCTGCCGCGTTGATGGTGAAATCCGCCTCGATACGCTGGATATCTATGACGGCGATGTGGATGTGGTGCAGTTGCGCGCCCGCGTCGGCATGGTGTTCCAGAAGCCGAACCCGTTTCCGAAGACGATCTATGAGAATGTCGCCTATGGCCCGCGCATCCATGGCCTGGCCGAGAATCGCGACGAGCTGGACATGATCGTGGAAAAGAGCCTGAAGCAGGCCGGCTTGTGGAAGGAAGTGGGCGACCGCCTCAATGAAGCCGGCACCGGTCTTTCCGGCGGCCAGCAGCAGCGTCTCTGCATCGCGCGCGCGCTTGCGGTCTCGCCCGAGGTGATCCTGATGGACGAACCCTGTTCGGCGCTTGACCCGATTGCCACCGCGCATATCGAGGAGCTGATCGACGAATTGCGCGAAAACTACACCATCGTGATCGTTACCCATTCGATGCAGCAAGCGGCGCGCGTGTCGCAGAAAACCGCTTTCTTCCATCTTGGTATCCTGGTGGAAGCGGGTGATACCAAAACCATCTTCACCAATCCCAGCGACGAACGTACCCAGGGTTATATCACCGGGCGCTTCGGCTGACGCCGCCCCCCGGACAAGCGAGGACCGCCATGACCAATGCCAGCCACACCGTCAAAGCCTATGACGAGGATCTCAAGCGCCTCGGCACCATGGTGGTGCAGATGGGCGGCCTTGCCGAATCGCAGCTTGCCGCAGCCGTCGAGGCTGTGGCGAAGCGCGATTCAGACCTGGCCGCCGAAGTGGTGAAGGGTGATGCCAAGGTGGATGCCCTGCGCAACCAGCTTGACGAATTCGCCATCAATCTGCTGGCTTTGCGCCAGCCGATGGCGATTGATCTGCGCATCATCGTTTCAGCGCTGCGGATTTCCTCGGAACTGGAGCGTATCGGCGATTATGCCAAGAATGTTGCCAAGCGTTCGCTGGTGCTGAACCAGGCGCCGGTGGTGCGGCCGGTCAATGCCGTGCCGCGCATGGCGGCGCTGGTGCAGGCAATGATCAAGGACACTCTGGACGCCTATATCTCCGGCGATGCCGCCAAGGCCGATGCGGTCTGGCTGCGCGACGAGGATGTGGACGACATGTATAACAGCCTGTTCCGCGAATTGCTGACCTACATGATGGAAGATCCACGCTCCATCACCGCCTGCACGCATCTGCTGTTCATCGCCAAGAATATCGAGCGTATTGGCGACCACACCACCAACATCGCCGAACTGATCCATTATTCGGTGAAGGGCGAGATGCTTAAGGATGAGCGCCCGAAGGGCGACCAGACCAGTTTTGCATCTGTCGAAAAGGCAGGGGAGTAATCCGATGAGCGTGGCGATGAAGCCGCGGGTGCTGGTAATCGAGGATGAGGCTGCGCTGCTGGCGCTGCTGCGTTACAACCTCGAAAAGGAAAATTATGTGGTCGACGAGGCGGTGGATGGCGAACAGGCCCTGCTGCGTGTCGCCGAGCATATGCCCGACCTGATCCTGCTGGATTGGATGCTGCCCAGACTTTCCGGCCTGGAAGTGTGCCGCCAGCTGCGCCGCGATCCGAATGCCCGCAATGTGCCGATCATCATGCTGACGGCGCGCGGCGAGGAAGCTGATCGGGTGCGCGGCCTGGATGCCGGCGCGGATGATTATATTGCCAAGCCGTTCAGCCCGAGCGAATTGCTGGCGCGTATCCGCGCGGTGTTGCGCCGCATCCGCCCGGCTTTGGCCGAGGAGGTGCTGACCTATGGCGGCTTGGTGATGGATATCGCCACGCATAAGGTGACGCGCAACGGCCGTGAAGTGCATCTTGGCCCGACCGAGTTCCGCCTGCTGCGGTTTTTCCTGGAGCATCCAGGCCGCGTGCTGTCGCGCGATCAACTGCTCGATTCGGTGTGGGGGCGCGACATCTATGTGGAGCAGCGCACGGTGGATGTGCATATCCGCCGTCTGCGCAAGGCGCTGAATGGCGAGGGCGAGGATGATGTGATCCGCACGGTGCGTTCCGCCGGCTATGCCCTGGAATTGACCGCGCAACCGGCCGGCGTCAGCTGAGCGTCAGCCATATTTCTTATAAAGCGGCGCCGTTGGCTCAACGGCGCCGCTTCTGTGTCAGCGGCTGATCTGCTTGCGCAGGGCAGGGAACAGGGCTTCCACCTTGCCGCCGTTATTCTGGATCACGGATTCGAATTGCTGGCGCTGGGTGAAGGCCATGCTCACCCCTTCGATGATCACATCGGTCACCTTGGGTTGGCCGCCCTTTTCCACCACCTTCCACTCAACGCGGATTGGCGGCCCGGCCTTGCGGTTGATCTGCGACAGCACCAGCTGGGTGCCGCTGGGTTCGCTCTCGCGGCTGGTACCGTCATGCACGCTCATGGTCTGGCCGTCATACTGCGCCAGCAGGCCGGCATAGACCTTGACCAGATATTCCACAAAGAGCGGGTCATATTCCTTGGCCTGCGCCTCGGTAAGCTGGCGGCTGTAACGCCCCAGGCAGAAGCGGCTGACAGTTGCCAGATCAAGGTGCTTTTCCAGCAATTCGCGCACCAAATCCTCGCGCCGGTCTGCAGCCAGGCTGCGATCAAGCGCTTCCAGGGTTTCGGCGCCGACTTTGCGGATGAAACCATCGGCCTCTGCGGCGCGACCGGCAGTGGCATTGCCGAAGGCCAGACCGGCCAGCAGCAGCAAGCCGGCAGCCAGACGGTTAAGGGGTGGCAGGGACAGCGAAAGCAAGCGCGGCATCGTCAGTAAAGTCCTATCTGGAAAGGTCTTTCGGGGCAGGCGAAGCGTTGATCATTTCCTTATAATGCATTGCATGCTGGCTACCAAAGCCCATAGCAATGTCTTTTTCATGACGACGCGCACGCTTTGCCACAAAAAGCTATACAAAAATATAAAGATATGTTTATGTATTGCGCATGACGAGCCAAGAACCCGCCCTGACCCTGGATATGCTGATGGCCGCTTTGCGTGCTGCTGCCGAGCCGACCCGGCTGCGGCTGCTGGCTTTATGCGGCCAGGCCGAGCTGACGGTGACGGAACTGACCCAGATTTTGGGGCAAAGCCAGCCGCGCGTGTCGCGCCATCTGAAGTTGCTGTGCGAGGCCGGCCTGCTGGAACGGGTGCCGGAAGGCACCTGGGCCTTCTACCGGGTGGGCGAAAGGCTGAGCGGGGCGCCGCTGGTGCGCGCGGTAACCGCCTTGCTGCCGAGCGGAGACGCCACGTTGGGCCGGGATGCCGAAAGGCTGGCGGCAGTGAAGCGTGCCCGTGCCGAGGCGGCCGAAGCCTATTTCCGTGAGAATGCGCCGCGCTGGTCGCAGATTCGCTCGCTCTACGTTGATGAGAAGCAGGTTGAAGCCGCCGTAGCCGAACTGCTCGGCCCGCGCCCGGTGGGTGATCTGCTGGATATCGGCACCGGCACCGGCCGGCTGCTGGAAGTGCTGAGTGGTCAGTATCGCAGCGGGCTTGGCGTTGATCTCAGCCGCGAAATGCTGGCCATGGCGCGCACCAACCTGGAGCGTGCCGGCATCCGCCATGCCCAGGTGCGCCAGGCTGATATGTATAACCTGCAACTGCCGGCGCAGAGCTTCGATGCCGTGATAGTGCATCAGGTGCTGCATTATGCCGATGAGCCGGCCAAGGCAATCCAGGAGGCGGCCCGTGTGCTGCGCCCGGGCGGGCAGTTGATCGTGATTGATTTTGCCCCGCATGACCTGGAATTCCTGCGCAAGGAACACGCGCATCGCCGGCTGGGTTTTGCCGATGCCGAGGTGCGGCAATGGTGTCTGGCCGCCGATCTGGAACCGGCACCGCCGCATGTGCTGCCGGGCCAGCCGCTCACCGTGCAGGTCTGGCGTGCCGCGCGCCGTGCTGTTGCTACCATCCCCGTTTCACCCGTGAAGAAGATAGTCGCCGCATGATCCAGCTCGATCCCATTGCCGCCTCGGCCCGCCGTCTCGGCCCGCTCAAGGTTTCGTTCGAATTCTTTCCGCCCAAATCGGTTGAGATGGAAGAGAGCCTGTGGCGCTGTGTCACCCGCCTGGCGCCGCTCAATCCGCGCTTTGTCTCGGTCACCTATGGCGCCGGCGGCTCCACCCGCGAGCGCACGCATAACACTGTGGTGCGCATCCGCAAGGAAACCGGCTTGAAGCCGGCGGCGCATCTCACCTGTGTTGGCGCCCCGCGCGAAGAGGTGGACGAGGTGGCGCGGCATTACTGGGAAGCCGGCATCAAACATATCGTTGCGTTGCGCGGCGATCCGCCGGAAGGCAGCAAGGGCTTCGAGCCACATGCACAGGGCTATGCCAATTCGGCCGAACTGGTGGCCGGCCTGCGCCGCGTGGCGGATTTTGAGATCAGTGCCGGCTGCTATCCGGAGGGTCATCCCGATGGCACTTCGCCGCGCCTGGAACTGGATTATCTCAAGCGCAAGGTGGATGCCGGCGTCACCCGGCTGATCTCGCAGTATTTCTTCGATACCGAAACCTTCCTGCGTTTCCTGGATCGGGCGCGCTCGGCCGGCATCACGGTGCCGATTGTGCCGGGTATCCTGCCGGTGACCAATTTCCGCCAGGTGGTGCGCTTTTCGGCGGCATGCGGTGCCGGCGTGCCGGCCTGGCTGGCGGATATGTTCGACGGGCTGGATGACGATGCTGAAACCCGCCGCATGGTGGCGGCGCATATTGCCGCCGAGCAATGCCGCCGCCTGCAAGCAGCAGGGCTGGATGAATTCCATTTCTATACGCTAAACCGCGCCGACCTGACCTATGCCATATGCCATGTACTGGGCGTGCGCCCGGCACCGGCTGGCGCCTGAGCGGAGGGATCAAGGCATGATCGAAAATCTGAAAGCCATACTCGCTGCCGACAAGCCGGCGCGGCTCAAGCGCCGCCAGGCTTTGCACCAAGCCGCTGCCGAGCGCATCCTGGTGCTGGATGGCGCCATGGGCACCATGTTGCAGCGGCGCAAGTTGCAGGAGCAGGATTATCGCGGCACGCGCTTTGCCGGCGCGAATAGCGATCTCAAGGGCAATCACGACCTGCTCAACATCACACGGCCCGATGTGATCCTGGCGGTGCACAAGGAATATCTTGATGCCGGCGCCGATATCATTGAGACCAATACCTTTAGCGGCACCTGGATCAGCCAGGCCGATTATCATCTCGAAGCTGCAGTGGATGATATCAACCTGGAAGGCGCCCGGCTGGCGCGCCAAGCCGCCGATGAAATGACGGCCGCCGATCCGGCGCGGCCGCGTTTTGTCGCTGGCGCCATCGGGCCGACCAACCGTACCGCGTCACTTTCGCCGGATGTGAACCGTCCGGATTTCCGCAACATCACCTTTGATGAACTGCGTGAAGCCTACAAGATGCAGGCAGCCGGGCTGGTGGCCGGTGGAGCTGACCTGCTGCTGGTGGAAACCATCTTCGACACGTTGAATGCCAAGGCGGCGGTATTCGGCCTGTATGAATTGTTCGACGAACTCGGCGAGCAATGGCCGGTGATGATTTCCGGCACCATCACCGATCTCTCCGGCCGCACCCTTTCAGGCCAGACCACAGAAGCATTCTGGAACAGCCTGCGCCATGCCAAGCCGTTTTCGGTGGGTCTGAACTGCGCTTTTGGTGCGCAGCAGATGCGGCCTTATGTCGCCGAGCTTGCGCGTGTTGCCGATATCAAGGTGAGCGCCTATCCCAATGCCGGCCTGCCCAATCAGTTCGGTGAATATGATGAAGCGCCGCATGCCACGGCGGCACATCTGCGCGAATGGGCCGAACATGGCCTGGTCAATATCGTCGGTGGTTGCTGCGGCACCACACCCGACCATATCCGCGCCATTGCCGATAGTGTGCGCGATGTAAAGCCACGCGCTATTCCCAGCATCCCCCGTCAACTTCGCCTAGCCGGCCTAGAACCTTTTGCGGTGCCCGCAGCATGAGCCTCCCAGTCTTTATCAATGTCGGCGAACGCACCAACGTCACCGGCTCGGCCAAATTCCGCAAACTGATCCTCGGTGGTGATTATGACGCGGCGCTGGCCGTGGCGCGCCAGCAGGTCGAAAGCGGCGCGCAAATCCTCGACGTGAACATGGACGAGGGCATGCTCGACGCCAAGGCGGCGATGGTGAAATACCTCAACCTGATCGCCTCGGAACCGGATATCAGCCGCGTGCCGCTGATGGTCGACAGTTCCAAATGGGATGTGATTGAGGCCGGCCTGCAATGTGTGCAGGGCAAGGCGATTGTCAATTCCATCAGCCTGAAGGAAGGCGAGGCGCAGTTCCTGGCCCAGGCCACCAAAGTGCTGCGTTATGGCGCGGCTGTGGTGGTGATGGCGTTTGACGAGCAGGGCCAGGCCGATACAGCCCAGCGTAAATTTGATATCTGCGCCCGTGCCTACAAGCTGCTGACCGAGCGTATCGGCTTTCCGCCGGAAGATATCATCTTCGATCTCAACATCTTCGCTGTTGCCACCGGCATTGAAGAGCATAACAACTACGCCGTCGAATTTTTTGAGGCGACCAAGCGGGTGCGGGCCGAATTGCCGCATGTGCATATCTCGGGCGGCGTTTCCAATGTCAGCTTCTCTTTCCGCGGCAATGAACGGCTGCGTGAGGCGATGCATGCGGTATTCCTGTATCACGGCATCAAGGCCGGGATGGATATGGGTATCGTCAATGCCGGACAGTTGCCGATCTATGAGGAAATTCCGGCTGAATTGCGCGAGCGTGTGGAGGATGTGATCCTCAATCGCCGCGCAGATGCCACCGAACGCCTTCTGGAAGTGGCGGAAAGCTACAAGACCGGCGCAATGAAACAGGAAGCCGATCTTTCCTGGCGAGAAAAGCCCGTGCGTGACCGCCTGGCCCATGCCCTGGTGCAGGGCATCACGGATTATATTGACGAAGATACCGAAGAGGCCCGGCTAACCGTGACGCGGCCGCTGGAAGTGATCGAAGGCCCGCTGATGGATGGCATGAACATCGTTGGCGACCTGTTCGGCGCCGGCAAGATGTTTCTGCCGCAGGTGGTGAAATCGGCCCGCGTGATGAAAAAGGCCGTGGCCTATCTGATGCCGTTCATCGAGGCGGAAAAATCCTCCGGCCCGGCGCAGACCAACGGCAAGGTGCTGATGGCCACGGTGAAGGGCGATGTGCACGATATCGGCAAGAATATCGTTGGCGTGGTGCTCCAGTGTAATAATTACGAGGTGATTGATCTCGGCGTGATGGTGCCTTGCGCCCGCATCCTGGAAGAAGCCAAGAAGCACAAGGTGGATATCATCGGCCTTTCCGGCCTGATCACGCCGAGCCTGGACGAAATGTGTTATGTCGCTAGCGAGATGCAGCGCGAGGGCTTCACGCTGCCGCTGCTGATTGGCGGCGCCACCACGTCCAAGGTGCATACCGCCGTCAAGATCGCGCCGAATTATGCCGGGCCGGTGGTTTATGTCACCGATGCCTCGCGCGCCGTCGGTGTGGCGGGCAAGCTGGCTTCGGCCAGCGATGCTTCGGCATACACGGCAGATATTGCCAATGAATATGCCAATATCCGGGAAATCCATTCGCGTGAACGCAATGCCGGCCCACGCCAGAGCATTCATGAAGCGCGGGCCAACAAGGCCAAGCTGGATTGGACCGGCTATAAGGCGCCAAAGCCCAATTTCATCGGGCTGAAGGTATTCGAGGATTACCCGATAGCCGAGTTGATCGAGCGTATCGACTGGTCGCCGTTTTTCGCTTCCTGGGAATTGCGCGGGCGCTATCCCGCGATCCTGACCGATAATGTGGTGGGCGAAGCGGCGCGGAACCTGTTTGAAGATGCGCAGAAGATGCTGAAGCGCATGGTGGAGGAAAAGCCGGTACGCGCCTCGGCGGTGATCGGCTTCTGGCCGGCCAACAGCATCCATCATGATGATATCAGCCTCTATGCCGACGATACACGCGGCACCGAAGTGGCACGGCTGCATATGCTGCGCCAGCAGATGAAGCGCGATGGTGAGCGGGCCAATTTCTGCCTGGCGGATTATATTGCACCCAGCGATAGCGGCGTGGCGGATTATATCGGTGCCTTTGCCGTAACCACCGGCATCGGGCTGGATGACTGGATCAAGCGTGAATTCACTGCCAAGCATGATGATTATTCCGGCATCCTGGCACAGGCACTGGCGGATCGCCTGGCGGAAGCCTTCGCCGAGCGCATGCATGAGCGTGTGCGCAAGGAATTCTGGGGGTATGGCGCCGACGAACAACTCAGCAATGATGATCTGATCAACGAGAAGTATCGCGGCATCCGGCCGGCGCCGGGTTATCCGGCCTGCCCGGACCATACCGAGAAGGCAACCTTGTTCAAGTTGCTGGATGCCACCAACAAGGCCGGCATCACGCTGACCGAGAGTTTTGCCATGTGGCCTTCGGCGGCAGTGAGTGGCTGGTATTTCAGCCATCCTGAGGCCCGCTATTTTGGCGTTGGCCGCGTGCAGCGTGATCAGGTGGCGGATTATGCTAATCGCAAGGGCATGCCGCTGGATCAGATGGAACGCTGGCTGGCGCCGAATCTGGCTTACGATCCAACCCGCGCCGAGGCGGCTGAGTAGGCCGCTACTCTTTCGGCCAGCGCTTATGGACCCAGAACCAATGGTCCGGGCGCTCGGCGATCCAGCGTTCCAGCACACCATGGATGCGCGTCATGCCGGCCAGCAGGTCGGCATCACGTTCGCCGCTGGGGCTGAGTTGGAAGGGCGGTTCCACCAGCACGCGGAACCGTGCGCTGCCAAGCCGTTCTACCCGCACGCCGATCACCGGGCATTGCAAACGCAGCGCCAGTTCGGCGATGGCTGGAGCGGTCATCGCAGGGCGGCCAAAGAATGGCACGCTGATGCCGGAATTCAATTTCTGATCCACCAGCATGCCGAGCGACTGATTATTATTCAGTGCTTGCAGCAGAGCGCGGGCGGCACGTACGCCTTTTGGCACATGCCGCGCACCGCTGGCGCGGTGGCGCAGGCTTTGCAGCAATTCCTCGGTCAGTGGGTTGTTGGCGGCGCGATATACCAGCGTAAGCGGCAGGCCGCTTTGGGTGCCGGCCAGGCTGATCAATTCCCAATTGCCGTAATGCGCCGAGAAGAAGATCGCCGCCTTGCCGCTGTCACGCACCGCATCGATATGTTCAACACCGTGTAATTCAATCCGGTCGCCCAGCCGCAGCTTTGGCAGATGCGGATATTCCGCCATCACACGGCCAAGATTATCCCACATGCCCAGCAACGTGCTGGCGCGTTCGGCATCGCTCAAATGCGGCAAGGCAAGACGCATTTGCCGGTCGGCGACACGATGCACCCTGGTGCGAGGCCCGATCTTGCGAGCCAGCCAGCCGCCCAGCGCCGAGGCTGTATCCAGCGGCAGGCAGCCAAACAGCAGCAAAGCAAAGCGCGCGCCGAAATAGGCGACATATTCATGCGGTTCGGCGCGCAATGTGACACCTGCCCATTTAGGCATGGTTCAGTCTTTCGGCCAGAAAGGCATCCAGCGCCTCGGGCGCCTCGAAGGCCAGCGCCACGCGCAGCACACGCACCATGGCGCGGGCCTCGGCCGGCAGCCGCAGGGCATCCTTGGCCGTGGTGACCGGCACAGCCTTCAGCGCCACCGCCTGTTCCACCAGCCGCATGATGGTATCCGGCGCATAGGGCGCGTGATCCGGGAAGCTGTGCCGGGCCACAATCTCGGCGCCAAGCTCGCTCAGTGTGGCGAAAAACTTTTCCGGCCGGCCGATGCCGGCAAAGGCCAGCACACGCTCGCCGCGCAGGGCGGCGGCATCCTCGGGCTGCGGCAGCAGGTTGGCGGTGAAGACCGGCAGATCACCCAGATCAACCCGGCTTTGTGGCCTGCCAATCAGGATGATGGCATCGCTGCGCGCAAGGCCCTCGCGGATACCCTCGCGCAACGGGCCTGCCGGCAGCAACATGCCATTGCCAAAGCCCTGCGCGCCATCCACCACCAGGATGTTGAGATCACGCGCCAGGACATAGGTCTGGTGTGCATCATCGGCCAGCACCAGATCACAGCCGGCGCGGGCTGCGGCGCGGGCCGCTGCCGGGCGGTCGCGGCCGATCCAGGTGGGGGTCGCCTGCGCCAGCAGCAGGGCTTCGTCGCCTACCTGGGCGGCGTCATGCTGCTGCGGGTCTACCTGCAAGGGGCCGGCAGCACTGCCGCCATAACCCCGGCTGACAATGCCGGGCTGCCAGCCGGCGGCGCGCAAGCGCTGCGCCAGGGCAATGGTGCTGGGGGTTTTGCCGGCGCCGCCAGCCACCAGATTACCAATCGAAATCACCGGCACGGCAATTTCCTGCGGCCGCGCAGCAGCGCGATTGAAGCGGTTGGCGATGCCGTAAAGTGTGGCAAACGGGCTGAGCAGCATCGGCCAGATTGCAGCGGCGGCCGAATTCTGCCCGGCCGACCAGAATGCCGGCGCCTTAGGCATCGGGCTGTTCCCGCGCCGCCGGCTCCAGGGGCGCATGGCCACAGAGCCGGTCGGCTTCGTTGGTGATGGCCAGCAGGGCCTGCTCTACACGTAATGCTGCGGCTTCCAGGCTTTCGCTGGTGTCGCTAAACACATCCAGCGGCTCACCCCAGATGGTGACGCCGCGGGTGAAGGGCATGGGCAGGTGGAAGCGATCCCAGCTGCGGATCAGCTTGCGCTGCCGCGTGGCATAGGCAACCGGCAGGATCGGCGCTTTCGCCAGCCGCGCCGTGGCCACCACGCCGGGGCCGGCGCGCATGCGCGGGCCGCGCGGGCCATCCGGGGTGAAGCCGATGCAATTGCCCTCTTTCAGCACTTGCACCATGGTGCGCAAAGCGGCGCGGCCACCTTTTTCCTTGCCGGCCTTTTTGGGATTGGCACTGGAGCCGCGCACCGCGCCGATGCCGAATAATTCCAGGCTGCGGGCAATCAATTCGCCATCGCGGTGCTGCGAGATCAGGATCCGCATGGTCATGCTGCTGCCGCGCCAGGCCACGGTCAGCATCAGCAGCCGGCCATGCCAAAAGGCCACCACAGCCGGCTTGCGGGCCTGCCAATGGGCTTCAAGATGCTCGCTGCCGATGACCTGCCAGCGTGAGGTGGCATGCACAAAACGGATGTAGAAAGCGATGCAGGCTGCCGCCAATCGCAGGGCGACACGGCTGCGCAACAGGCGTTTCAGTATCGACATCGCCGATCACGCTCCGGCAGCGAATTGCGTGGCATAGAGCCGCGCATAAACGCCACCCTGGCCAAGCAATTCAGCATGGCTGCCCTGTTCCACCAGCTTGCCGTGTTCCAGCACAAAGATCACATCAGCATCCATCACGGTGGATAGCCGATGCGCGATCACCAGTGTGGTGCGGCCACGCATCAGGCGGCGCAATGCCTCCTGGATCAGTCGCTCACTTTCGCTATCAAGCGCCGAGGTGGCTTCGTCCAGCAGCAGGATCGGGGCATCGCGCAGCATGGCGCGGGCAATGGCAATGCGCTGGCGCTGGCCGCCGGAAAGCTTCACACCATTCTCGCCCACCATGGTGTCGTAGCCCTGCGGCAGAGCCTGGATGAATTCATGCGCGGCGGCGGTGCGGGCGGCATCCTCAATATCGGCCTGGCTGGCTTCCGGGCGGCCATAGGCGATGTTGTTGCGCACGGTATCGTCAAACAACGTCAATTCCTGGCTCACCAACGCGATTGAGCGCCGCAGGCTGTTCAAGGTCAGATGGCGCACATCCTGCCCGTCGATCAGCACGCGGCCCTGGCTGGCATCGTAGAAGCGCGGGATCAGGTTCAGCACAGTGGATTTGCCGGCACCCGAAGCCCCCACCAGCGCGGCCTTTCTGCCGGCCGGCACCAGCAGGTTGACGTTGCGTAGCGCCGGATGTTCGGGGTCATAGGCGAAGCTCACCGCGTCAAAGCGGATTTCGCCGCCTTTCACATCCAGTGGCTTGGCATCAGCAGCATCGCGGATGGTGACTTCCTGGTCCAACACCGCAAAAATCCGCTCGGCAGCGGCGAGGCCCTCCTGCAACGACACATTCAGCGTGGAGAGCGATTTCAGCGGCTGATAAGCCATCAGCACGGCGGCGATGAAGCTGCCCAATGTGCCGGGTGTGGTGGTGCCGGCAATGATCTGCTGCCCGCCGATGAAGGCCACCAGGCCGATGGCGATGCCGCCCAAAGCTTCGGTGCTCGGGCTGGCGGCGGCGCGGGCGCGGATCACGTGCATGGCGTGCACCAGGCGCTGTTCCACCGAGCGGGCGGCGCGCTCGGTTTCGCGCTCTTCCATGCCATAGGCCTTGATCATGCGGGCGCCGTCGAAGGTCTCGCTCAGGATCGTGGTCAGCTTGCCGGTTTCTTCCTGGCTGCGCTTCGAGCCCTTGCGGGTTTTTTTGCCCAGGCGGCGCGAAAAAATCGCCACCATGGGAAATACCACGCAGACCACCAGCGACAATTCCCAGTATTGCGCAAACATCACGGCGGCGAGGAAGAGCAGGCTGAGGCTGTCCTTGACAATGCCGGTGAGTGCCTTGCCCACCGCTTCGCGCAGCAGATGCGCGTCATACAGGAAGCTGGCAATCAGCTTGCCGGAATGCACCTGGTGCAGCCAGGCCAGATCAGCATGCATCAGCTTGTTATACATGCGGATCTGCGTATCTGCGATGATGCGTTCGCCAAAGCCGCCCATCAGCGAGCCTTCGAGATAGCCGGCAAAACCCTTGATCAGCGCCACACCGATCACCAGGGCCGGAATCAGATAGAGCCAGTCGGGATTGCCGCGCCCGAACAGGCCATCCAGGATCGGCTTGAGCAGCCAGGCATTGCCGGCAGTGGCAGCGGCCACCACGGCCATGCTGAGCGCTGCTATCAGCAAGGTGCCGATATGTGGTCGCACATGTTCGGCCAGCAGACGGCGGATCAGCGCGGTGCTGCTCGGCGGCTGGGTTGTTGAGACGGCGACGGCACGGGGCGTTTGGCTCACGGAAAATCTCGCGTGTTCAACAGCCTGGGCGTAAGGCCAGGAATCAATATCAGGGCGCGCAGGCTATAGCATGCGACGCCCCGCGCCGCCACCTTTCGCCAAGGCGGCGGCGGAACACTTCGTAAACCCAGGCCGGTGTTTTACAGCCGTGCCTTGGCGGCAGCCACCACGGCTTCCGGCGTGATGCCGAAATGCTTGTAAAGCTGCTCAAACGGGCCGGAAGCGCCGAAGCCCTTCATGCCGATAAAGGCGCCGCCATCGCCGATATAGGCATCCCAGCCCTGGTGCACGCCTGCTTCAATGGCAATACGCACCGTGGCTTGGCCCAGCACGGCCTTGCGATACGCTTCCGGCTGTTCGTCAAACAATTCAAAGCAGGGCAGCGAAACCACGCGGGTGCCGATGCCCTCGGCTTCCAGCGTGGCGCGGGCGGCGGCGGCGATAGCCACTTCCGAACCGGTGGCAAGCAGGGTCACCTGGGCGGTGCCGGCACTGGCCGGCAGCAATTCATAACCGCCCTTGGCGCTGAGATTTTCGCCGGCGTCACTGATCCGCTGCGCCGGCAGATCCTGGCGCGTCAGGCAGAGCAGGGCCGGGCGGTCCTTGGAACGGAAGGCGATGTCCCAGGCTTCAGCGGTTTCCACCGCATCGGCCGGGCGCAGCACCAGCAGGTTGGGGATGGCGCGCAGCGAGGCAACATGCTCAACCGGCTGATGGGTCGGGCCATCTTCGCCCAAGCCGATGGAATCATGCGTCATGACATAGATCACGCGCTGGCCCATCAGGGCCGAGAGCCGGATCGAATTGCGGCAATAGTCGCTGAATACCAGGAAGGTGCCGCCATAAGGGATAACGCCGCCATGCAGCGCCAGGCCGTTCATTGCCGCCGCCATGCCATGCTCGCGCACGCCGTAATAGATGTAACGGCCCTTGAAGTCGCCGGGCTTCACCGGCTCAAGGCCGGCAGTCTTGGTGTTGTTCGAGCCGGTCAGGTCGGCCGAGCCGCCGATGGCTTCCGGCAGCACCGGGTTAAGTGCTTCCAGCGCCATCTGCGAGGATTTGCGCGTTGCCCATTTCGGCTTGTCGGCCACCAGCTTGGCGATATAGGCCTTGTAGGCGGTTGCGTACTCGGTCGGCAGGTCGCCCTTCACGCGGCGCTCAAATTCGGCGCGGTCGGCGGCGGGCAAAGCGGCCAGGGCCTGGTTCCAGGCGGCGGAATACGCCGCGCCATTGGCGCCAGCCTGGCGCCAGGCGGCCAGGATCGGTGCCGGAATCTCAAACGGCGCATAGGGCCAGCCAAGCTTTTCGCGGGCGCCCTTGATCTCATCGGGGCCAAGCGGCGAGCCATGCACGCCGGAAGTGCCGGCTTTCTTGGGCGCGCCGAAGCCGATCACGGTCTTGCAGGCGATCATGGTCGGCTTGTCGCTGTTGCGTGCAGCGGCAATGGCAGCGGCCACGGCTTCCGGATCATGGCCATCCACGGCGGCGGTATTCCAGCCGCTGGCCTTGAAGCGGGCCTCTTGGTCGTCGCTGACCGAAAGCGAAGTGGGGCCGTCAATCGAGATGCCGTTATCGTCAAACAGCACGATCAGCTTGTTCAGCTTGAGATGGCCGGCCAGCGAAATCGCCTCGTGGCTGATGCCTTCCATCAGGCAGCCATCGCCGGCAATCACATAGGTGTAGTGATCCACCACCGCATCGCCGAAACGGGCATTGAGCAGCCGTTCAGCCAGCGCGAAGCCGACCGCATTGGCAATGCCCTGGCCGAGCGGGCCGGTGGTGGTTTCGATACCATCGGCGTGGCCGAATTCCGGATGGCCCGCCGTGCGGCTGCCGATCTGGCGGAAATTCTTCAATTCCTCCAGCGTCATATCCTGGTAGCCGGTGAGATGCAGCAGGGCATAGAGCAGCATCGAGCCATGGCCGGCCGAGAGGATGAAGCGGTCGCGGTTGGGCCAATGCGGCTGTGCCGGGTCGACTTTCAGAAAACGGGTGAACAGCACGGTGGCAACATCGGCCATGCCCATCGGCATGCCGGGATGGCCCGAATTCGCCTGCTGCACGGCATCCATCGCAAGGGCGCGGATGGCATTGGCCATGTCGTGGTGGCTGGCGGCGAGGGCGTGCGGGGGAATCTGCGTCATTTGCTGGGAATCCGGCTGGTTTTCTGCTGGGCGGCGCGAACATGACGGGCAAAGCCCGACCCGTCAACCCATCCGATTCAATCCGGATAACCCTTTGACTTACCTCATGTTCTAAAGAAGCCCACAACCTGCGCCAAGGTCTGGCCCTGGGTGGCGAGCTGCTGCGCCGAGGCGCTGGTCTGCTCCACCAGGGCGCCATTACGCTGTGTCATCTCGTCCATATTGCCCACGGCGGCATTCACTTCGTCCAGCCCGCGCGACTGCTCGCTGGAAGCAGCCGCGATTTCGGCCACGATATCCGACACTTTCTTGATCGCGCCGACAATCTCATCCAGCGACTCGCCGGCCTGATGCACCAGGCTGGCGCCGGCTTTCACCTGGGCATTCGATTCATTGATCAGGGCCTTGATATCCTTCGAGGCATTGGCGCTGCGCTGCGCCAGGGCGCGCACTTCCTGCGCCACGACTGCGAAGCCTTTGCCGGCCTCGCCGGCGCGGGCGGCTTCCACACTGGCATTCAATGCCAAGAGATTCGTCTGGAAGGCGATTTCGTCGATCAGTGCCACGATATCCGAAATCTTTCGGGCACTTTCCTCAATGCGGCGCACGGCGGCCACGGCTTCCTGGGTCACGCTGCCGCCCTTGGCGGCTGTGTCGCGTGCGGTCTGGCTCAACTGATTGGCAGCCTGGGCGTTATCGGCATTCTGCTTCACCGTGGCGGTGACCTGATGCATCGCGGCGGCGGTCTGCTCCAGGCTGGCAGCCTGGGCCTCGGTGCGGGCCGCTAGATCGGCGCTGCCGGCGGAAATTTCGGCCGAGGCATCGCGCACGGCATTCGAGGTGGCGGTGATCTGGCTCACCACCTCGCGCAGTTTATCAACAGTCTCATTGGCGCCGTCACGCAATTCGCCAAAGATGCCGGGATAATCCTCAGCGATGCGGCGGCTCAGGTCGCCGCGTGCCATCGCCTCGATGGTGCCGGCGATGTTGCGGGTCATTCCCTGGGCCTTGTCACTCAGGCCGTTCACGGCTTCACCAAGCTGGCGCAGGAAGCCGTTTTTGCCTTCCAGGTCAACGCGCTCGGCAAAACCCTTTTCGCTCGCCATGGCGATGGCGGCGATCACCTCTCGCTCCAGGCGCAACTGGTCGGTCATGTCGGCCCATTCCACCATGGTGCCGACGCGGGCGCCGCGCGTATTCACCGCCGGGTTGACGATCAGTTCAAAAATCCGCCCACCAACCGTGATGCGTGAACGATGTGTGCCGGATAGTTTGGCCAGCATGCCGCGCTGATGCGACGGATTCTTGTGGAATTCATCAATATTGCGGCCGATCAGCGCATCGGGATCAAAGCGCGGCAAGTCCTTGCGGATGTCACTTGCCGCATTGCGCAGCAATGCCAGCACGGCGCGATTGCAATAAACAATACGGTTCTCGGTATCGGCCACCATCACATTGGTGGTGGCATTCTCCAGGCCGCTCTGGGTGCGGGCCGCCAGCAGCGACACTTCGCGCAACGCCGCCGTGGCGCGGGCAATACCGCCGATCTCGTCGGGGCGATTGGTATAGGCCACCTCGCCAACGGTTTCGCCATCGGCCAGGCGCTGGATGATAAGGCTCAAGGCCCGCAATGGCCCGCGCACGCTGCGCAGGATCAGCAGCGACAGGCCGATCAGCACCAGCGCCATCACCAGGGTGATGATGCCGAATTCCACTGCCTTGGCGCGGAATTGGGTATCCACATCGTCTACATAGATGCCGGTGCCGATGAACCAGTTCCATGGCGTGAAGGCGGCGGTATAGGCGATTTTCGGCGCCGGCTCGGAATCCGGCGGTGTGCCGGGCTTGGCAAAACTGTAGACCACATAGCCGCCACCAGCACGGGCCTTGTCGCGCATTTCGCCGATTACGTTGCGGCTATTGGGCGTGGACGTGGCGTTGTTGGTCATGTCGGTGCCTTCCAGCGCCGGCCGGCCGCCATGCGCCACCGCAATGCCCTCCATGGTGATGGCAAAGACATATTCGCTGCCGGCATAGCGCATGGCACGCAAAGCCGTGATGGTCTCCTTCTGCGCCGCCTCCATACTCACCTCGCCCTTGCCGGCGCGTTCGTGATTGGTCTTGGCAATGGCAAGGGCGGTTTCAACGATATTGCGCACCATCAACTGCTTTTCGCGCAGCATGGTGTCACGCAGCGATTGCAGGGCCAGCCCGGAAAGGGCAAGCAGGGCAATGGCGAGCAGGGCGACTTGCAGCAGCAATTTGCCGCTGACTCCCAGGCGGTCGAAAAACATGCGTCGTCTCCTATGCTATAGGGCCAGGAAACGCTACCTGAAGGGGAAGTGTGAGGGGTTAGTTATTTTCCGCTCACATGGGAGATATTCGCAAAAATAAGCCAGAATTACGCCAAAATCATAGGCATACAGATTATATGCGGTACTATTGCACCGCGATCTGTGCCTGGGCCGGTGCAGCGGCAATCTGTTGCATCTGCGAGGCGGCTTGGCCGGTCACCAGCTTGTCCATGTCGATGATTGAAACCATGCGCTCGTCATTGGCAACAATCGCAGCCAGGAAACGATAATCCGATGCCGCATCGGTTTCCGGCACCGGCTGCAAATCACGGTCCTCGATGGACAGGATGTCCGACACGGAATCGACCAGCAGGCCAAAAGTGCCATTGGCCGCCACCACCACAATCACCACATGCATGCGGGTGGGTTTGGTAACGCCGCCACCAAGCCGGACGCGCAGATCGTAAATCGGCACAATTGTGCCACGCAGATTGATGATGCCGCGCACAAATTCCGGCGTGTTGGGCAGATTGGTCACATCGGTCCAGGCGCGGATTTCGCGCACGCTCAGAATATCGATGCCATAGACCTGGGCATCGATGGCGAAGGTCAGATAATCCTGCGCGCTGTGCAGACTGTCGCCAGCACCACCGCGACCGACCGATAGGCTGCGCTGCTGGCCGGCCTGGGGCCGGGTAGCGGGAACCTGATCCATGGTCGTTCTCCTAATGCGGATGGACTATTGCTGGGATAGTAGCAAATCCCGGCGGCTCTGGTTAAGACTTTTTCGCCGCTTTTCAATCCTGGCTAGCGGCTATAACTGGAATATAACGCCAGAACCCAGGAGGAAACGCCATGCAGATGCCGAAAAACGCCTTCAAGAAAGCCCTGGCCGAAGGCCGCCCGCAGATCGGCCTGTGGAGTATGC
>NZ_JAGOLP010000097.1 GCF_017994015.1 Ferrovibrio sp. | reverse complement strand
CATGCCGGGCGCAGGCGCGCGCCAGATGGCCCGGCCCGGCGGCATTCACCGCCATGGCCTGCTCGGCTTCACTCTCGGCCTTGTCCACCGCGGTATAGGCGGCAGCGTTGATCACCACGGCCGGGCGCAATTGGTCCATCAGCGCCATCACGGCAGCAGCATCAGTGATATCCAGGCCAGCACGATCACAAAAATGCATGGCGCGGCCATTGCGCAAATCACGCAAGGCCAGGCCGACCTGGCCTTCGGCGCCAGTGACCAGGATAGTTTCAGGCTGTTGCCGCATCTGCATGAACCACCTTGTTGCAGCCGTAAACTTAGCAGGCGGTGCTGCGGCCAGGAAGCGATGGCCGCCGGCCAAGAGCGGTTCATATTGATATGGAAGCACCTGCGCCGTGGCGCTTTTGCGTTTTGCGGAGGAGCCCGGCGCCGGGCGTAGTGGGACTACGGCCAAGCCGGGCGACACGCGCAAAACGCAAAAGCGCCCGGCCCTTGCGGGTTACGCCTGGAGGCGGCATCCGCGGCGTCGAAACGCTTGCAGGTACCGCAAGGTACCTGCTGCGCGCTTCTCCTAGCGGCTACCGCCTCCAGGCGTAACGCAGGTGTTTCCATATCAATATGAGCTGCTCTAGTCTTTGCCACGAAAAGCCGTAAAATCGGCTGACAGCGCAGCACAGGACCAGGGCATGAATCAGGACGAATATGAACGCATGGCTGCCTTGGAGCAAAGCCTGTGGTGGTATCGCGCCCTGCATGCCATTCAGCGTCAGCGGCTGGCTGCCCTGGGCTTGGCGCCCGGCAGCCGCGTGCTGGATGCCGGCTGCGGCACCGGCGGCTTCTTGCAGCATCTGCAACAGTTTCTTCCTGGCCTGGCCTATAGCGGGCTGGAATTCAACAGCGCCGCCGCAGAGCATGCCCGGCACAAGACCGGGATGATGATCACCATCGGCTCGGTGAATACCATGCCCTATGCTGATGGCAGTTTCGATGCCATTGTCAGCAACGACGTGCTGAACCATGCGGGGGTACAGCAAACCGAGGCATTGCAAGAGTTTTTGCGCTGCCTGAAACCCGGCGGCCATCTGCTGCTCAATCTGCCCGCCTTTGCCTGGATGCGTTCGGCGCATGATCACCATGTGCATAATGCGCGGCGCTACACCGCTGGCGGGGCCAGCACCTTGCTGGTAAGCAGCGGCTTTCGCGTGCTGCGCGCCGGCTATTGGAACAGCCTGTTATTTCCGCTGATGCTGGTGCACCGGCTGACCGTGGGCCAGAGCCAGCAAAGCAGCGATGTGCAGATGATCGCGCCATGGCTGAACCGGCTATTCCTGGCTATTGTCAGCCAGGAAGCCCGATTGCAAAGACTGGGCCTTGGCCTGCCTTTCGGCGGCTCGGTGTGGCTGCTGGCGCAGCGCCCGGCAGAAATTTAATCGAACAGGTCGGGCTGGTCGCGCAGCAAGGGATGCACGGCATCCTTGGCCGACAGCACGGCCTGATCCGGCGCGACCGGCCAGGCGATGCTCAGGGCGGGATCAGACCACAGGATGCCGCGTTCATCCTGCGGCGCGTAATAGGTATCAACCTTGTAGAAAATCTCGGTATCCGGCTCCAGGGTGCAAAAGCCATGCGCAAAGCCGGCCGGCACAAAAAGCTGATCGGCACTATCACCGGCCAGTTCCTGCATCACATGGCGGCCGAAGCTGGGCGATGAGCGCCGGATGTCGACGGCTACCGAAACCAGACGGCCACGCAGGCAGCGGATCAGCTTGGCCTGGGCAGTGGCGCCAATCTGATAATGCATGCCGCGCACGGTGCCGGCCTGGGCCGAAAAGGAGTGGTTGTCCTGCACAAAATCCACCTCCAGCCCGGCTTCGGCCAACGCCGCCTTCTTGTAGCTTTCCGTGAACCAGCCACGATTGTCGCCAAAGCGCTTGATCGTCAGCAGCATGGGCCCGGCAAGCGCAAGAGGTTTCAGAATCAGGCTCATGGTTCGATCAGTTTCACGCTAGGAAGTCGTTCAGGCGCCGAAAGCGGCTTCAACCTGCTCGCAGATATAATGATACAGGCAGATATGCACCTGCTGGATCAGCGGCGTTTGGCGCGAGGGCGCCGCCAGCAGGATATCCGCCACCGCCGCCAGCTTGCCGCCGCCCTGACCGGTGAGTGCCAGCACCGTCATGCCGCGCCGACGGGCTTCTTCTGCTGCCAGCACCACATTGGGCGAATTGCCCGAAGTGCTGATACCCCAGAACACACCGCCGGCCTGGCCATAGGCTTCGACCTGGCGCGAAAACACGGTTTCGTAGCTGTAGTCGTTGGCCCAGGCGGTCAGCACCGAGGGATTGTCTGACAGGCAGATGCAGCGCAAGGCCGGGCGTTCCTTGAGGAAGCGGCCAACCAATTCGCCGGTGATATGCATGGCGTCCGCTGCCGAGCCGCCATTGCCGCAAACCAGCAGCGGCTTGTCGGCCTTCAGCGCTGCAACGATGGCGGCAACCGCCTGCTCAACAGGCGCCGCCAGCCCAGCCTGCGCCGCCTGGCGCAGAATATCGGCCGAATGTTCAAGATAATCGTTGATCGATGCCGCGCTCATGGAATTCCTCATAAATCAAAGCAATCGAATTCAGCCCACCCTGTATAAACGGGCGGCTTAGGTGAAGCCATAGTTGCGCCGGCCTTCATGGTGCCGGCTGCTGCCGCAGCATCAGCTCCAGAAACACCACCGACAGGGGGCGGGTCTCCGGCCCCGCCGGTGGCGCCAAGCGGCCATTCCAGTTGGCATAGCGGATATCCAGCCGATTTCCACCGGCCCGGCCCGGTAGCCGCAAAGTGTCGGCAACCTGATTGCCGGGGCGCAGCATGTCACCGTCATAACGCCGCACCACGTCGTTGTTCCAGAGAATTTCAACCACCTGGTCCGGCTGATAGGTGTTAAAACGGTATGACAATTCAACAATGCCATCGCGGGCCAGGAAACTGCGTATCTGGGTGCTCGGCCCCAACCCCCAACGCCAGACATCGGCGGCATTACGCTCAAAGCCGCCCAGACCCGTGACGCTGATACCGGCCTGTTCCGGCTGTGCAATCAGATCAACGTTTTCGCCTGCATGCTGCGGCAGCAAGGCAGTATCCAGCGGCTGTTTGCCCTGGGTGGCGGCGGTTCTGGCCACGGCCAGATCAAGCAACCCGCCGCCGGCATCGGCGATGTCAAACTCGATCGCATGTGGATCGGTGCTGCCGGCTGCAAATGGTATGGTCAGGTCAATCACATGGTCGGAGCCGGTAAAACGATATTCTGCAACAGGCTTGCCGGCATGAGAAAAAACCAGATGCCGGGGGATTGCCGGATCGGCCCGCAGATTGGTCACCGGCAGGGCCAGCTTAACTGAGGCAGGAACGGCGCTCGGCACAAAAGCCAGCCCGGCGCGCAGATCATTGCTGCGCCAGCCATGCGTCGCATCCGGCTGCCAGCCATGGGTCAGCCCGGCATCGGCATTGCCGCTATCGATCCGACCGGCCGGCAGCATGGCCTTCAGATAGGCGATCGTTGCACCAAACTCGGCCAAATATGATCGCTCGCTGGTGCGGTGGACGTTGCCATCCGAGACTTCAAAAATCATCACATCGCTATTCGCCACATCACCCGCCAGCATGGCCGGATTACGTGGCACAGGCGGCGTCGGATCGCGGCGCTGGTTGTAGCTGATGTCCTGCACAAAATAATCCGAACGGATCAGAGCGCCAGGAAACCAGAATTGCGTTGGCCAGGTTTGCAGCAGGGTATACGTGATCTGATCGGCGTAACTGTCTCCCAGCAGGAAAATCCGCAGCGGCGTTGGGCCAGTATCATCATCCGACTTGCTGAGCTTTACATTGGCGGTATTGGTCAGCAGCCGCTCTGGCCGCGACACATTGAGAATCAAGGCAATGTCGGTGTCGGGACCAGCCGCCAGTTTCATCTCACGCCGGCTGCAATCCACCGGAAAATAGCGTTGCTGACGCATGGCCTCGATACGCTGCATCGCTTCTGCGGTGACCGCGCAAGCCGCCCAGAAATTCCAGTGAAAGCCGGTATTGGCGAAGCTGCCGGGCTGATCCTGCTGCTTGAGCCCAAGCAGCAAGGCCTTGCCATCCACCACATTCACACCGGCAGCGCGCAACCCATCACCATAGGCATAAATCTGCTGTGCCGCCTGCTCCAGCGGCAGGGCGAGATATTGCGCCACATCCTCTGGATAAATCTGCACGCGCGGCGGTGCGGTTATTGCCAGAAATGTGACGCCGCGACGCGCCAGCAGATCCTGCAAAATGCGCAATCGGCGCCCAGAAGTATCATAACCAGCGATCACTGTGGCGCGATTACGCAGATCGTAGTTGAAGCGGCGGATCGTATCGACTGGAAAAAAGCCGCCCGCCGCACTGCGCACGTAATGGTCATTTGGCCGGCTGGGAAATGCCGCCAGACGCAGATCGTTGAACAACGTCAGCAAGGTTTTGCGCAGGCCGATATCACGGGCGATATATTGCTCCCAGTAAACTTGCAGACTGCGATCCGTAAAACTCTCGAAGCTTGGTGAACGCGGCTGCAGCGGGGCCAGTCTTTCGCGCAATTGCGGCTCGGTGATGAACGGCCATTGTGATTGCGCCAAGGGCAGGAAAAACAACGCGCCGCTCAACACGCAGAGCAGCAGCCGGCCCCAGCGACCTATGAATGGCTTGGCTTGCATGCGGTTTGCCATTTTGCTGCCGCCTCAGAAACGGAAATAGAGAAATGCCGACGAACCCGCCGCCAGCATCGCTGCAACACTAAGCACCAGCAGAACAATGTGGAAAGCCCAGTTCGTCAGCAAGACCACTGCGCTGCCGGCGGGATTTTGCGACCAGAAAGCGGCGCGCGACCAATCCGGCACCAATCGCTGCGACAGCAGCAAACGCCATGGCAGAACTGCCAGCGCCAGACCAAGCAGCACCATGGCAAGCGGGTGTTGCGGGAAGAACAGGGGCATTGGCTCAACCTGCCCCGTCATGCCGGGCAGCAGGCCATACATGCGCCGCAGCATACGCCAGGCATAATCAAGCGAATCAGCCCGGAACAGCACCCATCCCATCACCACAATCAGCAATGTGATCGCCTGCCGGACAAAATCAGGCACCGGCAGCTGCCAGCCACGATGCTGCGCAAAACGCTCCAGTGTGAGGAAGAAGCCGTAATACGCGCCCCAGAGAATAAAAGTCCAGGCAGCGCCATGCCACAGACCTGAAATCAGGAAAACGATCCAGAGATTGAGATACACGCGCCATTCCGGCAGGCGATTGCCACCCAGCGGGATATAAAGATAAACCCGCATCCAGGTGGAGAGCGATATGTGCCAGCGCTGCCAGAATTCGGTAATGCTGCGCGCCTGGTAGGGTTGGTTGAAATTCTCCGGAAAACGGATGCCGCAGATTCGCGCCATGCCAATAGCCATGTCGGAATAGCCGCAAAAATCGAAATAGATCTGCACTGTATAGGCAATGGCGCCGATCCAGGCGTAATGCACCGGCATGGCTTCCGGCGGCAGGGCAAAGACCGCATCCGCGATGCGACCGGCGGGATCAGCAATCAGCAGTTTACGCGCCAGCCCACGCACGAAGCGGGTGAAACCTTGCAGAAAATCATCCGTGCTGTGGCTGCGCGCCGCAAGCTGTGCGCCAACATCGTTGAAACGCACGATCGGCCCGGCAACAAGCTGCGGGAAGAACATGATGTAGAGCAGGGATTCGAGCAATGAGCGGGGTGGTTCATTGCGATTCTTGTAGATATCAACCAGAAAGCTGATCTTGTGGAAGACAATGAAGGAAATGCCCAGCGGCAGCGCAACGCCATACCAATCCGGCTTGGTGAAATGCGCCGGCCCAAGCAGCCACTGCAACTGGTCGATGGCGAAATTGGAATATTTGAAGAAGGCCAGGGCCGCCACATTCAGGCCGATTGTCAGGCCCAGCGCCCAGAGTTTTACGATACGTGACATTGCCGGCTGAACCAGCACATGTTTGATGACCAGATGGTCGAGGATGGTGCCGGCAATCACTACGCCAACGAAAAACGGGTCGCCCCAGGCAAAGAAGAAAACACTGAAAATAACCGCAACGGCGTTGCGCAATACAATTCCCGGCGCCAGGAAATAAAACAAAAGAAATATCGGAAAAAATACAAACAAGAATATGGCAGAACTGAATACCATAGCCTCCCCCAATTAATACGGCACACACCCCCTGTTCATTTCGGAATATATGCTTTACGCAAATAGTGGATAGCGGATTCCGCCAGCCCAGGCAAGTGAAGTGCCGCAAGCCATGAGGCCCCAATCCATGCTCCAAGTCTGCTATGGCTTTGGCCTTGGAATACAATAAATTACAACTCCTGTTTGGTTAAGCTCCATAACTATTAGCATTTTATCAGGAGATTTTTGGCTGTATTGGCGGAATTAACCACCCGCCCAGGTGCATTCCAGGGGCTGAATCTGATATGAATGCCTCATCATGCCGTCATCCAGGAAAGCGTTGATGCTGCGTTTTAGTGTGATCACCCCCTCTTATAATCAAGGCCAATACATTGAGCGCACCATCCAGAGTGTGCTTGGTCAGCAAGGGGTGGATTTTGACTATAACGTTTTTGACGGTGGCAGCAGCGATAAGACGGTATCGATTCTGACCCGCTACCAGGACCGGCTGCGTTTCAAAAGCGAGCGCGATGGCGGCCAGGCAGATGCCGTGAACCAGGGCTTGAGAAACGCCCGCGGTGACATCATCGCCTGGCTGAATTCCGATGACATTTATTATCCTGACGCTTTCCGCAAGGTTGCGGCGCTGGTCGAACAGCATCCCGAGGGCGATTTTGTATATGGCGAAGCACACCAGCTAGACCCGCAGG